>NZ_JBITDT010000001.1:0-140845 GCF_044454415.1 Micromonospora sp. NPDC051543
GCGCGCCCCGCGCGCGCCCCGCCCGCGCCCCGCCCGCCCCTGCCCGCGCCCCGCCCGCCCCCGCCCGCGCCCCGCCCGCCCCCGCCCGCGCCCCGCCCGCCCCCGCCCGCGCCCCGCCCGCCCCTGCCCGCGCCGATCTTGCACTTTCTGCGGCGACACACCGGGCATCCACCCTTATAACGGCAACCGAAAGTGCAAGATCGGCGCGGAGGTCCCGGCGTTGTGTCCACCCCGGGCCGCTGTCGCGCGCCTGTCCCTGGTTGGTCTTGTGTTGCGGCCTGCGCTTGCCTCTGGGTTGGGCGCCTGTCGCCATGTGGAGGCGGGGTGGGCTGAATGTTGGTCGGCGACGTGATCGCGCTCGATCCAGGATGTAGGGGCCTCGTTGACGTCTCGAAGCCCCTACATCCTGGATCGAGCGCGATCTTGAGCTGTTCGGGGTGGCCCGTCGTCCCTCGCGCTGGCTTTACCGCTCCTCGTGGGTTGCGGGCCTGCCAAGATCCGCGCAACATCGGGGATCTTGCTGCCTCCCGCACCCCGGAGGCAGCAACATCGGGGAAGTTGTGCGGATCTTGCCCAGCCCAGCCCAGCCCAGCCCAGCCCAGCCCAGCCCGCCCTGGCCCGGCCCGCCCTGGCCCGGCCCGACCTGGCCCGGCCCTACCTGGCCCGGCCCGCCCTGGCCCGGCCCGCCCTGGCCCGGCCCGGCCCAGCTCACCCCAGCTCACCCCAGCCCAGCCCAGCCGAGCCCGGCACACCTCACCCCAGCCCAGCCAGGCCCGGGCCGGCACGCCTCACCCCGCACAGGCCCGGCCCGGCCCAGCTCACCCCAGCCCAGCCAGGCCAGGCCTGGCCCAGCCCGGCCCGACCTGGCCCAGCCCCGCCCAGCCTGGCCGGTCCTGTGCTTGCTGCGTCAGTGGTGCACCTAGGGCGATAGGTGTGGGAGTGGCGGCGGCTAGGTCGGACGGGACGTTGTGGGTCGGCGGGCATGCGGGCGGTCGGAGACCACCCACAACCGTCAGTGGTGCGCTTTCTCGGCAAGTGGCTCAGTGGCGGAAAATGCGTCGATAAATGCGCTCGCGATTATCTCCGAATGCCCTGAATGCTCCTGTCGAGGCGGCCAGAATATGAGCGAGGGAAGCCGAAAACGGGGGGACTGAACATGACGTCTAGGCGGCGATTGACGCTGTTGGCGGTAACTGTCGCGGCCGCACCGCTCGTGTTGGGCGGGTGCACCATCGGTCGGGACCCGGCGGCCGGGCCGGCCAAGCGGCACGCCGCGCCGCCGGAACTCACCGTCACGCCGGGCGACAAGACCCGCGAGATCCCGGTCAGCGCCGAGGTCGGCACGGTGGTCAAGGGCGGACGGGTCACCGCCGTCCGACTCACCGACGACAAGGGCGCGCAGGTCAAGGCGGAGCCGCGTGAGGATGGCTCGGGTTGGGTTCCGAGCGCGCCGCTGCAACCCAAGCGCACGTACACCGCGGAGGTGACGGCCACCGGCGACTCGGGTGCGACGACCACGCGGACCACCACGTTCACCACGATGGCCACGTCCACGAAGCCGCAGGTGACCAGCACGCTCTATTTCGTCGGCAACCGGACGTACGGTACTGCCATGCCGGTAACGGTGGCGTTCGACCCGGCAATTCCGAAAGAGGCCAGGGCGGATGTGCAGCGCCGGTTGTTCGTGAAGACGAATCCGCCGCAGCCGGGCACCTGGTCGTGGCTGGACGACGGGAGTCAGGTCTATTACCGGGCACCCGATTTCTGGCGACCGGGGACGACGATCAGCGTCCGGGCCGGCCTTCAGGGCCTGCCGATCGGTAATAAGTTGATGGGGGACGCCGAGCGGACCGCGACCTCGAAGATCGGCAAGCAGGTCTCCTTGGAGATCGACAACGCCACGAAGCAGATGTCGGTGCTGCGCGACGGCAAGCTGATCCGCCGGATCCCGGTCAGCCTGGGCAAGCCGAGCACGCCGAGTTCCAGCGGCAAGATGGTGATCATGGAGAAGCACGAGCGGACGACCTTCGACACCCGGGGTGAGCCGAACGGCGGCTACGTGGTCGACGTCGACGACGCCCAGCGGCTCACCTGGGGCGGCGAGTTCATCCACTCGGCGCCCTGGTCGGAGGGCGATCAGGGCTCCACCAACGTCTCGCACGGCTGCGCGAACGTCTCCGCCACCGCCGCCGACTGGCTGATGGGGGTGACCCAGGTCGGCGACCTGGTCACCGTCAAGGGCACCGAGGTCGAGTTGCAGCCCGGCAACGGCTGGACGGCGTGGAACGTGAGCTGGGACGAGTTCGTCAAGGGCAGCGCGCTACCGGTGCCTCCGGGGCTCAAGCCCGCGCCGGTCGCCCCGGCGCACCCGGGCGCGGTCGCCGGTGGGTCGCCCGCACCGGCGCCCTCGGTCAGCGGCCGCTGACACCCGCCCTCCGGGCCGGTCCACCCACGCGGTGGGCCGGCCCGCTCGCTTCGCGGGGGGCGGGACTCCCGTCGTCGGGGCCGGCCGCCGCCCGGCGGCGTGGGGCGCGGGCCAGGCTCGTCACCCCAGGGGTACGCGGGCCACGCCGGATCCGGTCAGGCTGCCCAACCACAGGTGGTCGCCGTGCTGTCGTACCCCGGTGATCATTGAGTAGTGCCCGGCCGGGCCGTGCAGCGTACGACGGACCGTGCCCTCGCCGTCGACGAGCGCGACCAGCCCGTAGCGGCGGGGCTGGGGCTGCATGGCGTCGGGCAGCAGCGCGGCGAGCTGGCGCAGCCGGGGGTGCGGCAGCAGCCGTTCGGCGATGGGCACGCGGGGGCTGGGCAGGGCGATCCAGTACGTGCCGTCGCCCACGGCGCAGAGATTGTCCGGGTACGCGGGCAGGTCGGCGAGCACCCGCACCCCGCCGCCCAGTTCCAACGCCGATGTGGGTCGTACCGGATCCGGCGCGCCACCTGGCCGTTCGGCCGACCCCGAGGCCCCTGACCTCCACCCTCGGACGGATGGGGGGAGGCCTGGGGGATGACCCTGGACGTACCCGGAATCACTCCCCGGACGGGCGAAACTGTCGGTGGTGGGGGCTAGATTTCAGGGCATGGAAGAGCGCAGCGACCGGATCGACGTGCAGGTCAGCGTGGGTGACCAGGTGGTCCAGGTGCGGGTGACCGGTGAGGTCGACATCGCCACCGTGGCCGCGTTCCGGTCCGCGCTGTGGTCCGCGCCGGCGCGTCCGGTCGTCCAGCTCGATCTGTCCGGGCTCCGGTTGCTCTCCGCCGCCGGGGTGCGGGCGCTGCTGGCCGCGCATCTGCGTGTCCGGGCGCGGGGCGGCGAGCTGGTCGTGGTCGATCCGACGCCGGTGGTGGCCCGCGTGTTGCGCGCCACCGGCCTGCACCGGGTGGTGCCGATCCTCGAGCCCGCCCGGGTGGTCGAGGCCGCCCGTCGTGAGATGCCGGCCGACCTGGTCGTTCCCGTCCGCCGTCCGCCGGCCGCGCCCGGTGACCTGGTGTTGGCGGCCTGACCCTGACGTGGCGGGGGCCCGGGGGCCGCTGCGATGCCGAGGTGCGGGGCCCGCTGGCTGGACAATGCCGCGATCGAGGGCCGGGGACGCTGCGGGGCCGTCTGACTGGCCAGCCGCGGTCGAGGGCGGGGGACCCTGAGGTGCTGCGGAGCGACGCTGACCTTCTGTCGCCCGGGTCTGACGTGCGCAGGGGCCGCCCGGCGTCGAGCCGGACGACCCCCGCGACCTGTCGATCAGCGCACGCCGAGCAGGTCGACGATGAAGATCAGCGTCTCGCCCGGCTTGATGACGCCAGCGGCGCCCCGGTCGCCGTACCCTAGGTGCGGCGGGATGGTGAGACGCCGCCGGCCGCCGACGCGCATGCCGGCCACGCCCTGGTCCCAGCCGGCGATGACCTGACCGCCGCCGAGCGGGAACTCGAACGCCTCGCCCCGGTTCCACGACGAGTCGAACTCGCCGCCGGTGGAGTGCGACACGCCGACGTAGTGGACGCTCACCAACTGGCCGGGCTCGGCCTGCGGGCCGTCGCCGACGGTGATGTCCTCGATCACGAGGTCGGCCGGCGGCGCACCCTCGATCGGACCCACCTCGGGCTTGCCCGATCGGGCGCCTGCTGCCTGGTTCATGCGGGATCTCCTGCCGTGTTGCGGTGATGTGTCCGGTCACCGTCGATCCTGCCGGATCGCCGACGGCCGATGTACGCCACACCCGCGAACCGACGCTGGTGATCGACACCGGTTCGCCACGGGCCCACGCGCGTCACGGACGTGCCCGCACGTTCGCGGGCGTCACCCCGAGGGTGACGCCCGCGTCGGAGAGGCTCACCGGAGCCAGGGCGCCTGCCGGACGATCGGCAGCTTCGCCCACACCTTCCCGAGGCCCCAGGTGTCGCCGGCGTCGACCAGCGCCAGGACGGCCAGCACCGCGGCGTAGATCAGGTGGTCGTCCATGAAGAGGTTGTTCTCCGGGGGCAGGACGGCGGTCCACATCAGGACCAGCAGCAGTCCGCCGGCCACGGCCGCGACCCGCATGCCGACACCGAGCAGGAGCGCGACGCCGATCCCGGCGAGGCCGATCATGAACAGCCAGTCCGCCCAGGCGGCGCCGGCGATGTTCGTGTAGATGTCCTTGAACGGCCCGGCGACCCCGAAGGTGAGGAAACCCTTGGTGGGGCTGCCCCCGTTGATCCAGGCGTTCTTCGACCCGGTCTCGTGGCCGAGGCCGAACAGCTTGTCGAGGAATGCCCAGAGGAAGATCCAGCCGAGCGCCATCCGGGTGCCCGCCAGGACGTACCGGGCGGCCTTTGCTCGGGTGGTGTCGGTCGCCGCAGCGGGGGTCCCGGCGGTGGTCCGGTCGATCGTCGCGGTCATGGTGTCCACGTCCCTTCTCAGCCTCGCACCGCGCTTCCCGGTGGCACCTCCAGTGGACGCCCTCGGCCCCTCGGGGCGGCAGGGCCGACCGGACCGCACCGGCCCGGGACCTTGGACCCCTGACGGCTGGGCCTGGTGGCACCGCGCTGGGTGTCGACTTCGCCGGAGCGACGGCGGCGGGTGAGCCGCTCGCCTAGGCTCGGGAGCGCCGGCCGGCGGGGGCAGCGGGCGGTGCGCCGTGGTCGATGCGGGGGGCGCCGGTGGCAGAGGCGACGGTCACGGTGCCGCTGTGGGCCTGGGCGGCGGTCGGCGGTGTGCTCGCCGTGCTGCTGACGATCGACGTGGTGGCGCACCGGGACAACCACGTCATCGAGCTGCGCGAGGCGTTGCTCTGGAGCGCCATCTGGATCGGCGCGGGCCTTGTCTTCGGGTTGGTGGTCTGGTGGGCGCTCGGCGGCGACCCGGCCATCGCGTACTTCTCCGGCTATCTGCTGGAAAAAGCTCTCTCGGTGGACAACGTCTTCGTCTTCGCCCTGCTCTTCGGCTATTTCCGGGTGCCGGCGGGCTACCAGCACAAGGTGCTGTTCTGGGGTGTCGTCGGCGCGCTCGCCTTTCGCCTGGTCTTCGTCCTCGCCGGGGCCGAGCTGCTGGCCCGGCTCGCCTGGGCCGGGTTCGTGCTCGGCGCGTTCCTGATCTGGACCGGCTGGCGGCTGGCCGTACGGGGGGAACCGGACGTCGACCCGGACCGTGTCCTCGCCGTCCGGCTGTTCCGTCGGGTCGTGCCGACCGACGCCAGCTACCACGGTGACCGCTTCACCGCCCGGGTCGGCGGGCGTCGGGTGGCGACGTTGCTGCTCGTGGCGCTGGTCGCGATCGAGGCCACCGACGTGGTGTTCGCCGTCGACTCGGTGGCGGCGATCCTCGCCATCACCACCAACACGTTCCTCGTGTGGACGGCCGTCGCGTTCGCCGTCCTCGGGCTGCGCAGCCTCTACTTCTGCCTCGCGGGCCTGCTGCGGCACTTCGGTCACCTGCGGTACGGGTTGGCGCTGCTGCTGGCGTTCGCGGGGGTGAAGCTGATTCTCGCCGAGACGCCGGTGGGCAGGCTGCCGGTCTGGCTGACGCTCGCCGTGGTGCTGCTGACCCTGGCGGTCTCCATCTCGTCGAGCGTCGTGGCCGGCCGTCGGGCCGCGCGCTGACCCGTACGGACGCTCGGCTCACGGCCGGTCCGGCTCGATCCGGGCCGTCACGTCGAGGTGCGCGGGTGCGCAGCCGGCCGTCGTGGCGAAACGGCGAACGGCGGCGTGGACGTGCTCGCGGACCCGCGCGGCGGGGGCGTCACCGGTCAGGTCCACCTGGACCCACACGTCGGGTCGCGGTGGCGCGCCGGTGAGCACGACCCGGGCGCGGCGTACCCCGGCCGCCCGGACCAGGTCGCGTTCCAGGGCACGTACGAGCACCTCGGTGGCCAACCGGGTGCGACCGGGACGGTTCCCGGCGTGGCTCAGCATGCCCCGCAGGGGCCGGTCGGGTCGGCGTACCGTCCGGTGCAGCAGGCGCTGGCCGGCGACGGCGGTCAGCAGCCCGGCCACCGCGGCGGCCAGGGTGCTCCAGGGCGTCGCCAGCCGCCACGCGTGGACCAGGCCGCCGCCGAGCAGGACCGGGTCGGGGCCGCCGCCCGACAGCGCGCCGGCGCCGATCGCCAGCGCGGTCGCCCCACCGGCCACCAGCAGCAGCGCGACGACCGTCCACAGCAGGCGGTGTGCGGCGTCGGTCATGCCGGTCCCCGGGAGGGCAGCAGTCGGATCTCGACCCGGTCGACGCGTGGCCGGGCGAGCCGGCGCAGCTCCTGGCGCACGGCGAATTCGACCTCGGCGCGCGCTGCGGGGTCGCCGGTGGCGTGCAGCCGGGGTCGCCACCGGTCACCGTGGCGTCGGACGCGCGCTCTTGTCCGGCGTACGCCCGGCACGGTGTCCACCGCCTCGGTCAGTCGACGTTCCACACACCGTCGGCGCAGGTGCCAGCCGTCGCGTTCGTCGACCCGCAGGCGGACCGGCGTCCACCGGCGCAGTTGGGCGGCCAGGACGACGAGGCCCAGTAGGACGGCGGCGCCGGCCGCCACCCGGACGCCCGGATCGGCCCAGCGGGTGCTGGTCAGCGGCTCGTACCAGCCCGGGCGGACGAGCAGCGGCGTCGGAACGTCGAGCGTCACCAGCAGCGCCTGCGCGGCCAGCAGGGCGCCGCCGGCCAGCAGGGCCACACCGAGCAGGAGTGAGGCCACCCGGTTGACGGTCGCCATGGTCAGCTCTCCCCGCCTGGTCGGGGGGCGGGGAGTGGCCTCGTCCGAGCCGGGCACCACGAGATCCCGCACCGTGATCGTCACCGCGACGACCCTGTGGCCGGTGTCGGCGTACACCCGGTCGGCGACCGCGCGCCGGACCGCGTCGGCGACGACGGGCACGCTGTGTCCGTACCCGGTGATGAGGTCGAGGTCGAGGCCCACGGTCCGGTCGTCCACGCGGACGGTGATCGGGCGGACGTCGCGGATGCCCGGTACCCGGCCGGCGGCGGCGACGGCGCTCCGACCGATCTGCGCTGCCGCGCCCGTGTCGCGGCGCGGTGGTTCGACGCCCGGCGGCGCGCCGCCGGCCGGCGTGGCACGGGTGGAGGTGGGCCGCTCGGGAAGCCGGTGGTGTCGTTCCGCCCGGTCCGTGGTCGGTCGACGGCGGATGGTCGGCTCGCCGGCCGGTCGCGGGTGCCGGGGCCGGCGCGGGTGCTCTCCTTCGCGTCGGCGGGGACGCGGCCCGCTCGGGGCGAGGGCGCCGAACCGCAGCTGTCGCGACATGCTCCGACCTCCCAGCCGATCCGCCTTCGGGCGACCTCGCTGGATACACCCCGGTAGGTCGACTGGAACGCGACAGCGGTGTGATACAGGTCACAGTCGGTTGGCGGGCTGGCTGGGGCGGCGCCCCTGCCGCGCCCGTACAACGTTGTAACGCATGCCGTCGGGTGGTCCGCCGTCGCGGCGACCGAGCAGGGACCCGTCTTGACGGCCGGCGTGTACGCCCAGGCGTACGACGACCACGGCGCGACGTGACGTAGCGACATGGAGTCCGTCCGCGTGCTGACACCGGGCGAGGAGCGGCAGGCGCCGTACGTCTGCGTGGTGCGCGACCAGCTCTGGGGCATCTCCCCGGTCATCGACGCGGCGGCGCCCCGACACCTGACGCTGCTCGTCCGCAGCGGCGCGGAGGCCCGTTGCGTGCGGGGGCGCGGCATCTGGGACGGCCCGGTCGACGCCACCGCCGTGGCCGGGCTCGTCGCACGCGGCAGGAGATCGTGGCGTACGCGCAACGGTTGACCGCTGCTGGCATCACGCCCATCGTCGCGCTCGCCTGGAGCCACGGCCGCTACACCGGGCCGGGGGCGACCTGCCGGGACGAACGTGCGGTCTGCGCCAAGCCGACGCCAGACGCGGCCTACGCCGTCGACTTCTGGCAGAGCGTCGGTCGCACCCTCTCCAGCGAGACGGTGGTGTACGACCTGTTCGCCGCCCCGTACCCGGACCGGTTGACCGGGGATGCGGCGCTGGCCTGGACGTGTTGGCGCGAGGGTGACGAGGCGTGCGCGGCGCTCGGCTATCCGGCTGTCGGCATGCGGCAGTTGCTGGGCGCGGTCCGCTGGTTCGCTCCCGGTGTGCTGCTCGCAAGCGGCCTGGACGGTGCCGGCTGCCGTTAGGGCGCGGCGCGGCGCGGCGGCGGCCGGGCGGGCCGCGCCACCGGAACGGGTGATCGACCGCCTAGACTCGGCGCGGTTCGACCGACCGGCGGATGGATCAGGCAGATGACGAGCACCGACGAGCGCGGCTGGCTGCGGGCGTTGCCCGCCGATGGTGGACGCGACGCGCTGTTCAGCCGCGCCGGCCAGCGGGTGTACGGGACGCGTCGGCTCAGCGAACTGGTGCAGGGGCGTCCACCGGGTGTCACCGGCAGCCAGTGGGGCTCGGCCAGCCGGACGGCGTTCGACCTCGTTGTGTGTGGGCCCGAAACGGGACAACCGGTGGTCGCCGTGACGATCGGACCCGTCCCGCTGCCCGGGTCGGCCGAGCAGCGCGCCGAGCGGCTCGCCGACGCCGTGGGCGCGGCCGTCGGCCTGCCCGTCCTGCGCATCGGTTCGCCGACGCTGCGGGCCGCCGAGCACGGCCGGCGTCTGATCGAGTACGTGCTCGACGCGCGCGCCTACGCGGCGGGCGGCACCGGGGACGAGCCCGCCCCGGTGGGGTTCCGCGACATCCTCGGTCGGATGCCGGACGGGCGGACCGGCCCGGTGAACGACCTGGGCGCGTTGGCGCGGGCGGCGGCCGTCGAGGCGTACGTGGCCGGGCAGCTCGCCGACCCGATCGTGCGCGGGCTGCACGTGCGCTGGGCCGAGGGCCCGGCGCAGGGGTGGAGCTGGGTCCAACCGCGCCTGGACGGCTGCCTCGTCGAGCGGGTGTCGATCACCGCGCAGCGCTTCTCCTGCGGTGTCGACGAGGCCCGTCTGGCCGAGGACCTCGCGACCGTCGCAATCGGTGAGCGGCTGCGCGTCGCCCGGTCGGAGGACCCGGATCTGCTCGCGCGCGCGGACCTCACCGCCGAGATCGCCGCGCTGAGCCGCCGCCGCGACGAACTGGTGGGCGGTTTCGCCTTCGATCACCTCTGCGTGGACTGACCCGCGACTCTCCGCTGCGCAAGACCGCTCGGCCCCCGATCCGTTCGGGTGCCGAGCATTTTTCTGTGAGGTGGTTGAACCTTCCCTGTCGCCGTCCCGTACTCCTGCGCGAATGAAGAGGATCTCCCCAACCGCGTCGACCGGGCGCGGGCGACGGTGCGGAAAGGGCATCGTCGGCTGTCGACACGTTACCGGGTAGGTCGCGGTGGCCGCCACCGTGGCGTGCCATCTCACATCCGTCGGTCCGCCGAGGGCAGGAATCCACTACCGGATCGAGAAGGAGAGCAATTCGATGCGCAGGTCCACTCGGGCGCGCCGGTCACCCGGCATCGCGCGGAGCAAGCGTCTGCTGGCCGTTGTCGGCACGCTGGTGGTCTTCGGTGGAGTAGTCGCCGTGACCCAGATTTCGTCGGCCCAGGACCGGCGGACGAACAAGCCTCGGCCCGCCGCCGGGCAATGCGTGGAACCGAGCCCCGGCTCGACCGCGCCGAGCGGCACCTCGACCAGCCGTACGTGGCAGAACGGTCGGTGGGTGCGCAACCACTGGGGTGACGGTCAGGAGTCGGTCGCGGAGTGCGAGGACGGTAAGGACGGCACGGTCGGCACCGGCTCGGCCATCGCCTGTCCGGATGTCCTGTCCAAGCTGCCGCAGGTGCCGGAGCGGGCGCGCGCCGAGGTCGACCGTAACCTCGCGCAGCTGCAGACCCAGATCGCCGAGGCCGACCGCCGGCTCGCCGCCGAGGGCAACAAGGGTCAGGCGTTCATCAACAACGCGATTCTGCGGCCGTTGGCCGACAAGCGTAAGGCGGTTCTGGACCGCATCACGACCGCCATCGACCGGGTCGGGCCCCGCCCCCAGGGCCTGGCGCAACTCGCCCAGTGCCAGGTGCAGCCGACCGGTAACAACAACGGTGGCGGCAACAATGGCGGGAACACCGGCGGCGGTACCAACAACGGTGGGAACACCGGCGGTGGCAACAACGGTGGTGGCAACAACGGTGGCAACAACGGCGGTGGCAACAACGGCGGCAACGCCCCCGGCGCTGGCCTCGGTGTGCTGGCCAACAACTGCGACGAGAGCAAGTTGGAGCCGCACAACGGTTTCCAGCTCGGCAACCGTTGTGTGAGCACCGAGTTCGGTGAGGTCGGCGCCGCCGCCAACAACCCGTCGCTGCTGATCACCCAGTTCCCGCAGCAGGTCGGCCGCAACCAGCCCTTCACCCTGCGGGTCAGCACCAAGAACCTGGTCCGGGACCGGTTCCTGGCGGCCGGCCAGGGTGGCTACTACGTGGAGAGCTCGCTGCTCAACGACCAGGGCCTGGTCCGGGGTCACTTCCACACCGCCTGCCGGATGCTGGACAGCCTGACCGCGCCGCCCGAGCCGCAGGAGGTGCCGGCGTTCTTCGTCGCCACCGAGGACGGCCGAGGTGGCGCCCAGGCGGACGAGGTGACCATCCAGATCCCGGGTCTGCCGGAGTCGGGCACCGCGCAGTGCTCGGTCTGGGCCGGTGACGGCTCGCACCGGCTGCCCATGATGGAGCGGGCGAACCAGACCCCGGCGTTCGACTCGATCCGCGTCACCGTCAACTGACCGGTCGATGAGTGGCCGGCCACCCGGGTGGACAGCACCCCGGGTGGCCGGCCACGCACACAGCGACGGGGTCCCGCCGTTTTGGCGGGACCCCGTCGCTGTGCCGCGTGTCAGCGGTTCTTGTACGCCTCGACGACCTCGACCGGGATCCGGCCCCGCTCGGAAATCTTGTAGCCGTTCTTGACGGCCCATTCCCGGATCGCCCGGTTTTGTTCGCGGTCCATTCCCGCGCCGGTGGGTCGCCCCGGCCGCCGAACTGTCCGCGTGTTCTCCGCCGGGCCTCGGCCGATCCGCCGGCCCGCATTGATGTATGGGTCCAGCGCCTTACGCAGGACACCCGCATTCTCGTCCGAGACGTCGATGGTGTACGCGACACCGTCGAGACTGAACTCGACCGTCCGATCGGCCTTCCCGCCGTCGAGGTCGTCGGTCAGCACCGTGATTACTTTTCTCGCCATTGCCGATTACTCCCTGTGTGTGGCGGGATGTTTCCAAAGTCTGACCTATCACCCGGGGAATCCGCAACAATGTGCGCGCCATTCATTTCGGCGCGTCGCGATTCACTGGGGCACAAAACAGCGAACGGGCCGTAATCGCAGGTCCCGGTGCGGCGTCAATCGCTGAGCAGGCCGGCGTGGCCGGCGACCGCCGCCGCCTCCGCCCGGTTGGAGACCCGCAGCTTGCGCAGCAGAGAGGCGGTCATTCGTTTCACCGTCCGTTCCGACACGTGCAGTTCCTCGGCGATGTCGACGGTGCTGCGCCCGGTCGCGATCGCCCGCAGCAGTCGGCGCTCCTCGGCGTCGAGGTCCACGGACGCCGCCCGGGCGGGTCCGAGCAGGGCGCGCAGCAGTTCCGCCGGCAGAACGGCCCAGCCGTCGAGGATGGCCAGCAGCGGGGGTAGCAGCTCCTCCGGTTCGCTGGTCTTCGGCAGGAACCCCTCCGCGCCGGCCCGCAACGCCTCCAGTGCGGGCGCTGGGTCGGTCGAGCCGGACATGGCGACCACCCGTACGCGGGGGGTGGTCCGCCGGATGGCGGCCACCGCCCGGACGCCGCCGGGTGGTGGCATGTGTAGGTCGACCAGCGCGAGGTCGGGATGGCAACGACTGATCATGCTGGCCGCCGCGGCGGCGTCCCCGGTCGAGCCGACCACCTCGGCGCGGCCGTCGGTGGTCACCGGAAGCAGCAGCTCCAGGCCACGGACGAACAGGGGGTGATCGTCCACGACAGCGAGTCTGAGGTTGGGGGCGTCCGGCATGTCTCAACCGTTCCCCAGCGGGTACCGATCATGCGGGTATGCACCGATCGGGGGGAGTCGGATGGATGCGCGCACGCCAGGGTTGGCAGGGCCTGTTGCGAGGATTGCGACGTACCGGGTCCGGACCGGGCATCCCACCGTCCCCGGCCGTCGACGCGGACCTGCTGTTGCGGGTGTTGTGTCACGAGTTCCGTACCCCGGTCAGCGCGCTGACATCGTTGACCCGGGCGCTGGCCGATGACCACCGGCCGCTGACCGGCGCGGACCGGCGGGCGGTCATCGCGCTGGCCCGCGACCAGGCCGTCCACCTGCAGGGCCTGCTGCGCGACGCGACGGCCGGCGCCGGGGTGCTGACGCCGGTGGCCGAACCGGAGGCGACCGTGCCCCTGGCCGGCCTCCTGCGTGAGGCGGCCGCGCTCGTGCCGCCGGGCCGGCGTCGGGTCCGCGCCACCCGACGGGCGGCCTCCTGGCCGGTACCGGCCGGTCGCACCCGGCAGGTGCTGGGAAACCTGGTGGAGAACGCGCTGCGGCACGGGCCGGCCAACGGGCACGTCGGGCTCTACGCCGCGCTGCGCGGCCCGGGCCTGAGCATCGTGGTCACCAACGAGGGGCGGGTGGACGACGGGCTGCTGGTGGCGCTGCGCCGTCCGGCCCCCGTGGTCGGGATGTCCGGGCTGGGGCTGTGGATCGTACGGCACCTGGTGGCCACCGACGGGGGAGCGCTGCGGGCGCACCGGTTGCGCCCGCGTGGCGTGGCGCTGGAGGTGCTGCTGCCGGCGGTCGGTCCGCTGCGCTGACCCGCGCGGGACACGGGTTGGCCCGGCCGGGTCAGGGGGACGGGAATGGTCCTTGGCGCCAGCAACCCGGTACCGAGGAGGTCGCATGTTCAGCCATGTCAAGGACCTGCAGTTCGAGGCCAAGCCGGACGCTCCGGATGCCGCGTTCGCCCGCCGTCTGCAGGAGGTGCTGGGCGGCAAGTGGGGCGAGATGACCGTGGCCAACCAGTACCTCTTCCAGGGCTGGAACTGCCGGCTCCCCGGCAAGTACAAGGACCTGCTGCTGGACGTCGGCACCGAGGAGGTCGGACACGTCGAAATGATCGTCACGATGATCAGCCGGTTGCTGGACAACGCGCCGCTGGCGCTGTCGGAGGCCATCGCGGACAACCCCGGGGGCGGGGCGGTCTACGCCGCGTCGAACCCGGCGCACTTCATCCACGGCGGGGGCGGGGCGCTGCCCGTCGACGCCAGCGGGGTGCCCTGGAACGGCTCGTACGTCACCGCGAGCGGCAACCTCCTGGCCGATTTCCAGCTCAACGTCACCGCCGAGGCGCAGGGGCGGTTGCAGGTCGCCCGGCTGTTCAACATGACCGACGACCCCGGGGTCAAGCAGATGCTGCGCTTCCTGCTGGCCCGCGACACCATGCACCAGAACATGTGGTTGGCGGCCATCGAGCAGCTCAAGGAGGACGGCCTGGAGGACATGCCGGTGCCGGACGCCTTCCCGGACTCGGGGGAGTTCACCGACGAGTTCGGCTACACCTACCTGGGCTTCTCCTCGGGCACCGACGCCGCCCAGGGCCGTTGGGCGTCCGGGCCCGCGCCGGACGGCAAGGGCGAGTTCCGGTACGACGACAACCCGCGCGCGAACGCCCCGGAGCCGGTGCTGCCGCCCGGTGACCCGCGGTTGTACGGCACCAACCCGGGCCTGGCCGGCGGTGTCGTGAACACCGTCAAGAGCAAGCTCACCTGAGTCCGTCGCCGTCGGGTCGCGCGCCATCGCGCGGGCGACCCGACGGCCGACCGGACCGATCCGTCGACGAAGGAGGAGAACCGGATGTCTGTCGTCGCGCCCGCCCGCGAGTCCGCGGCGGTCCCGCTGTCGCGTACCCGGGTGAAGTTGGTCGTCTGCACGGTGCTGACGGCGCTCGCCGTGGGGGTCGGGCTGCCCGCCCGGATGGTCCTCGCGCTGGCGCTGACCAGCCTGGCCATCCCCGTCGCCGTGGCGCTGGCCGGAGGCGGCCGGGCGGTGCGGGAGCTGCTGCTGCCGGGTCGCCGCCGGACCCCGGACAGTGGCCTGGGTCACACACCGGAACAAGGGGAACGCTTTGTTACTTGAGTGAGACACGCTCAACTCAACGCGATAGCAGGTGTTCGATGGCAACTCTTCCGGTTCTGCCCCTGACCGACGCCGTGCTGCTGCCCGGCATGGTCATCCCGGTGACCCTCGACCCGACCACCCAGGCCGCCATCGACGCGGCGCGGGCAACCGGCGACCGCAAGCTGCTGGCCGTCCCGCGGATCGACGGCGAGTACGGCCCGATCGGCGTGGTCGCCACCATCGAAAAGGTCGGCCGGCTCCCCGACGGTGAGCCCGCCGCCGTCGTCCGTGGCCTGTCCCGCGCGCGCATCGGCTCCGGCGTGCCCGGTCCCGGCGCGGCGCTCTGGGTCGAGGCGACCGAACTCGACGAACCCGCTCCCGCCGGCCGCGCACGTGAACTCGCCCGCGAGTACCGCGCCCTGGTGACCTCCGTGCTCCAGCAGCGGGGCGCCTGGCAGGTCATCGACGCCGTGGAGCGGATGACCGACCTCTCCGAGCTGGCCGACTCGGCGGGCTACGCCCCGTGGTTGACCCTGGAGCAGAAGACCGAGCTGCTCGCCGCGCCGGACGTCACCGCCCGGCTGGAGCTGCTGGTCGGCTGGGTGAAGGACTACCTGGCCGAGCAGGAGGTCACCGAGCAGATCAACAGCGACGTCCGCGAGGGCCTGGAGAAGTCGCAGCGGGAGTTCCTGCTGCGCCAGCAGCTCGCCGCGATCCGCAAGGAGCTGGGCGAGGACGAGCCGGACGGCTCCGCCGACTACCGCTCCCGGGTGGAGAGCGCCGAACTGCCGGACAAGGTCCGCGAGGCGGCCCTGCGCGAGGTCGGCAAGCTCGAGCGGGCCAGTGACGCCTCCCCGGAGGCGGGCTGGATCCGTACCTGGCTGGACACCGTGCTCGAGATGCCGTGGAGCACGCGTACCCAGGACAACACCGACCTGGCCGCGGCCCGGGAGGTGCTCGACGCCGACCACGCCGGTCTGTCCGACGTGAAGGACCGCATCCTGGAGTACCTGGCCGTGCGCAACCGGCGTGCCGAGCGCAACCTCGGTGTGGTCGGCGGACGCGGCTCCGGCGCGGTCCTCGCCCTCGCCGGCCCTCCCGGGGTCGGCAAGACCAGCCTCGGCGAGTCCGTGGCGCGGGCCCTCGGGCGTAACTTCGTCCGGGTGTCGCTCGGCGGCGTCCGCGACGAGGCGGAGATCCGCGGTCACCGGCGCACCTACGTGGGCGCGCTGCCCGGCCGGATCGTCCGGGCCCTGCGCGAAGCCGGCTCGATGAACCCGGTCGTGCTCCTCGACGAGGTGGACAAGCTGGCCGCCGGCTACGCCGGTGACCCGGCCGCCGCCCTGCTGGAGGTGCTCGACCCGGCCCAGAACCACACCTTCCGGGACCACTACCTGGAGGTCGACCTGGACCTGTCCGACGTGCTCTTCCTCGCCACCGCCAACGTGGTGGAGTCCATCCCCGGCCCGCTGCTGGACCGGATGGAGCTGGTCATGCTGGACGGGTACACCGAGGACGAGAAGGTCTCCATCGCCCGCGACCACCTGCTGCCCCGGCAGCGGGAGCGGGCCGGGCTGACCGACGACGAGGTGACCGTCGCCGACGAGGCGCTCGCGCTGATCGCGGGGGAGTACACCCGCGAGGCCGGTGTCCGGCAGCTCGAACGGGCCCTGGCCAAGATCCTGCGCAAGGTGACGGTGACGCTGGCGACCGACCCGTCGCCGGTACGCGTCGACACCGACAACCTCAGCGGCTATCTGGGGCGGCCGAAGTTCACCCCGGAGTCGGCCGAGCGTACGGCGGTTCCCGGTGTCGCCACCGGGCTCGCGGTGACCGGCGCCGGCGGCGACGTCCTCTTCATCGAGGCGACGAGCATGGAGGGCGAGCCGGGACTGACCCTGACCGGTCAGCTCGGTGACGTGATGAAGGAGTCGGCGCAGATCGCGCTGTCGTACCTGCGCTCCAACGGGCGACGGCTCGGCATCGACCCGAACGCCCTGGCCGGGCGGCGAATCCACGTCCACTTCCCGGCGGGCGCGGTGCCCAAGGACGGCCCCAGCGCCGGCATCACCATGGTGACGGCCCTGGCGTCGCTGGTCACCGGCCGCCCGGTCCGTCCCGAGTTCGGGATGACCGGTGAGGTGACCCTCTCCGGTCGGGTGCTGCCGATCGGCGGGGTGAAGCAGAAACTGCTCGCCGCGCACCGGGCCGGCCTCACCGAGGTGATCATCCCGGCGCGCAACGAGCCGGACCTGGACGACCTGCCGGCCGAGGTGCGCGAGGCGCTGACCGTGCACACCCTGGCCGACGTGGCCGACGTGCTCGCTCTGGCGCTGCGCCCGGCCGACGTCCCGGCGCTGGACGGGCCGGCGCTCTTCACGGTCTGACGCTCCACCACGATGACCCCCGCCGTCCGTCGACGGCGGGGGTCATCGGCGTCCGCGCATCGAGGGCTAGTGTTCCGCCCGAAGCGTCGACCACCTCTCCGCCGCGAGGCGGTGCCCCCGGAGGTAACCCCCGTGAACCTGGTGCTCTGGATCATCCAGATCCTTCTCGCCGTCGTCTTCGCCGGCGCCGGCCTGGCCAAGCTGACCCAACCCAAGGACAAGCTGCGCGACCTCATGCGGTGGGTGGACCCGGTCCCGCCGTCGCAGGTCAAGGCCCTCGGCGCGGTCGAGGTGGCGGCCGCCCTCGGGCTCGTGCTGCCCGCGCTCACCGGCATCGCCACCGTGCTCACGCCGCTGGCCGCCGTCGGGCTGGTCATCGTCATGATCGGCGGCATCCTCGTGCACCTGCGCGACCGGAAGAAGCGCGACACGGCCCCCGAGCGTCGGCTGGAGATCCAGGGCGCCATCACCTGCGCGGTGCTGCTCGTCCTCGCCGCCGTGGTGGCGTGGGGACGCTTCGGCCCGTACTCCCTCTGAAAGGCCCGTCGGCGACCGCCGTACCCAGGCGGTCGCCGACGGCTCAGCTCAGCGCTCGTCGCGTCCGCGGTCGCGGCGCACGGTCGCCTTGCGGCCCTTGATCGTGCTCTGGCGCAACCCGGAGATCACCTCGTCGGCGACGCCCTGCGGCACCTCGACCAGGGAGAACCGGTCCGCGATCTCGATCGAGCCGATGTCCCGGCCACGGATGCCGGTCTCGCCGGTGATGGCGCCGACCAGGTCCTGGGGGCGTACGCCCGCCCGCCGACCCAGGCCGACGAAGACCTGGACGGTGTTGCCGCCGCCGACGCGCGGCCGGCTGGCACCGCGCCGATCGCCGCCCCGCCCGCCGAACTCCGCGCGACCCTCGCGCGGGGCGCGGACCGGAACCTGCGGAATCTCCTCCTCATCGTCGGAGCCCGGCGACGTCACCTCGTGGGCCAGCTTCACGGCGGCGAGGGCGACCTCCATCAGGTCGAACTCGTCGGTCAGCGTCTCCACGATCACCCGGTACGGGTCGAGGTCGTCCTCCAGCAGGCTCTCCCGCAGCGCCGCCTGCGTCAGCTCCAGCCGGCGGGTCCGCATGTCCGCCACGGTCGGGATCTTGTCGATGGTGATCCGCTGGCCGGTCACCCGCTCGATGGTCTTGAGCATCCGGTGCTCGCGCGGCTCGGCGAGGGTGATCGCCACGCCCTCGCGTCCGGCCCGGCCCACCCGACCGATGCGGTGCACGTACGATTCGGGAGCCGACGGCACGTCGTAGTTGACCACGTGGGTCAGCTGTTCGACGTCCAGCCCACGGGCCGCCACGTCGGTCGCCACCAGCAGATCCGCCGTGCCGGCCCGCAGCCGGCCCATCACCCGGTCCCGCTGTTCCTGGCTCATCCCGCCGTGCAGCGCCTCGGAGCGGTAACCCCGGCCGTTCATCGTCTCGGTGAGCCGGTCCACCTCCTCACGGCTGCGGCAGAACACGATCGCCGCCGTGGGCGACTCCACGTCGAGGACCCGGCCCAGCGCGGCCGGCTTGTGCGCGCGGGTCACGATGTACGCGCTCTGCCGGACCCGGGGCGCCTCGCCCGCCACCGGCTGCTCCCGGCCGATCTCGATGCGCACCGGCTCGGTCAGGTGCTGGCGCGCCATCCCGTCGATCCGCGACGGCATGGTGGCCGAGAAGAGGACCGTCTGCCGCTCGGCGGGCGCGTGCTCCAGGATCGCCTCGATGTCCTCGGCGAAGCCCATGTCGAGCATCTCGTCGGCCTCGTCCAGCACCACGGTGGCCAGGCCGCTCAGGCGCAGGGTGCCCCGGGCGATGTGGTCCAGCGCGCGCCCGGGGGTGGCCACGACCACGTCGACGCCGCTGTCCAGCGCCCGCAACTGTCGGCCGATCGGCTGCCCGCCGTAGATCGGCAGCACCCGCGCGCCCAGGTCCTTGCCGTACCGGTGGAACGCCTCGGACACCTGCACCGCCAGTTCCCGGGTCGGCACCAGCACCAGCGCCACCGGGTCCCCGCCGTCGCGGTGGGCCGGCATCCGGTGCAGCAGCGGCAGCGCGAACGCCGCCGTCTTGCCGGTGCCGGTCGCGGCCTGACCCAGCAGGTCCCGACCCTCGATCAGCGGTGGGATGGCCTCCCGCTGGATGGGGGTCGGCTCCTCGTAGCCGAGGGCGGACAACGCGCCCAGCAGTTCGTCGCGCAGCCCCAGGTCCGTGAACGCGGTCACGTCGGGCTCGCTGGCGGTCGGTGCGTCGTGCTGTGCAGGTGCGGAACTCATGTGCCAAGCCTTTCATCACCCCGTCGGGGCCGCTGCGCCGACCGGCACAACACCGCCCGGCGGCCCGTGCGTCAGGCGCCCGTGGTGAGGATTGCCAGGATCATGATGCCGGCCAGTACGACGTCCAGGACCCCGCAGAACTCCGCGTAGCCGCGCGGCACCACCCGGCCGCCGCGGTGGCGCGCCACGTCCCAGCCGGCGTGCGCCAGCCACCCCAACGCCACCAGCCACGCCGCCGTCCGTCCACCGGCCAGGATGCCGACCAGCGTCAGGGCGCCCCAGACGGCGAGACCGCCGAGTTCGGTGGCGAGCACACCCGGCCCGCGCAGCGTGCGCCGGAACAGGCCGATCAGCAGATAGCCGCCGGGCAGCACCAGCATCGTCCACGGGCTGAGCACGACCGGGTCGAGCCACATGTCCGCGGTCAGCAGCAGCGCCAGCCAGGCCGGCCAGCGACGGGCCAGAGCCACCACGGCCGGGTGTCGACGGATCACCGCCGGCGACTCGTGCCGATGCCGCACCGCCACCAGCACCATCGCCGGCACCATCAGCAGGTGCCCGCCGAGCAGCAGACCGTCGGCGTCGAGCAGGCCGGCCCGGTACGGCACGAACAGCAGCAGGAACGGGACGTACATCGCGGCGGCCATCTCGCCGACCCCACGCCAGTGGTGCGCCCGGTAGCGCATCCACACCGTCATCCCGACGGTCATGGTGGTGGCCATCACCAGCGCGGCGCCCTCCGGGCGGGCCAGTGCGCCGCTCGCGCCCAGAGCGGCGCCGGCCAGCTCGACCAGCGGCCCGAGCAGCAGCATCCCGGCGATCATCGCCAGCGCCATCTCGCCGAGATGCCACCACCACCCCCGCGTCGCGCCGGTCGCCGCCGCGACCGGGGGCGCCGGCTGGTCACTCGGCAGCGGCGCGGTCAGGGGTACGACGGGTGCGGTGTCTGCGAACATCCGTGTCTTCTGCATGCCTCGACCCTGCCGGTCGGGGACGCGTGCGGGGCAGCTGCGTCCGTCACCGGAAAACAGTGTGGGCCGCACGGTTGGACCGTGACGAATCGCAGGGGTGGACCGTGCGGGCAGCGGTCCTAGGATCGACGCGTGTTGAGTGAGGCGGGGACTCCCCGGGCGGACCGCCGACTGCGCCGGGCCCGTCAGGCGACGCTGCTGTCGCTCGTCACCGGCGTCTGGGCGAGTCTCCTGTTGCCCGCGGTCGGTCTGTTTCGTGAGCCCGAGCCGGTCCGTGCGGCGCTCGGCGCGGTCGGCGTACTCGCCTTCCTGATCGCCCAGACCGCCGTGCTGTACGCGGCCGTGACACCGTGGCTCGACCCGCGCTGGCGTCGCCGCTTTGACCTGGCTCTGGCCGGGGCGGCGGTGCTGACCGTCCCGCTGGTGGGGCCGGTGGCGGCCGGCGCCTGGCCGACGTGGGCCTGGCTCGGGGCGGCGCTGATCGGTATGGCGCCGCTGCTCGTCCGGCCCCGGGCCGCGTTGGCGGTGGCAGCCGCCGTCCTGCTGGTGTCGGTGGCCGTCGCCGAATGGACCGGCGGTTCCGTCGCGCGCCACCTGGCGGTGACCGGTGGGGTCGGGGCGGGCATCGCCGCCCTCAACGGCTTCCAGGTCTGGTTCTGGGATCTGCTGGTGGACGCACGGCAGGGCCACGCGGCGCAGGGCCGGCTGGCCGCCGCCGAGGAGCGGCTGCGCTTCGCCCGCGACGTGCACGACCTGCTGGGGCACAGCCTCACGGTGATCGCGCTGAAGGCCGAGCTCGCCGCGCGGCTCGCCCCGGTCGATCCGGAGCGGGCCGGTCGGGAGGCCGCCGAGGTGCAGCGGCTCGCCGCGTCCGCGCTCGCCGAGGTGCGCGAGAGCGTGCACGGCTACCGCGCGGTCGACCTCGGTGAGCAGGTGGCCGCCGTGGCGGAGGTGCTCCGGTCCTGCGGAGTGCGCTGCACGGTGCCGTCGTCTCCCGTGGACCTGCCGCAGCCGGCGGCGACGGAACTGGCGGCGGTGCTGCGCGAGGCGGGCACCAACGTGCTGCGACACAGCCGCGCCGACTGGTGCCGGATCCACATCGATCGGGAGGGGAACGTGGCGAGGATGACGGTCACCAACGACGGAGCCGGCGGAACCGACCCGGACGCGCACAGCCACGGCCTGCGCGGCCTGGCCGACCGGCTCGCCGCCGCCGGGGGCGAGCTGCGGGTACGCCGCCAGGACGCGGTGTTCACGCTTGAGGCCACCGTGCCGGTGCCGTCGTGATCCGCGTCCTGCTGGCCGACGACGAGGACCTCGTCCGCGTCGCGGTCGGCGCGCTGCTCGGCCTGGAGCCGGACATCGAGGTGGTGGCACACGCCGCCGACGGCCCGACGGCCGTCACCGCGACGATCGCGCACCGCCCGGACGTCGCCGTCGTGGACCTGGAGATGCCCGGCCTGGATGGCATCGCGGTCGCCGCCGAACTGACCCGAGCGCGGCCCGAGTGCGCGGTGGTGGTCCTCACCGGGCACGGCCGGCCGGGTCACCTGCGCCAGGCGCTGGCCGCCGGCGCCCGTGGCTTCCTGCCCAAGGGCTCGCCCGGCGGCGCGCTCGCCGACGTGATCCGCCGGGTGCACGCCGGCGGCCGGTACGTCGACCCGTCGCTGGCCGCCGACGCGTTGACGCTGCCGGCGTGCCCGCTGACACCCCGCGAACTGGAGACGCTGCGGCTGGCCGAATTCGGGGCGCCGGTCGCCGTGATCGCCCGCCGGGTGCACCTGTCCACCGGCACCGTGCGCAACCACCTCTCCGCGGCCGTGCAGAAGCTCGGCGCGGCCGATCGGGCCGAGGCGGTCCGCGCCGCCCGGGACAACGGTTGGCTGTGAGCCGCGCCGGGTTCGGCGGCGCGCCCGGTCGTCCATAGCGTCGGGGTGGTCGACGCGTTCGGGCTAGCGTGTCTGCGTGCGTACGGTGGAACTGGTGTGTTCGCCCGGGTTGGACGCCGCGATCCGTACGGCCTGGACGCGGTTGGCGGCCGCCGGACTGCCGAGCCTGGCCCGCAACATCCACCCCACGAACCGGCCCCACCTGACCCTGGCGGCCGTGGACGGGTTCCCGTCCGGCGTCGAGCAGCAGTTGGCCGACCTGTTCGACGCCGCGCTGCCGCTGCCGGTGACCCTCGACCGGGTCGTGGTCCTGGACGGCAGCGCCCCGCTGGTCTGGCTCGTCCGGCCCACGCCGGCGTTGACCGCGTTGCACGCCGCCGTCTGGGACGTCCTCGACCGGGCCGACGGACACCGTCCCTGGCACGCCCCGGGCGAGTGGGTGCCGCACCTCAGCCTGGCGCTGCGGTTCCGTGACGCGGACCTGCGGATGGCCCGCGCCGTGACCGGCGGTCAGCGTCCAACCGGCGCGTTCGACGCTGCGCGCAGCTACAACGGCGAGAACCGCACGGTCACCACCCTGCGCTAGCGGCCCCGTTCCGCCCCCGATCGGTGGCTGCTGAGCGGTACGACACGCCGAGGGCCGTACTGCTGAACAGCCACCGATCGCGGGCGGCCATCCCGTGTGCGGCCCGATGGTGCCTTCCTAGACTGGGTCGATGAGTATCGGCACCGACGCTCGGGGAATGGCCGAGCTGGCCGCCCTGCTGGCCGACGGCACCCGCGCGGGGATCTGCGTGGCGCTGCTCGACGGCCGCGCCTGGACGGCCGGGGAACTGGCACGGCGGGCAGGCGTCGCCCCGTCGACAGCCAGCGACCACCTCACCCGCCTGGTCCGGGGTGGGCTGCTCGTCGAGGAACGGCAGGGCCGGCACCGCTACCTGCGCCTGGCCGGCCCGTCGGTGGCCCGGCTCATCGAGGACCTCGCCGGGCACGCGCCGGCCCCGCCCGCGCCGACCACGTCACTGCGCGCGGCGAACGCCACCGCCGCCCTGGCGTACGCCCGGACCTGCTACGACCACCTCGCCGGCCGACTGGGCGTGCTGCTGTACGACGCGCTGGTGGCCGAAGGCCGCCTCGACCGGTCCAGCGGGTTGGCGCTGACGCCCGGCGGGTGGGCCTGGGCGGCCGGACTGGGCGTACCGGTGGACGTGCTGCGCGCCGCCCGCCGACCGGTGGTCCGCGACTGCCTGGACTGGACCGAACGCCGCCCGCACCTCGCCGGCGCGCTCGGCGCGGCACTTCGCCACCGCTTCACCGACCTGGGCTGGATCACTCAGGGCGCCGGCCGGGCGGTACGCCTCACCCCGGTTGGCCGCCCGGCCCTGGCCGAGAGCCTGGGCGTGCCCGTGAGCACCCTCATCCCCGGCGCGCCCCCGGTGCCCTCCAGCGGCCGAGCCTGAGCCCTCGGTCCGCCGCGCCGCGCTGCTGGCTCTTCGAGCACCAGGTGCAGCCGCCGGAAGGGACTGTTCGGCGGGGGGCGAACCGTTGGGGTCCTACGGTCGAGCGGTGATCGACACCTGGCCCGACATCGCGCCCAGTGCGGGAACGCCGGCGTGCGGCCCGCCCACCTTCGAGCCGGGCAGCGGGTGGTGCGTCACCCGGCACGCCGACGTCCGGGCGGCACTGACCGATCCGGCGTACCAGGTGCCGGCCGTCGACAGCGGTCCGCCCGGCACGCTTGCCTGGCTGCGCGCCTCGGTGAGCAGGTTCAGCCCGCCGCAGCGGCACGCCCGGCGCCGCGCGATCGGGGTACGCGCGTTGGCCGGGCTGGACCCGGACGACCTGCGCCACGAGGCGGCCCGGTTGACCGTCGCTCTCGTCGACCGGGCCGGTGACCACCTTGACGTGATGCGGGACCTGGCCCGGCCGGTGCCACTGCGGGTGCTGGCCGACCGCCTCGGTCTCGCCGATCCGGCAGCCGCCGCGACGGCGGTCGCCGTCGTCGCCACGGCGTACCACCCGGGGGTGGACCCGGCACAGACCGCGCGGGCCGACCGGGCGGTCGCGGCCCTGCTGGCGCGCTGCCCGCCGGCCCCGCTGGAGGTTCGAGCCAACCTGATCGGTCTGCTGGTCCAGTCGTGCGACGCGACTGCCGGCCTGATCGGCGTCGCCGCCCACCACCTGCTGCGTCCGGCCGTCCCGATCACGGCGGGGACCGCCGACCTGCTGGTCGAGGTGCTGCGCCTCGATCCGCCGGTCCGGGCCACCCGACGGGTCACCGTCGACGCGGTACGACTGGGCGGACGCGACCTGCCGGCCGGCAGCCCGGTGCTGCTGCGCTTCGACGCGGCCAACCGTGACCCGCTGGCGTTCGGCGAGCCGGAGTCGTTCCGGCCCGACCGGCCCGGCGGCGGTCTGCTCACCTTCGGCGCGGGAGAGCGCGGCTGCCCCGGTGACCGGCATGCCCTCGCGCTGGCCAGCGGGGTTCTCGACGTCCTGCGGGAACGCTGCCGGCGCACCCCGACTCCGCTGCGCCACGAGCCGCACCCGACCCTGCGCATTCCGACCACGGTGGAGGTGAGCGTCCGATGATCGAGCGTCGTGCCGCGTTCCATGCCCTGCACCACACCGGCCGTCCCCTGCTGTTGCCCAACGCCTGGGACCACGCCTCGGCGGCGGCGCTCGCCGCGCGTGGCCATCCGGCGGTCGGCACCACCAGCCTCGGGGTCGCCGCGACCGCGGGCCTTCCCGACGGCGCGGCGGCCACCGCCGAGGAGACCCTGGCCCTGGCCCGTCGGCTGGCCCGGTTGCCGGTGCTGCTCAGCGTCGACGTCGAGGCCGGGTTCAGCGACGACCCGGCCCAGGTCGCCGGGTACGTGGCGGAGTTGGCCGCCCTCGGTGTGGTCGGGATCAACCTGGAGGACGGGTGCTCCGACGGCACCCTTGCCGATCCCGAGTGCGTCGCGGAGAAGATCGCGGCGGTGAAGGCGGCGGTGCCGGACCTGTTCGTGAACGCGCGCACCGACGCGTGGTGGCTCAACGTGCCCGACCCGCTGCCGCAGGCCCTCGGTCGAGCCCACGCCTACCGGACGGCCGGCGCGGACGGCATCTTCGTGCCAGGCGTCGTCGACGAGGCGACGCTGCGCCTGCTCACCGAGCGGCTCGACGCGCCGGTGAACGCGCTGTACCAGCCGGGCGGGCCCGGGCTGACCGAGTTCGGCCGCGCCGGGGTGGCCCGGGTCAGCACCGGCTCCCTGCTGTTCCGGGCCGCGCTGGGTGCCGCGATCGCGGCCGCCGACGCGGTCCGTGCTGGAGGTGGCGCCGCACCGGCGGAACTGCCGTCGTACGCCGAGGTGCAGGACCTGGTACCGGCGGACGGCGACTGACGGTCCCGCCGGCCTTCGATGGTCGTCGCGTCCGTTCGGGGGTAAATCGGAGGATCGTTCGGTCTGCACCCGCTCTTGGTGATTACGGTGTTTTTCAGGGCGATCCACCCAGTGCCGTGACCGGAGAAGGGACCCCGTCATGCGAGTGCCCAGCCGAAGTCCGGGACAGCAGCCCGCGTCGCCCACCGCCCCACCCCGCCGCCGACCCTCCGGCACCGCCCGTCGCCCGTCGCCTGCCGCCACCCCCGACCTCGCCGCCTACCGGGCGGCCGTGGCCGACCTGCTCGTCGAGGTGGGGGCCCTGGCCGACGCCACCAGCACCCGGGCACGTCAGGTGCTCGTCGACGAGCGGCTCCGCGAACCGGCCCTGGCGGCCGTGCTCGACGCCACCCCGCAGGGCCTGCTCGGCGCGCGCGAGACGCTGCTGCTGGAGATGGCCCGCTACCAGCCGAACGAGCGCACCTCGGCACGCGACCTCACCGCGCTGGTCCGGATCTACCTGCTCTCCCGCATCGACGTGCTGTGGTGGCAGGACGCCCCCGTGTTCCATACCGACGACCAGGTCAACGGCAGCGCGGAACTGGTCGACCTGGAGTGGCTGCGCCGCCGGGACCTGCTGCGCTTTCGCTACCAGGAGCAACCCGCGACCGTGCTGGGCCGGGCCGCGCGCGGACTACGACGGCGGCTGCGCCCCGACGTGACCCCGCGCACCGCCGGTCTGCTGTTCCGCCGCGCCCGCCGGGAGGTGGTGGCGCTGCTCAACGAACTGGGCCGGGAGTTCGCCGCCGCCGCGCCCGCGGGCACCCCGCCGCTGTGGGTGACGAGCCTGGTCCGTAGCACCGAGCACCAGTACCGGCTGCGCCGCCTGGGTTACGCGGCGATGCTGCCCAGCGGCCACTGCCTCGGCTACTCGGTCGATGTCGAGCTGGCCTGGTTCACGCGGTTCGGCGCGCGCGACGCCCTCGCGGAGCTGCTGCTGGCCCGCCAGGAGGCCGGCGACCTGAACGTGATCGACGAGGGGCAGGCCTGGCACCTGTGCCTCGCGCCCACCGCCCGGCATCGCCTGCGCCGGGCGTACGAGGCCGAGATGGGGGTCTGAGACCGTGTGCGGCATCGCGCTCAGCCTCGGCCCCGAGGCCGACCCGGCGACGTTCCGACGGATGCTCGCCCTCCTCGCCCCGCGCGGCGAGGTCACCGAGACCCGCTGTGAGACGGGACTGCTCGCCGGCACCCGCCGGCTTCGGGTCGTCGACCGCGAACGGGCCGTGCAGCCCTGGACGTCGACCGACGAGCGGTGGCTGCTCTGCTTCAACGGCGAGATCTTCAACCACGGTGAGCTGCGCGCCCAGCTCACCCGCCTCGGGCAGGTGTTCCGCACCGACAGCGACACCGAGGTGCTGTTGGCGGCGTTCCAGCAGTGGGGCGAGTCGGCGGTGACCCGCCTGCGCGGCGAGTACGCCTTCGCGGTCGTCGAACGCGCGACTGGCCGGGCGTACCTGGCCCGCGACCCGCTCGGGGTGAAACCGCTGTACTGGTCCCGGCGGCCGGGCTGCCTGCACCTCGCCTCCGAGGTCAAGGCGCTCGTCGGGCATCACGCTCCGGTCAGCGAGGTGCCTCCCGGGCACCACGGTTGGGCGGAGCCGGACGGGTCCGTGCGACTGCGCCCGTACGTCGACCTGCTCACCATCGGCGAGGGCCTGCCGGTCATCGACGACCCGAACGAGGCCACCCTGCTCGTCCGGGCCGCCCTGACCGACGCCATCCGGATGCGGGTGGATACCGACCTGACCGTCGGCGTCGTCCTCTCCGGCGGGCTGGACAGCTCGTTGACGCTGCGGCAGGTACGCGACATCCACCCGGACTGCGTGGCGGTGACGGTCGGCGTGCCCGACAGCCCCGACGTCGCGTACGCCCGTCGGCTCGCCGCCGACCTCGACGTGCCGCACGTCGTGGTCGAGCTGCGCCCGCGTGACATCCGGCTGGCCGACGTCCGGGAGGCCATCCGGATCTGCGAGCTGACCGAGTACGGCGACATCATCAACGCCGTCGTGTCGGTGCCGATCTTCCGGCGGCTGCGCGACCTGGGCGTCAAGGTGGTGCTCACCGGCGACGGCTCCGACGAGCTGTTCGGCGGGTACCCGATGTACCGCCAGGTCGACCCGATCGCGTCCCGCCGGCTGTTCCTGCACCGGATCCGCAACCTCTGCCGTACCGAGTTGCAGCGCGTCGACCGGGCCGCCATGGCTCACGGGGTGGAGGCGCGGGTGCCGTTCCTCGACCTGAGCGTGGTGGAGCTGGCGATGCGTCTGCCCCTGAACCTGAAGGTGCGCGACGGCCAGGAGAAGTGGATCGTGCGGCGGGCGTTCGCCGACGTGCTGCCCGACTACGTCGTGCGGCGGCCGAAGCACCCCATGTCGTACTCCTCCGGTCTGCACGAGCGGGTGCGGCTCTACAAGCCGCTCTTCGCCCGGATGCACCGGTCGTTCGGCTACGACCTGCTGGAGCCGGTCCGTCGCGACTTCGACACCGTGCTCAGCGGGTGCGGCAACGACCTGGACCGGGCCATCGCCGACGGGATGAACCGGCCCGACTACACGGTCCTGGAGCACGCCCGTGACCTGGTCGGGGCGGCGAAGTGGAACGCCGCGCCGATGGTCCGCCGGCTGGTGGGACCTCGTCCGCCCCGCCGCTCACCGGTGAGCTGATCCCCGCCCGACGCTTGACTCTGACACCGTGTCAGGGACCAGCGTGAGGGGATCATGTTCACCATCGGAGACTTCGCTCGACTGGGCCGTGTGTCGGTGCGGATGCTGCGTCACTACGACAGCATCGGCCTGCTTCACCCGGCCAGCGTCGATCCGCACACCGGCTACCGCTCCTACCGGGCCGAGCAGTTGCGTCGGCTCAACCGGGTGATCGCCCTCAAGGACCTGGGGCTCACCCTGGAGCAGGTGCGGGCGATTCTGGACGAGACCGTCGACACCGCCGAGCTGCGCGGCATGCTGCGGCTGCGTCGCAGCGAGCTGGCCAGCCGGCTGGCCGCCGACACGGCTCGGCTCGCGGCGGTCGAGGCGAGGCTCCGGATGATCGAATCGGAGGGTCGGATGACCAAGCAGGACGTCGTACTCAAGCAGATCGCGCCGGTGCGCGTGGCGGAGCTGACCGCCGTCGCGCCCAGCTACGAGAGTCAGCACATCGGTCCGGTGATCCAGCCGCTCTACCCGGAGCTGTTCCGCCGGCTCGACGCCGCCGGGATCATCCCGTCCGGGCCGGCCATCGCCTGGTACGAGCCGGCCGAGGGCGAGGGCGAGGCGGTGGTGGTGCACGCCGGGGTGAGCGTCGGCGGTGATGTCACGGCCGTTCCCGACGTGACGGTGCGGGACCTGCCGGCGGTGGGGACGGCCGCGACGATCGTGCACCACGGCTCGATGGACGACGCCGACCGGAGCGTCCAGGCGCTCGCCCGGTGGATCGAGGACAACGGGTACCGCCCGGACGGGTTCGCCCGCGAGGTGTACCTGGAGTATCGCCAGGACTCCCCGGAAGGCGGCGTGACCGAGCTTCAGCTCGCCGTCGACCGCGCCTGACGGCGCTCGCCACCGCACCGGCGGCTGGTCCCGAGCGCCAGGTCCGATCACCGCCAGCACCCGTGCCGGCACCGGGGCAGGCTGGACGCATGACGACCACCGCCACGTTCCTCATCCACGCCGTGCCGCCCGCGGCGCTGGAGCTGGTCCGCCGGACCGGCCGAGACGCCGCCGGCCATCGCGTCGAAGGGCGCCTGGCCGGCGGCGGGGAGCCGCTGCGGTGTTGCCTGCGCGACGCCGAGGCGGGGGAGGCGGTGCTGCTCTTCGGCTACGCCCCGCCGATCGAGGCCGCCGCGTACCGGGAGATCGGGCCGGTCTTCGCGCACGCCGCCGCCTGCCCCGGCCCGGAGCACGGCGGCGGCCACCCGCCGGGCTGGCGGGGACGGGCCCAGGTCCTGCGGGCGTACGACCGGCAGGGACGGATCTGCGGCGGCCGGCTGCACGACGGGACGGACCCGGAGGCGGTGATCGCGGAGCTGTTCGCCGACCCGCAGGTCCACCAACTGCACAGCCGCAACGTGATCTACGGCTGCTTCATGTTCGTGGTGCAGCGGGCCGCCGGGTGACGGCCCTCAGCTCACCAGGAGCAGCGCGCCGACCGCCGCCAGCGTGCCGACGACGGCGAGCAGGGTGCTGGTCAGCACGAACCGTCGCACCGGCACCGTCACCCCGGCCGCCCGGCACCGCTCGAACCACAGCAGGGTGGCCAGCGACGCCCAGGGCGCGGCCAGCGGGCCGACGTTCGTGCCGATCAGCAGGGCCAGCAGGCGGGTGTGGTCGACGGTCGGTAGCACCGACTCACCGGCCAGGTACGCCGGCAGGTTGTTGACCGCGTTCGCCAGCAGCGCACCCGTGCCGCCGGCACGCAGCGCGCCGACCGCCCCGCCGTCGGCGCCGACCAGGCCGGCGACCAGGTCGTCGAGCCCGTGCCGGCCGAGGGTCTGCACCACCAGGAACAGGCCGACGACGAAGAGCAGCAGTCGTACGGGCACCAGGTGAACGCGCAGCGTCGCGGGGGAGCGGACCACGAAGCCGACCAGCACCAGCGCGAGGGCGACGGTGGAGGCGAGCCCGATCTCCACCCCGGCGAGGATGCCGGCGACGAAGAGCAGGCAGCCGGCGAGGGCGGTGCGGTGCAGCACCGGGTCGGCCGGCACGTGCGGGGCCGGCGGGACGAAGCGTCCGCCGTCCGGCCGTTCCCGCCGCCACCAGGCGTACCAGAGCAGCGCCATGGTGGCCGTCACGGCGGCGAGCTGCGGCAGCGCCATGCGCTCGGCGTACGCCAGGGGGCTGAGGCCGACCCGGTCGGCGGCCAGCAGGTTCGTCAGGTTCGACACTGGGAGCAGCAAGCTGGCGGTGTTCGCCAGCCAGACCGTGGTGACCGCGAGCGGTCCGGCGGGGACGCGCAGGCTGCGGGCCAGGGCGAGCAGCACCGGGGTGAGCAGCACGGCGGTGGTGTCGAGGTTGAGCACGAGGGTGGTCACCGTGGCCAGGCCGCCGCAGAGCAGGAACAGCGCCGCCCAGCGGCCCCGGGAGGCGATGGCCAGCCGACTGGCGAGCACGTCGAAGACGCCCGCGACGGCGGTCAGCTCGGCCAGCACGATGACGGTGCCGAGGAAGAGCAGCAGCGGCAGGATGCGGTGCAGGGTGCCCGTGGTCTCGGCGCGGGGGAGCAGCCCGGTCAGCGCGCAGAGCGCGCCGGCCATCGCGAGGACGACGGCCACCACGTCGAGCGGGTGGGGACGCCAGCGCGCGGTCGGCTCGGGCGGGGCCGGCGGCGCGCCGGCGGCAGACTTCACAGGTGACCACGTTGACACAGCGCCCGCTCAGGCGCTCGGCAACCCCGGCCCGGGTGACCAGGCCCACCTGACGTGGCCGGGCCCGGCCCCTCGAGGAGAGGCCGGGCCCGGTTCGCGCGTCGGTTCTACCAGCTCAGGTAGCCGGGCTGGGTCTGCACGTTCAACTCCTTGAACCGGGTCAGGTTCGCCGACCAGGTCCGCCAGTCGTTCAGCTCCAGGACGTCCAGACCCTTCTGGATGTCGTTGGAGTAGATGTTGCCGTTGTAGTAGTACGTCGACCAGGCGCCGCCGGTGATGGCCTGGGTGTCGGAGAGCGGGCCCCGCTCCCAGTAGGCGATCTCCTTGGGGTGGCGCGAGTCGGTGAAGTCCCAGACCGAGATGCCGCCCTGGTACCACGCCTGCACCATGATGTCCCGCCCGAGCACCGGGATCAGCGAGCCGTTGTGCGCCACGCAGTTCTCGGTGTCGCCGTTGGTCCGGGGGATCTTGTAGTAGCTGCGGAACTCCAGCTTCCGGGCGTTACCGCGGCCGGTGATGTCGTAGACGGCATCCGCCCCGCGGTCGGGACCGACGGTCTCGTTGCAGGTGGCCGCGCCGCCGCCGCCCAGCTCGTCGGTGAAGACGACCTTGGTGCCGGCGTTGTTGAAGGTGGCCGAGTGCCAGAACGCGAAGTTCACCGTGTCCCGGACCTGGGTGATCACCTTGGGCGCTTCGCGGTTCTTGATGTCGAGCAGGACGCCGTCACCCATGCAGGCGCCGGCGGCCAGGTCCTTCGCCGGGTACGCGGTGATGTCGTGGCATCCGGTGGTCGCCGAGCCGGTCTCGCTGCCCGGGAAACCGCCGTCCGGGAAGAGGTTCGGCGTCGAGATGACGGCCGCCTGGGTCGGCTTCTTCACCGGCACCTTGACGATGGAGATGGAGTCGTGCGGCGGCTGGCAGTCGGGGAACTCGGCCCGCGGGCTGTACGACGAGACGTACAGGTAGACGTTCTTGCGGTCCTTGCCCGGCACCAGCGTGTGGGTGTGCGACCCGCAGGCGGTCTCGACGGACTTGATGTAGCGCGGGTTGGCCTTGTCGCTGATGTCGAAGACCTTGATGCCCTCCCACGACTCCTTCACCGACGCCGGCTGCGCGACGCTCGCACACGAGTCGTCGCTGCGCGACGAGTCGGTGGAGACGAACAGCAGGTTGCCGTAGACGGAGATGTCGTTCTGCGAGCCCGGGCAGTTGACCTGCGCGGTGATCGTGGGCGCGCTGGGCCGGGAGATGTCGTAGATGACGAACCCGTTGTAGTTGCCGGCGAAGGCGTACTTGCCCTGGAACGCCATGTCGCTGTTGAGCGCGGCCGTCGTGTCGAACGGCGCCTGCTTGGGGAGGTTGGCGATCTGCCGCAGGTTGGGGCTGCTGCGGATCTCGTCGACGCCCGGGATGTCGCTGGCGGCGGCCGGTGCGGCCGGTGCTGCCTCCTGCGCGCTGCTCGGTGTCGCCAGGGCGACGCTGGTCAGCAGCAGGCCGGTCGCGGCCAGGCTGATGATGCGGAGTTGTCGGAGCCGTGCAGTGGCCAACTTGATCATTGGCGGCGCCCTTCGAAAGGGGGGATGACGTTGTCGGTACCTTACCGAGCCTCGGAGATCATCGATGTGACCCGGGTCACATCTACGTCGACTCGTCAATGGATAGGATCGCTGCGACCTCGACCTGAGGGGAGTGCGGCATGACTGTCCGACGTGGTCGGTTACTCGCCGTCGTCATAGCGGCGGCCATCGTCCTGGTGTTGGTGGTGCTGGCCGTCCGCGCCGCCGGTGATCCCGGCCGGCCGGCCGCCGCGCCCGCCTCGGCGTCAGCCGCGCCGACGACGACCGGCCCGACCGGTCCACCACCGCCGCCGGTGCTCGTGCCCGGCCGCCCCGGAGAGCCGGCCGTCGCCCGGTCCGCGCACGAGCTGCGCGACGACAGCCCACCCCGCTACAACGGCCTGGACACCGTCTACGTCCAGATGATGATCCCGCACCACGAGCAGGCGCTGGAGATGAGCACACTGGCGACGGACCACGCGGCCGATCCCCGGATCCGCGCGTACGCCGACCGGATCCGCGCCGGCCAGGGCCCCGAGATCAAGGTCCTGCGCGGCTGGCTCTCCACCCGTGGGCTGCCCGAGACGGCGCCCGGCCACGACCACGCCGGCATGCGCGGCATGCAGTCCCCCGACGCGATGCGGCGACTGGCCGCCGCCCGGGGCGTCGAGTTCGACCGGCTCTTCATCACGATGATGACCGACCACCATCAGGGCGCCGTGACCATGGCCACCGACCTGCTGTCGGTCGGGGCCGACGCGACCCTCAACGAGCTGGCCACCTCACTCGCCACCGAGCAGGCCATCGAGATCAACCGCCTGCGCGAGCTGACGCCGCCCTGACCGTCGACGACCCGTACGCTGGGTGACCGTGAGACGCACGCTGTTCGGCCGCCCCCTGCGCGGCGTCGCCTTCGACGTGGCCGTCACCGGCGTGGTGGCGTTCGTCGGTCTCGCCTCGGCGGTGTCCCAACCCGGCGGCTGGGCCGCCGCCGGCGTCGGCCTGGGCATGGCGGTGGCGCTGCTGTTGCGCCGCACCCACCCGAGCGCGGTGACCGTCGTCGTGGCGGCGCTCGCCCTGGTCCAGGTGATCGCCGGCTGGGGTCCGCTCGCCTTCGACGTCGCCGTCCTGATCGCGCTCTACAGCGTCGTGAAGTACGGCCGGCGGCTGCGCGACGGCGTGCTGGCCGGCGCGGTCGCGGCCGTGGGCGTGCTGCTCGCCGCCGCGCAGACCCCCGGCGTCATCATGTGGTGGGTGACCGCGCTGTGGTATGCGCTGGTCACCGGCGCGGTCTGGCTCGTCGCGCTGAACGTGCGGACCCGCCGCCTGTACGTGCTGAGCCTCGAGGAGCGCGCCACCACCCTCGAACGCGAGCGGGAGGCCGAGTCCCGGGCGGCGGTCGCCGAGGAGCGCACCCGCATCGCCCGCGAGCTGCACGACGTGGTGGCGCACAGCATGGCGGTGATGATCGTCCAGGCCGACGGCGCCCGCTTCATGCTCGACCGTGACCCCGAGCAGGCGCGCGCCGCCGTGAAGGTGGTCGCCGACACCGGCCGCTCCGCTCTGGAGGAGATGCGGCGGCTCGTCGGGGTCCTGCGCGACGCGGGCCCCGCCGGCGCGGACGTCGTGGCCGCCGACCCGGAGCACCGCCGGTTGGCGCTGGCCGAGCTGCCCGACCTGCTGGCCCGCTTCCGCGACGCCGGACTGCGTGTCCGGGACGCCGTCAGCGGCGAGCCACCGGCCCTGCCGCCGGGCCTGGAGCTGACCGTCTACCGCGTGGTGCAGGAGGCGCTGACCAACGCGCTCAAGCACGCCGGCGTCGGCGCCACCGCCGACCTGCGGATGACCTACTCCGCCGACGCCGTCGAGGTCCGGGTCGTCGACGACGGTCGAGGCCGCCCGGTCGTCAGTCCGGCGCCGCCCGGCGGTCACGGTCTGCTCGGTATGCGCGAGCGCGTGGCGGTGTACGACGGCAGCCTCACCGCCGGCCCCCGGCCGACCGGGGGATGGCAGGTGCGGGTACGGCTCCCACTACCGTCGGAGCCCTCAGCGGAGGTGATCGCGGCATGACGGTCCGGGTGGTGATCGTGGACGACCAGGCGCTGGTGCGCGCCGGATTCAGGATGGTGCTGGACTCGCAGCCCGACCTGACGGTGGTCGGGGAGGCCATCGACGGCGCCGACGCCCTGCGCGTGCTGGCCCGCACCGAGGCGGACGTGGTGGTGATGGACATCCGGATGCCGACCATGGACGGGGTGGAGGCCACCCGCCGGATCTGCGCCGACCGGCCGTCGGGTCCCCCCCGGGTGCTGGTGTTGACCACCTTCGACACCGAGGCCGACGCGTTCGCCGCGCTGCGGGCCGGCGCGAGCGGTTTCCTGCTCAAGAACGTCCCGCCGGAGGAGCTGCTGGATGCCATCCGCGTGGTCGCGCGGGGCGACTCGGTGGTCGCCCCGTCGATCACGCGGCGGCTGCTGGACCGCTTCGCCGGCCAGCTCGGCGTCACCCCGACCGCCGACCCCCGGCTGGCCCAGCTCACCGAGCGGGAGCGGGAGGTTCTGTTGCTGGTCGCGCAGGGACTGTCCAATGCCGAGATCGCCGCCAAGGCGCACGTCGCCGAGGCGACGGTGAAGACCCACGTCGGGCGGATCCTGGCGAAGCTGCACCTGCGCGACCGGGTGCAGGCGGTCGTGCTGGCGTACGAGAGCGGCCTGGTCACACCCGGGCGCTGACCCGCCGTACGACCGTGGTCGTACAGCCGGCGTGTCCATGCGCCACCTGCGGCGTACGCGGTTCGAGAGCCCAGGTGGAGATCGATCCGACTCGACCGGCCATAGCGTCGGAGGGGTCCGATCCGCGCCGGCACCGGGAGCCCGCACATGATCCGCCTGACCCTGCGTACGCTGCGCGCCGAGGCGCTGCGCATGCTGCTGTCCGCGCTCGCCGTCGTGCTGGGTGTCGCCTTCGTCGCCGGCACGCTGATCGTCGTGGACGGGATGCGCGCGGGCGCGTACCAGCGGGCCGGCGCCTTCGACCGGCACACCGACCTCGGCGTCTACCCCGACGGCCACCTGCCGCTTCCGGCGAGGCTCGTCGACGACGTGCGTACGGTCGACGGGGTGGCCGCCGCGGCCGGTGAGCTGCTCGGCGCCGGTGGACTCCTCGGCGCGGACGGGCGACCGGTGCTCGGCTACGCCGTGCTCGCCGCCATCCCCACCGAGACGGCCCTGCGCTCGTACGACGTGGTCTCCGGTCGCCTGCCCGACCGCGCGGGCGAGGTGGTGCTCGACGCGCCGACCGTGGCGAAGGAGGGCTTCACCCTCGGCGCTGAAGTCCTCGTCGGCGGGACCGGCGGGGCGGCCCGTCCGTACACCCTGGTCGGCACGGTCGACGTGGCGGGCAGCGTCCGCGACGTCGGCGGCCCGTTCATCGGCCTGGTCGGCGCGGACGCGCTCGCGGTCACCGGTGGGCGTGGCTACGACCGGATCGTGGTGGCGGCCCGGCCGGGAACGGCCCAGGCGGAGTTGGCCGACCGGCTGCGCGCCGCGGTCGGGAGCGCTGACGTCGACGTGAAGGGACGCCAGCAGATCCTCGACGAGGCTGTCGAGGACGCCGTCCGCAATCTGAACCAATTTCTGATGCTGCTGCTCATCTTCGTCGGGGTCGCGGTGGTGGTGGCCGGCTTCGTGATCGCCAACACCTTCGCGATCGTGCTGGCGCAGCGCACCCGCCGCACCGCGCTGCTGCGCCTGGTGGGCGCGACCCGGGGGCAGGTCTTCCGGGCGGCGCTGCTGGAGTCGGCGCTGCTCGGCCTCCTCGCCTCCGCTCTCGGCGTGGTGCTCGGGGTGGCTCTCGCCGGCGGACTCCGGCTGCTGATGTCCCGACTGGACGTGCCGCTCTCGGGCGGGTTGACCGTCGCCGGCTCGACCGTGCTGACCAGCCTGCTGCTCGGTACCGGGCTCACCGTCGCCGCCGCCCTGCTGCCGGCCTGGCGGGGTACCCGGGTCGCCCCGGTGGCGGCGCTGACCGACGCCGCCGTGCAGCCCGCCCGGGGAGCGGGTCGGGCGCGGCTGGGCCTCGGCGCGGTGGTGCTGGGCACCGGAGTCGCGGCGCTGGCCGGCGCGGCCGACGCCGGTCAGGTGCTCCTCGTGGCCGTGGGCGGTGTGCTGGCCTTCTTCGGCATCGTGCTGTTCGGCCCGGTGCTCGTCCCGGCGCTGGTCCGGCTGATCGGCTGGCCGGCCCGCCGGGTGTTCGGTATGACCGTCGGGCTGGCGGTGGCGAACGCGGTTCGTAACCCGCGTCGGATCGCCGCGACGGCGACCGCCCTGGTCATCGGGATCGGGTTGGTGTCGGCGTTCGTGGTGGGCGCGCGCAGCACCAAGGACGGCATCGAACGCAGCGTCGACGCCGAGATCGGGACGGACTTCGTGGTCAGCGGCATCGGCCAGAATCTGCCCGCCGCGCTCGCCGGTGAGCTGGCCGCCCGCCCCGAGCTGGGCGTGGTGCACGAGCAGCGCAGCGTCGTGACCGGCGACATCGAGGTCCGGGCCGCCCATCCGGCGCTGGTCGGCCGGACATTGTCCGGCGTGGTGGCCGGCGACGTCGACCGACTCGGGCCGGGGCAGGTGCTGGTGCACCAGGAGTTGGCGCGGGCGCACGGCTGGCAGGTCGGTTCCGTCGTCACGATCGAGGCGCGGGCGTTCCGGGTGGCCGCGGTGGTCGCCGACGACACGCCGGCCATGGTCTCCAGCGCCGCGCCCGAGGGACACGTCATCGAGCTCGACGACCGGGACTTCGCGGTGCTCTTTCCCCGCGAACGGGGTTTCCTGGCCGAGATCGACCCGGCCGACGGCGTGAGCGCCGAGCGGGCCCGCGCCGCGATCGAGGCCGTGCTCGCCCGCTATCCGACGGCGAACCTCATGGACCAGGGCGCGTACAAGAAGATGCTCACCGGCACGGTGGACATGCTGTTGGCCTCCGTCACCGCGCTGCTCGGCCTGGCCGTCGTGATCGCCCTCGTCGGCGTGGCCAACACGCTGAGCCTGTCGGTGGTCGAGCGGACCCGGGAGAACGGCGTCCTGCGGGCGGTCGGGCTGTCCCGCGGCCGGATGCGGGCCATGCTCGCGGTCGAGGCGATCCTCATGACGCTCGTCGGCGCGATCCTCGGCATCGGGCTGGGCACCGGCGTCAGTGCCGCCGGGATGGCGCTGCTGGCCCGCCTCGGCGGGGACTTCCACGTGGTGCTGCCACTCGGCCAGCTCGGGTCGATCCTCGGCGTGGCGGTGCTGGCCGCTCTGCTCGCCTCGGTGCTTCCGGCCCGCCGGGCACTGTCGCGGCCCGTCGTCGAGGCGCTCGCCGACTAGGCCTTGTGTCGTCCACGGGTGGCCGATGCGACATCCGCCGGCCGGTCCCGCCGTCTTCCCCGGCGGCGGGACCGGCCAGCGGTGCCGGGTCCGGGGCGCGCCCTACAGGCGCTCGACCACCTCACCGGAGCACCGGTTGCGGGTGTCGAAGACGTAGCGGGCGTGCCGGACCACCAGGTCGTAGTCGAAGCAGTCGTGGTCGGTGACCACCACGACCGCGTCCGCGGCCCGTACCTCCCGCTCGGTGAGCCCGACGACCGCGACCCCGGCGGGGATCTGGTGGGCCTCCGCGTACGGCTCGACCGCGTGCACCTCGGCGCCGAGTGCCTGCAGACGGCGGGCCACGTCGACGGCGGGGGAGTCCCGCATGTCACCGGTGTTCCGCTTGTACGCGAGCCCGAGCAGCAGCAGTCGCGCGCCGCTGACCGCCCGGCCGGTGCGGTTGAGCCCTGCCATGATCCGCTGGGTGACGTGCTCGGGCATCTCGTGGTTGATGTCGTTGGCCAGCTCGATGAACCGGAACTGCCGGCCGAGGCGTCGCTTGACCTGCCAGGACAGGTAACACGGATCGATCGGCAGGCAGTGCCCGCCGACGCCCGGGCCGGGTCGGAACGGCAGGAACCCGAAGGGCTTGGTCGCGGCGGCGTCGATCGCCTGCCAGACGTCGATGTCGAGGTGGTGCGAGAGCATCGTGAGCTCGTTGATCAGCGCGATGTTGACCTGGCGGAACGTGTTCTCGATCAGCTTGGTCAACTCGGCCACCCGGGTGGAGTCGACCGCGACGGTGCGCTCCACCAGCCGCTGGTAGAACCCCTGCACCCGGTCCAGCGACGCCGCGTCGATCCCGGAGACCACCTTCGGGGTGTTCTCCAGTCGCCACGTCGGGTTGCCCGGGTCGATCCGCTCGGGGCTGTAGCCGAGGTGGAAGTCGCCGGGGCTGGTCAGCCCGCTGGCCGACTCCAACAGCGGCCGAAGCAGCTCCTCGGTGGTGCCGGGGTAGGTGGTCGACTCCAGGATGACCGTGCAGCCCGGCCGCACGTACGGGCCGACGCGGATACCGGCCTGCTCGACGAAGCTCAGGTCCGGGGTGCCGTCGCGCAGCGGGGTGGGCACGGTGATGACGCAGACGTCGAAACCTTCGGCGTCGGTGTAGTCGGTGCTGGGGCGGTACCGGCCGCTACCCAGCGCCCGGCCCAGCCGGTCGGTGGGGATGTCCTCGACGAACGACTCACCCGACACGAGCCGCTTCACCCGGTCGGCGTCGACGTCCAGGCCGACGACGTCCAGGCCCGCCTCGACGGCGCGCATGGCCAGCGGCAGTCCGACGTACCCCTGGCCGATCACGACCAGCTTCTCAGCGCTCACCCGGGCTCCCGCAGACGGTGGAAATGACCTGCGGAGAGCCTAGAGCGGTTTTCGGCGACGTAAGTCCGGTTTGGGGATATCGGTGCTGGTGGGACTGCTGGTCAGCCGCCTACCTCCCCGGAGCCGGTCGACGGATCGGTGGAGGGGCTCGGGTCGGTCGCCGGTGAGTTGCTCGGCGACGACGACGGCTTCGGCGGGTCGCTGGGCGGCGGCGTGGTGGGCGCGCTCGGCGTCGGCGACGGCGGCGTGGACGACTGGCTGGGCTGGACGCTCGGCGTGGCGCTGACCGACGCGGACGTCGTGGTGTCCGGGACGGTCGGCCGGTTCGGCCGGCCCGGGTCGTTGGTCATCTGCTCGTTCGCCGCCGGCAACTCGGCCTGCTCGGTCGGCCCCTGCGTCGGCGCGACCGTCGGCAGCTTGACGGCCGGCTCGTTGCCGGTGTTGCGCGCCGCGCCCAGGGCCGCGCCGAGGCCGACCAGGGCGACCAGCATGGCCAGCGCCGCACCGACCAGCGGCCCGCGGCGTCGCGGGCGTCCCTCGTCGGTCGTGCCCGCCACCGCCGCGCCGACCGGCACGTCGGTGCGGGTGCCCGGACCCGCCTCGCGCAGCGGCACCGACGACGCCAGCGCCGTCGGTGGTTCTCCGCCGGTCACCGCGGTACGCGCCGCCTCCGCCATCGCCGAGCCGCTCGTGAAGCGGTCCAGCGGGTCCTTCGCGAGGGCCCGCGACACCAGGGCGCGGACCGCCTCCGGAATGTCGTGCGGCAGCTCCGGGGGCTCGTCGTCGAGGTGCCGGACGGCGACCTGGAGGGGGTTGTCACCGGTGAACGGCGGGCCGCCGGTGAGGCAGCAGTACGCGACCGCCCCGAGGGCGTAGATGTCGGTGGCGCCGCTGACCGGCCGGCCGGCGGCCTGCTCGGGCGCCATGTAGAGGGCGGTGCCGGGCACCGCGTTGGTGCTGGTGATGCTGGTCACGTTGGTGGAGCGGGCGACGCCGAAGTCGACCAGGACGACCGTGCCGTCCTCCTGCACCAGGAGGTTGCTGGGCTTGACGTCGCGGTGCACGATGCCGCCCCGGTGCGCCGCGCCCAGCGCGTGCCCCGCCTGGGCGACGATCGACATCGTCTCGGCCACGTCGAGGCGACCGGCGGCCTCGATCCGCTTGGACAGCGGTTCGCCCTCGACGAACTCCATGACCAGATAGTCGGCCCGGCCGCCGTCGGGCAGGTCGTCCTCCCCGCAGTCGTACACCTGCACGATGCCGGGGTGCCGCAACGCCGCCATGATCCGCGCCTCGGCACGGAAGCGGGCGATGAAGTCCGGGTCGGAGACCAGCGCCGGCAGCAGGACCTTGACCGCGACCTGTCGGCCGAGGACGAGGTCGGAGGCACGCCAGACGTCGCCCATGCCGCCCGTGGCGACACGTTCGTCCAGGCGGTACCGACCGCTGAGCACGACCTCCGATGACAACACAGCATTACCGTACCCAGAGTGGCGGCCAACGGCTCGCTGCGGTGGACCCGGTGCGGGGCCGTACCCGTCGGTCCGCCCGGGGCGACCTTCGGCGGTCGGGCCGGTGTGTGACGCTTCGATGACGCCATGTCACAAAAGCCGACACATTTCGGCGTACGCCAGCCTGGGCGGCGCCGAGGACGCTCACCTGAGCCGGGGAGCGCCCGAGGGGCGTCGTCCGTTACGGCGGCACGCCGTTCGGACGGCTTGATAATTGTCACTCTTCTGTAATGCGATCCCAACTTGTCGCATGAAAGGTCCCCTCCTACCGTTAGCCCGGCTCGGGCCGCCGACGGGCAGCCCGTTCCGGGGCATTCGCCGGGTGTGGACACCCCGGCCGGCGCCCGGACGCGGGCTTGATCGAAATCGGCGGGGGGCGGTGCGGGTGCGGGAGCGGGTGGGGCCGACGGTTCACCGTGCGCGCACGACGCCGACGCGTGTCGTGCCGAGTCGCTCCGGGCGGCTCGTGGGCCGCCGATGACGGGCGAACTGTCCGAGGCGGTCACCGCCGCGCAGTCCGGGGACGAGGACGCCTTCCGCTTCCTGTACCGCAGCCTCCAGCCGGGGCTGCTGCGGTACCTGACCGCCCTGGTCGGCGCCGACGCCGAGGACGTCGCGTCGGAGACCTGGTTACAGATCTCCCGAGACCTGCCCACCTTCACCGGCGGCGAGTTCCGCGCCTGGACGGTCACCATCGCCCGCAACCGCGCGATGGACCACCTGCGGCGGCTGCGGCGACGACCGTCGCTGCCGGTACCGGTGCAGGCGCTCACCGAGCTGGCCGGCGACGGCGACACCGCCGAGCGGGCCGACGAGACGATCAGCACCGAGGCCGCGCTGGCGCTGATCGCCACGCTGCCACCCCGCGAGGCCGAGGCGGTGCTGCTGCGGGCCGTGATCGGGCTCGACGCGGAGTCCGCCGGCCGGGTGCTCGGCCGCCGGGCCGGCGCCGTCCGGACCGCCGCGCACCGCGGTCTGCGGCGACTCGCCACCCTGCTGGACCGGCAGGCCGTACCGACGCCGTCGGTCGATGGCGACGCCACCGGCCCGCTGCTCGCGCCCGACACGTTGAGCGCGCCGGCTGACGGCGTCCCACCGGCGGTCGGCGCCGAGGTGGTTCCGCCCCCTCGTCGCCGGATCGGGCGTTCCCGGCAGCAGACCTCACACGCCGAGCAGGCGGAGGGCTGACGTGAAGGGATTCCGGATGAACCTGCACCGGCCGGACCGGCGTGCCGGCCGTGCCGAGACTGAACGGCTGCTCGACACCGCCCGCATCGACGCCGCCTCCGCCCTCCCGCGGGACATCGCCGACCCGGGTGCGGCGAACGTCCGGCAGTCCGGGGCTTCGCCGGACTCCGGGACCGAGCCGCTGGCCCGGCTGCTCGCCGCTGCCGCTGGCCCGGCCCGGCCGACGGAGATGGCGGGCGAGGAGGCCGCGCTGTCCGCGTTCCGGGCCGCCCGCGCCGTCCCGACGCCCGCCGTGGCCCGACGACCACGCCGTCTGCGGCTCACGACCGGCGCGGTGGCGTGGATCGGCGCGCTGGCGGCCACGGCAACCGCTGGCGTCGCATTCGCCGCGGCCGGGTTCGAGACGGCACCCGAACCGCCGCCGCCGGCACCGAGTAGCGCGCCGCCCACTGCCAGCGCGCACGGGACCACCGGGTCCGTCGCGCCGACCGGATCCACACCGCCCGGCCGCCCCTCGCTGTCCGGCTCGCCGTCGATCGGACCGTCGCCGAACTCTCAGGTGCACGGCTTGTGCCAGGCCTGGCAGGCCAAGAAACCCGAGCAGCGGGAGAAGGCGCTGCGAACGCCGGCCTTCGAGCGGTTGGTGACGGCCGCCGGCGGGATCGGCGCGGTCGAGGAGTACTGCCAACGGCTGGTGCCCGAGAAGAAGTCCCCACTGCCACCGACGGCGTCCCCGTCCGAGCCGCCGCCGCCGTCGCCGCCTGCGGAGCCGTCCGCCCGGGCGACGCCACCCGGTCAGGCCAAGCTCAAGCCCTCGCACCCGGCCGGCCCGGCCCGCGGCTGAGCGTACGGGCGCGCGGTTCGTTCTGCCCTGCACCGGGAAACGCGTCTGTTAGACAGGGATTGGTGGTCCTCCCGTCGACGCTCGGAAAGGGGAGTGTCGGTGGCCGGGTCTACGGTGGCACCCGTGTTCCGGAGCTGACGCACGGCGCACGCGGTCGTCGCACGACGAGGGAGGCTGCATCGATGGTGACGTCGCCGGAGCTGGACCAGAGCGAGATCCTGCGCGAGTCCGCCGCGGCGGGCCGACACCTCGCGCGCATCTGCTTCAAGACCGGCCCTCCCACGTACACCGGCGTCGAACTGGAATGGACCGTGCACGACGCCGCCGACCCCACCCGAGGAGTCGACCCGGCGCGGCTGCGGACGGCGCTGGGGCGGCACAGCCCCGTCACGCTGGATCCGGCGAGCCCCGCCGAGCCGCTGCGACACGGGGGCACGGTGACCCTCGAACCGGGCGGCCAACTGGAGATCTCCACCCCGCCGCGCACCTCGGCCGGCGCGTTGATCCAGGCCACCGAGGCCGACATCGCCCAGGTCACCGGCCTGCTGGCCGCCGCCGGGCTGACGCTGGGGCGCAGCGGCATCGACCCGCACCGTCGGCCTCGCCCGGTGTTGGACACTCCCCGCTACCGCGCCATGCGCCGTGTGTTCGACCGGCGCGGCCCGGCCGGCCGGACGATGATGTACAGCACCGCCGGCCTGCAGGTGTGCCTCGACATCGGCGAGCCGGACCAGGTCGCCCCGCGCTGGGCGGCGGCGCACGCCGTCGGCCCGCCGTTGCTCGCGGCGTTCGCCTCGGCGAGTCGGCACGCCGGGCGGCGCACCGGTTGGGCATCCGCGCGGATGGCCGCCTGGCTGGCGATCGATCCGGCGCGTACCAGCCCGGTGTGGGCTCCTGAGCGCGCGGACGACGACCCGCCGGCCGCGTGGGCACGCTACGTGCTCGCCGCGCCGCTGCTGTGCCTGCGCCGGCCCGGCCCGGACTGGGCCCCGCCACCGGGTGTCACCTTCGGCGACTGGCTGGACGGCGCGCTGCCCGACCCGCCCACCACCGACGACCTCGACTACCACGTCAGCACCCTCTTCCCGCCGGTGCGCCCACGCGGCTATTTGGAGCTGCGGTATCTGGACGCCCAGCCCGACCGGGACTGGCGGCTACCGCTGGCGGTGCTGAGCGCGCTGTTCAGCGACGCGGGCACCGTCCGCGCGGCGTACACGATCGGCGCCCCGGTGGCGCACCGCTGGTCGGCCGCCGCCCGGCGGGGCCTCGCCGACCCGGCGCTGGCCGCCGCGGCGGCAGCGCTGCTCGACCTGGCGCTGACCGCCCTGCCGCGCCTGGGCCTGCCGGCCGGCACCGACGACGACATCCACGAGGGCCTACGGCGGCGACTGGCCGCCATCGGTAGGGCCGACCGGTGAGCGCGAGAGCGAGCTTCGAACGAAAGGTGCGACGGGTGAGCGCGAGGAGTGAGCCGGGTCTGCGAGCCCCGCAGTCGCGAACGAAAGGTGCGACGGGTGAGCGCGAGGAGTGAGCCGGGTCTGCGAGCCCCGCAGTCGCGAACGAAAGGTGCGACGGTGAGCGCGAGTACGACGGAGCATGCCGACGGTGAGCTGTTGCGGGGACGGATCGCACAGGAGTTGGCGCGCGCCCGCTCCCGCACGGCCCTGCTGACCGAGGCGGTCGACGACGCCGATCTGATGCGCCAGCACTCTCCGCTGATGTCGCCGTTGGTCTGGGACCTGGCGCACGTCGGCAACCAGGAGGAGCTGTGGCTGGTGCGCGACGTGGGCGGTCGTGAGCCGGTCCGCCGCGACATCGACGACCTGTACGACGCGTTCAAGCAGCCCCGCCGGGACCGCCCACGGCTGCCGCTGTTGCCACCGGCGGAGGCGCGCGCCTACGTGGGCACGGTCCGCGACAAGGTGTACGACCTGCTCGACGCGGTGCGCTTCACCGACCGGCCGTTGGTCGCCGACGGGTTCGCCTTCGGCATGATCGTGCAGCACGAGCAGCAGCACGACGAGACGATGCTCGCGACCCACCAGCTGCGCGCGGGCGCGGCGGTCCTGCACGCCCCGCCGCCGCCCGAGCCGGCCGTCCGGGTCGGCGGGGAGGTGCTGGTGCCGGCCGGAAAGTTCACGATGGGCACCGACACCGATCCCTGGGCCCTGGACAACGAACGGCCCGCACACCAGGTCCACCTGCCGGCGTACATCATCGACGCCGCACCGGTCACCAACGGCGCGTACGAGGAGTTCATCGCCGACGGCGGCTACTCCGACCGGCGGTGGTGGAGCGCGGCGGGCTGGGAACACCGGGTGCGCGAGCGACTCGTCGCGCCGCTGCACTGGCGTCGCGACGGTGACGGCTGGGCGTATCGGCGGTTCGGCCGCTGGGACCCCGTACGCCCCGACGAGCCGGTGGTGCACGTGTGTTTCCACGAGGCGCAGGCGTACGCGACGTGGGCCGGTAAGCGTCTGCCGACCGAGGCGGAGTGGGAGAAGGCGGCGCGATGGGACCCGGCGACGGGGCGGTCGCGCCGCTACCCGTGGGGCGACGACGACCCGACCGAGGCGCACGCCAATCTCGACCAACGTCACCTGCGGCCGGCGCCGGTGGGCGCGTACCCGGCCGGCGCCTCGCCGCTCGGTGTGCACCAGCTCATCGGGGACGTCTGGGAGTGGACGTCGACCCCGTTCACCGGTCATCCCGGCTTCGTCGCGTTCCCGTACCGCGAGTACTCCGAGGTGTTCTTCGGCGACGACCACCGGGTGCTGCGCGGTGGCTCGTTCGGCACGGACCGGTCGGCGTGCCGGGGGACGTTCCGCAACTGGGACTATCCGATCCGACGGCAGATCTTCAGTGGCTTCCGCTGCGCCCGCGACGCCCGTGCGGACGAGTCGCCGCGGTGAGGCGCCCGACGCGACGCGGGGTGCGCTGATGTGCCGTCACCTGGTCTACCTCGGCCCGCCGGTCACGTTGGCCGCGTTGCTGTTCGAGCCGGCGTACGCGCTGGTCCGTCAGTCCTGGGCGCCGCGTGACATGCGCGGCGGCGGCACGATCAACGCCGACGGGTTCGGCGTCGGCTGGTATCCGGACGACGGTCCTCCCGTGCGGTACCGGCGTGACCAGCCGATCTGGAGCGACCCGACCATCGCCGAGTTGGCGGCGGTGACACGTGCCGGCGCGGTGCTCGCCGCGGTCCGGTCGGCCACCGTGGGGATGGCGGTCATCGACGGCGCGGCCGCGCCGTTCGCGGAGGGCCGCTGGATGTTCAGTCACAACGGTGTGATCCGGGGCTGGCCCGACTCGATGGTGCCGCTCGCCGCCGGGCTGCCGGTGCGGGACCTGCTGACCCTGGACGCGGCCACCGACTCGGCGTTGCTGTGGGCGCTGGTACGGCATCGGCTGCGCGCGGGCGACGACCCGGCGGAGGCGGTCGGCCGGACGGTGGTCGAGGTCGCCGCCGCCGCGCCGGGGTCGCGGCTGAATCTGCTGCTCACCGACGGACGGCGGGCGGTGGCCACCGCGGTCGGTCACGCGCTGTCGGTGCGCGTGGGCGCGGACTCGGTGGTGGTGGCGTCCGAGCCGCACGACGACGACGCCGGGTGGCGGCCGGTGCCGCAGCAGCGCCTGGTCACCGCCACGGCGGACGAGGTGCGGGTGTGCGGGCTGCCGGCCGGGTGAGCGTTGCCGGCCGGGCTACGCGAGGTGTCTGACGACCACGAAAGGGGCGGGGGCGATGAGTGCGGAACCGTTGGAGATCTACCTTGAGCCGCAGGACCTGGAGCGTGGTCTGCGGGCGGACGTCCGGGCGGGGTTGACCGCCGAGGCGAAGTGGCTGCCGCCGAAGTGGTTCTACGACTCGCGGGGCAGCGAGCTGTTCGAGGAGATCACCCGGCTGCCCGAGTACTACCCGACCCGGGCCGAGCGGGCGGTGCTCGCCGCGCACGCCGACGACGTGGCGGCGCTGACCGGCGCGAAGACCCTGATCGAGCTGGGCTCCGGCTCGTCGGAGAAGACCCGGCTGCTGCTGGACGCGTTCACCCGCCGGGGAGGGCTGGGCACGTTCGTCCCGCTCGACGTCTCGGTCAGCGCCCTGCTCGGGTCGACGGCGCAGATCGCCGCCGACTATCCGGGGCTGCGGGTCCGGGGGATCGTGGGCGACTTCACCCGCCAGCTCGACCGGCTGCCGACCGGCGGGCGACGGCTGGTGGTGTTCCTGGGCGGCACGATCGGCAACCTGTTGCCGGCCGAGCGGGCCGGGTTCCTGACCGCGATGCGCGCCGCGCTGGAGGTCGGCGACTGGCTGCTGCTCGGCACCGATCTGGTGAAGGACCCGTCGGTGATCGTGCCCGCGTATGACGACGCGGCCGGCGTCACGGCCGAGTTCAACCGCAACGTGCTGTATGTGGTCAACCGGGAGTTGGGGGCCGACTTCGATCCGGAGGCGTTCGCGCATGTTGCCCGGTGGGACCCGGAGCGAGAGTGGATCGAGATGCGTCTGCGGGCGACGCGGCCGATGCGGGTCCGGGTGCTGGATCTCTCGGTGGCGTTCGACGAGGGGGAGGAGCTGCGGACGGAGGTGTCGGCAAAGTTCCGCCCGGAGGGGGTGGCCGCCGAACTGGGCGCGGCGGGCTTCGCGGCGTCGCACTTCTGGACCGACCCGGGCGGGCTGTTCGGGGTGACGCTGGCGCGGGCGCGGTGAGCCTGTTCACCCGCGCCGTCCGGCTCGCTCGCTGATCGGTTAGGCTGATCGCGCGAAGGGGAGTAGCCCCCAATGTCGTGGTCGACATACTGGTGCGTTCCGCATCCGGCCACGCGGCCCCGGTCTCCGGGGCGGGCGAGACCTTCGACTCAGGCTGTCACAGCCGGGTCGAGGGCGCCCCCGCACCTCCTCCCGGTCTGAACGGGAAGGATGTCATGGAGGGATTCCTCGCCGCGCTGGTCATCAGCTTCGGCGTCATCTTCGTCGCCGAGCTGGGAGACAAGTCCCAGTTGATGGCGCTGACGTTCGCCACGCGGTTCAAGCCGCTTCCGGTGCTGATCGGCATCACCGTCGCCACGGCGGTGGTGCACCTGGCGTCCGTCGCCATCGGCTCGGGTCTCGGCGCCGTACTGCCCACCGAATGGATCTCGCTGGTGGCCGGTGTGGCCTTCCTCGGCTTCGGCGCGTGGACGCTGCGCGGTGACAAGCTCACCGAGGAGGAGAAGCGTAAGGCCGAGAAGACCAGCAAGACCGCGATCGTGGCGGTGTCGGTGGCGTTCTTCCTGGCCGAGCTGGGCGACAAGACGATGCTCGCGACGATCACCCTGGCCACCAAGTACGGCTGGTTCGGCACCTGGCTCGGCTCCACGGTGGGCATGGTGGCCGCGGACGCGCTGGCCATCCTGGTCGGCCGGATGCTCGGCCGCCGGCTGCCGGAGAAGACCATCAGGTACGGCGCCGCGGTGCTGTTCGCCATCAGTGGCCTCTGGCTGATCCTGGAGGCCGTGAACGAGCTGACCTGAGCGCCGACTAGCCGCCCCGGTGGCGGGTAACGCCTGCGGGTGGAGCCGGCGGAGCTGCTGCGCCACGGCGACGAGGTGCTGGTCGCCGTGGTGGAGGTGGCCGGCGCCCTGGTGATCGTCGTGGGCGCGCTCTGGGCGGCGGTGCGGTTCGTGGCCGAGGGGCTGCGGCACCGCACCGCCGCCGTCTTCACCCCGATCCGCCTCTCGCTGGGCCGGTTCCTGACGCTCGGCCTGGAGTTCCAACTCGCGGCCGACGTGTTGCGGACCGCGGTGTCGCCGTCGTTCACGCAGATCGGCCAGTTGGCGGCGATCGCCACGATCCGGACGGCGCTGAACTACTTCCTGGGCCGGGAGATCCGGCAGGAGCAACGGCAGGTCACCGACGGGCGGCAGGGGACGTGATCGGCGGGCTGGTCGAGGCGGTGACCGCGCTGGCCCTGGTCACCGGGGTCGTCACGGCGGCGTGCACCGGCGACGTGCGGGTCGCCGTACGCGTGCTGTTGGACCTTCTGACGGCGGCCGGTCTGCTGCGTCTCGCTGGCGATCCGGCGTGGGGTGGCCTGGCCTCCACGGCCGCGATCGTCGCGCTGCGGCAACTGCTCGCGGCGGCCCTGAGTCTCCCGCCGCCGTGGTCCCGGCGACAATTCCCAGCGCGCTGCGGGGGCGACGATCACCGCCTACCGTGGGCGGTACCAGAGAAACCGGGAAAAGCGGGAGGATAACCACATGAGCCGGCACGACGAACCGAACGAGTACGGGTACGCCGGCGGCGCCACCGCTCCCGAGCCGCAGCCCGGCGGCAAGCCCGACGAGCAGGACCTCGCGGAGGAGGTGGCGGTGCCCGCCGACGACCTCACCGCCCCCACGACCGACGCCCTCGCCGACGAGACCGAGGAGCGGGCTCCGCGCGACCGCCACCGCTGAGCACGGCGGGTCGCGGGCCGGTCAGTCCCGTCCGGGCCGCTGGTAGACGTCGGGCACCCCGTCGCCGTCGGCGTCGAGGCGCTCCTTCTCGGCCACCTGCCGGTACGCGGCGTTGCGGCGGGCGAGCACGGCGGCGGCGAGCGCCGCGGAGATCACCGACCCGGTGAGGACCGCCGCCTTGACCCGCTCGTCGGCCGTGCTGCCCGCGCCGAACGCCAGGTCGCCGATGAGCAGCGAGACGGTGAACCCGACCCCGGCCAACAGGGCGATGCCGAACAGGTCGGGCCAGGTGATGTCCTCGTCCAACTCGGCGCGCGTGAACCGGGCCAGCAGGTAGGTCGAGCCGAAGATTCCGATACTCTTGCCGAACACCAGGCCGGCCACCACGGCGATCACCAGCGGATCGGTCAGCAGGGCCCCGAGATCGGTGCCACGGAGTGTCACGCCGGCCGCGAAGAGGGCGAAGACCGGCACGGCGAAGCCGGCGGACACGGGTCGCCACCGGTGTTCCAGGTGCGCGGCGAGCCCGCCCGCGTCCGCGCCACCCGACTCCGCCCGCTCGGCCGTCGCAGCGGTGCCGCCCGGGGCGCGGGTCAGCACCGGCACGGTGAAGCCGAGCAGCACGCCGGCGACCGTGGCGTGCACACCCGAGGCGTGCACCAGCGCCCAGGTGGCGACCGCGAGCGGAACGAGGGCCCACCACCAGGTCCGGCCCCGCCGCACCAGCCACGCGAAGAGCCCGATCGGGGCGAGCGCGGCGAACAGCGGCAGCGGGTGGAAGTCGGCGGTGTAGAAGACCGCGATGATGGTGATCGCGAACAGGTCGTCGACCACGGCCAGGGTGAGCAGGAAGGCGCGCAGGCCCTGGGGCAGGTGTGAGCTGACCACCGCGAGGACGGCCAGCGCGAAGGCGATGTCGGTGGCGGTCGGAATGGCCCAGCCCCGCAGTCCCTCGCCGCCGGTGCCGAGGAGCACGGCCACGTAGATCAACGCGGGCAGCGCCATTCCACCCAGGGCGGCCACCACCGGCAGCGCCGCGCGGCGCGGGTCGCGCAGGTCGCCGGCGACGAACTCACGCTTGAGTTCCAGGCCCACCACGAAGAAGAAGATGGCGAGCAGGCCGTCGGCGGCCCAGCTGGCGAGGCTCAGGTCGAGGTGCCACCGCTCGCCGCCCGGCCAGGGCACCCAGGCCCCGAGCCGGACGTACGCCTCGCTCCACGGCGAGTTCGCCCAGACCAGCGCAAGGACGGCGCCGAGCAGCAGCAGGGCGCCGCCGACCGTTTCGGTGCGCAGCACGTCGGCCACGTGCCGGGCCTCCGGCCAGGACGACCGCGCGAAGAGCCGGTCGCGGTGGGGGGTGCGGCCGGTCATTGAGGAGATCACCTTCTGGTGTCGGGACGGCAGGGATCCAATCGCCGACCAGACTTCCCGGCACACCGCTGTCGACCCTATCCGGTCGGCCGTACGCCGTGCTCGTGCGGGACGCGACGCGGCGATCGAGATCGGCGCGGGGAATCGGTCGCCGACTTTTCCGGGCGTCGCCGCTGCCGAATGGCCCTTTGTCGGGTTGGTCATGCGGGGCGACGCGATTACGGACGCCGAAAATGCATAACTCCGGACATAAGTCCTATGAGGGGCTTTAATGGTTTCACGAGTTGACAGACGACCTTGGGGGTTTTCGTGAAGTTCTTTGGCGTAACCGGACCGGTCCGGAGGCAAGCCTGATGGACCTGCTTCGCCAATTGCGCCACGTGCGTCGGCACTGGTGGGTCGTACTACTCACGATCATGGTGGCCCTGGGCGTCTCGGCGTTCCTGACCGTACGGGCCCAGCCCCGGTACGTCGCCTCGGTGACCTTCTTCGTCACCACCCCCAACCAGGGCGTCTCCGATGCCTACCAGGGCGGGCTGTTCCTCCAGCAGCGCGTCAAGTCGTACGCCGACCTGCTCAGCAGCGACCGCCTGGCACAGAGTGTCGCGGCCGAGACGCCGGTCGGGCTCACGGCGGACGAGGTGCAGCGCCGGGTGACCACCTCCACCGAGACGGGCACCGTCCTGCTGCGCGCCTCGGTCACCGACACCGACCAGGCCCGTGCCCTGCGGTTGAGTGAGACCCTCGCCGCGAAGTTCGTCGAACTCGTTCAGAAGGTCGAGACGCCACCCGAGGGCAAGTCGCCCATCAAGATCGAGGTGGTCAGCGGTCCACGGGTCAGCGCGAGCCCCGTCTCGCCGAAGCCGCTGCGTAACCTCGTCCTCGGCGGTCTGCTCGGCCTCGTCCTCGGCGTCGGCCTGGCGATCCTGCGCGGCGTCGCCGACGTCCGCCTGCGCGACGCCGCCGGTCTGCAACGCGCCACCGGAAGCCCGCTGCTCGGCGAGATCCCGTTCGAGGGCGCCGCCCGCACGTCCCCGCTGATCGTCGGCGACGCCGCCACGTCGGCCCGTGCCGAGGCGGTCCGCAAGCTGCGGACCAACCTGCGCTTCGTGGACGTGCACGAGCCGGCCCGGGTCATCGCCGTGACCAGCGCGTTGCAGGGCGAGGGCAAGACGACGATGTCGTGCAACCTGGCCATCGCGCTGGCTGAGGCGGGCTGGCGTGTGCTGCTGGTCGACGCCGACCTGCGACGCCCGAAGGTCGACGACTACCTGGGCCTGGACGCCGGCGTCGGCCTCACCGACGTGTTGGTCGGCGACGTCCAGGTCGGTGACGTGGTGCAGCGGTGGGGCGACAAGTCCCTGCTGGTGCTGCCCAGTGGCTCCGCGCCGCCCAACCCGAGCGAGTTGCTCGGCTCCAAGGCGATGGCGGACCTCCTGCTCGCGTTGCGCGAGTCCGCGGACATCGTGATCATCGACACCGCGCCGCTGCTCGCGGTGACCGACGGCGTCGTGGTGGCCGTCCAGGCCGACGGCGCGCTGCTGGTGAGCCAGCAGGGTCGTACGTCGCGCACCCAGGTGGCCGCGGCGGCCCGCGCGCTGCATTCGGTCTCGGTGCGGCTGCTCGGATGCGTGCTCAACATGGCGAAGGTGGCCAAGGCCGAGGCGTACCAGTACGAGGCCTACCGGGTGGTCGCCTCGACCGCCACGCCGTCGGTCCCGACCGACCGGGCCCCGGCCGCCCGGCACAGTGAGGACGCCGGGGTCAACGGTGTCAGCGACCGTACCCAGGAACTCACCCGGCTGCCCCGATGAGCGCGGCGAGGGGTCGTAGCGAGCGTTCGATCTCCTCGGCGCAGCGACGGAAGTCGGCGACGGTGCCGCCGATCGGGTCCCGAAGGTCGTCCGCGTCCGGGGCGGCGGGTTGCAGCCGCCCCCGGGCGCTGGCGGCGGCGGCGATGGCGGCCCCCAGCGGATCGTCGGTCGATCCAACGGGCGGCTCGGCCGCCGCCGCGAGCCGACCGAACTGGCGAAGGGTGAACGTCCGGTGCAGCGCGCCGGGCGCGAGCGAGGTGCACACCGACCGCTGCCGCCGTGTGGCGGTCAGCACGAGCGTCGCATCGGTCAGCTGTTCGGCCCGCAGCGTACGGCTGCTGAACGTCGTCGGGTCGCCGCCCTCCCCGGTCACGACCTCCGCCGCGTACGGGTGCATGGCCATCCCGTCCATCGCGTCGGTGCCGGCGCTGGACACCAGCACGGAACGGTCGGCCAACAGCCGTCGGGCCAGGTGCTCGGCCATCGGCGAGCGACACAGGTTGGCGTGGCAGACGAACAGCACGCGGTCGGCCATCGGGAGCCCTCTCGTGGATGCGGACACGGGTCGCCACACCGTGCGGGTGGTGCGTCGACGCCGCTGGGCGCGCGGGGAGGGGTTGCCAGCATCCTACGCGGGTCGCCCTGTCGGACGCGGTGCCGCGCCGGCCGAGCCCGATCCGCGCCCACCGGCGGTGTCGCCGTGAAGATCGGCATCCTGTCGTACCACTTCCCGCCCGAGCCGGCGTTCATCCCCGGCAGCCTCGCCGAGGAGTTGGCCGCGCGCGGGCACGAGGTCCGCGTCCTCACCGGATTCCCCGACTACCCGGGCGGGCACGTCTATCCAGGGTGGCGGCAGCGGTGGCACCACGAGACGCACAGCGACCGGCTGTCCGTCCGCCGGGTGCCGCGGGTCTCCGGCGGGGCCACCAGCACCCGGGCGCGGATGGCCAGCTACCTGTCGTTCGCCGGGAGCGCATCGCTGGCGGCCCGCCGGTTCCTGGGTGACGTGGACGCGCTCTACGTCTTTCAACTGCCGGCCACCACGTTCGCCACCGCCGCCGTCCTGCGGCTCCTCGCGAGGGTGCCGACCGTGCTGCACGTGCAGGACGTCTGGGCTCGCGACGGCGTCGACGCGTCCGGCGGCGGCCGCTGGTTGGCGCGGATGGACGCCGCGATGACCCGCGTCTACCGGTCGGCCGCGCGGGTCGCCGTGGCCGCGCCGTCGATGCGCGACCTGGTGGTCGCGGCCGGCGCCGATCCCGGCCGGGTCCGTCTGGTCCTCAACTGGACGGACGAGCGCATCTTCTACCCGGCGACACCCGGCGCGGCGGCCCGGCAGATGGTCCGCCGGGATCGTCGGTGCGTGGTCATGCACGCCGGGACCATCGGACCCCGCCAGGGGCTGGAGACGGCGGTACGGGCCGCGGCGGCGCTGGACCGGACGATGGACCTGGTCCTGGTCGGCTCGGGCGCGGACGAGCGGCGGGTGCGGGGGCTCGCCGCCGACCTCAAGGCGGAGAACGTCCGCTTCCTCGAACGGCGGTCACCTGTCGACATGCCCGAGCTGTACGCCGCCGCCGACTACCAGTTGATCATGCTGCGCGACCTGCCCGAGCTTCGCGGCATGGTGCCGGGCAAGCTGCAGGCCGCGCTGTCGTGCGCCGCGCCGGTCGTCGCGTCGGCCGGCGGGGACACCGTCGAACTGGTCGAACGCGCCCGAGCCGGGCTGTCCTGCCCACCCGAGGACTGGGCCGCGTTGGCCGACCGGTTCTGGCTGGCCGCCACCATCCCGCCGCCCGCGCGCACCGAGATGGGCCGCCGGGGGCGGCAGACGTACCTGCGGGAGATGTCGCTGCCGGCCGGCGTCGACCGGATCGAAGGGTTGCTGCACGAGGCCGCCGGCCGCCTCCCGCAGGGAGCGACGGCGGCGCGAGGAAACCTCGCGTAAAGGACCAGAAATGCCATAACGGTACGAGAGTCCTCGTAACGTGCTAAGAACGTCAGGGAATTCGACAGACTGTCCGATTCCTGGATCGGAGTGTGGTGTGACGGAGAGCGAACGACCGCGTCGACGACGAAGCCGGTCCCGGCGTCGCCGGCGCGCGCGACTGCGTCGGGCCCTGCTCGGCGTGCTCGTGGTCGGATCGCTGGTGCTGGCCGCAGGTGGGTGGATCGGTTTTCGCGGTTGGCAGGCGAGGGCGCACCTGATCAATGCCGCCGGCCTGGCCCGGGAGCTGAGCGCCCAGGTCGTCGGCGGGGACACCGACCGTGCCCTGCGCACCCTCTCCGCGCTGCAGGAGCAGTCCGGCGCGGCCCGGGCGGCCACGTCCGATCCGAGTTGGAGGCTCGGTCGGCACACCCCGGCGGCCGGCGACGATCTCGATGCGGTCCGGCTGATCGCCATCGCCATCGACGACCTGGCCCGGCAGGCGTTCCCCAGCCTGCTCCGGACGGACCTGACCAGCCTCGTGCCGGCCAGCGGCCGGCTGGACCTGGCCCGGCTCACGTCGGTCTCCGGCGAACTGACCCGGGTCAACGACTCGGTGCAGGGCACCCGTCGGGACCTGGCCGCCGTGCCGGCCGACCAGCTGGTCAGCCAGGTCCGCCAGGCGCTGACCGACCTCCGCGGCGAGATCGACCGGCTGGCCAGCCTCACCGCCGCGGCCGACCAGGGCGCTCGGCTGCTGCCGCCGCTGCTCGGCGCCAGCGGCTCTCGGCGCTACCTGCTCGTCTCGCAGAACCTGGCCGAGTTGCGCGCGACCGGCGGCATGTTCGGCGCGTACGCGATGATCGAGGCCGAGGGTGGGCGGGTCCGGATGGGCACGCAGGGCAGCAGCGCGTCCCTCGGCCGGTTCACCCCGGCGCTGAAGCTGCCCGCCGAGACCCGGGCGATCTGGACCGACCTGCCCGGCATCTACCCCGCCGACGTGAACCTGACCCCGCACTTCCCGACCGCCGCCTCCCTGTACCGGGAGATGTACCGGCGCAAGACCGGTACCACCGTCGACGGTGTGCTCGCCGTGGATCCGGTGGTGCTGTCCTACCTGCTCAAGGCGACCGGCCCGGTGCTGGTACCCGGCGGGGTGCCGCTCGCCAGCGACAAGGCCGTGCAGACCCTGCTCAACGAGACCTATCAGCGGCTGGACACCACGCAGCAGGACGCCTACTTCGCGTCCTCGGCCGCTGCGGTGTTTGACGCCTTCTTCAAGAAGAATGTCAACCCTAGGGTGTTGTTGTCCGCATTTGACCGTGCTATCACGGAACGCCGGATATTGTTCTGGAGTGCTCACCCGGAAGAACAACGGACGGTCGGCAACAGCCGGATGGCCGGGACGCTCCCGGAACAGGACACCGTGCCAACTGTCGGCGTGTTCCTCAACGACGGCAGCGGCGCGAAGCTCGGCTACTACCTGCGGCCGACGGCGAGCCTCACGGTCGGCGAATGCCGGCCCGACGGCCGCCGCGAGCTCCGACTGCGGGTGACTCTGCGCTCGACGGCGCCGAAGTCAGGGCTCAGCAAGTCGATCCTTGGCCTCGGTATGGCTGGCGACCCGTACACCGCGCGAACGCTGGTGTCGATCTTCAGCCCGGCGGGCGGCTCCGTGCTCGACGCCCGGCTCGACGGGGCCGAGACGGCACTGGGCAGCGGCACCGAACGCCGCCGCCAGGTGGCGACGGCCAACGTCGACATCGGCCCCGGCGTCGAGAGGGCGCTGGAGGTCACCGTCTTGACGGCCAAGACCGGCGTCGGGCAGGCCGAGCTGTGGCTGACCCCCACCGCCAGCCCCTGGACCACCCAAGTTCATTCCGCACGAAGCTGTGACCAGTAGGAGGGAACCAATCATGCGGCTATCCCGCATCATCATGGCGCTCACGGTCGGTCTGGCCGTGGTGGCCGTGCCGACGGCAGCGGGGGCGGCACCGGCTCAGCCGTCGCCCAGCACGTCCGCCGGCGCGACCCAGCCGCCGCCGTACGCGCCGCAGCCGCCAGCCCTGACCGTCAACCGGCCGACGATCTTCCTGGGCGAGACGGTCGTGCTGACCGGCGCGAATTTCGGCCCCAACGAGACCGTCGACATCTCGGTGACGGTCACCCCCATCGCTGCCCCGGCCGCCGGCAACGCGCCGGCCCGCCGCAGCGACGGCACCACCGTGGCCATGGCGCCGGTGGCGTACCAGGCGAGCGCGCCGCTCAACTTCACGGCGTACACCGACGCCCAGGGGCGCTTCACCAAGAGCTACAAGCCGTCGGTGACCGGTCTGCTGACCTTCACCGCCACGGGCCGCGAGTCCGGCCGGACCGCGAGCACCGAGCTGCGGGTGCTGCACCGCAAGCAGCCGTTGCCCGTCACCGGTGACAGCATCGGTACGCCCATGAAGCTCGGTGGCGGTCTCGTCGGCGCCGGCGCGATCATGCTGCTGCTGACCCTGGCCTGGCGTCGCCGCCAGCGCTTCGGCGGAGCCGCGCACTAACCGGCACCACAAGCGGGGCAGTGCCCCGGACGTACCCCGAACTGGCGCCCGTCGGATTGTCCCGACGGGCGCCAGTTCACGTCGCGGGACGGTGTCGCGTTTCGCCCGGTCCATACCGCCTCGGCCTGATCGACTCCGGGTCGCCAGTCGCGGGGTTGTCGACACCGCGTGGCGTTTGTTGGGCGACGGGATACGACTCCACGTCGGCGACCCGGAGTCGATCACCAATCTGAGCGCCCCCTGGCCATGATCGACACGAGTTCGCCGATATCGCGGTGTCATCCGGCCCCGGACACCCCGACTTCGGCGACGTCGAGCCGATCACCGCTCGGTTGCGCCCCGCCGATCGCGCCGGCCGACGGTATGTCCGGCTGTGGGGGTCTTCACGGGGTGACCGGGTGTGCCTCGGTGGGCGGGGAGTCGTTGGCGCGCCGGGGCGTCGTGGCCCCCCGGCGATCGCAGGAGCGTCACCGCCTGCCGCCCGTCAGGTCGGGCCCCATCACCGCGCGTCCTTTGCTCTGCTTCAACCCAGGAGACACCCGGTGTCCGATTATCGGACGGCAGGTGTTTCCTCGGTTGAAGCAGAGCAAAGGCGGGTCACCACCCCCCCCGGCCCCGGGGAATGACCCCGAGCCCCGGGTCGTTACACCTGGTCCCGGTGCGACGAGCACCCCTGATCACAGGGCCGCCGCCTGCGGGGAATGGCCCCGGACCGCAGGTCGTTACACGCGGTCCCGGCGCGGCAACCCCGGATCCCCCGCGGATCCTCAGCCCCCGGGAATGGCCCCGGCCGGCAGGTCGTTACACACGGACCGGCCGCCACGAGCCCCCCGGCTCGCAGGCCCCCCAGACTTTTGAGCGCCCGGACGAGGTGCTGACACCCCGCGTCACCGATCCCCCCTGAACGGCTGGTGTGGGTGTTTCCTACCCCCGAAGGAGCAACCCCTGATGAACACGATCTTCCGTAAGAGCATGCTGTCTGTTGCTGGTCTCGCGTTCGCCGGTGGCGTCTTCGCCGGCCCCATCGCCGCCCACGCCGCCACCCCGGCCGTGGACGCCAAGCCCGCCACCGCAGCGGTGCAGACCACCGCACCGAAGCCGCAGGGCGACCAGTCCCACATCACCCTCAACGGTGAGCATAGCGCCAACGTCAAGGCCATCATCGCCGCCACCAAGAAGGCGGGTCTGCCCGAGCGGGCCGCGGTCATCTCGATCGCGACGAGCCTGCAGGAGTCCAAGCTGGAGAACCTGGGCCACCTCGGCGACGCCAACGACCACGACTCGCTGGGCCTGTTCCAGCAGCGCCCCACCTCCGGTTGGGGCACGCCGGAGCAGATCACCGACCCGGAGTACTCCACGACCGCGTTCCTCAAGGGCCTGCGCCAGGTCGACGGCTGGCAGGACATGCCCCTGACCGACGCCGCGCAGACCGTGCAGGTCTCCGCCTACCCCGACGCCTACGCCCAGTGGGAGCAGCAGGCCACCGACCTCGTCGCCCACAACTGGAACAGCTAAGAGACCACCGATGGCCGGCACCCGACAACGGGTGCCGGCCATCGCCGTACCTCAGTGGTGGTGATTGCGGAAGATGTCGATCAACGCCGCCACCAGCGCGAGCGCGATGATGCCCGTGGCGAGCAGCAACGACTTCTCGAAAGCTCCCGTCCAGTCGCCGTGACTGTCGGTCAGCGAGGAGAAGAACATCGAGCCGACCGCGGCGATGCCGGCGGCGGCGCCGATCCGCTGGCCGGTCTGGAGCATGCCCGCACCGCTGCCCGCCTGGGGGACGGGTACCTGGGCGAGGGTGAGCGTCTGGTTGGGGGCGATGACGAGGCCGCTGCCGATGCCGGCGACGAGCAGCGGACCGGCGGTGACCCAGGGCGCCGGGGCGTGCGGCGCGAGGTGCAGGGCGAGCACGGTGGCGGCCAGCCCGATGACCACGGCGAGCAGGCCGATGGCGACCAGGGGGCGGCCGAACCGGTTGACGATGCGTCCTCCGAGAGCGGATGCGGCGGCGGACCCGAGCGCGAACGGCGTGATGGCGAGACCGGCGACGAGCGCGCTGTAGCCGAGCCCGTTCTGCAGGAACAGCGTGAAGATGAAGAAGATCGCGGTGAACCCGCCGAAGTAGATGAGCGCGATGAGCGACCCGAGCGTGTACGACTGGAAGGTGAACAGGCGCAGGTCGAACAGCGGTTCGCGGTGTCGCGCGTACCACCGTTCCCAGAGGCCGAAGGCGACCAGCACCGCGAGGCCGGCCGGGATGAGCGCCCACTTCCACGGCGTACGCCACTGCTGCTCCTGCACGAGGGGCAGCAGGATCAGCACCACGCCGACGCCGAGCAGCAGCACACCGACCGGGTCGAGTCGACGGCGACCGGGTTGCCCGTCGGGCCGACCGGGCAGCAGCCGCCAGCCCAGGATCACCGCGACGATGCCGACCGGCACGTTGACGAAGAAGACCCACCGCCATCCGTGCTCCTCACCGCCGAGGGCGATGAGCAGGCCGCCGAGCAGTGGCCCGACGGCGGTGGAGATACCGATGGTCGCGCCGAGCAGCCCGAACGGGCGGGCCCGCTCCGGCCCCCGGAACAACTGCTGGATCAGCCCGATGACCTGTGGGTTGATGACGCCGGCGGCGGCGCCCTGGAGCAGCCGGGCGGCGACCAGCCAGGTGGGTGAGGTCGCCAGGCCGGCGAGCGCGCTGGTCAGGGTGAACAACGCGATCCCGAAGACGAACGCGTTACGCCGACCTCGGAAGTCTCCGAAGCGGCCCGCCGGTACGAGCACCAGACCGAAGGTGAGCGCGTACCCCGAGAGGACCCACTGCAGGTCGCTCGGCGAGGCGTTCAGCGCGCGGTCGATCGATGGCACCGCGACGTTGACGATGCTCACGTCGAGCAGCGTCATGAACGCGGCGACGAGCCCGACACCGACGGCCTGCCAGCGTCGGCGGTTCTCGGCCGCGTCGACCGGCTGCGGCTCGCGCGCCGCGTTCATCGAGCCCTCCGTTGACGGTCGATCACGCATTCCTGACCGCTACCCCGACCAGCGGGGGCCAACCGTCGCGGGTCACGCCATCTGACGGGCGCAGAACCGGGGGCCGAAGTCGAGGCCGGCCATCGGCGAGTCCTCGCGGTGCAGCAGGCCCTTCTCGGTGAGCTGGTGCAGCGGAGTGTGTACCTGCTCCTCGGTGAGCCCGGATACTTCGGCGATCAGATCCGGATAGGGCACCTGTCCGCGTGCTTCGAGAGTGGTGACCCCCTCGTACACCCGCTGCTCGATCTCCGACAGCTCCATCCGCTGCATGATCTCCTCCTTCGACCACCCGCCGGACGCGGACGGTTGCGCCGCGTCGTTTACCCCCTGCCCGACCGAAGATGCCCACCCGTTCGGGCGGTGAAGGGGGAGCACGCCCTACGCTGCGATGGTGATCGTCTGGGATCTGGTCGTTGTCGGCGCGGGCCCCGCCGGGCTCTCCGCGGCACACGCCGCGGCCCGCGCGGGCGTTCGTACCCTGGTTGTCGAGCGGGCCACGCACCCGCGCTACAAGACCTGCGGGGGTGGCCTCATCGGCACCTCCCTGGCCGCCGTACGGGAACGGATCGAGGTGCCGGCGCACGACCGGGTCGACCGGGTGACGTTCACCCGCGACGGCCGGCGGGAGTTCACCCGCCGCAACGGCAGCCCGGTGGTGACCATGGTGCGTCGGGAGGAGTTCGACGACCACCTGCGCGCGGCGGCGGTCGCCGCCGGCGCGCAGCTGCGTGAGCAGGTCGCGGTCCGCGCCATCGAGCAGGACCCCGAGGGGGTACGCCTGCGACTGGCCGACGGTACGACGCTGACGGCCCGCACGGTGATCGGCGCGGACGGCTCGTCGGGGGTGACCGCCCGGCACGTCGGGGTGCACTACCGCCAGGTGGATCTGGGGCTGGAGCTGGAGATCCCGGTGCCGCCCGCCGAGCAGGAGCGTTGGCGTGGGCGGCTGTTGCTGGACTGGGGGGCGATGCCGGGCTCGTACGCCTGGGTGTTCCCGAAGGGCGACCGGCTGACGGTCGGCGTCATCGCGGGCCGGGGCGCGGGGGAGGGGACACGTGCCTACCTGCGGCAGTTCGTCGACCGGTTGGGTCTGGCCGGGCTGCCGGCGGCGCACGATTCGGGTCACCTGACCCGGTGTCGCGAGGAGGACTCGCCGTTGCGCAACGGCCGGGTGCTCGTCGTGGGGGATGCGGCCGGGCTGTTGGAGCCGTGGAGCCGCGAGGGCATCAGCTTCGCCCTGCGCTCCGGCGAGCTGGCCGGGGCGGCGGTCGCCGCCGGGGATCTGGCCGGGTACGAGCGGGAGGTCGCCGAGCGCCTGACGCCGGAGATGCGGGCGGGGTTCCGGTTGCTGGACCTGTTCACCCGCCGCCCGAACGTGTTCCACGGGCTGCTGGCGACCCCGCCGGGCTGGCGGATGTTCGTGCGCTTCTGTCAGGGGCAGGCGAGCTTCGACGACATGCTGCGCCGCCGACCGATCCGGGCAGCCCTGGCGGTCCTGGACCGCCTACCAACCCCACGCCGCCCCTAAGCGCCCCCGCCCCCCGCCCCGCCTCACCCGCCCTCACTCCGCGCCGATCTTGCGGCTTCTGCGGCGACAATCCACCCGAAGCTGAACACCTCGGCAACCGTTAGTGCAAGATCGGCGAAGGCTGTGCGCTATGGGCCAGGATCCTAGGACGCTCTACGGGGTGTGTCGGTCCACCCAGCGTCGACCAGCTGTCGGCCAACGGACCGATGCGCCGAGCACCCGTTGTCGGACAATGACAGGGGAGTAGGGGGTGTCGATGGCCGAGCAACCGTTCACCGACGACGAGTACGCGTACCTGCGCCACATCCGGTTCGGGGAGTTGCCACCCGCGGTCCGTCCGGAGGACCAGGTCGCGCTGACCGAGACCGATCCCGGGCGGGACCGGCCGGAGAAGGCCGAGGACCCGGTCCGCTGGAACGTGCAGGGCTGAAAATACGCGGACGGGCCGCAGGTGTCGTCACCCACGGCCCGCCGTCACGCCACGGTCAGAAGACCGGCACACCTTCGCGGACGAGACGCCAGTTGGGCTGGAAGAAGTCGTCCGGGTTGATGGTCCCCTCGGCCTGGGCCCAGTCGATGAGCAGCTGGCGGATCTCCTGCTGCGCGTTGTAGACCTGGGTCTTCACGATGCCGGGGAAGTTGCCGCCGCCGCTGCGCCGGTAGTTGTTCACCGCCACCACGAACTGCGCGTCGTCCGCGACCGCGGTGTCGGTGCCGGGCAGCACCAGTCGGGTGATGCGCTGACCCACCGGCTTGGAGATGTCGATGTCGTAGTCCAGGCCGGAGATCACGTCGTAGTTGTAGTCCGGCACGGCCGGGTCGCTGATCTGCTCCGGGTCGACCGGAGCGCCCGGCGCGAGGGTGCGGAAGAACTTCGCCGAGTACTCCAGGTACGCGCGTACCTCGGCGCCGCTGAGCACGACGGCTTCGAGGGTGTTGTCGTACACGTACAGGCCGGCCACATCGCGGATCTTGACTTCTCCGGCGGGGAAGACGGCGGTACGGCTGAACGGCGCCGCGATCGACAGCACCGGCAGGTCCGCGTACGCGGTGCCGGTCAGCGCCGCGCCGACCACCTCGGTCTGTACGTGGTTGATGAAGTCGAGGATCGGGGTGTCCTTGTAGCGGGACTCCGCCGCCGACAACTCCACGGTGGACGTGGCGACCACCTGGTTGACGTACGCCACGGTCTTGGCGTGCTGGGCCCGGACGGCCGCGAGCACCTTCGGGTCCTCGACGACCGTGTTGGTGTTCAGCATGGTGGCGGCCTTCTTGGTGATCGTCCACCGGCCACGCTCGCGGGTGAGGCTGAAGTCCATCCGGGTGAGCCGCTGGCCCCACTTCGAGGGTTCGGAGAGCAGCACCTGGGTGCCGGTCCGCTCGTTGGTGACGAACCGCTCGACGACCTCGTTGTGGGCGTGCCCGAAGAGGATCGCGTCGATCCCGGGCACCTGCTGGGCGATCAGCGCCACCGGGTTCTCGTTGGGCAGCTCGGGGCCGTAGCTGGAGGTGCCGCTGTCGCCGCCGTGGGCGGAGATCAGCACGATGTCAGCGCCGCGGGCCCGCATGATCGGCACCCACTTGGCGGCGGTCGCGATCATGTCGTCGAAGCGCAGTTTGCCCTCGACGTTGCCCCGGTCCCAGATGGCGACGCCCGGGTTGGTCAGGCCGAGGATGCCGACCCGCAGGGTCGGCGCGGCGAAGCCCAGGGAGACCTTCTTGATGACGTACGGCAGGAAGGCCGGCTTGCCCGTCTTCGCGTTGACCGCGTTCGCGGCCAGGGCGGGGAAGCCGAGCTGGCGGATCCACAGGTCCAGCAGCGGCAGGCCGTAGTTGAACTCGTGGTTGCCCAGGGTCACGGCGTCGTAGTCGATGACGTTCATCGCCCGTGCCATCGGGTGCTTCTCGCCGGTGGCCGTGATGGGTTCCTGCTTGGCGTAGTACGTCGCCAGGGGAGTGCCCTGGATGGTGTCGCCGGCGTCGAGCACGAGCGTGGCCCTGCCGCGCCGCTCGCGGCGGATCTGGTTGATCAGGGTGGCCAGCTTCGCGACGCCGACGTCGTTGTGCTTGCTGTCGTCGTACTCGGCGTCCCGGTAGTAGTCCCAGTTGTAGACGTTGCCGTGCGTGTCCGACGTGCCCAAGAGCGTGAGGTCCCAGGTGCGCGACCGGGCGGGGCCCGCCGCCTGGGCGGGGGCGGCGGCGATCAGCGGGGCGGTCGCCGCGGCGGCGGCGACCGCGAGCACCTGGCGACGCGACGGACCGGATCCAGAGGTCATGACGTGCCCTTCGATGGGGGTTGACGCGCCTCGTGAGCGCCTCGCGCACCATAACGAGCCCCTGTCACTCCCGCCACGTCAGCCCCGGTTTCCGCAGTACGACGCCGGGTAGGGCGGTACCGGAAACCCAGCGCGAGGAGATCCCGGTGAACCAGGACCAGCACACGCAGCAGGACCCGACCAGCCAGTACGGCCAGCAGTCCGGTCAGCCCGGCCAGCAGCAGTCGCCGCCGGGCTCGACGGCGGGGATGACGCCGAGGCCGGACCACGGGGAGGAGTCGTACCGGGGCAGCGGCAAGCTCGACGGCAAGCGGGCGTTGATCACCGGCGGTGACTCGGGGATCGGCCGGGCCGTGGCGCTCGCGTTCGCGCGGGAGGGCGCCGACGTGCTCATCGCGTACCTCGGCGAGGAGGAGGACGCCGACGCCCGCGAGACGGTCCGGCTCGTCGAGGAGGCCGGTCGCAAGGGGATCGCGGTACGCGGCGACATCCGCGACGAGGCGCACTGCCAGGAGCTCGTCGACCGGACGGTGCGCGACCTGGGCGGCATCGACGTCCTGGTGAACAACGCGGCCTACCAGATGTCGCAGGACAAGGGCATCCTCGGCATCAGCACCGAGCAGTTCGACCGGGTCCTCAAGACCAACCTGTACGCGATGTTCTGGCTCTGCAAGTTCGCCATCCCGCACCTGTCCGAGGGGTCGGCGATCATCAACACGGCGTCGATCCAGGCGTTCGACCCGTCGCCGCAGTTGCTGGACTACGCCACCACCAAGGCGGGGATCGCCAACTTCACCAAGGCACTGGCGGCCGATCTGGCGGAGCAGGGCATCCGGGTGAACGCGGTGGCGCCCGGCCCGGTCTGGACGCCGTTGATCCCGGCCACCATGCCGAAGGAGAAGGTCGAGCAGTTCGGCACGGACACCCCGGAGGGCCGGCCCGGGCAGCCGGCGGAGCTGGCCCCGGCGTACGTCTTCTTCGCCTCGCAGGAGTCCAGCTACGTCACGGGCGAGATCCTGGGGGTCACCGGCGGCCGACCGACGAAGTGACGCCGAGGAACCGGTCTCAGCGGGGCCAGGCGGCGAAGCGTCGGCGTACCCGGGCGACGTCGTCCGGGCTCAGGCCGTAGCGGCCGAAACGGGTTTCGGACAGCCGGTCGAGGTAGCGCCCGGCGGCGCGGACGTCGTCCGGGTCGAGCGCGGGGTCGACCTGCCGGGCCAGCACCAGCAGCTGCGTCACGTCGTAGTGCTCGAGCGCCGCCGCGACGTCGATGAAGTCGCGGACCTCCCGCCGGTTGACCAGTGCGGCGATCTTGTTGGCGACCAGGTCGCGGACGTCCATCACCGGGCCGAGGTCCATCACCACGGGGCTCTGCTGTCGATCGAGTCGAGCCAGGCTGAGTCGGATCTGCCGTCCGTCGCGGCTCACCACGAAGTCCTTCATGTCCCGGCCGTACCCGTCGAACAGGTCGGCCAGGTCGCTGTCCGGGTCGGCGTCGCTGACGATGAACCCGGCGCGCTCCAGCGCGGCGCGTACCCCGGCGGAGGCCGCGGCGGCGGCGCCCTCCACGTCGGCGAAGAGGTCCACGTCCTCGGTGGGCCGGGCCACCAGGCCGTGCGCGGCCCAGGCCACTCCGCCGCCGAGCACGAACCGGTACGGCCCGGCGGCGGTCAACGCCACCCGGGCCACCTCCCGGTAGAAGTCGTGCAGGTGTGGTGCGATCACGCCGCGCGCAGGCCGCGGTGCCGGCTCTCCCAGGCCAGGCGGACGCCCCGGGGCAGGTTGAGCAGCCGCCACACCCGCCGCAGCGTGCGGCCGTTGATGAGGGTGCGCAGGTCGTCGGCGCTGGCCGTCTCGCGCAGCACGTTCTCGTACATCCAGAGCAGCTGGTCGGGGTCGCCGAGGTCGAAGGTGCGCTCGGCGTTCCACATCAACCGCACCGGCAGTTCGACGACGCCCCGGGTGGGGCCGGCCAGCTCGGTGAGCGTGCGCGCCACGACGGCCGGGCGACCCGGGCGGGCCAGGAAGGCCACGCCGGTCGCGGGGGGCGAGACGGCCTGCATGGTGTCAGGGTAACGCCCGTCGGTGCGGGTGTCGCCAAGGTACGTCCGGACGCGCGGTCGGGCGGGGTGATGAGTTCTCGTGCCCGGACCCGTCATAGGTGTGACGGGACACGACGAGACGGGAGCAGGACGTGATGGGTACGGACACGCGGAGCGAGGGCGCGGGCGCTCTGGCCGGGGCCGACGAGAGCACCTTCGCGGGGTTGGCGCAGCGGCACCGGCGGGAGTTGCACGTGCACTGCTACCGGATGCTCGGGTCGTTCGAGGACGCCGAGGACACCGTGCAGGAGACGTTCCTGCGGGCCTGGCGGCGGCGGGAGACGTTCGAGGGCCGGTCGACGGTGCGGGCCTGGTTGTACCGGATCGCCACGAACGCCTGCCTGGACCTGTTGGCCAGGTGCCGCCCGGAGCCGGCCCGGGGTGGTGAGGTGCGGTGGTTGCAGCCGTACCCGGACCGGCTGCTCGACGAGCTGCCGGCGGGCGACGCGGACGAGCCGGAGGCGGTCGCTGTCGCGCGGGAGACGATCGAGTTGGCGTACGTGGTGGCGGTGCAGCACCTCGCGCCGCGTCCCCGGGCCGTGTTGATCCTGCGGGACGTGCTCGGCTGGCCCGCGAAGGACGTCGCTGAGCTGCTCGGGGACTCGGTGAACTCGGTGAACAGCGCGCTGCAACGGGCCCGGGCCGGCATGCGGGAGCACCTGCCCGCCGAGCGGCAGGACTGGACCGGCGGTGAGCAGGACGCCGGGACGCGCGAGCTGGTGCGGCACTTCACCGAGGCGAGCGTGGCCACGGACATCGGCCGGCTCACCACGATGTTGCGCGCGGACGTGCGCTGTTCGATGCCGCCGACGCCGGGTCTGCGGGTGGGTCGGGACGCGGTGGTGAACGACTGGATCGCGGACGGTTTCGAGGGGATGACGGGCCTGCGCGGCGTCGCCACCTCGGTGAACCGGCAGCCCGCCGTCGCGTTCTACCACTGGCGGGAGGCCGAGGGCGCGTACCTGCCGTTGACTCTCGACGTCCTGCGTGTCTCCGGTGGAGCGATCACCGAGATCGTCACCTTCCACGCCGACCAGTTCCCGCGGCAGGGGCTGCCGGAGCGACTCGCGGCGGGGGGTGCGCGGTGACCGTCTCGGCCCCGACTCGTCACCCGCACCGACTCCTCGGCCTCGCGGGCGTCGGGCTGGCCGCGACCGCGGCGGCGATGGTGACCACGACCCTCGCCGCCGCGCTCGCCGGGGCCGCCGGTGTCGAGTTCGAGGTTCCCGACGGCGGCGAGACGATCCCGTTGGCGGGGTTCGCCGTGATGACCGGTGTCTTCTCGGTGGTGGGTGTCGTCATCGCCGTCGCCCTCGGCCGGTGGAGCGCGCGTCCGGCTGAGGGGTTCCTGTGGACGGCGGTGGTGCTGACCGCGATCTCGCTGGTTCCGCCCTTCGTGTGCGGGGCGACGCCGGCCACCGTTGGCGCGCTCGTCGTGCTGCACCTCGTAGCCGCGGCGGTGATGATCCCGGCGCTGACGTGGCGCCTGGGCCGGCTGGGCTGTTCCCCCGATTAGCGAAGACTCCTCATCTGACCTATGTTCGGGGGGTCGCGCGCACGCGAGGGAGGTGTCGGGGATGGGTCTGCGGACGTTCATCGAGGGTTGGCCGGTGTATCGCCAGCTCACCGGCACGGACCCGTTGGGCCGGGGCGCCGCCGCGAAGTCAGCGCGGTCGGCCGCTCTGACGGCGCGTACCGAGACCGCCGATTCGGTGGCGCGGTCGGTGTGTCCGTACTGCGCGGTGGGGTGCGGTCAGCGGGTCTTCGTCGCCGACGGCCAGGTCACGCAGATCGAGGGTGATCCGGACAGTCCGATCTCGCGGGGCCGCCTGTGTCCCAAGGGCGCGGCGAGCAAGAGCCTGGTGACGAGTCCGCTGCGGCAGATGACGGTCCGCTACCGCCGGCCGTACTCCACCCAGTGGGAAGACCTCGACCTCGACACGGCCGTCGACATGATCGCCGATCGGATCCTCGCGGCGCGCGCGGAGACCTGGGAGGACCGCGACGCCGAGGGCCGGCCGCTCAACCGGACGCTGGGGATCTCCAGTCTGGGTGGGGCGACGCTGGACAACGAGGAGAACTACCTCATCAAGAAGTTGTTCACCGCGATGGGGGCGTTGCAGATCGAGAATCAGGCGCGTATTTGACACTCCGCCACCGTCCCCGGTCTGGGGGCCAGCTTCGGTCGTGGCGGTGCGACGGACTTCCAGCAGGACATCGCCAACGCTGACGTCATCGTCATCCAGGGCTCCAACATGGCCGAGGCGCATCCGGTCGGGTTCCAGTGGGTGATGGAGGCCAAGCGGCGGGGAGCGAAGGTGTTCCACGTCGACCCGCGGTTCACCCGGACCAGCGCGCTGGCGGACGCGTACCTGCCGATCCGGGCCGGGACCGACATCGCGCTGCTGGGTGGGGTGATCCGTTACATCCTCGACAACGAGCTGGACTTCCGTGAGTACGTCCTCGCCTACACCAACGCGGCGACGATCGTCAGCGACCGGTTCAGCGACACCGAGGACGGCGACGGGTTCTTCTCCGGCTTCGATGCCGAGACCGGCAGCTACGTGCAGGACAGCTGGCAGTACGAGGGGCACGAGGACTCCTCGGGCAGCGGACACACCGCGAAGGAGCGGGACACCGCCGCCGGGTTGGAGCACGAGTCGCACGGCGCGGAGGTGGGCGGGCAGACCCAGCGGGACGAGACGTTGCAGCACCCCCGCTGCGTCTACCAGATCCTCAAGCGGCACTACGCCCGCTACACCCCCGAGATGGTCGAGCGGGTCTGCGGCATTCCCCAGGACAAGTTCCTGGAACTGGCGCGGGAGTGGACGGAGAACTCCGGCCGGGAACGCACCGGCATGCTCATCTACTCGGTGGGCTGGACGCAGCACAGCGTCGGCGTGCAGTACATCCGCGCCGGGGCCATCATCCAGCTGCTCCTGGGCAACATGGGTCGGCCCGGGGGCGGGGTCATGGCGTTGCGCGGGCACGCCAGCATCCAGGGCTCGACCGACATCCCGACCCTGTTCAACCTGCTGCCCGGCTACCTGCCCATGCCCCATCACGCCGACCACCCCACCTTCGACGAGTGGGTGGACAGCATCCGGCACCCCGGGCAGAAGGGCTTCTGGGGCAACGCCCGGTCGTTCGCGACCAGCCTGCTCAAGGCGTACTGGGGGGACGCCGCGACGCCGGAGAACGACTTCGGCTACGGCTACCTGCCCCGGATGACCGGCGACCACGGCACCTACCAGCAGGTCCTCAACATGATCGACGGGAGGATCAAGGGGTACTTCCTGCTCGGCCAGAACCCGGCCGTCGGGTCCGCGCACGGCCGAGCCCAACGTCTCGGCATGGCGAACCTCGACTGGCTGGTCGTGCGGGACCTGTTCATGATCGAGAGCGCGACCTTCTGGAAGAACGGCCCCGAGGTGGCCACCGGCGAGATCGTGCCCGAGGAGTGCCGCACCGAGGTGTTCTTCCTCCCCGCCGCGTCGCATGTGGAGAAGGAGGGCACCTTCACGCAGACGCAGCGGCTGTTGCAGTGGCGGGAGAAGGCCGTCGAGCCGCCGGGCGACGCCCGCTCCGAGCTGTGGTTCTTCTACCACCTGGGCCGCAGGCTGCGGGAGAAGCTGGCCGGCTCGTCGTTGCCGCGCGACCGGGCGCTGCTCGACCTCACCTGGGACTACCCCACGCACGGTCCGCACGCGGAGCCCAGCGCCGAGTCGGTGCTGCGCGAGATCAACGGGTACGACGTGACGACCGGCCAGCCGCTGTCCAGTTTCGCCGAGGCCCGCGACGACGGCTCCACGGCCGTCGGCTGCTGGATCTACACGGGCGTGTACGCCGACGGCGTCAACCAGGCCGCCCGCCGCAAGTCCCGGCATGAGCAGGACTGGGTGGCCGCCGAGTGGGGCTGGGCGTGGCCGGCGAACCGGCGCATCCTCTACAACCGCGCCTCGGCCGACCCGGACGGCAACCCGTGGAGCGAACGCAAGCGGTACATCTGGTGGGACCCGGAGAAATCCGAGTGGACCGGCCACGACGTGCCGGACTTCGAGAAGACCAAGCCGCCGTCGTACCGGCCGCCGGCCGGCGCGTCCGGCCCGGAGGGGATCGCCGGTGACGACCCGTTCGTCATGCAGGGCGACGGCAAGGGTTGGCTGTACGCGCCCAGCGGCGTCCTGGACGGCCCGCTGCCCACCCACTACGAGCCGGTCGAGTCGCCGGTGCGCAACCCGCTCTACCGCCAGCAGGCCAACCCGACCCGCAAGTCGTACGCGCACTCGGTGAACTCGGTGAACCCGAGCCCGCCGCAGGAGCACAGTCAGGTCTTCCCGTACATCTTCACGGTCAGCCGGCTCACCGAGCACCACACCGCCGGTGGGATGAGCCGGACGGTACGGCCCCTCGCCGAGTTGCAGCCGGAGATGTTCGTCGAGGTGTCGCCGGAGTTGGCCGCCGAAACCGGGTTGGCGCACCTCGGGTGGGCGCACCTGGTCAGCGGTCGGGCGGTGATCGAGGCGAAGGTGCTGGTCACCGACCGGCTCACTCCGTTGCGGGTGGACGGTCGGGTCATCCATCAGGTGTGGCTGCCGTACCACTTCGGGTTCGAGGGTCTGGTCACCGGCGACTCGGCCAACGACCTGTTCGGCATCACCCTCGACCCCAACGTCCTCATCCAGGAGAGCAAGATCGGTACCTGCGACGTACGGCCCGGCCGTCGGCCCACCGGGGCCGCGCTGCTCGACCTGGTCGCCGACTACCAGCGGCGGGCCGGGATCACCCCGGGTGGGCACGCGCCGGCCGTCACCACCGACCAGGACGGGAAGGGCAGCGGTGATTCCTGACCCGAACAGCCTCTACGGACCGCTCGATCCGGCGTCGGACGCGGGTTACGTGGACGCGCCGCAGCGGATGGGGTTCTTCACCGATACGAGTGTGTGTATCGGGTGTAAGGCGTGTGAGGTGGCGTGCAAGGAGTGGAACGACGTTCCGGGAAGTGGTCTGGATCTGTTGGGGATGTCGTACGACAACACGGGTGCGTTGACGGCGAACTCGTGGCGGCATGTGGCGTTCGTGGAGCAGCCCCGCCCGGCGGGGCCGACCGACACCGGCCCGACCGACACCGGCCCGACCGACACCGGCCCGACCGACACCGGCGCGCAGCCGCAGTTCCTGGGTATGCCGGGTGCGCGGCCGCCGGGGCGGGACAGCGGTGTGGAGAGTCGGAGTGATTTTCGGTGGTTGATGATGTCGGATGTGTGTAAGCACTGCACGCATGCGGCTTGTTTGGACGTCTGTCCGACGGGGTCGTTGTTCCGGACGGAGTTCGGGTCGGTGGTGGTGCAGGAGGACATCTGTAATGGGTGTGGGTACTGCATTTCGGCGTGTCCGTATGGGGTGATCGATCAGCGTCGGGGTGATGGTCGGGCGTGGAAGTGCACGTTGTGTTATGACCGGTTGGGTGTGGGGATGACGCCGGCGTGTGCGCAGGCGTGTCCGACGGAGTCGATTCAGTACGGGCCGCTTGAGGAGTTGCGGGAGCGGGCGGCGGCGCGGGTGGCGACGTTGCACGGTCGGGGCGTGCCGGAGGCCCGCTTGTACGGGCATGATCCGGGCGATGGTGTGGGTGGTGACGGGGCGTTCTTCCTGCTGCTCGACGAGCCGGAGGTGTACGGGTTGCCGCCGGACCCGGTGGTGACCACCCGGGACCTACCGGCCATGTGGAAGCGCGCCGGTCTTGCCGCCCTGACGATGGCCGCCGTCACGGTGGGCGCGTTCCTGGGTAGGCGACCGTGACCGAAGCGACGCCACCCGTGGGCGACCGGTTCCGCCGGTTCCGCGACCGACTGGCCGCCGCGAGCCTCGACCTACCGTCCCAGAGGCAGGCGGACGACGGCACCGATGTGGCCGTGCCGGCCCGCGCCGACGAGGATCGGACGCCGCAGACCCACGAGGATCGGACGCCGCGACCCCGGGAGAACGTGGCGCGGCGTTCCCGGCGTGGTCGTCGCGGTGGCGGCGAGGAGCTGCGGGTCCCCGAGGCCGAGTTCACCTCCTACTACGGCCGCCCCATCCTCAAGGCCCCGGTGTGGAAGTGGGACATCGCCGCGTACCTGTTCACCGGCGGTCTGGCCGCCGGCTCGTCGCTGCTGGCCGCCGGTGGTCAACTCACCCGCCGCCCGGTGCTGCGTCGCGCCGGCCGGGTCACCGCGCTGGGGGCCGTCAGCGCCAGCGCGGTCTTCCTCATCCGGGACCTGGGCCGGCCGGAGCGGTTCCACCACATGCTGCGGGTGGCGAAGCTGACCTCGCCCATGTCGGTGGGCACCTGGATCCTCAGCGCGTTCGGGCCGGCCGCCGGGGTGGCGGCGATCGCCGAGACCGCCGACTGGCTGCCCCGGCGCGGCCCGCTCGGGTTGGTCGGTCGGGCGCTGCCGCCGGCCGGGCACGCCGCCGGGCTGGTCGCCGCCGTCACCGCGCCCGCCCTGGCCACGTACACCGGGGTCCTGCTCGCCGACACGGCGGTGCCGTCGTGGCATGAGGCGTACCCCGAGCTGCCGGTCATCTTCGCGGGCAGCGCGCTGGCCAGCGGCGCGGGCGTGGGTCTGCTCGCCGCGCCGCCGTCGCAGGCCGGGCCGGCCCGCCGGATGGCGGTGGCCGGCGCGGCCCTGGAGTTGTACGGCGCGCACCGTGTGGAGACGCGTCTCGGGCTGCTCAGCGAGCCCTACCGGTCGGGTCGGCCGGGCCGGCTGTTGCGCGCCGGTCGGCTGCTGACGATCGCCGGGGCGGCCGGGGCGCTGCTGGGCCGGCGCAGTCGCGCCGTCGGGGCGTTGTCCGGGGCCGCGCTGCTGGGCGCGTCGGTCGCCACGCGGTTCGGCATCTTCTACGGCGGCGTCGCGTCCGCCCGCGACCCCCGCTACACCGTCGTGCCGCAACGCGAGCGGGTGAACGCCCGGCGGACCGAGGTGGATCCGGCGACTGACTGAGCGGTCGCACCAGCGTTGTGATCGAATGTGCGACGGAGGCGTTCAGGCGGCTGGTGCCCCTCCCGGTCTTCAAAACCGGTGTGGTCCGGGACCCGGGCCAGGCGGGTTCGATTCCCGTCCGTCTCCGCCAACGGCGGCAGGAGTGACGTGATGCGTGACGGCAGCGAGGACCCGCGACGTCGGGTGCCCCGCACCGACACCCTCCTCGCCGACCCGCAGCTGGCGGCGGCCATCGCGACCCTCGGGCGCGAGCGGGTCAAGGCCGCCGTCGTGCAGGCGCAGACGCGGGCCCGCCGTGGTGAGATCGCCCCCGACGAGGTGCGGGACGCCTCCGTCGCCGGGTTGCCCGCGCCGGGTCCCCGCGCGGTGCTCAACGCCACCGGCGTCGTGCTGCACACCAACCTGGGCCGGGCGGCGCTGTCGCCGGCAGCCGTCGCGGCGGTCGTCGCGGCCGCCGGGCACACCGACGTCGAGCTGGACCTGCACACCGGGCGGCGGGCCCGCCGGGGCCGCGACGCCCTCGACGCGCTCGCCGCCGCCGTGCCCGACGCCGACGCCGTGCACGTGGTCAACAACGGCGCCGCCGCGCTGGTGCTGGCGGCCGAGGCGTTGGCCGCCGGCCGGGAGATCGTGGTCAGCCGCGGCGAGCTCGTCGAGATCGGCGACGGCTTCCGCCTACCGGACCTGCTGGAGAGCACCGGCGCGCGACTGCGCGAGGTGGGCACCACCAACCGCACGACGCTCGACGACTACGCCGCCGCCGTCGGCCCGCAGACCGGGTTCGTGCTGAAGGTCCACCCGTCGAACTTCCAGGTCACCGGCTTCACCTCGGCCGTGCCGGTGCGCCAACTGGCCACCCTCGACGTGCCGGTGGTCGCCGACATCGGCTCCGGGCTGCTCGCACCGGATCCGTTGCTGCCCGACGAGCCGGACGCGGCCAGCACCCTGCGCGCCGGCGCGGCCCTGGTCACGGCGAGCGGCGACAAACTGCTCGGCGGCCCGCAGGCCGGCCTGCTGCTCGGCGACGCGGCGCTCGTCGAACGACTGCGCCGCCACCCGCTGGCCCGCGCGCTGCGCGTCGACAAGCTCACCCTGGCGGCGTTGGCCGCCACCCTGCACCGGCCGGACACTCCGACGCGGACCGCGTTGCACGCCGATCCGGCCGTCCTGCGCCGCCGGGTGGAGCTGCTGCGCGACCGGCTCGGCGCGGACGGACGCAAGGCGGAGGTCGTGGAGGCGGTCGCCGTCGTCGGCGGTGGCGGCGCTCCCGGTGTCGAGCTGGAATCGTGGGCGCTGAGCCTGCCCGAGCGGTACGCCGTGCCGCTGCGCACCGGAGACCAGCCGGTGCTGGGTCGGGTGGTGCGGGGCCGGCTCCTGCTCGACCTGCGGAGCGTGCCCGTCGACGCCGACGACACGGTCCTGGCCGCCGTGCTGCGGGTACCCGGGGACGACTGAGCATGTTCGTCGTCGCCACCGCCGGGCACGTCGACCACGGCAAGTCGACCCTGGTCCGGGCGTTGACCGGGATGGAACCCGACCGGTGGGCCGAGGAACGCCGTCGGGGCATGACCATCGACCTGGGGTTCGCCTGGACGACGTTGCCGTCCGGCGGCACGATCGCCTTCGTCGACGTACCCGGGCACGAGCGGTTCGTGCCGAACATGCTCGCGGGGGTCGGCCCGGTGCCGGCCGCGCTGATCGTGGTCGCCGCCGACGAGGGGTGGATGCCGCAGTCCGCGGAGCACCTGGCCGCGCTCGACGCGCTCGGCGTCGGGTACGGCCTGCTGGTGGTGACCCGCGCGGACCTCGCCGACCCGGGGCCGGCGACGGAGCACGCCCGGGCCGAGATCGCGGCGAGCAGCCTCGGCGCGGTGGAGACGGTGGCGGTCAGCGGATTGACCGGCGCCGGGCTGCCGCAGTTGCGGGCCGCGCTGGACCGGCTCGTCGCGCGGCTGCCCGACCCCGTCGCGGACGCGCCGGTGCGTCTCTGGGTGGACCGCAGCTTCACCGTGCGGGGCAGCGGCACCGTCGTCACCGGAACGCTGGGCGCCGGCCGGCTGCGGGTCGGGGACACCCTGGAACTGGCCGGCGTCGACGAGCCGGTCCGGGTCCGTGGCCTGCACTGCCTGGGCGAGGCCCGACCGGAGGCGTCGGCCGTGGCCCGGGTGGCGGTCAACCTGCGGGGTACGCCCCGCGACCGGCTCGGCCGTGGCGACGCGCTGCTCACCCCGGGACGTTTCCACCGCACCGACCTCGTCGACGTGCGGCTCACCGGCGACCCCGCCGCCGACCTGCCGGCCACCCTCACCCTGCACGTCGGGTCGGCGGCCGTGCCGGTGCGGGTCCGGCCGCTCGGCGTGGACACCGTCCGCCTCCGGTTGGCCCGCCCGCTGCCGTTGCTGGTCGGCGACCGGGCGCTACTGCGTGACCCCGGCCGTCATCACGTTGCCGGTGGCGTACGGGTCCTCGACGTCGCGCCGCCGCCGCTGTCCCGCCGGGGCGCGGCGGCCGCCCGCGCGGCGGTCCTCGCCGAGCTGGACGGTCGTCCCGACCTGGCCGGCGAGCTGCGCCGCCGTCGCCTGGTCCGGGCCGGTGCGCTGCGGCGCATGGGGGTGCCGGTGCAGGCCACACCGGTGGCCGGTGACTGGCTGGCCGACCCGGGGCACTGGCGGCAGCTCGGCGACCAGGTGACCGAGGAGGTCACCCGCTACGCCCGGGAGCACCCGTTGGAGGCGGGCATGCCGGTGGACGCGCTGCGGCAGCGTCTCGCCCTGCCCGACCGGGCGCTGGTCGAGGCGCTGGTGCGTCCGCCGCTGCGGGTGCACGGTGGCCGGATCGGCACGGCCGCCGTCGACACCCTGCCCGAGCCGGTGGCGCGGGCCGTGCAGCGGGTTCGCGCCGAGTACGCCGACCGGCCGTTCCGCGCCCCGGAGGCGGACCTCCTCGTCGAACTGGGCCTGGGACCCCGGGAGATCGGCGCGGCGGTACGCGCCGGCGCGCTGCTGCGGCTGGCCGACACCGTGGTGCTGCTGCCCGACGCGCTCGACGCGGCGGTCACCGTCCTCGCCCGCCTGCCCCAGCCGTTCACCCTGTCGGCGGCCCGGCAGGCGCTGGACACCACCCGACGGGTGGCGGTGCCGCTGCTGGAACTGCTGGACCGGCGTGGCGCCACCCGCCGGCTGCCCGACGACGCGCGGGTCGTCGTCACCTGATGACCTGTGTCGCGACTGTTGGTGACGCCACAAAGGCAGGAGTCGGTCGTTACCCTGCGTGTCGCCGGTGGATCACAGCCCGCCGACCTGCACCTCCTCTTCACTGCCTTTGCTCTGCTTCAACAGAGGAAACAGGCACGTAGGGTCACCTTGGTGGGTCCTGGGTGTGAGACGCGCTCAGCAAGTTTTCCCAGCCTGAGGCTGGTGTTTCCTCCGCTTCAGCAGAGCAAAGGGGCCGCAGAGGGGGTTGAGGGCCGGCTGGAGACAGACGCTGCGTAGCCGAGCGACGTTCGGCGCGGATCATGACAATGGGTGACGTTGGAGGCGCACGCGCCGGGTGGCCGGCGAGGTGCCCGGCGAGGATGGATGACGATGTGCGGCCCGGGCCAGGGGCTGACGGGATTGCGTCCGGTGGCGTGGCCTGTGCTCGGTGCCGTGGTGGTGCCGGGCTAACCGGCCCCCAAACCGTCGGCGGTCACCTACGGTGACGCCATGGACCCTTCGGCGGTCTGGCGGGACCGGCAGCACCAGTGGCGGATCGAGGCGTACCGCGCCCCGGACCTGCGGTTCGCCATCTACGCGACGAACGGGCCCACCGAGTCGGTGCCGCTGTGGCTGTTCGGCATGACGGCGCTGGCCCGGTGGTTGATGACGCACTCCATCTCGCTGGACGACCTGGAGGTCGACTGAGCGCCGACAGCCGCAAACCGGGCCCGTGGCCGGCCGCGCTGCGGTTGAGTGACGGAAGGCGGTCGATGGGGGTGCGTGGTGGGCGGTCAGCTGGGGCAGTTGGCGCTGGTCGCCGTCCTGGTGCTGGTCAACGCCGCGCTGTCCGGCAGCGAGATGGCGCTGGTGACGCTGCGCGAGGGGCAGTTGCGACGGTTGGGTCGGCGCAGCCGGGCCGGCGAGCGGCTGGTACGGCTGTCCCGGGACCCGAACCGCTATCTGGCCACCATTCAGCTCGGCATCACCCTGGCCGGGTTCCTCGCCTCGGCGGCGGCTGCCGTGTCCCTCGCCCAGCCGCTGGTCAGCCCGTTGGGTTTCCTGGGCGCGGCGGCCCGTCCGGCCGCGGTGCTGCTCGTGACGGTGGCCCTCACCTTCGTCACGCTGGTGGTGGGCGAGTTGGCGCCGAAGCGCCTCGCCATGCAGCGCGCCGAACGGTGGGCGCTGCTCAGCGCCGGCCCACTGGACCTGCTCGCCCGGGTGTCTCGCCCGGCGGTGTGGCTGCTCAGCTCGACGACCGACGTGGTGGTCCGGCTGGCCGGCGGGAACCCACGGGCCAGCCGTGAGGAGACCACCGAGGAGGAGCTGCGGGAGATGCTGGCCACCCAGCGGGGACTGTCGGCGCAGCAGCGGGAGATCCTGACCGGCGCGTTCGACATCGCCGGTCGGACGCTGCGGGAGATCCTGGTGGCCCGGCGGGAGGTGACCACGTTGCCGGACGACCTGCCGGCCCACGAGGGGGTTCGTCTGCTCGGCGTCGCCGGCCGGTCCCGTGCTCCGGTCACCGGCCCGGGCGGCCTCGACGAGGTGGTCGGCGTCGTGCACATCCGCGACCTGGTCCGGGCCGAGGCCGGCACGGTGGGGGAGCGGGCCCGGCCGCCACTGCTGCTGCCGGTCACCCTGCCGGTCGCCGACGCGCTGCGCTGCCTGCGCCAGGAACACCAGCAGATGGCCCTCGTCGTGGACGAGCGCGGCGGCATCGACGGCATCGTCACGCTGGAGGACCTGCTGGCGGAGGTCGTCGGCGAGCTGTACGACGAGACCGACCGCGACGTGCATGGTGTGGTCCGGGAGTCGGACGGGTCGCTGCTGGTGCCCGGTGACTTTCCCCTGCACGATCTGCCCGACGTGGGGGTGCGGCTGAGCTTCCCGCTGTCCCGGGAGTACACGACGATCGCGGGGTTGGTGCTGTCCCGGTTGCGGCACCTGCCGGGGTCTCCCGGGGAGACCGTGCGGTTGCCCGGGTTGACGATCGAAGTGGTGGAGGTCGCCGACCGGGCGGTGCGGCGGGTACGGCTGCGTGGCTTCGTCACCGAGCGATGAGTTGGCACCCAAAAGAGGGACAAACCGCGCTAAACGACACCGGGCGGTCGGGGTGCGCCTACGGTGCGGTACGTGAAGGACCGAGGGTTACGTACGTTCGTCACCGTCCTCGCCGGCCTCGCGGTGATCTATTTCGGCAGCACCGGCCGCAGCCCCGAGGAGGGCCGTGGCATCTCCGGCGGCGTCATCGTCCTGGCGCTGCTCGCCGCGCTGCTGGTGTGGCACCTGACCCGGCCGGGGGACAAGACCGTCAAGTGAGCGACTCAGCCGGCGGCGACGCGGGCGACCTCACCGGCGGACTCCTCGCCGAGCGCCACCCGTACCAGCGCCGAGGCGAGCCGACCGAACTCCGGCTCGTCGACCAGGGAGGCCAGCCGGTCCGGTGAGCCGGGCAGGCCCAACCGCTTCGCGCCGGCGAGGGCCCGACGGTCGGCGTACGGGCGCACGTCGGACCAGACCGTCTGCGCCTCGCGCAGGTAGATGTCCGCGCCGGTGGGCCCGATGCCGGGGAACTCGGTGAGCCGGCGACGCAGCCCCGCCGGGTCGCCCTGGGCGTCGCGGTGCAGTCGACGCAGGTCGCCGTGCCACCGGTCCAGACACAGTCGGGCGCCGGTGCCCAGCATGGTGGCGGTGCGTTCGTCGTAGCGGCGGTAGTGACCACGCCCCAGCGCGTCGACCCGCTGCTGCCAGCTCGCCGCCTCCATCGCCTGCGGTGTGCGGTAGCCGGCCGCGAACAGCTCCCGCGCGGCGTCCACCGCGACGCACGCCCGGATGCGGGTGCTCAGCAGGGTGGCCAGCACGAGCAGCTGGTACAGCGGACCGGGGCGGTCGGCGAGCCGGATGCCAGCCTCCTCGGCGTACGTGTCGCCCCGCCGGTCCAGCAGGACCCGCACCACCGCTCGATCGTCGCCCACACCACGGGGTACCCACCGCACGCCCGGCTAGCCCTCCCGACGCCCGCCAGGACCGGAATGTGGCCGGATCCGACGGGTATGCGGCCGGTGGAGGCGGTCGATGCCGCCCGCCGTACCGGGAGGGAGACGCTCGTGGTGAATCCGCAGCAGGAGGAGTTCCGGCGTAACGCCAAGGGAGCGACCAGCCAGGACAGCAAGGGGCCCGGACCGTCGGGTCATCCGCTCAACCGTGGCTCGTCGCGCGGCGACGCCGGCCGGCCGGTCCCCAAGGGACAGGTGTCGCCGTACGGCCCGGCGGGTGAGCCGGTCGCCGAGGACGACAGCGACACCCGCTCCTAACGACCGTTACCTGACGGCCGTCGCAACCTGTTCCAGGTGGCGGCGGCCGTCAGCCCGTACGCCACGTGCGGAATGATGTCCGAGATCCAGTCCGAGCGCCGCCAGGTACGGGGATCGCTGATGCCCAGCACCGTGATGGACCCGTCGGTCATCGCCATGACGCCGGCGCCGAGCACACCGGTGGCCATCGGCAACGGCTGCCGGCGGCCCCCGGCGTAGAGCGCGAACGCCATGCCGGCGGCGATGCCCAGCCCGTAACCGATCAGGGGCCCGAGCCCCGAGCGGCGGGTGGCCGCCCGGGGCTCCGGTCCCAGGTCCACGTGCGCGAGATGGGCCAGCTTGTCGACGGTCTGCTCCGGCGTGCTGCTCGCCGGCCGCGCTCGCAGCGCGATGTCGAGGTAGCCGACCACGTTCAGCGCGGTGCTGCCGACCGCGCCGGCGATCGCGCCGTCGGCCAGGTCGACGCCCCTCACTTCGGGTCGCCCGGTTCGCGTTCGCTCTTGGGACCGTACGTGCGCTCACCACGCACGACGCCCCGTTGGCCGCGATCCTCCTGCAGGATCCGGTTGGCGACCTGGTTGGCCTTGCCGTCCGGTACCCGACGTCCGGAGTCGTCGATCGCGTTGCGCAGGCGCGCCCGCTGCTTGTCGTACGCGTTGCTGCCCGGCCGTGGTCCTGGCATCTGCTGCCTCCTTCGTCGCCGTTGGCGTACGGCGGCCGTCTACCCGTTGGGCGGCGGACCAACCCCGGGGCGTTCAGTGAGGGCCGCGCACCACCTCGACCGGGCAGCGCGCGTGGTGCAGCGCCGACTGGCTCACCGACCCCAGCAGCAACCCGGTCACCTCGCCGCGCCCCTGCCCCCCGACGACCAGCAGTTGCGCGTCACCGGACGCCTCGGCGAGCACGGCGCTGGCGCGTCCCCGGATCGCCCGGCACGTCAGGCGCAACCCCGGATGACGGTCCGTCAGCCCGTCCAGCCAGCCGCCGAGCAGCCGCTCCTGCTCGCCGTGCAACCGTGCCTCGTCGTACACCAGGGGTTGCAGGTCGCCGGGACCGCTGCTGCCGGGATGCCGGTAGGCGTGCACCGCGCGCAGCGGCACGCCCCGCGCCACCGCGGCCTCGGCGGCGACGTCGGCGGCGAGCAGCGACGCCGGTGAGCCGTCCAGCCCCACCACCACCGGACCGTCGGGGCGTTGCTCGCCGCGGGCGACCAGCACCGGGCAGTCGGCGTACGCGCTGACCTGCACCGCCACCGAGCCGACGACGAGCGCGGAGAAGCCGCCCAGTCCCCGGTCGCCGAGCACGATGAGCGCGGCGGTCGGGGACTCGCCCACCAGCACCGCCGCGGCCTCCCCGTCGATGATCTCCCCGGAGACCGTCAGCCCGGGTGTGGTCGCCTCGGCCTCGGCCACGGCTGCGGCGACCAGCTCCTGTGCCCGCTCGCGCAGGCCGGCGCCCGGCGGCGCGTCGGGCGGAGGCGCCACCGGCACTCGTAGCAGCGGCCAGATGAAACCGTGCACCACCCGCAGCGGCCAGTGCCGGCGGACCGCCTCGGCGGCGGCCAGGCGCACGGCGCGCAGGGATGGCTGTGAGCCGTCCACGCCGACCACCACCGCCGCGCTGTCCGCCGCGTTCACCGCCTCACCCCCGCCGGGCCAGTATCGCGGGCGTGGCGGCGCGGCGGAGCGATACCGCCGCTCGGGCACCGGTCGGTACGCTGGCGACGACCCGAGGGGAGGAGCGTCGTCGATGGGTGAACCGGACGAGCCGAGCACCGCTCGCATGATCGACCACTGGCTCGGTGGGGAGCACCACTTCGGCGTCGACGTGGCCGCCGCGACCGCCTTCGAGCAGGCGTACGGGCCGTGCGCGCCGGTCTTCGCGGAGCTGCGGGCGTTTCTCGGCCGGGCGGTCCGGGCGATCGTCGAGCAGGGCGTGGACGGGTTCCTGGTCTTCGGGGCGGGGGTGCCCACGATGGGCAACGTGCACGAGGTCGCCCCCGAGGCCACCGTGCTCTACACCGACGTCGACCCGGTGACCATCCGGCTGGGCCAGCGGATCCTCGCCGGCAGCGACCGGGCGGGCTACGGCTATGGCGACGCCACCGACATCGGTACCATCGACCCGGCCCAGCTGCACCGCTTCGTACCCGGGTGGGGGCGACGGCCGGTGGGGGTGGTCTTCCTCGGGCTCGCCGCGTTCCTCGACGACGACACGCTGACGCGCACGCTCGACGAGCTGTACGCGGCGGCGGCGCCGGGCAGCCTGCTGGCCGTGGACTTCGACACCGAGGAGCTGGCCGCCCACCCGCAGGCGTTGGCGATGATGGGGCCGGCGTTCCGGATGCGACCTCCGACGGCGTTCGCGCCGCTGCTGGGCCGGTGGACGCCGACGCCGGACGGAATCGTCCCGGTCAGCCGCTGGCGGCCCCCCGGTGTGCCGGTCGACGTGCCGGACGCCTTCTACGGCGTCCTGGCGACGCGCGGCACCAACTGACCCGCGACGACGGGTTGTCCGGGGCTCTCCGTATGATGCTTGCCCTGTAGCAAGTTTTTGGAGGGACAACCAAGCATGGTGGACGCGCCGGACGGGGTGTCGCGCGCGCTGCGCGAAGCCGCGCCCGACCAGTTGGCGGAGGCGGCGGACCGGGCGATCCGGGCGGCGTTGGGTGCGGTGCGCACCGACGTGTTCGTCGCGGACTACCGGATCAGCGGGCTCTGGCCCGTGCTGGACCCGGACCTGCCGGCGGCCGGAGCCCTGGCCCGGCACACCGTGGCGCAGCGCTGCTTCTCCAGCCAGCAGCCGGTGCGCGACGGTCTCGAGGACGGCGCCTGCCGGCTCTACCTGCCCCTGACGGTGTGGGGGGAGCGCCTCGGCGTGCTGCTCATCGAGCTGCCGACCGTGCCCGGCCCGGCGGTCACCGGCCGTGCCACCGACATCGCCGGTGACCTGGCGGTGGCGATGCGGGCCGCGGACCGGGAGACCGACCGGTACCGCCGGGCCCGTCGCCGGGAGCGGCTCAGCATGGCCGCCGAGATGCAGTGGGACCTGCTACCCGGGCGCAGCGTGGCACACCGCTGCTTCCACCTGGCCGGGCAGTTGGAACCGGCGTACACCGTCGGGGGAGACCACTTCGACTGGTCGTTGGACGGGGAACGGCTCACGTTGACGGTGCTCAACGGCGAGGGCAACGGCCTGGCCGCGTCGCTGCTGACGGCGGTCACCGTCAACGCCATGCGCAACGCCCGCCGCTCCGACGGCGGCCTCGTGGAGCAGGCGGAGCTGGCCTCGGACACGGTCTACTACCAGCACCGGGGCCGTCGACACGTGGCCACGTTGCTGCTGGAGCTGGACATCGCCACCGGGCGGGTACGGGCGGTCGACGCCGGTTCGCCGCACCTGCTGCGGATGCGCGGCGCGACCGTCGAGCCGATGACGCTGGATCAGCAGTTGCCGCTGGGCATGTTCGCCGAGACCCGCTACGAGGTGCAGGAGTTCCAGCTCGCGCCGGGTGACCGGGTCTTCGTGGTCAGCGACGGGGTGTGGGCTGCCGAGCCGGCGGGGCGGGAGCCGTACGGGCAGCGGATGATGGCTCGTTCGCTGCGCGCCACTCGGTTGCAGCCGGCGACCGAGGCGGTTGGTACGGTGATGCGCGAACTACACGCATACCACGCGGATTCCGATTTGCGCGACGACGCTGTCGTCGTCTGCCTCGACTGGCATGGTCCGCGTGGGCGGGATGGCGGATGAGAGTCGCCGCCACCGTCCCGGGCGGGCACCAGCGCGACGACGGCAGGGGACATCGGGTGGAGCGACCGGCGGATCTCGCCGCGGCGATCAACGCGGCCGCAGAGACGTTGATCGCCGTGCTCGACTCGGCGGCGTCGCGGCATCAGGTGCCACCGACGCAGTTGCGGGTGCTGATGCTGATCAGTGGCCGTCCCGAGACCAACGTCAACGGGCTTGCGGAGCTGCTGGACGTGGTGCCCTCCTCGGCCAGCCGACTGTGCGACCGGTTGGAGGCGACCGGCCTGTTGCGTCGCGTGGCGGATCCGCGGGATCGGCGGGAGGTGCGGTTGGTGCCCACCGCCGCCGCGTTGACGCTGTTGCGGGAGTTGGCGGAGCGACGGCAGCGCGCGGTGCAGGCCGTGTTGGACAGGATGCCAGCCCGGACGCAGCACGACCTCTTGGCGTCCCTGTTGGCGTTCGGCCGAGCGGCGACGCAGACGGTGCCGGAGCAGCAGACCGAACCGGCAGCGGTCCAGACGGCCTGACGTCTTCCACTAGTATCCTAGGACGCCTAAGCGGTGGTGATCCACACCACACCGCCACACCACCGCGCCGACGCCGCACAGCGGCCGGGCCGCCGACGAGAGCCCGATATAGTGGCAGCGCACTCAACCGGCCCGCGATCTCGGTGATCGCGGGCCGTATCAGGGCAGAGGTCCCGTCCCGGGGCCGCAGGGGAGCCGGTGGTTGCCGGCCCGACAGCGCGTACGACCTCCGCCGCGCCCGATCTCGGCCTGGCGTCGGGGCGTGCCGTGAAGGAGGTTCGGTGTCGCGTCGGCCGGCTCAGGCAGAGCACCCGCGGGACACCGGCGAGCAGGCGCCCGGCGACCAGGTGCTCACCCTGCCCAACCTGATCAGCTTCGGGCGGCTGCTGGGCGTACCCCTGTTCCTCTATCTCTTCCTGGTGGCCCGGGCGGACGTCGCGGCGGTCGTGGTGCTGGCCATCGGCGGCACCACCGACTGGGTCGACGGTTGGATCGCCCGCCGACTGCGGCAGGTGAGCCGGCTCGGTGAGCTGCTCGACCCACTTGCCGACCGGCTCTACATCCTCGCCACGCTGCTGGCCTTCACCGCCCGCGAGGTGGTGCCGTGGCAGTTCACGGCGGCGCTACTGGCCCGGGAGCTGCTGCTGCTCGGCTCGCTGGCGGTGCTGCGCCGCTTCGGGTACGGGCCGCCGCCGGTGCACTACGTGGGCAAGACCGCCACGTTCCTGCTGCTCGCGGCGTTCCCGGTGCTCCTGCTGGCCACCGAGTGGAGCGCGGCGGCGACGGCCACGGCCGCGATCGGCTGGGGGTTGGCCTGGTGGGGGCTGGTGCTCTACTGGGTGGCCGGCGCGATGTACGTGGTGCAGGCGTCGCGGTTGGTACGCGGGGCGCGTGACCGGGGAGCGGCCGCGTGAGCGCGACGCCGCCGCCGCGGCCCCGCCCGGATCGGGTGTACGCGCCGGACTTTCTCACCGAGTTGTTCCGCAACCCGCTGGACCCGGGGTACGCGGACGCGGCCGCCGCGCGTCGGCGGGGGTCGTCTGCGGACGCGCCCCGGGGCTGGGCGGCGCGGTCGGTCGGCCTGGTCGTGGTGGTGGTGCTGGGTTTCCTGTTCGCGGTGGCGTACCGCCAGACGATGGCGGACGAGCCGGGGCGCGCCCAGGCGCGTTCGGGGCTGGTGGCGCAGATCAAGGAGCGGGAGAGCCAGACCGACCGGTTGTCGGCGCGCGCGGACCAGTTGCGTGAGGAGGTCAGCCGACAGCGGGACGCGGCGTTGAGCGGTTCGGCCGCGGCGCGTCTGCGGGACCTGGAGGCGAGCACGGGGCTGGGCCGGGTGCGGGGTGACGGTGTGGTGGTGCGCCTGGCGGACGCTCCGGGGAACGCGGACGCGGTGACCGGTGCGGGCGCGGGGCCACCGCGGGTGTTGTACAGCGACCTGCAGGGTGTGGCGAACGCGTTGTGGAGCGCCGGCGCGGAGGCGGTCGCGATCAACGGCCAGCGGTTGACGTCGACGTCGACGATCCGTTCGGCGGGTGAGGCGATCCTGGTGGATTTCCGGCCGGTGACGGGGCCGTACGAGGTGTCGGCGACGGGTCCGGGGTCGATGCGGCGCACGTTCGAGGACAGTCGGAACGCGGCGCTGATGCGGGAGGTCGCGCAGAAGACCGGGTTGTCGTTCGGTGTGCGGGAGGCGGAGGACCTCACCCTGCCGGCGGCTCCGGAGCCGCAGCTACGCTACGCCAAGCCGTCGGTCAGTCCGAGCCCTTCGGGGGCGGGTGGCCGGTCTGGCAGTCCTGGGTCGTCGGGTTCGCCGGGGACCGCTAGTCCTTCCGGAGGTGGCGGATGATCGCGGTGCTGGCGTTGCTCGCCGGTGTGGTGCTCGGGGTGTGGCTTGATCCCACGGTGCCGTCGGCGTTGCAGCCGTACCTGCCGATCGCGGTGGTTGCCGCGTTGGACGCGGTGTTCGGTGGGGTGCGGGCGAAGTTGGACCGCATCTTCGACGACAAGCAGTTCGTGGTGTCGTTCATCTCGAACGTGCTGGTGGCGGGCCTGATCGTGTATCTGGGTGACCAGTTGGGCGTGGGTGGGCAGTTGTCTACCGGTGTGGTGGTCGTGCTCGGTGTGCGGATCTTCGGAAATGTGGCGGCGATCCGCCGGCACCTGTTCCGGGCGTAGGTTTGACAGCGATGAGCGACGAGCAGGATGAGACGGGGACGGGTTGGCCGCAGCCGGCGGTGCCGGGGCGGCAGGGTGGGCCGGCGGGTGAGCCGGATCCGCGGCCGGACGCGCCGGATCCGGACGAGTTGAGTCCGTTGGCGCCGCGCGAGCCGGTGTCGGAGCCGCGGCCGGACGACGCGGAGCCGGAGGTGACGCCGGTCGATGACGGGGCGACGGTGGACCTGCGCGCGGTGTCGCGGGTGGGGGAGCCGGCGGTGTCGTCGGACCAGCCGGACGAGCCGGACGAGCGGGACGTGCCGCCGGCCGCGCCTGCGGTGAGCGGTCGGTCGCGGTGGAGCGCGGCCGGGGTGATGATCGCGGTGTTGTTGGCGTTGCTGGGCTTCACGCTGGTCGTGCAGTTGAAGACGACGTCGACGGATCCGACGTTGGGGGCGACGCGTCAGGAGGACCTGGTGCGGATCCTGTCGGACCTGGACGCGCGCGAGAGTCGCCTGCAGCAGGACATCCGGGCGTTGGAGGACAGTCAGCGGCAGTTGGCCTCGGGTGAGCAGGGTCGGCAGGCGGCGTTGGACGAGGCGACGCGTCGGGCGGACGAGCTGGGGATTCTGGCGGGGACGTTGCCGGCGGTGGGCCCGGGGTTGACGGTGCAGTTCTCCAGTGGCGCGAAGCCGATCACGGCGAACCGGGTGTTGGACGCGGTGCAGGAGTTGCGGGGCGCGGGCGCGGAGGCGATGCAGATCTCCGGCGGTGACCGGGCGACGGTGCGGGTGATCGCGTCGACGTACTTCCTGGATGGGGAGAACGGGTCGTTGATGGTGGAGGGGCGTCGGTTGACGGGTCCGTACACGATCACGGTGATCGGTGATCCGGCGACGATGCGTACGGCGTTGAACATTCCTGGTGGGGTGGTGGCGTCGGTCCGGGGTGACGGCGGTAACGTGACGTTTGGGGAGCGTGAGGTTGCCGAGGTTTCGGCGCTGCACGTGCCGACCAAGTAGGAAACACGCCCGTCCGGTCTCCTGACCGGCGCGGCCGCGCCGGGCCCGGGTGGTCCGGGGCACGATGGATGAGGACGCGTCTGGTGATTCCCGAGGATCTGCGATACACCGCCGAGCATGAGTGGGTGGCGGGTGACGGCACCGGTTCGATCCGGGTCGGCATCACGCACTTCGCGCAGGACGCGCTGGGTGACATCGTGTACGTGCAGTTGCCGGAGGCGGGTGCGGTCGTGGCGGCCGGTGACTCGTTGGGTGAGATCGAGTCGACCAAGAGCGTGTCGGAGATCTACGCGCCGGTCGCGGGTACGGTGGCCGCGCGGAACGAGGCGCTGGGTGACACTCCTGAGCTGATCAACACGGATCCGTACGGTGAGGGTTGGTTGGTGGAGATCACGCCGACTGATCCGACGGCGACCGACGGGTTGCTCACGGCGGGCGCGTATCAGAAGATCACCGAAGGCTGAGTGTGCTTGATCCGGCGTGCGGGATGTCTGCGCGCGTCCGGTTGCCCTGCATTTCGGCGCTGGCTAGGCTCGCCCAGTCGACCGAGAAGAACCCATTAGTTGTGCGTTGCGGAATTGCCTTCCCGGGCACGGGGAGCCAGCCGCCGGGTGTTGGAGTGCCCGGCGGCCAGACCCGCCATTACCCGACGCCGACCGAACAGATCCGTGAGGTGGTCCCATGACGCGCCCAGACGACGAGTTCCCCCCGCTCGACGTCACTTCGACGCTCAATCTCGGCTCGCTCGACGAAGTGCTGGAGGGGCCGGACACCGATGTGGTGCCGAGCCGGATGTCCGGTTCGTTGCCGCCGGGTATGGCGCTGCTGGTGGTTCGTCGCGGCCCGAATGCGGGTGCCCGGTTCCTGTTGGACCACGACGTGACGACCAGTGGCCGGCATCCGGACAGTGACATCTTCCTCGATGACGTGACGGTGTCGCGTCGGCACGCGGAGTTCCACCGTGATGGTGGGACGTTCACGGTGCGGGACGTGGGTAGCCTGAATGGCACGTACGTGAATCGTGAGCGGGTCGAGGCGGCCACGTTGAGCAATGGTGACGAGGTTCAGATCGGTAAGTTCCGGGTGGTGTTCATCGCCGGTCCGCGCCCGGAGGAGGAGGCCGGCCGGGGGTGAACGAGCCTGCGGCCTCCACGCCACCCGGGGCGGCCCGGTCCCAGCCGCTGATGAGCATCGGTGAGGTGCTGGGTCAGTTGCGGGTGGATTTCCCGGACACCACGATTTCGAAGTTGCGGTTCCTTGAGGCCGAGGGGCTGGTTGAACCGCAGCGGACGGCGTCGGGTTACCGGAAGTACAGCTGGGACGATGTGGCGCGGTTGCGGTTCGTGTTGACCGCGCAGCGGGACAGGTACCTGCCGTTGCGGGTGATCCGTGAGCAGTTGGCCGAGTGGGATTCGTCCGGTGAGCAGCCGGAGCGGTCGCGGCCGGCGTTGGTGGCGGTGGGGCCCGATGGTGCGGTTCCGGGTCGGGAGTCGGCGGAGCCGGCCGAGTCGTCGCAGGTGCGGCTCGGCCGGGCTGAGTTGGTGGCCCGCAGTGGGATCGACGAGTCGACGCTTGTGGAGTTGGAGCGGCTCGGTGTGCTGGTGTCGGATCCGCCGGGGTGGTACGACGCGGATGCGTTGATCATCGCGTCGGCGGTGGCGGGTCTGGCGGCGTACGGGTTGGAGCCGCGGCATCTGCGGGGTTATCGGACTGCGGCCGATCGTGAGGTCGGGTTGTTCGCGCAGTTGGTGGCGCCGTTGGCGCGGCAGAGTGATCCGGCGGCACGGGCGCGGGCGGCGGAGACGGCGCGGGAGTTGGTGGCGTTGTCGGAGCAGTTGCACGCGGCGTTGGTGCGGGTGGGGTTGCGGTCGACGTTGGGTCGGTGAGGTGCCCGGCAGGTGCGGCGGAGCGGAAAGATCTCTTCGGGGAAGCGTGCCGTAGGCTTGCCGGGGTAACCCCTTTCTGGCGCGGACGTGGTGCTGTAGCGCATGGGACGGCCGTGTTGCGGTCCGTGTACCGTGCAGGGAAGGGCGCGGTGCGTAGGTTGACGACGACACGGAGGCGGCGGTGCGCGAGCTGAGCGTGGTCGGAGTTCGGGTGGAGCTGCCCAGCAACCAGCCGATCGTCCTGCTCAGGGAGGTCGAGGGCGACCGCTATCTGCCGATCTGGATCGGTGCGGTCGAGGCCACGGCTATCGCTTATGAGCAGCAGGGGGTCAAGCCGGCCCGTCCGTTGACGCATGATCTTCTGCGGGATGTGTTGGCGGCGTTGCAGGCGCCGTTGCAGGCGGTGGAGATCACCGAGCTCAAGGAGAACGTGTTCTACGCCGACCTGTTGATCGGTGACGGGGTGCGGGTGTCGGCGCGTCCGAGCGATTCGATCGCGTTGGCGTTGCGGGTTGGTGCGCCGATTCGTTGTGCCGAGCAGGTCCTCAGCGAGGCGGGGATCGTTATCCCTGACGAGCAGGAGGATGAGGTGGAGAAGTTCCGCGAGTTCCTGGAGCAGGTGCGTCCGGAGGACTTCGCGGGCTGAGCGGTTCGGGTCCCCGGCCGGTGTCACGGTGGATGACGCCGGCGCGTGCTTGGTGATCTTTCCCGGTGGCTGCGCGGCGTGTCGCGCCGGTTCCTCCGCGGTAACCCCTGAAGGTGGCGTTAGGGTTGCCGTGTCGAGGGGTGCGCGTCGCAGGAAACGATGCGTCGCCGCACTGACGGGGAGGTTGTCCGCATGCACGAGCCGCAGGATCCCGATCCGGGTACGCAGGTGAACGAGCCGGGCGCGACGCCTGAGGGTGACGGCTCGGTGGGCTACCGAGGTGTGACGGCGTGCCACGCGGTGGGCATCAGCTATCGGCAGTTGGATTACTGGGCTCGGACGACGTTGGTGGTGCCGAGCGTCCGGGACGCGTCGGGTTCGGGGACCCAGCGGTTGTACTCGTTCCGCGATCTGGTGGTGTTGAAGGTCGTGAAGCGGTTGTTGGATGCGGGGGTGTCCCTGCAGAACATCCGTAAGGCGATCGAGGCGCTGCGGTCGCGTGGTGTGGAGGATCTGGCGGGTATCACGCTGATCTCTGACGGGACGACGGTGTATGAGTGCCGGTCCCCGGAGGAGGTGGTCGACCTGTTGCAGGGTGGGCAGGGCGTGTTCGGGATCGCGATCGGTGGGGCCTTCAAGGAGATCCAGGGGTCGTTGTCGCATCTGCCGGCGGAGCCGGCGGCGAGCGGCCCGGCGGAGCCGGTGGTGGGGTCCTCGTCGGATCCGGTGGGCGACGAGTTGGCGGCGCGGCGGGCGCGGCGGCGCGCGGGTTGAGTAGCGCTGTGCGTCTGTCGGTGCGCGGTCCGTTGGTGTGGGTGACTTTTTTGGACGCGCCCGTCTGGTGACTGTGGGTCAGTGCGGTCGACGTCGGGTGGCCGTTCCCCGGTCGATGAATCCACGGTGGATACTGTCTGTGGTTCTCCCGTTGCGCTGGGTGGAATCTTGGGTGGACGGTGGTGACGGTGTGTGTCCGCCAGTTGTCGGGAATCGGATAGGGGGGCCCTGACCGGAGGTTGCGGGCACGCTATGGTCCGTCACGGTCCCCGCCGTGGTGCCCCGTGGCACGCGGGTGTCGCGTCGGTGGCCGTAGCCCCTGCGCGTCACCGCGCGCGACCTTTCACCCCCGGAAGGAACGACCGTGACGGTTACGGAAGAGACCGCTGCCGCCTCGCACTACGACCGCATCGGCGGCGCGAGTTCGGTGAAGGCGGCCGTCGAACTGTTCTACGACAAGGTCCTCGCCGATCCCGAGCTGGCGGGCTACTTCGCCACTGTGGACATGGCGACGCAGCGTCGACACCTGGCGTTGATGTTGGCGGTGGTGTTGGGCGGCCCGAACGAGTACGCGGGTCGCGGTTTGGCCGAGGCGCACCAGCCGCTGGGCATCCCGGCGGAGCACTACGCGAAGGTGGGCGTGCACCTGATCACGACGCTGACGGAGTTGGGTGTGCCGGCCGACGTCCTGGACCACGTGCGCGTGGTGCTGGGGCAGGTGCAGGACCAGGTGGTGTCCACCGGAGAGCGTCCGGGCGTCTGAGCGTGGACGCGGCCCGACTCAAGCAGAGTTGGTCCCTCGTCGCCGCGCACGGCGACGAGGTTCCGCTCTACTTCTATTCGACGTTGTTCCTGGCGCATCCCGAGACGCGCCAGATGTTCCCGACGAACATGGCGGGGCAGCGGGATCGCCTCGTCACCGCGTTGGGGCACATCGTGTCGCATGTGGACCAGATCGATCGGCTGGTGGGTTTCCTGCAGGACCTCGGCGCGGACCACCGCAAGTTCGCGGTGCGCGCGGAGCACTACCCGGCGGTCGGTGAGGCGCTGCTGGCGACGTTGCAGCATTTCCTGGCCGAGCAGTGGACCGACGAGCTGGCTCAGGACTGGGCGGGCGCGTACGGGTTGATCGCGCAGGTGATGACGGAGGCGGCGCAGGCCGCCGAGGCGGTGAACCCGCCGTGGTGGGTGGCGGAGATCGTGGCCCACGAGCGGCGGGCGTTCGACGTCGCGGTGGTGACGGTGCGTCCGCAGTACCTGTTGCCGTTCACTCCGGGTCAGTCGATCGGGGTGTCGCATCCGGCGGTGCGGTCGTGGCGGTACTACTCGCCGGCGAACGCGCCGCGCGCGGACGGCACGTTGGAGTTGCATGTGCGGGCCGCTCCGGGTGGCGCGGTGTCGTCGCGGCTGGTGTACGGCTCGGCGGTGGGTGACCGCGTCAATCTGGCCGCGCCGGTGGGGGAGCGGTTGGCGTTGTGGTCGGCGGGCTCGGGTGACCTGTTGTTGTTGACCTCGGGCACGGGTTGGGCGCCGATGAAGGCGTTGGTGGAGCAGATCGCCGCGGAGGGTGCCCGTCGTCGGGTGGACCTGTATGTGGGTGCCCGTTCGCGCAGCGAGTTCTACGACAGTGACGCGATCGACAAGATGGCGTCGTCGTTCCCGTGGTTGACGGTGACGTACGTGGTGGGCGCGGACGTGAACCGGCCGGGTGAGTTCGTGCAGGCGGTGGACCGGGCGTTGGCCGATGGTGACTGGCGTTCGCGGCACGTGTACGTGTGCGGGTCCGACGAGATGGTGTCGCACGCGGCGCAGACGTTGGCGCGGGCGGGCTATCACGAGGGTCAGGTGCATCACGAGGGTCTGGGCAAGCAGTGGTACGGCCCGGCGTGGCGTACGGCGGTCCAGCAGTCGAGTTCAGGGGGTGACCAATGAGCGCGAGCCCGATCAGCCGGTACGACGGGATTCAGGTGTCCGGCGGTGTGCAGGTGCGGATGACCTCCGACCGGGTTCGGCGGTGGGAGTTCGGTACGGCGCCGTTCGCGCGCCGGGGCTATGACCACGCGGACGTGGACCGGTTCCGGGTGCAGATCGCCGACGAGTTGGATCTGTTGGCGACGCAGATCGCGCATCTGCGGGCGGAGAACGAGCGGCTGACCGATCGGGTGGAGTTGCACCGCCACGGGGTGATCCCGAGCACTCCGGCGGCGGCGAAGGTGCCGGCGGCCAAGGAGGTGAACCTGCTGTCGGCGGCGCAGCGGGAGGCCGAGCAGATCATCGCGCAGGCGCACGACTACGCGCGGCGGGTCGCCGAGTACGCCCGGGTGCAGTACGAGAGTTACATGCGGGCGGCGGCGGAGGAGGCGAAGCAGGAGGCCGAGCGTGCGGTGGCGGAGTACCGCAGTTCGGCCGGGTCGAGCTTCGACGATTCGGTGGCGACCCGGGAGGCGTTGCGGATCTTCGGCGAGATGATGGTGTCGCACATGCAGGCGGCGGCGCGGCACCTGGACGACGGCAGTGAGCAGTTGGTGCGCACGATGGACCGGATCGCGAAGGAGACGCCGGGGGCGCCTTTCGTGGGTGGCGCGGCGGGGCAGACGGCGTTGCCGCGTCACCACCAGCGCTGAACACCTGGCGGGTGGGGCTCTACGCGTAGGGCCCCACCCCCGGTCGAGGTTCAGGTGGTGGCGGCGTGGATCGCGTCGGCGATCGGGGTGGGTCCGTCGACGAGTTCCAGGGTCGCCCCGGCGGTGCGGGGTTCGTCCAGGAGCGCGGCGAGGACGAGGGCGACGTCGGCGCGGCTGATGACGCCCCGACCGGCGTGCGGGGTGAGGGTGACGTGCCCGGTGGGTTCGTCGTCGGTGAGGCGGCCGGGGCGCAGGACCGTCCAGGCCAGGTCGCGGCCGCGCAGGTCGTCCTCGGCGGCGCGTTTGGCCCGCAGGTAGGCGGCCCACACGTCGTCGGTGCCGGCGGCGGGTGGCCGGTCCACTCCCATCGAGGAGACCAGCAGGTAGCGGTGGACCCCGGCGCGGGTGGCGGCGTCGGCGAGCAGCGCGGCGGCGGCCCGGTCGACGGTGTCCTTGCGGGCGGCGCCGCTGCCGGGACCGGCACCGGCGGCGAAGATGACCGCGTCGGCGTCGTGCAGGTGCGCGGCTACCTCCCCGACGTCGGCGTGTTCCAGGTCGCACAGGACCGGGGTGGCGCCTGCGGCGCGCAGGTCGTCGACGTGCTCGGGGTTGCGGATCAGGCCGACGGCGGTGTCACCGCGCTCGGTGAGGTGCCGCTGCACGAGCAGGGCGATCTTGCCGTGGCCTCCGGCGATGACGACACGCATGTGCCCAACCTACCGGCACCCGCCGGGCTTGACCTTGACCGGTGGGCAACCCCCAGGGTGGTGTGCGCCGGTCACGGTGACCGGCGCGAGGAGGAACCCGACGTGGGGTTGCTGACGATCGGGGCGTTCGCCCGGGCGGCGGGTCTGACGCCGAAGGCGTTACGCCTGTACGGCCGGGTGGGGGTGCTGGTGCCGGCGGCGGTGGACGCGGAGTCCGGGTACCGGCTCTACGACCCGCGGCAGGTGCCGCTGGCCCGGCTGGTGGCCCAGTTGCGTCGTATCGGCATGCCGCTGGCGCAGATCCGCACCGTGTGTGCTCTGGAGCCGGCGGCGGCGGCCGAGGTGGTCACCGCGTACTGGCGGCAGGTGTCGGTCGACACCGCTGCCCGCGCGCGGCTCGCCGCCCTCCTCGTGCGGGACCTGTCCGAGGGGAGCGCCACCATGTCGTCGATGAATGTTCGTTACGCCACCGGCTGTGAGACCGGGATCGCCCGCGACAGCAACGAGGACGCCGCGTACGCCAACGAGCGGCTGCTCGCCGTCGCCGACGGCGTGCGGGGGCCCGGCGGCGCTGCCGCCAGCACCGCCGCCATCGACGCGCTCGCGTCGGTGGACCTCACCGACGCGTCGGCGGTGGAGATGGTGGCGGTGCTGGCCGGCGCGGTCACCGACGCCGACCGGGCCGTGCGGAGGCTGGCGACCGACGAGCACCAGCCGGCGACGACGCTGACCGCGCTGCTGCGCAGCGGCACCCACCTGGTGTTGGCGCACGTCGGGGACACCCGGGCGTACCTGCTGCGCGACGGTGAGCTGTCGGTGTTGACCCAGGACCACACGTGGGTGCGGGCGCAGGTGGATCAGGGCAGGCTCGATCCCGCCGAGGCGGGCGCGCACCCCCAGCGGGCGTTGCTGGTGCGCGCGCTCGGCGGCGGTCGGCAGGTGGAGGCCGATCTGGCGTTGCGGGTGGCGCTGCCCGGTGACCGGTACCTGTTGTGCTCGGACGGGCTGTGGGCGGTCGTCGACCGCGCCGCCCTGGCTTCGATGTTGGGAGCGGGAGCCGACCCGGAGCGCACGGTGCGGGAGCTGATGGCCGCCGCGCGCGCCGCGGGCGCGCCCGACAATGTCGCCTGTGTCGTCGCCGACGTCGTCGCGGCGTAGGCGGGTGCTCGGCATCGGGGGGTGCGCTGAGGCAGCATGAAGGGGTGACGACGAGTGTGCAGGAGCTGGCCGCGCTGGTGGCCGGCGGTCAGGTGGTCGTGCTCAGCGGGGCGGGCCTGTCCACCGAGTCGGGTATCCCGGACTATCGGGGGCCCAGCGGGGTGGCCCGCCGGCACACCCCGATGACGTTCCAGGCGTTCACCCGGGACGCGGTGGCGCGGCGGCGGTACTGGGCGCGTAGCCACCTGGGGTGGCGGTTGATCGCGCGGGCGACGCCGAACGCGGGGCACCGGGCGGTGGCGCGGTTGCAGGACGCCGGCCTGGTCGACGCGGTGATCACGCAGAACGTGGACGGGTTGCACGGCGCGGCGGGCAGCGACCGGGTGGTGGAGCTGCACGGGCGTCTGGATGAGGTGACGTGCCTGGACTGCGGCAACCTGACCTCGCGCGAGGACGTGGACCGGCGGCTGCGCGAGGCGAACCCGGACTTCGTGGCCCGGGTCGCCGCGGTCAACCCGGACGGTGATGTGGATCTCCCGGACGAGCAGGTGGCGGGGTTCCGGCCGGTGGACTGCGGGATCTGCGGGACGGGGATGCTGAAACCGGACGTGGTGTTCTTCGGCGAGACGGTGCCGCCGCAGCGGGTGGCGCGGTGCTTCGCGCTGGTGGGGCAGGCCCGGGCGGTGGTGGTGCTGGGGTCGTCGTTGACGGTCATGTCGGGTCGCCGGTTCGTGATCCGGGCCGCGAAGCAGGGCATTCCGGTAGCGATCGTCAACCAGGGGCCGACCCGGGGTGACGGGTACGCCACGGTGCGCGTCGACGCGCCGCTGGGGGAGGTGCTGCCGGTGCTCGCCGAGCGGGTGACCGGCGCGTCGGCGGTGCCGGTGTGACAGCCCCCGCCGGGTAGGACATCTGCTGGAAACACCGGCGCTGGTAGCGTTGACCATGCCGGTACCACCCACGTGGGAGAGACCGCCTCGACAGCAGGGGCGGCGCCGAAGGGGCAAATCCTCCCCGGAACCTCTCAGGCAAAAGGACCTCGTGGGCAGGCACTGTGGAGCGCTCCTGCAGGGGTGTGACAGAGGGGGAGGCCGACCCGTCGACCTCGCCCGGGAGCGCCCCTGATGTCCGTAGAGCAGTTCGCCACCCGTCACATCGGCCCCGGCCCCGACGACGAGCGCCGCATGTTGGAGGTCGTCGGGCACGACTCCATCGACGAGCTGATGGACGCCGCGATCCCCGAGGTGATCCGCTGGCACGGCACCCTCGACCTGCCGGACGCGGCCACCGAGGCCGAGGCCCTCGCCGAGCTGCGGGCCCTGGCGGCCCGCAACACCGTCGCCGTCTCCATGATCGGCCTGGGCTACCACGGCACGCACACCCCGGCGGTGATCCGCCGCAACGTGCTGGAGGACCCGGCCTGGTACACGGCGTACACGCCGTACCAGCCGGAGATCAGCCAGGGCCGGCTGGAGGCGCTGCTGAACTTCCAGACGATGGTCACCGACCTGGCCGGCCTGGCCACCGCGAACGCCTCCATGCTCGACGAGGGCACCGCCGCGGCGGAGGCCATGACCCTCGCGCGCCGCGCGTCCAAGAGCAAGAGCCGGGTGTACGTCGTCGACGCCGACGCCCTGCCGCAGACCATCGCGGTGATCACCAGCCGGGCGGTGCCGCTCGGCATCGACGTGCGGGTCGTCGACGTCGCGCGGGACGAGTTGCCGGCGGAGTTCTTCGGCCTGCACCTGCAGTACCCGGGGGCGTCCGGCGCGGTCCGTGACCACGCCGCCCTGGTGCAGGCGGCGCACGCCGTCGGCGCCCTCGTGACGGTCGCGGCGGACCTGCTGGCGTTGACGCTGCTGCGGGCGCCGGGGGAGATCGGCGCGGACATCGCCGCCGGCACCACCCAGCGGTTCGGCGTACCCATGGGCTTCGGTGGGCCGCACGCCGGCTACCTGGCGGTGCGCGCGGGCCTGGAGCGGATGCTGCCGGGGCGCCTGGTCGGGGTGTCCCGCGACGCGGACGGCAACCCGGCGTACCGGCTGGCGTTGCAGACCCGCGAGCAGCACATCCGGCGGGAGAAGGCCACCAGCAACATCTGCACCGCGCAGGTGCTGCTCGCGGTGATGGCCGGCATGTACGCCGTCTACCACGGCCCGGACGGGCTGCGGGACATCGCGGCGCGTACCCACGCCATGGCGGCGCGGCTCGCGGCCGGGCTGCGCGCCGGCGGCGTGGACGTCGCGGACGTCGCGTTCTTCGACACCGTCACCGCGACGGTGCCCGGCGGCGCGGCGCGGGTCGTCGCGGCCGCCGCCGAGCGGGGCGTCAACCTGCGCCTGGTCGACGCCGACCGGGTCGGGATGTCCTGCGACGAGACGACCACCGACGCGCACCTGCGGCAGGTGTGGGAGGCGTTCGGCGTTGCCGCGTTCGACGGCGACGTCGACGCGGCCCTGCCGGTCGACCTGGCGCGGACGACCGACTTCCTGACCCACCCGGTGTTCCGCAGCCACCACTCGGAGACGGCGATGCTGCGCTACCTGCGGCGGCTGTCGGACTTCGACTACGCCCTGGACCGGGGCATGATCCCGCTCGGGTCGTGCACGATGAAGCTGAACGCGACCACCGAGATGGAGCCGGTGAGCTGGGCGGAGTTCGCGCACATCCACCCGTTCGCGCCGGACGACCAGACCGTCGGGTACCGGGAGATGATCGGCCAGTTGGAGTCGTGGCTGGCCGAGGTGACCGGCTACGACGCGGTGAGCGTGCAGCCCAACGCCGGATCGCAGGGTGAGCTGGCCGGGCTGCTGGCCATCCGCTCGTACCACGCGTCGCGGGGCCAGGCGCACCGCGACGTGTGCCTCATCCCGTCGTCGGCGCACGGCACGAACGCCGCCAGCGCCGTGATGGCCGGCATGCGGGTGGTCGTGGTGGCCTGCGACGACGACGGCAACGTCGACCTCGTCGACCTCGACGCCAAGATCGACAAGCACCGCGACGCGCTCGCCGCGATCATGGTGACGTACCCGTCGACGCACGGCGTGTACGAGACGGGCATCGCGTCGCTGTGCGCGAAGGTCCACGACGCCGGCGGGCAGGTGTACGTCGACGGGGCGAACCTCAACGCCCTCGTCGGGTACGCCAAGCCGGGCAAGTTCGGCGCGGACGTGTCGCACCTCAACCTGCACAAGACGTTCTGCATCCCGCACGGCGGCGGCGGCCCCGGCGTCGGCCCGGTGGCGGTCCGCGCGCACCTCGCGCCGTTCCTGCCCGGCGACCCGCTGGGCGCGCACGACGACGCCACCCCGGCGATCTCGGCGGCCAGGTACGGGTCCGCGGGGATCCTGCCGATCCCGTGGGCGTACCTGCGGATGATGGGCGCCGAGGGGCTGACCCGGGCCACCGGCGTGGCGGTCCTCGCCGCGAACTACGTGGCGGCGCGGCTGCGCGAGCACTACCCGGTGCTGTACGCCGGCAACAAGGGCCTGGTCGCGCACGAGTGCATCCTCGACCTGCGGCCGTTGACGAAGGCGACCGGCGTGAGCGTGGACGACGTGGCGAAGCGCCTGGTCGACTACGGCTTCCACGCGCCGACGATGTCGTTCCCGGTGGCCGGGACGCTGATGGTGGAGCCGACCGAGAGTGAGGACCTCGCCGAGCTGGACCGGTTCTGCGACGCGATGATCGCGATCCGCGCCGAGATCGAGCAGGTCGGCTCGGGGCAGTGGCCGGCGGGGGACAACCCGCTGGCGAACGCGCCGCACACCGCGGCGATGGTCAGCGGCGACGAGTGGCCGCACCCGTACCCGCGGTCGGTGGGCGCGTACCCGGCCGGGGTGGACCGGGCCGGGAAGTACTGGCCGCCGGTACGGCGGATCGACGGCGCGTACGGCGACCGGAACCTGGTCTGCTCGTGCCCGTCGCCGGAGGCGTTCGAGGACTGACGGCGGGCACGCCGGGGCGGGCGGTATCGGCCCGTCCCGGCAGCCGCTGTGCGGTTGGACAGCGACTCGGTGCGGTGACGCTGGGTGGTCGTTCAGGCCACGAGGGCGTGGCGGGCGGGGCCGCGGTGCGGTGCGATGCTGCTGCCGTCGGGGAGCAGCTCACCGGTGTCCTCGAAGACGATCACGCCGTTGCAGAGCAGGCTCCAGCCCTGCTCAGGGAAGCAGGCGAGGACCCGGGCGGCTTCCCGGTCGGTGGCTTCAGCTAAGGGGCAGGTCGGTTGGTGCTGGCACATCGGGTTCTCCGGACTGTGGGGGCACTGTGTCATGGTTCACATGACCAGTGACGCACAGTACCAAGCGAAAGTGTCCAGCATCGACCAGGTGTCGCCTTGGCTTACCGGAAATCCACTGAACGGATGAGGAAGATCGGACCATACGGCGTGGAAACGCTCCCACAGGTGCTGGTCGATGCGCCCGCGGCACCCGCCGGATGCCGCGACAGCCTCGTCGAACGCGCCCGACTCCAGTGGCACCTCGCCGACGGCGGCGACCCCGCCGTCCTCGCCGAGGAGTTCCTGGCCGCACACGGCCTGGACCTGCGCGACCTCAACCGACCCGCCGCACACGGCCCGGTCCTCTGCGGCGCCGCGCTCTACCTGTCCGCCGCCGCCGGGGCACAACTGGCCGGCGTACCCACCACCGCGCCCGAACCCGCGCCCACCCTGCCCGACCTCGCCGTCGTCATCTACGACCACGGACCCACCCGAGCACCCGCCGCCCCCGACGACCCGCCCTGGTGGCTCGGCCCATGGACCGAGAGCTGGACACCCGCCCAACACGCCGCCGCCGTCGACACCGTCCGCGCCGCCATCGGCCGCGGCGACATCTACCAGACCAACCTCGTCGGACACGCCGCCGCCCCCTACAGCGGCGACCCACTGCCCGCCCTACGCCGCCTCGGCGCCCTCCCCGGCGCCCGCTACGGCGGCGTCCTCACCGGCGACGGCTGGGCCATCGGCTGCGCCTCCCCGGAAACCCTCGTCGAAGTCCACGACGGCCAGATCATCACCCGACCCATCAAAGGCACCCGCCCCGCCACCGCCACCGGCCGCGCCGAACTGCTCACCAGCGCCAAGGAACGCGCCGAACACATCATGATCGTCGACCTGGAACGCAACGACCTCGCCCGCATCGCCCGCACCGGCACCGTCACCGTCGACGAACTGTTCACCGTGCGCCGCTGGTGCGACCTGTGGCAAGCCGAATCCACCGTCCGCGCGCACGCCGCCCACGGCCTCGGCCTCGCCGACCTGCTCCGCGCCACCTGCCCCGGCGGCTCCGTCACCGGCGCCCCGAAACTCGCCGCCCTCACCCACATCGCCGCCGCCGAACCCGTCGGCCGCGGCGCCAGCATGGGCGCCCTCGGCTGGATCGCCCCCGGCCGCATCGACCTCGGCCTGACCATCCGCACCGCCGCCGCCGACGGCCACGCCCTGCACACCTGGGCCGGCGGCGGCATCACCTGGGACAGCGACCCCACCGCCGAGGTCGCCGAAGCCGCCGCCAAGACCGCACCCGTACGCGCCACCCTGGCCGGACGCTGACACCACCACCGGCGATACGCTGACCCCCATGACCATGCGGCCCATCCGGATCATCGGCGACCCCGTCCTGCGCACCGAAGCCGAGCCGGTCACCACCTTCGACGCCGAACTGCGCGCCCTGGTCACCGACCTGATGGACACCCTGCTCGGCGAACCCGGCCGCGCCGGCGTCGCCGCACCCCAGATCGGCGTCAGCGCCCAGGTCTTCGTCTACGACGCCGACGGCCACCGAGGCCACCTCATCAACCCCACCCTCGAGCTGTCCGACGAACTCCAGGACGACGACGAAGGCTGCCTCTCCATCCCCGGGCTGTACTTCCCGACCGTGCGCGCCCTGCACGCCACCGCCCACGGCGTCGACCAGAACGGCGAACCGCTGACCATCACCGGCACCGGATTCCTCGCCCGCGCCCTGCAACACGAGACCGACCACCTGCGCGGCACCCTCTACGTCGACACCCTGCGCGGCGACATCCGCCGCCGGGCCCTGCGCGAGATCCGCGCCGGCCGCTTCGACTCACCCAGCCGCCGCAGCTGAACCCGCGCCCCTACCGGGCCGCCCACTGGTCGTAACCCAGCTTCGCCACCAACGCCAACACCACCACCAGCAACACCACCCGCACGAACCCCGACCCGCGACGCAACGCCATCCGCGCACCCACCACCGCGCCCGCGATGTTGCACACCGCCATCGCCGCACCCAACCACCACCACACGTGCCCGGTCACCGCGAACACCACCAACGCACCCAGATTCGTACCCGCGTTGACGACCTTCGCCATCGCCGACCCGTGCACGAAATCCGCACCCACCAACGTCGTGAACGCCAGCACCAGAAACGTGCCCGTCCCCGGCCCGATCAACCCGTCGTACAGGGCGATGCCCACCCCGGCCACACCGATCGCCGCCGCCACCCGCACCCGCGTCCGCCGCGCCGGCACAGCCACCACCCCCAACCGGGGACGCAGCAACACGAACACGGCCACCGCCACCAGAACCACCAACACCACCGGCCGGTACGCCGCCGCCGGCACCGCCCCAGCCAACGCCGCGCCCACCCCCGCGCTGAGCACCGCCACACCCGCCGCCGGCCCCGCCACCCGCCAGTCCACCTTCGTGCGCCGCGCGTACGTCGCCGCCGCCGTCGCCGTACCGAAGATCGCCGCCAACTTGTTCGTGCCCAACGCGGTCGCCACCGGCACACCCGGAGCCGCCACCAACAACGCCGGCAGCAGCAACAACCCGCCACCACCGACCACGGCATCCACCCACCCGGCCATCGCCGCGGCGGCCAGCAGAGTACTCAGCGATACGGCATCCACGGCCCGCAAGTCTGCCCGCCCGACACGGGCCACCAGCCCGCCAAGTGGCGCGACTCACCGCTCACCGGCCCCGCCTACGCCGCAACCACACCCCCCACGCACCAACCGCCACGAACACCAGCATCGAACACAGCAACAGCCTCACCACACGGCAACCCTGCCACGGGCACGTAAGGTGCAGGAGTGCGCCTGGCCACCTTCAACCTGCTGCACGGACGATCCCTCACCGACGGCCTCGTCGACCCCGACCGACTCGCCGCCGCCGTACGCGCCCTCGACGCCGACGTCCTCGCCCTCCAGGAAGTCGACCGCGACCAACACCGCAGCGGCAACCTCGACCTCACCGCCATCGCCGCCCGGGCCCTCGACGCGCCACACCACCGCTTCGCGGCCGCCGTCGTCGGCACCCCCGGCGAACGGTTCCGCCCCCTGCGCCACGACGACGACGGCCACGGCGAACCCTGCTACGGCATCGGCCTCATCAGCCGCCACCCCGTGCGCAGCTGGCACATCACCCGACTCAAACCCGCGCCCGTACGCTCACCCATCTACGCCCCCGGCCCCGGCGGCGGCCTCATCCTCCTCGACGACGAACCCCGCGTCGTCCTCGCCGCCATCCTGGACACCCCCCACGGCCCCCTCACCGTCGCCGCGACCCACCTGTCCTTCGTACCCGGCTGGAACGCCCGCCAACTCCGCCAGACCGTGCGCGCCCTACGCGCCCTACCCGGCCCCCGCGTCCTGCTCGGCGACCTCAACCTCCCCGCCGGCCCGGCCCGCCTCGTGTCCCGCTGGCAGCCACTCGGCCGCCGCCCCACCTACCCCTCCGGCCAACCCCGCGTCCAACTCGACCACATCCTCGCCGACCGGCACGCCCTCGACGCGCTCCCACCCGTACGGGCCGTCACCACGCCGACGTCCACCATCTCCGACCACCGACCCCTGCTCGTCGACCTCGGCTAGACCCCTGAGCCCAGGCTCAGCGCGGCCCGTCACCCTCCGCCGACACCAGAGCCGCCAACACCCGATGGGTACGACTAGCCCGGATCGCCTCGCGCTGCTGCCCGGCCGTCACCTCGATGTACGTCTGCGACGACGCCAACGAGGCGTGCCCCAACAACCGCATGATCTCCGCCGCGCCCGCGCCGTCCTCCGCCAACCGCGTCGCGAACGTGTGCCGCAACGCGTGCAACCGCGCCCCCTTCGGCACCCGGTCGCCGATACCCGCCCGCCGGTAACACGACTCGACCAGATACTGCAGACCACCACGGCGTAACGGCTCACCCCGCCGGTCCACCAGCAACGCCGAGTCGGGGCGTACCGACCGCGACCCGAAACGCCGCGCCCGACTCGCCAGATAGTCCACCAGCACCCGGTCCAGATCCGCCTCGATCGGCACCACCCGGGGCCGCCCGCCCTTGCCCGCCACCTCCACACGCCGCTCACCCGGACGCCCCCCCAGCGACCCCACCCGCAACGCCAGCAACTCCGACAGGCGCAGCCCGGCGCACAGCGCCACCGCCAACACCGCCACGTCCCGCTCCGGCCACGGGTCCCGCTGCCGCCCGTCGTCCCGCGCCACCGACGCCAGCAGCACCTCGGGCGTGTCCGCGCCGCGCAGCGGCTTCGGCTCGGGCAGGACGGCCCGGGGCCGATCGACCGCCGGCATCGGGTTGCCGGCCACCACACCGTCGGTCACCAGGAAGGTGAAGAAGCTGTTCCAGGTGGACCAGGCGCGGTGCACCGAGGCGGGGGCGCGGGGCGCGGCGAACCGGGCGAACGCCGCCCGCAGCACCCGAGGGGACAGGTCGGTGATCGTCAGCTCGTCGAGGGGGAGGGGAGTGGCATCACCATCGGCGACCAGGGCGGCGACGGCGTACAGGTCACGCCGGTAGGCCGCCAGGGTGTGGGGGGAGGGCTTGCGGGTGGCCCGAGCGGTCAGGAACTCCTCGATCAGCACCTTGAGCGATTCGTCCTGTTTGTCATGCATAAGACATATTATGCATGATTCTCGTGTTGCCCGAAAGGGAGGGGAGAGGGGGAGCAAAGGCGTCGCGGGTTGCCGATCAGGGGTTACCCAGGTCCAGGACGCGAGCCGAGACGACGATGGCGGCGGCGCAGCTCGCCCATGCGTGCTCGATCCAGGATGGAGTGGTCTCGGTACGCGGTGGAGGCCACTACTTCATGGTTCGAGCACGATCATGACGTTGCGGGATCGCCGGGCTGGGCCGCCCACCCGGTGCGGCGGGCGCGGCTGGTCGGGGGTGGGCCTTCCGCACCTCACTTTACATAATGTGCATTATCGAAAGTGTTGCGGCACCCGGAGATCGACCCGGTGGGCTAGCGTGTCGTCGATCTACTGGGGAGATTCCCCGCAGCCTTGTCGGAAAGAAGCGATCACTTGTCACTGTGGAAGAAGACCGCCGTCGTCGCGGTCTCGGCGCTTACGGCGCTCACCGCCTCCGCCTGCGGCGTGGCGACCGGTTCGTCGGGCTCGTCCGACGCGCCGAAGCAGACCAGCGTCCTTGAGCTGCTGGCCAGCGACCTCAAGGGGTCGTTGCAGAAGACGATCGACGCCACCGACAAGAGCGACTCGGTGACGCTGACGATGACGGGAACGACCGGCGGCCAGAAGATCTCCATGCAGGGTGTCCTGGATCTGGGTGACCCGGTCAAGGCCGAGATGACGATGGCGGACCCGAGCGAGGGTCCGACCACCGTCCGGTTGATCGGGACCGCGTTCTACGTCGAGGTGCCCGCCAAGGACCGCTCGAGCATGGGCGGTAAGCGCTGGCTGAAGATGGACATGGGCAGCATCGGCCAGCAGGCCGGGATGGACTTCAGCAAGCAGTTCGAGGACATCGACCCGACCAAGCAGGTCAAGACGCTGCTCGCGTCGCAGGGCGTGACGGTCGTCGGTGAGGAGACGGTGAACGGGGCGCGGACGGTCCACTACACCGTCACCACTCCGGTGGCGACGCAGCTGGCGCAGGTCGACGCCAAGCTGCGGGACGCTGTCGAGAAGCAGTTCACCGCCGCGGGCGTCAAGGAGGTCAAGGTCGACCTCTGGGTCGACGAGCAGTACCGGCCGCGTCGTGCGGCCACGGTCATGGGTGCGATGGGCGACTTCGTGGTCGACTACACCGACTACGGCAAGGCGGTCACCATCGAGACGCCTCCGCCGGCGGAGACCACCGACTTCGCCGAGATGTTGCAGGGGCTGAAGGGCACCGACAACTGATTCCAGGCGGTGTGACTGCCCTGCCGGTGCCCGATAGCACCGGCAGGGCAGTGTCGTTTCCGCGGCCTTCTCCCCCAGCTCGGTCAGTCGAACTGGTCGGCCAGCTTGCGCAGCTTGTCGACGTACGCCGGCCAGTCGTAGTCGTCGACGATGCTGGTGCCGTCCTGCCGCCACCCGATGGCCCCGTCGTGCTGCTCGCGCATGATGTCCAGGTGACCGGCGTGCCGGGCGAGGTCGCCGCTCACGTGCATGATGATCCGGGCCAGCGTCACGTCCTGGCGGCCGGGTTGCCACCAGGAGACCTGCCCCGGCGCGTCGAGCGGTAGTTGGTCGATCGTCTCGTCGGCGAAGGCGCCGACGCGGCGGTACAGGTCGATGAGGCCGTCCTTGGTCTCGTTCTCGTACGCGTACCAGTCCGCCTGCGGGTCGTCGTCGAACGCGCTGAGCGGGACCAACTCCCGTGGTGTGGGGAACTCGCGGCCGAAGGTGGGTCCGAAGTAGGCGGCCTCGACGTTGAGGCAGTGCTTGACGACGCCGAGCATGTTGTTGCCGGTGGCGGTGCGGGGCGTTCTGGCCTCGCGTTCGCTGATGCCGTCGAGTTTCCAGATGAGGTCGTCGCGGTTCCTGCGAAGGTAGTAGTGCATCGCGGCCTTGGTGTCGCCCAGGTCAGCCATGGCGGTCATTGTCGCGTACCGGCCTCAGGTTGTGGGTTCCGGCGGAGCCAGGCGTGGGTGTGGGCGCGGAGCAGGGTTGGTTGTTCGAAGGGCAGGTAGTGCCCGGCCTGGTCGACGGTGGTGTAGGTGCCTCGGGGGTAGCGGCGCATGGCGTGGAACTGGTCGGTGAAGCCGACGATGCCGTCCTGACGGCCGGTGAGGACGCTGACGGGCCCGTCGAAGGGGGTGTCGGCGGTCTCGTCGGGGAGCGCGTACCCGGGGCCTGTCCGCAGTTCCTGCTGGAAGGCTTGGTCGCCGGGGCCACCCGTGTCGAGGGCGCGCAGGACGGTGGCGACGACGGTCGGGGTGCGGTGGCCCAGCGCGGTGTCGAGGTGTGGGCGCAGGTCGGTGGGCGCGTCGTCGAGCCAGCCGGTGGGTCCTGGCGGCGGGCGGTGCTCGGGCAGGGTGCGGCTGGCTGGCGCGATGGTGATGCCGGGGCAGACGAGGAGGAGGCCGCGGACGAGGTCGGGGCGTTGGCGGGCGACGCCGGCGGCGAGGTAGGCGCCGTAGGAGGCGCCGGCCAGTAGGGCCGGTCCGTTGATGTGGTGGTCGAGCCAGGCGCAGATGGTGGTGAGCAGCGCCTGGGAGGTGGGCGGGCAGGTGGGTGGGGTGTCGCCGTGGCCGGGCAGGTCCAGGTACGTCTCCCGGAGGCCGGTGTGGGCGAGGGCGGGGTGGAAGGCGGCGGCGGTGGCGGCGCGGGTCATGCCGAACATGGGCAGGCACACCACGTCGGGGCCGGTCTCCGGTGAGCGGTCGGCGGCCAGGGTCATTCTGGTCCTTCCTGGGGTTCGCGGTGCGCTGTGGGGTCATCTTCCGTCGTGGCGCTGTCGCCGACCTCACGTGGGCCGCTCGCGGGGAATTCCTCCGGTGGTACGCGCCGTTGTCCGTTCGGAAGATCAGGTCCACATGATCGGATGGAAGTGTCATGCGCGTGCGTTCAGACGCGGTTGTGCTGTTCGGTGTGACAGGTGATCTTGTCTCGAAGAAGCTGTTTCCGGCGCTGTACGAGTTGACGCGGCGGGGGCGTCTCGACGTTCCGGTGATCGGGGTGGCCCGCTCCCCCTGGGATGACGAGCAGTTGGTGGCGACCGCCCGTAAGTCGGTGGCGGAGGCTTCCGACGAGGTGGATGACGAGACGTTCGACGCGTTGGCGGCCAACCTGTCGATGATCTCCGGGGACTACGCGGATCCGGCGACGTACGAGCGGCTGGCGGAGCGTCTGGGTGACGCGCAGCGGCCGATCTTCTATCTGGCGATTCCGCCCATGGTGTTCGGTTCGGTGGTGCGGGGCCTGGCGGCGGTCGGGTTGGCCGACCGTGGCCGGGTGATCGTGGAAAAGCCGTTCGGGCGTGACCTGGCGTCGTCCGAGGAGTTGGATCGGACGTTGGGGGCGGCCTTCGACGCGAGTCGGGTGTTCCGGATCGACCACTACCTCGGCAAGGAGGCGGTGGAGGGTTTGTACGCGTTCCGGTTCGCCAACCGGCTGTTCGAGCCGTTGTGGAACCGTGAGCACGTCGACAACGTGCAGGTGACCCTCGCGGAGGGTTTCGGTACGCAGGGTCGGGCTGGTTTCTACGACACGGTGGGTGCGACGCGGGACGTGTTGCAGAACCACATCTTGCAGGTCGTGGCGTTGATCGCGATGGACGCGCCGGCTGGTGACGACGTGGATTCGTTCCGCGAGGCGGAGGCGGCGGTGTTGCGGCAGATCGCGCCGTTGTCGCCGGAGTCGACGGTGCGGGGGCAGTACGCGGGTTACCGCGACGAGCCGGGTGTCGCGCCGGATTCGAACACGGAGACGTTCGTGGCGACGCGGTTGACGGTTGATTCGCCCCGGTGGGCGGGTGTGCCGTTCTATCTGCGGACGGGCAAGTCGTTGGCGGGGACGGCGACGGAGGTGGTGGTCGAGTTCAAGCGGCCGCAGCGGTCGTTGATCCCCGCCGAGGGTGGGGCGGAGGCGCCGGCGAACCTGTTGCGGTTCCGGTTGGGCCGTGGGGACGGCATCACGATGTCGATCCAGGCGAAGAGTCCGGGCGCGGAGGTGGCGAGTCGGCCGGTGGATCTGTCGGTGGACTTCGGCGCGGCGTTGGGTCGGCGTCAGGAGGCGTACGAGCGGTTGCTCGACGACGCGATGGACGGGCAGCATCTGCGGTTCGCGCGGGCGGAGACGATTCGGCAGGAGTGGCGGATCGTGGAGCCGATCCTGGATCTGGCGGAGCCGGTGCGTTCGTACGACAGGGGTGGTTGGGGTCCGGCGGACGCGGATGCGTTGGCGGGTGGCTGGCATGCGCCGGAGCTGGGGTAGTCGTCGCGTGGGCTGAGTGACCGCTCAGCTCACGGGAGGGACCGTCCGGCGATGGTGAGGTTTGCCGGTTGGGTGCGGGGTGGGCACGTTGTGGGGACGTTTCGTCCGCCTCGGAGAGGAAGCAGCGCATGCTGTCCGCACTCGATCGTCGGCATACCGTCGCGCCGCCCGGCTACAGCCGGTGGCTCATTCCCCCGGCGGCGTTGGCCATCCACCTCTGTATCGGCCAGGTCTACGCCACGAGCGTCTACAAGAATTCGTTGATCGCCCATTTCGACACGGGTCAGACCGCGATCGGGGTGATCTTCAGTATCGCGATCGTGATGCTGGGGTTGTCCGCCGCGGTGGCCGGGACGTGGGTGGAGGCGAACGGGCCGCGTAAGGCGATGTTCGTGTCGGCCTGCTTCTGGGCGGCGGGTTTCCTGGTGGGGTCGCTGGGCATCGCCACGAAGCAGTTGTGGCTGCTGTACCTGGGGTACGGCCTGCTCGGCGGCATCGGTCTGGGTATCGGGTACATCTCCCCCGTGTCCACGCTGATCAAGTGGTTCCCGGATCGGCCGGGTCTGGCGACCGGTTTGGCGATCATGGGGTTCGGTGGTGGGGCGATGGTGGCCTCTCCCCTGTCGCGGCAGTTGCTGTCGTTCTACGACCCGGGTTACGACCCGTCCAACGCGGGTTCGACGGCGTCGGGCAGCGCGCTGGTGTGGTTGTTCGTGACGTTGGGCCTGGGCTACTTCGTGATCATGATGTTCGGGGTGGCGAACGTGCGGGTGCCGGCCGAGGATTGGCGTCCGGCGGGCTTCGATCCCGCGTCGGTGGCGGCGAAGCCGCTGGTCACCACGGCGAACGTGTCGGCCGCGAACGCGGTGAAGACGCGGTCGTTCTGGTTGTTGTGGGTGGTGTTGTTCTGCAACGTGACGGCCGGTATCGGCATCCTGGAGCAGGCCAGCCCGATGATCCAGGACTTCTTCCGGGAGAACGGGACGTCGGCGGTGTCGGTGGCGGCGGCCGGCGGGTTCGTGGGTCTGCTGTCGTTGTTCAACATGGCGGGCCGGTTCGTGTGGTCGTCGACGTCGGATGTCATCGGCCGTAAGCCGATCTACCTGGTGTATCTCGGCGTGGGCATGGCGATGTACGCGCTGCTGGCGCTGTTCGGGCACACGGCGACGGCGTTGTTCGTGCTGTTCGCGTGCGTGATCCTGTCGTTCTACGGTGGCGGGTTCGCGACCGTGCCGGCGTACCTGCGGGACCTGTTCGGCACGTACCAGGTGGGGGCGATCCACGGCCGGTTGTTGACGGCCTGGTCGGCGGCGGGTGTCGCGGGTCCGTTGATCGTGAACGGGTTCCTCGACGCGCAGGGCAAGCCGGGCACGTTGACGGCGGCGGCGTACCGGCCGGCGCTGCTCACGATGGTGGGTGTCCTCGCGGTGGGCTTCGTGGCGAACCTGCTGGTGCGACCGGTGCCGCAGCGCTATCACGAGCCGGTGGAGCAGGACGTGGACGAGGTCACGGCGGCGCAAAGGACTGGTACGCGATGAGCGACGACGGTCGGAGCGGGCAGCAGGCCCGGTTGTGGATTTCCTGGCTGGTGGTGGCGGTGCTGCTCGGCTACGGGGTCGTGCAGACGGTGATCACGGCGGCGAAGCTGTTCACCCATTGAGAGCGGTGGGCCGGGGCGCGTGTCGCGCGCCTCGGCTCACAGGGCGCCGGAGACCCGCAGCACGGCGCCGGCGGTGTAGGAGGCGTCCGGGCTGAGCAGCCAGGCGATGGCGGCGGCGATCTCGTCGGGTTCGCCGGAGCGGCCCATCGGGATACGGCCGGCGGCGCTGTCGGCGCGGTCGGGTACGCCGGAGTCGGTGTGGATGTCGGTGCGTACGAGGCCGGGGGCGACGCCGTTGACGCGGATGCCGCGCGGGGCGAGTTCCTTGGCCAGGCCGACGGTGAGGGTGTCGGTGGCGGCCTTGACGGCGGCGTAGTGCACGTACTCCCCCGGGCTGCCGAGGGTCGCGGCGGCGGAGGAGACGTTGACGATGGCGCCGCCTTCGGTGAGGCGGCGGGCGGCCTGCTGGGCGCAGAGGACGTACCCGATGAGGTTGACGTCGACGACGCGGCGCAGGTCGTCCACGCGCAGCTCGGTGAACGGGCCGATGAGGCTGGTGACGCCCGCGTTGTTGACCAGGCCGGTGAGGGGGCCGAGCTGCGCGGCGGCGTCGAACAGGGCGGTGACCTGGTCGGGGTCGGTGGTGTCGGCGCGCACGGCGATGGCCTGGACGCCGGTGGCGTGCAGGTCGGCCAGGACGGTCGCGGCGGCGGCGTCGTCGCGGCGGTAGCACAGGGCGATGTGGTGGCCGGCCGTGGCGAGGCGACGGGCGGTGGCCGCGCCGATGCCGCGGCCGCCGCCGGTGATGACGGTGACGGGTGCCATGGCGCCTCCGGGTCTGTCGGGCGGGTTGGGCCGACGCTACCGTGACCGGCGCGGATGAGTCGTCGTAAGGAGGGTCACATGCGGCGGGCCCTGGTGCTGGTGGCGCACGAGGCGCTGCGGGTGTGATCGCTTACGCTCACCGCGCGGTCGTTCGGACTACGGAGGTGCGCGGTGGCGGGTGTGGGTGTCGGCGATGTCGTGGACGACTTCGAGCTGCCGGATGAGACGGGCACGCCGCGGCGGCTGTCGGAGTTCCTGGCGTCGGGGCCGGTGGTGCTGTTCTTCTATCCCGGGGCGATGACGCGGGGGTGCACGGCGGAGAGCTGCCACTTCCGGGATCTGGCGGCGGAGTTCACGGCGCTGGGCGCGTCGCGGGTGGGTATCAGCCGCGACGAGGTGGCCAAGCAGGCGGAGTTCTCGAAGATGCACGGCTTCGACTATCCGCTGCTGTCGGATGTGGACGGGACGGTCGCTCAGGCGTTCGGGGTGCGGCGGCGGGTGCCGTTGGGGGCGTTGAGCACGAAGCGGATGACGTTCGTGATCGGTACGGACCGGCGGATCATCGAGGTGATCCACAGCGAGGTCAGCATGAACGACCACGCCGATCGGGCGTTGCGGGCCCTCGGCGGTTGAGCCCCGTGCGGCGGGTGTCGCAGCCGACTGGTATCAAGACAGCAATCAAACAGGTGTACGGAAGAGGGTTGTGATGGATGCCGGCCAGGGTTTGTCCACTGACGAGGTGCGCAGCATCCGGGAGGCGTTGGCGGCCGGCCGTAAGCCGAGGGTGGTGTTCACCGCGTCGGCCGGGCAGATCGCCGGTCAGGTCGGCCAGGTGGTCGAGTTGACCGATCCGAACGTGTCCGACGAGTTCGTCGTGGTGCGGTTCGGTCGTGACGAGTTGCCGTTCTCCCCCGCCGATCTGGCGGTCGCGCCCAAGGGCGCGGGCCGGCGGGTGGTGGAGCCGAAACCGGAGCCGGAGCCGGAGGCGCCCGCGGTGGCCGCGCCGGAGTTCGTGTTGGACACGCCGCGGGTGCCCGCGCAGCGACAGGAGGAGCCGAAGGTGGAGCAGGCCGAGAAGCCGCCGGCGCGGCGGGCGGTGAAGGCCGCGAAGCCCAAGGGGCCCGCAGGCCTCACGGTGACCCTGGCGTACGCGGACGGCGAGTGGACGGTCGCCGCTCAGCAGGGCAGCAAGGCCCTGGCGAAGCCGTACGTGGTGAAGCCGGCCGAGGCGTTGAAGATGGTGGCGCTGGTGGACGTGCCGGGTGTGCAGGAGGCGGTGGAGCAGATCCTGGGCGCCGAGCGGGCCGAGGCGGAGCAGCAGGCGGAGAAGCTGCGCGCGGAGCTGGCCGAGATCGAGGCCCGGTTGGCGGAGTTGCGCGAGGCGAGCTGAGCGTTGCCGTGCGCTGGGCGGGCCCGACCGGCGGTCAGTGGCCGCTGTGGTGTTCGAGCAGTCGGGTGAGCAGGCGGATCAGCTGCGCGCGTTCGGCGCTCGACAGGGGCGCGAGCAGGTCGTCCTGCACGCGGGCGACGGTGTCGGCCATCCGGTGGGCTTCGTGGGCGCCGGCGTCGGTGAGGCTGATGACGTTGCGGCGGCGGTCGGCCGGGTCGGGGGCGCGTACCACGAGTCCCCGGCCGGCCAGGTCGTTGATGGCGGCCACGACGTCGCTGCGGTCGATGCCGCAGCGGCGGCCCAGGTCGGCCTGGCTCGCGGGGCCGTCCTCGGCCAGCGAGGCGAGGAGCCGGAAGTGGTAGCCGCGTAGGTCGTGTGCGGCGAAGCCCGCGCTGGCGAGTCGGCCGGCGTGGGCGGCGGCCTGGTTGAGCAGCCAGCTCGCGGTGGTACGCAGCCCGGCGGGTGACTGCGGGGCGGTGGCGTCCATGGCGGGAGCCTAACAGTAATCGTTGGCGTGACCCACAAACCGTGTTACGTTGGTTCTACCAACGTTGGTTTAGCCAACGTTTCCGAAGGAGGCAACGTGTCCACTCTCAACGGTCAGGTCATCGGTCAGGCCCACTTCGCCACCCGGGCCCTGCTCGAGCACGCCATCGCGCCCCTGGGCGTCGACTTCGGCCAGGTCCTCGCCCTCAACGCCCTCACCGCCGGCCCCGTCGACCGGACTCCTCTCGTGCGGCGCCTCGCGCGCGCCCGCAGGGTCGACGAGTCGGGCGTGCACGAGGCGATCGTCGGCCTCGTCGACGCCGGCCTGGCGCGGCTCGACGACGCCACCGAGCCGCGGGTGTCGCTCACCGACGCCGGGCACCGCACGCAGGCCCGTGTCGCCGAGGCCGTCGGGGACATCACCGCCCGGCTGTACGCGGACATCCCGCCCGCCGAGGCCGACGTCGCCGCCCGCGTCCTCACGCTCGTCACCGAGCGGGCCAACGAAGAGCTGGCGGCCGTCGCCTGAACCGACAGCCACTCAGGCGCGTCGGTTCATGGCCGCCCGGATCCGCAGCCAGGACGGGTCGGTCGCAGAGGTCTCGCTGACCGTCGCCAGGTCGCCGGACTGCCAGTCCCGCGTCCCATCGGTGAGGTCGAGCTCATCCATGTCGACGACCGGCGCCTCGCGGGTGCTGGCGAGGAACTCGGTCACCGTGGCCGTGGACACCTCGTCCGGGCCGGTTTCACTGACCGACAGCAGCAGAAGCTCGTCGTTGCCGGCGACGACGAGCTCACCGGTGGCGGTGGCCGCCAGCGCGGTCACCGCTGCCCCGGGCAGCACCTCGTGCTCGACCACCCGGCTCCCGTCGACGTCCAGCTCGACGACCACGCCTTCGGGAGTGCCGACCCAGAGGGTCCGCGGCGACCGGCCGAACGCGACGTTGTGGCGGGACCAGGCGTTCATCTCGTCCAACCACTCCTGCGGGTACGGGTACCCCGGGCTCGGCTCCCCCAGCGTCAGGCCCAGGACGCGCCGCAGCGAGGGAAACGCGAACACCTCCAGCGAGTTGTCGTACGCGTTGCCCCGTACCGCGAAGTGCCGGCCGTCCGAGCTGAAGATCGGCTCTTCGTAGCCGTCGCAGTCCAGGACCAGCGCACGCCGCAACGGCCGCAGTACCGGCCCGGTGTCCGCGCAGAAGAGCACCAGCGTGGCGCCCTGGTCGCTCTCAAGGGTGCAGACCAGGCCTCCCGCCGGATGCGCCACCACCCCGGTGTCCCACCGAGGGCCGATCAGGGTGGTTCCCGAGGCGAGGTCGAGGGCGACGGAGTGCTCCCAGCCGTCCGTTCCGGCAGCGGGCGACAACCAGAGCGTGCGACCGTCGGGGCTGAATGCCACCTCCCGCTGGTACTCGGTCGAGGTGACGGCGTCGACTGGTGACGTGCCCGAGGGAGTCCAGAGGACAACGCTCTCGGCGTCCGCCACCGCCAGCATCGGGTCGTCGGGGTGCCATGCGGCGCAGGGTGTCCGCTCATGGTTGACGTCCTGGGCGTAGCCGGCCGAATCCACGCCGACGGCTGCGCGCTGCCGCAGGTGTCCGTCCCGGTACTCCCAGATCCGGATCGCCGGACGGTCGGCGTCCCAGGCCGCCACCAGTGCAAGGCGCGGATGGGGCAGCAGCCGCTGCACCGTCTCTCCAGAGTGGACGCGAGTCAGGATCTCCACCGACACACCCTATCGACGTGGCGGACGGCTGAAGGTCCCCGAGACGGCCGTCAGAAGTAGTCGAGCAGTTGTGCCGGACCGCCGGCGCCCAGCAGGTCCAGGGCGTCCGGCTCGACGCCCACGGTGTGCAGGAGGCCGGACTGGGCCACCGAGCGGGCGCCCGCGGCGCCGGCGTACAGCAGCGCGAAGCCGCGCACGTCCAGCCGCAGGTCCGCCTCGCCGTCGATCCGAATCAGCTCGGCGGCGCCGTCGGCGACGGCCAACCGCCAGGTGCCGGTGTTCCACTCGGCGAGCGCGTCGGTGAGGTGGAAGTCGACGAAGCCCCGCAGGTGCGCGGGCCAGCCGCGTTCGCCCACCGCCCGTACGACGTCGACCGGGCGGTGCATCCACAGGTCCCGCTCGTGGTCCCGGGCCGCCTCCAACGGCAGGTGGACGCTGACGGCGTCACCGTCGAGCGGGCACAACCGCAGGGTCGGCGCGACACTGGCCCAGCTCCCGAGCACGCCGACGAGCTCCCGGGCCGCGGCGGCGGTGGTGGCCAGGGCCTCGTCGACGGTCAGCACCGAGTCGGCGCCGTAGCCCCGTCCGCGTTGCCAGGTGGCGTAGCCGACGAGGGTGCCGTCGTCCTCGACGAGCGTGATCCCGTCACCGGGCAGTTTCGGGTCGGCGGTGAAGAAGTCGAACAGCTTGCCCCGGCGCGTCAACATGCCGTTGCGGTGGCGGGTGACCCGCTCGTAGAGGGCGGCGACCGCGTCCAGGTCGGCGAGGGTGCCGGCGCGGACGGTCAGGTGCGACGCGGGCCGGTGCCGGGGCAGCGCGGCGGTGGCGAGGTCGACGGTGCGCAGCACACCGGCGGCCTCCCAACCACAGGCGCGGTAGGGGGCGGCGACGGTCGGGTACAGCGCGCTGATCGCCGCGCCGCGCTCGCGGGCCCCGGCCAGCAGGGCGGTGAGCAGGGCTCGGGCCACGCCCCGACCCCGCGCCTCGGGGGCGACCGCCACCCCGGCGACGTCGGCCGCCGCGACGGCCCGTCCGGACCACCACTGGTCGTGGTGCAGGTCGACGGCCTTGCCGACGAGCCGGCCGGTGTCGTCGAACGCGCCGTAGCGGGTCATCCCGGGCACCTCGACGCTCGTGCTGGCGGGGCGCTCCGAGGTGGAGCCGAACGCGAACCGGCCCAGCTCCCAGGCGTCGTCCAGGTCGTCGATGGTGAGTTCACGAACGCGCATCGGCACACCGTAGCGGCACGCCCCGACCCCGACCAGCCGATAAACCTCCCCCGGCCGGACGCCCGTCGATCATGGACTCGTGGTGGGTGACAAAGCACCCTTGACGCCCCAGGCCGGGCACCACAACTCCATGATCGGCGAGGGCGGGCGGGTCAGTGTTGGGGGATGTTGGCTACGCCGATCCGCTTGCGGAACACCCAGTACGTCCAGGCCTGGTAGGCCAGCACCACCGGAGTGAAGATCACCGCCACCCAGGTCATGATCTTCAGGGTGTACGGGGTGGAGGCGGCGTTGGTGGCCGTGAGCGTGCCCGCCGCGTCGAGGGTGGACGGCAGCACGTTCGGGAACAGCGCCGCGAACAGGGTCGCCACGGCCAGGCCGATCGCCACGGCCGTACCCGTGAACGCCCAGCCCTCCCGTCGTACCCGGGCGGCGGCGAGGCCACCGAGCAGGGCGAGGGCCGCGCCGACGGCGAGCACGACGGCGGCCGCGCTGGAGCGGATGCTCAGCGTCCACGCCAGGAAGCCGACCGCGAGCACGGCGGCCCCGACGCCGAGGCGCACCGCGAGGGCGCCCGCGCGTTCGCGGATGTCGCCGGTGGTCTTCAGGGCCAGGAACACCGCGCCGTGGGTCAGGAACAACGCGAGCGTGGTCGCGCCACCGAGCAGGGCGTACGGGTTGAGCAGGTCGACGAGGCCGCCGACGTACTCGTGGTCGGCGTCCAGGGGCACACCGCGCAGGATGTTGGCGAAGGCGACGCCCCACAGGATCGCCGGCAGCAGCGAGCCGACCACGATGGCGGCGTCCCACCGGCGCTTCCAGGACGCCTCGGGGCGCTTGTGCCGGTACTCGAAGGCCACCCCACGGGCGATCAGGGCCAGCAGGATGAGCAGCAGCGGCAGGTAGAAGCCGGAGAAGAGGGTGGCGTACCACTCGGGGAACGCGGCGAACATCGCCCCGCCGGCGGTGATCAGCCATACCTCGTTGCCGTCCCAGACCGGGCCGATGGTGTTGATCAGGACGCGGCGCTCGCGGTCGTCGCGGCCGAGCACGGGCAGCAGCATGCCGACGCCGAAGTCGAAGCCCTCCAGGATGAAGTAGCCGGTGAACAGCACGGCGACGAGGAGAAACCAGATGGTGGTCAGGTCCACGATGGGCTCCGGGATCAGTAGGCGAAGGCGAGCGGACGCTCGGCGTCGTCGGTGTCGTCGGTGGGGGGCTGTTCGCTGACGTCGGGCACGCCGGCCCTGGCGTAGCGCAGCAGCAACTTGACCTCGATCACGGCGAGGGTGGCGTAGATCAGCGTGAAGGCGGTGAACGAGGTCAGGACCTCGGTCAGCGAGACGCTGCGGGACACGCCGTTGCGGGTGAGCATCTCGCCGAAGACGATCCACGGCTGGCGGCCCATCTCGGTGAAGATCCAGCCGAAGGAGTTGGCCAGCAGCGGCAGCACCGGCATGGCCAGGCCGGCGCGCAGCAGCCACCTGCTGCGCGGGGTACGACCCCTGCGCTGGCTCCACAGGACCAGCAGGGCGATCGCTCCGGCCGCCAACCCGAAGCCGACCATGAAGCGGAAACTCCAGTAGGTGACCGGGATGATCGGGGTGTAGCTGCCCGGGCCGTACTGGGTGGCGTACTGGGCCTGGAGGTCGTTGATGCCGTGCACGGTGCCGTTCGGGTCGCCGGTGCCCAGGTACGACAGCAGGTACGGGATCTTCAGGGCGAACACCTCGCGGCTGCCGTCGAGGCTGCCGATGGTGAGCACGCTGAACGAGGCGGGGCTCTCGGTGGTGTAGAGGCCCTCGGCGGCGGCCATCTTCATCGGCTGCACGTCCGTCATGATCTTGCCCTGGATGTCGCCGGTGAACAGCACGGCCGCCGAGGCGACCAGGACCACCCAGGAGCCGAACTTCGTGGCGAAGCGGTACGCGCCGGTGTCGGCGGAGTCGCGGTTGCGGATCACGTGCCACAGGCCGACGGCCACGATCAGCGACCCGGCGACCAGGAACGAGCCGGCCAGGGTGTGCGGGAAGGTGATCAGGGCGACCTTGTTGGTGAGCACGGCCGGGAAGTCGGTCAGCTCGGCGCGTCCGCTGTCGGGGTTGATGCGGTAGCCGACGGGGTTCTGCATGAACGAGTTCGCGGCGAGGATGAAGTACGCGGACAGGTTCGTGCCGATGGCGGCGGCCCAGATGCTCGCCAGGTGGGCGCGCTTGGGCAGCCGGTCCCAGCCGAAGATCCACAGGCCGATGAACGTGGACTCGAGGAAGAACGCCACGAGCGCCTCGATGGCCAGGGGCGCGCCGAAGATGTCCCCCACGAAGCGGGAGTAGTCGCTCCAGTTCATGCCGAACTGGAACTCCTGCACGATGCCGGTGACCACGCCCATGGCAAAGTTGATCAGGAACAGCTTGCCGTAGAACTTGGTCAGCTTGAGGTAGCGCTCGTTGCCGGTGCGGTGCCACATCGTCTGCAGGATCGCCACCAGCACGGACAGGCCGATGGTCAGTGGCACGAACAGGAAGTGGTAGACGGTCGTGACACCGAACTGCCACCGGGCGACGTCCAACGCGTCCACCTGAACCCCCAACTATGCGTACTACGAGACGTAGTAAATACTACTGCTCGTCGTAGAGAAAGGGGCAGGGCCGGGCGGCCCAAACCGGCCCGGGACCAATGACCCTGATCACTCCGGCCGCTCGCCCTCGCAGCCCCACCGGCTCGTGCGAGGATGGCGCGCTGATGGACACGACGACCTGGCAGCCACCACTGCTCTGGCGGGCCGCCCTCATGCTGGCCCGCGCCCTGGTGGCCCTGCTCGCCCGCCTCGAGGTCACCGGCGACGTCCCCGCGCACCTGCGCCGGGGACCGCTCGTGCTGGCCGCCAACCACATCAGCCCGTTCGACCCTGTGGTCATGATCGCCGCCTGCCGGGAGCGGGGCGTCGCCCCACGGATCATGGCGACCGCCGGACTGTTCCGCGCCCCCGTGCTCGGTGCCGCCATGCGCCACGTCGGGCACATCCGGGTCGACCGGGGCACCAGCGCCGTCCACCAGGCACTCGACGACGCGGCCGAGGCCGTCGCGGCGGGCTCGGTGATCCTCATCTACCCCGAGGGACGCATCGGCCTGGACCCCGGCATGTGGCCCGAACGCGGCAAGACCGGTGTCGCCCGGCTGGCGTTGGCCTGCGGCGCTCCCGTCATCCCGGTCGCCCAGTGGGGCGCCCACGAGGTGCTGCCCTACCAGGCGCCGAAGGGGATGCTGCGCGGCATCGCCCGCGCCCTGTGGCGTCGCCCGGTGATCCGGGTGCACTTCGGCGAGCCCGTCGACCTGGGCGAGTCCAACGCCACCACCCCCGGGGCGGCCCGCCGAGCCACCAACCGCATCATCGACGCCCTCACGGACACCCTCGCTCCCCTACGCCCCAACGAACCCGACGGCCCCCGCCACGTCGACCCCGGCCGCCCCATCGACACCACCCGCACCCACCGCCGCACCCCCTAACCCCCCACCCCCGCGATCTTGCACTTTCTGTCGCGACATAGCGGGCCTAGCCGTCCATAACGGCGACACAAAGTGCAAGATCGGCGCAGCTGGGCGGCCGCGCTCCCCCGGGCAGGGGAGGCGGTTGGCTCGGCACGGGGATCAGGGCGGGCTTGGCTGCGACGAGGCTGGAGATCGTCAAGCCATCGACGCGAGGGGGTTTCCCATGGTCAGGTACGCGCGGGCCGGGACGGTAGCGGCGGCAGCAGTCACTCTGGTCGCGGCGGGCTCGTCGACGGCGTGGGCGCAGCCCACCGCACCGACCGGCACGTCGCCGCCGAGAGCCGCCGCCATGGTCGCCGGGGTGGGGCATTTCGTGTACGACGAGCCCAACATGGTGGGGCACCGGATCTGGTTCGGCGTCGCGGCGGTCACGACCGTCGACGGGTCGACGCGTGGCGAGTTCCGTTACCGGCACGCGCTGCCGGACGGCACCGAGCTCGCCCGGGGACGCGCCGACGTGACCTGCCTGCGGGTGGTCGGGAACGTCGCGGTGTTCACGGCGATCGTGCCCGACGGCGTCGACCCGGTCCGCAACCACGGCTACTACGTCAAGATCATCGACGGTGGACGGCAGCCTGACGTGATCGTCGACGCCCAGACCCAGAACGGGACCGAGCCGCCACCCACCGGTTGCCTCGATCCCGAGTCGGAACTGCCACCCGAGGCGCCCGCGCGACCCCGGTACCCGATCCTCGCCGGTGGCTACGTGGTCCGCGCCGACACCGCCCGTTCCTGAGCACCTGGCGCTCCCGTCCCACGGGGGTGACGGGGGCGCCAGGATCGGCGGCCGGTGCGAGGGGACGAATGTCGCCGGCAGGCCACCTACGCTCCATCGGCCGCGTGCATACTGCGTCGCGTGCTCAACCGATCCGCCTACCTCGACGCGCCCGCGCCGCTGGCGTTCGCCCACCGCGGCGGCGCCGCCGAGGGCGACGAGAACACCACCGCGGCGTTCGCCCGGGCCGTCGGGCTCGGTTACCGGTACGTGGAGACCGACGTGCACGCCACCGCAGACGGCGTCCCGGTGATCTTCCATGACCCGACGCTCGCGCGGGTCACCGGTGAGGCGGGGCGCATCGCCGACCTGAGCTGGGCCGACCTCGCCTCGGTACGCGTCGGCGGCGCTGCCGTCGTACCCCGGCTCGACGAGGTTCTGGACGCGTGGCCGCAGGTCCGCTTCAACATCGACGTGAAGGCCGACGGCGGCGTGGCGCCGACGGTCGCCACCCTGACCCGGGTCGGCGCGGCCGACCGGGTGCTGCTCGCCTCGTTCAGCGACGCCCGACTGGCCCGGCTGCGGGCGCTCACCGAGGGGCGCGTCGCCACCAGCCTCGGCATGCGGGGAGTCGCCCGGCTGCGGCTGGCCTCGCTGCACGGCCGGCCGCTGCGGCTGCCCCCGTCGGTGGTCGCCGCGCAGGTGCCGCCCCGCTACGGGCGGGTGCCGGTGGTGGACCGCCGGTTCGTCGACTACTGCCACCGGCTCGGCCTTCAGGTGCACGTCTGGACGATCGACGAAGCGGACCAGATGCACGACTTACTGGATCGTGGCGTGGATGGCATCATGACCGATCACGTCGGCGTGCTGCGCGACGTCTACCGCAGCCGCGGCCACTGGACCGCCTGAACAGCACCGAAGGAACCCCCGATGGCCGAGACCGTGACCCCCACGGTGACCGACACCCCGCCTCCGGCGAGCACCCCCCGCGAGCGCAGGGGCTGGTACCTCTACGACTGGGCGAACTCCGCGTTCCAGTCCACGGTGATCACCGTGTTCCTCGGCCCGTTCCTGACCACCATCGCCGAGACGGCCGCCGGCTGCGAGCTTGGCGCGGACAGCTGCGACGGGTACGTGCACCCGCTGGGAATCCGGGTCGCGGCCGGGTCGTACTACCCGTACCTGATCTCGTTGTCGGTGTTCCTGACCGTGTTCGCGCTGCCGGTCATCGGGGCGATCGCCGACCGGTCGGCGCACAAGAAGCGCCTGCTCGGCGGGGCCGCGTTCACCGGCGCCGGGGCGACCATCGCGATGGCCTTCGTCACCGGTGACCGGTACCTGCTCGGCGGCGCGTTGTTCCTGGTCGCCAACATCTCCTTCGGCGCCGCGATCGTGGTCTACAACTCGTTCCTGCCGCAGCTCGGTGGTCCGGACGAGCGGGACGGCATCTCCAGTCGTGGCTGGGCGCTGGGCTACCTCGGCGGTGGCCTGCTGCTGGCGGTGAACCTGGCCACGGTCTCCCTGCTCAGCGAGGACGACAACCCGCAGCGCACCCTGGACCTGGCCCGCTGGTCGATCGTCTCCGCCGGCGTGTGGTGGGCGGCGTTCACCCTGGTGCCGCTGCGCTGGCTGCGCGATCGTCCCGTGACAGCGGCCCTGGCCGCGCGGGGCAACGTGCTCACCGACGGGTTCCGGCAGCTCGGGCACACCCTGCGCGAGATCCGGGCGTACCCGCTGACGTTGTTCTTCCTGCTCGCGTTCCTGGTCTTCAACGACGGCATCCAGACCGTCATCACGATGGCCAGCCAGTACGGCACCGAGGAGCTGCGGCTGGAGCAGAGCACCCTGATCGTCACGATCCTGTTGGTGCAGTTCCTCGCCTTCGGAGGCGCGTTGCTCCTCGGCGCGCTGGCCCGGCGCATCGGGGCGCGCAAGACGGTGCTGATCAGCCTGGTGCTCTGGACCGGTGTGATCCTCGGCGTGTTCTGGCTGCCCGCCGAGGCGCCGCTGCCGTTCATGGCGCTCGGCGCCTGCATCGGCCTGGTCCTGGGCGGCAGTCAGGCGCTGAGCCGGTCCCTGTTCAGCCAGCTCATCCCCGCCGGCAAGGAGGGCGAGTACTACGGCTTCTACGAGATCAGCGACCGGGGTACGAGCTGGCTCGGCCCGCTCGCGTTCGGCATCGTGTTCCAACTCACCTCCTCCTACCGCGTGGGCCTGGTCTCACTGGTGGGCTTCTTCGTGGTCGGGTTCCTGCTGCTGTTGGCGGTGCCGATGCGCCGGGCCATCATCGCGGCCGGCAACACCCCACCACGGGTGCTCTGAGCACGTGCGACGCACCTGACAGATCCGGGCCGGTCGATCGGCTAGGCTGCCCGACCGTGACCGACGACGCCGCTGCCACCCCGACCTGCCTGGCCCACCCGTTCCCCGGCCAGCCGCACGCTCCCGCCGCCTGCGCGGCCGCGCGTGGGCTCGACGGGCGGCCGGTGCACGCCGCGGCGTTGAAGTTCTTCTGGGGGCCGATGGACTGCGGTAAGTCCACGATGGCGTTGCAGATGAACTACAACCACGCCCGGCAGGGCCGCCGGGGTCTGGTCACCACCCGCATCGACCGGTCGCTGGGTCCACAGGTCACCACCCGCATCGGCCTGGCCCACGAGGCCATCGAGGTCACCGACGACCTGGACCTGCGGGCGCTGGTGCGCGGTCGCTGGGCCGACGGGGTACGCGTCGACTACCTGATCTGCGACGAGGCCTGCTTCTACACCGTCGAGCACGTCGAGCAGATGGCCGAGTTGGTGGACAGCTACGACGTCGACGTGTTCGCGTTCGGCCTCGCCACCGACTTCCGGTCCTGCCTGTTCCCCGCCGCGCGGCGCCTGTTCGAGCTGGCCGACGAGGTGGCCCGCATCCAGGTCGAGGTGCTGTGCTGGTGCGGCCGGGAGGGGCTGCTCAACGCCCGGGTCGTCGACGACCGGGTGGTCCGCGAGGGTGAACAGGTCGTCATCGGCGACACGGTCGACACCGCCGACGTGCGCTACCAGGTGCTCTGCCGGCGGCACTACCGCAGCGGCGACCTCGGCCCCCGCGACTGAGGCACCCGCCGCTCCGACACCCGGTCGGTCACGATCACCGCGGCCGTCATCAGCAGCGCCGCCCCGGCGGTGACCGCGACCGGTGCGCCCAGCGCGACCGTCCCGGGGACCAACGCGAGCAGCAGCAGCGTCGCCGTGACCCGGCCGGCCACCCCGGCGAAGCCCAGCACCAACTGGTAGGCCGCGTGCCCGGCCAGGAACAGCGCCGGGCCGCCGAGTACGACCAGCGCGTCCGCCCAGCCGACCGGGTGGCCGGGCGCGTGCAGCAGCCGCTCGTCGCCGACCGCGGTGACCACGATGCCGCCCACCATCACCGGGTGCAGGTAGTTGAACACCAGCCGGGACAGTCGGCCGGCCCGCTCACCCGCCTCGGCCAGGGCCCGCATGACCGTGTCCGCCTGATCGAAGTACACCCACCACAGGGCCACCGACCCGGCGAAGGCGAGCAGGAAGGCGGAGACGCTCGCCCGGTCGAGGTGCTGCGTCAACGTGCCGCCGGTGATGAGGATCGACTCCCCCAGCGCGATCAGGACGAACGCCTGGCAGCGTTCGGCCAGGTGCCCGCCCTCCACCTCCCAGCGTTCGGGGGTGCTGCGGCCCATACCGGGCACCGGGAATCCGGTCGCCAGCCCGAGCGCGTCGACGGCGATCACACCGATCCAGATCAGCTCCCGGGCCGGGCTCGGCGTCAGGCCGCCGACGAGGGCCAACATCCCGGTGGCGGCGATCCAGACGACGCACTGGCGGAAACTGTCACTGACGTACGGCTGGCCACGGATGGCCCACACGGCGAAGACCGTCCGACCGATCTGCACCGCCGTGTACGCTCCGGCGAAGAGCAGACCGTCGCCGCCGAACGCGGTGGGCAACGCCGCCGCGAGCAGCAGACTGCCCAGCGTCACCACCAGCAGCGTGGCGCGCACCGGCGTCCGGTCCGGGCGCAGCCAGTTGCCCATCCAGACGGTGTAGATCCAGACCAGCCAGACCATGCCCAGCAGCACCGCGGTACGCCCCACGCCCGGCCAGTCGAGGTGCTCGCTGAGGTACTGGGACAACTGGGTGATCGTGAAGACGTAGACGAGGTCGAAGAAGAGCTCGGTGGACGTGGTCCGCTCCACCCCGCGACGGGGACGTAGCAACTGCGGGTGGGCCGGTACGGGTTCGGTCACGACGTGCCCCGCTGGACCCGGATCCGGTCCATGACGATCACCGTGACGGTCACCGCCGTTGCCAGCGCCGCGCACGTCACCACCGTGACACCCAGCCCCACGCAGGCCGGTATCAGGGCCAGCAGCACCGCCACGGCGGTGATCCGGCTGGTCGGCAACGCTCGCCACAGCACCGCCTGGTAGGCGGCGTGCCCGACGAGGAACAGCGCCGGACCGCCCAGGGTGAACAGGGCGGTGACCGTGGTGACCGTCGCGCCCGGGGCGTGCAACAGCCGCTCGTCACCCGCCGAGGTGACGACGACGCCGGCGACCATCACCGGATGCAGGTAGTTGAACGCGAGCCGGCTCAGCGCCCCCGTACGCGCGCCCGCGCGGGCGACGACCTCCGCGGCGGCCGGGGCCGACCGCGCGAAGTACACCCACCACAGCGCCACCGAACCGGCGAACGCCACCCCGAACGCGCCGACGCGTACCAGGTCCACGTGCGACGTGAGGGTGCTGCCGGTGACCAGGATCGACTCGCCGAGCGCGATCAGGACGAACGCCCCGCAGCGCTCCGCCAGGTGCCCACCCTCCACCATCCACCGCTCGGGGCGGCTGCGTTCCCGCCCCGGCAGCGGATAGCCGATCGACAGGCCCACCACCTCGAGCACGATCACCGCCGCCCACACCACCTCCCGGGCCGGGGAGTTCACCAGGCCGCCGACCACCACGAGCACCGACGTGGCGGCGATCCACGGCAGCGACTTCTGGAACCCGTCGACCAGCCACGGGTTGCCCTGCGCCGCCCACAACGCGAACGCGGTCCGGCCCACCTGCACGCTCACGTAGACCACCGCGAAGAGCAGACCCGTGCCGGCGAACGCCTGCGGGATGGCCGCCGACAGCAGCAGGCTGCCCAACGTCACCCCGATCAGCATCGCCCGTACCGGTCCCTGGTCCGGTTGCAGCCAGTTGGTGACCCAGGTGGTGTAGACCCAGACGAACCAGACCAGCGCCAGCAGCAGGGCGGTACGGCCCGCGCCAGGCCAGTCCGGATGCTCGATGAGGTAGTGCGACACCTGAGTGATCGTGAAGATGAAGACCAGGTCGAAGAACAACTCGGTCGAGGTGGTCGGCTCGACGCCCTGGCGTCGGCGCAGCAGCCGGGGATGCGCCAGGTCGACGGCCGGCGGCTCAGAAGGGGTCACCGCACACCCGCCAGTCGCCGCCCTCGCGGACCACCGGCAGGCGACGTTCCTCGCTGATGCCGCCGGCACGGGTCACCTTCACGGTCACCGTGCCGCGCGGACGCCCACCCTTGGTGGACACCGACACGTCGGTGATCTCGTAGTCGGTCACCATGGGCGGGGTCCGCACCCAACTGGTGAACCCGATCGCGCTCCAGCGGGTACGGGCGTCGGCGCACAGCCGCTCGTACGCACGATCGCTGTCACCCAGGGACACCTCGCTGAGGAACCCGTCGGCGGTCTCCCGGATCGGGCCGGCGGCCTGCCGCACGGTCTGCAGGTTCCACGCTCCCAGTCCGGCGACTCCGACGCAGCACAGCGCCATGCCGAACCCGGCGAAGGCCAGCCCGGCACGCATCGGGCGGCGCCGCCGGGCCGGTCGGCTCCACGACTGGCCGGCACCCACGACTACCGACCGTAGAGAACGTCGTCGCGGTGAGGCACGGCAAGCCGGAAACTGGGCCTTCTTTCGGCGCGGCGACGCATCGTCTACCGTCGGCGCACACCCCCGTAGCGCCAGGGAGCCGATCGATGAGCCGCTTCGTGCAGCCGGTACCACCCCCTGTTGACCCGTACGCCGGTGATGCCCTGCTGCGCTCCTGGCTGGAGCGTCACCTCGGCGCGGCCGGTCACGCCGCCGCGAAGGGCCGCCTGGCCGACCTGGCCGCCGACGTGACCGGGCCGCTGCGCGCGGCGCACGCCGACGCCGAGGCGCACCCGCCGACGCTGGTCCGCTACGACCCGTGGGGCGCGCGCGTCGACCGCATCGAGGTGTCCGCCGGCTGGCAGGCGCAGCGGGCCGCCGCCGCCCGGCACGCGGTGGTGGCGCTGCCCTACCTGCCCGACGCGCGGGGCACCTGGGGCGCTGCCGCGCGGGTCGTACAGCATGCGCTGCTACACCTGTACGGGCCGGAGTCGGCCACGTTCTCCTGCCCGGTGGCGATGGCCGACGGCGCGGCGGCGCTGCTCAGCCTGCCCGACGTCGACGCGGGTGTCCGCGACGCGTGGCTGCCCCGGTTGACCTCCACCGATCCGGACACCGCGATCACCAGCGGGCAGTGGATGACCGAGTCGCAGGGCGGCTCGGATCTGGGCCGGTCGAGCACGATCGGCCGGCCGGCGGCGGACGGTTCGTGGCGGCTGACCGGGGAGAAGTGGTTCTGCTCCGCAGCGGACGCGGCGATGGCGGTGGCGCTGGCCCGTCCCGAGGGTGCCGGGCGGGGCAGCCGGGTGCTCGCCCCGTTCCTCGTACCCCGCTATGCGGTCGACTCTCCGCTGGCCACCGGCGCGGCGGCGGACGCGCCCGCTCCCGGTGTCGTCGTACACCGGCTCAAGGACAAGCTCGGCACCCGGGCGCTGCCGACCGCCGAGATCGGGCTGCGCGACGCGTACGCGGTGCCGCTGGGCGACCCGGCGGTGCCCGGCCTGGTCCGGGCCATGACGCTGGTCGTGGTGACCCGGGTGCACAACGCCGCCGCCGCTGCCGGTGGGATGCGACGAGGACTCGCCTACGCCCGCGCGTTCGCCGACACGCGTCACGTCGCGGGCGGCCCGCTGTCGTCCTCGCCGCTGCACCGCGCCACGCTGGGCACCCTCGCGGTCGACGCGGCGGGCGCGTTCGCCCTGGCCGGGCACGCGTTCGCGCTGCTCGGGCGGGTGGAGGTCGGCGCCGACCCGGAGGCGGTCGCCGAGCTGCGCATCGTCGCGCCGCTGGCCAAGCTCGCCACCGGCCGGCTCGCCGTCAGCTCCGCCAGCGAGTACGTGGAGAGCTTCGGCGGCGCCGGCTACGTGGAGGACACCGGGGTGCCCCGGCTGCTGCGCGACGCGCAGGTGCTGCCGATCTGGGAGGGCACCACGAACGTGCTGTCCCTGGACGTGCTGCGCGCGTTGACCCGGGAGGACGCCGGGACGCCGTTGCTGCGCCGGCTGACGGCCGCCGTCGACCTGGCCCGACCGCTGTCGCCCGCGCTGGCCGACACCCTCGCCGGCGTCGCCGGGCAGCTCAGCGACACCATCGCCATGGTGACAGCCGACCCGGGCGGGGCGACGGTCATCGCGGGCGCCCGTGCGCTGGCGCTGCGTCTGGCGTACGCGCTGACCGCCGCGCTGCTCGTGGAGCACGCCGCGTGGGGTGACGAGCAGGCGGAGCTGGCGGCCCGGCTGTGGGCGCGGCGGTGGCTGCGGCATGAGGACATCGCCGGGGACGCCCACCACCACCTGGACCTGCTCTGCTGAGCGGGTCGACGGAGTTTGTCGGGGGTGCCGGGCAGACTGCGGGCATGACAACAACCGCCGACCTCGCGATGGTCAATCTGGACAGCTCCGACCCGGCCGCGCAGGCCGCCTTCTACCACCGGGTGTTGGGCTGGGAGATCACCCACAGCCAGGCCGAGTACGCGATGATCCGCGACGGTGGCGTGTCCATCGGATTCGGCCTGGTCGAGGGCTACGCGCCGCCGGCCTGGCCGGACCCGACCGGGCAGAAGCGCTACCACCTGGACCTCTACGTCGACGACCTGGCCGTGGCCGAGAAGGAATTCGTGGCCGCGGGCGCGTCGAAGCCGGAGTTCCAGCCCGGCGAGACGTGGGTGGTGCTCCTCGACCCGGTCGGCCAGCCGTTCTGCCTCTGCCGCCGACCGCAGGGCTGAGCGGCGCGACGCTCCGCGCCCGGTCAGCGGGCCGACGGTCGCGCTGTTCAGCGCAGTGGGCCGCGCGCCACCGCTTCGCGCATCGCCGCCGGATCGCCGACCGGGACGTACTCCAGCCACCAGGTCGCCCCTGCGGCGGCCAGGTCACGGTGGTAGGCCCGTTCGGCGCGCTCGTCCGGCCGGCGACGCCGGCCGCCGATCGCCACGTCGAACGGCTGACCGTCGGCCCGGGTCGCCGGCAGCGCCTCGACCAGCTCGTGGACCTCGTCGGGGGTGAAATCGGCCCAGCCGTCGGTGTCGGTCAGCTTGTACGGCACGATGCCGTCGGCGCGGGCCGCGCGACGTCGCACCGCCCGAGCCTGCGTGCTGCCGCCGACCCACACGGGCACCCGGGGCGACTGCACGGGCGGTGGACGCAGCGCCACGTTCTCGGCGCGGTAGTGCACGCCCCGGTGCTCGATCCGTTCGCCGCTGAGCAGGCCGGTCAGCAGGTCGAGGCCCTCGTCGAGCATCGCGGCGCGGACGGCCACGTCGGTCGGCTCGCCGAACGCGGCCAGACCCCGGTCGCCGGGGTCGCCGACGCCGACGGCCACCGTGGCCCGGCCGGCGCTGAGGTGGTCGAGGGTCAACACCTCGCGGGCCAGCTTCGCCGGGCGGCGTCGGGGCAGCGCGGTGACGGTGGTGCCGAGGCGCACCCGCCCGGTGCGACCCGCGATAGCCGTGAGCAGCAGCCACGGGTCGTACGTGGACGGGTCGTCGCCGAAGTGGTGGATGAGATAGTCCTCCAGGAACACCCCGTCCCAGCCGGCGCGCTCGGCCAGCTCACCCAGCTCGACGAGGGTGGAGACAGCGACGTCGCCGCCGCCGCAGGGGATCTCCAGGCCATATCTCATCCGCCGACCGTACGACGGGGGTCCGACGGTCAGGCGCGGCGGCGCGACCGGGCGGCCCACACCGCGTACGCCGGGTCGCGGTCGAGGTTGTGCCGGTCCCGGTCGTAGCGGCGGGTGGTGCGCGGGTCGGCGTGTCCCATGGCGTCCTGCACGTCTTCGAGGGGTACACCCTCGGAGCGGGCGGTGGTGGCGAACGCGTGTCGCAGCGAGTGCGGTGACAGTCGCGCCCAGGCCGGGATGCCGGCGGCCCGGGCGAGGCGACGGACCATCCGGAACACGGAGTGCCGGTCGAGTCGTGCGCCGCTGGCGGTGACCAGCAGCGGCCCGCTCAGCTGCGTCACCGGCACGCCTTCGGCGGCGGCCCGCTCCGCCAGGTACGCGTCGACCGCGTACGCGGTGCCCGGGGTGAGGGCGCGGCGGCGCTGCTTGCCGCCCTTGCCAACGAAACGCACGCTGCGGTGCCCACGTTCGGCGCCGAAGTCGGTCAGGTCCAACGAGACCAGTTCGCCGACCCGCAGGCCCAGGTCGGCCAGCAGCGCGACGGCGGCCCGGCTGCGCGCCGCCGTCGGGCCGGTCTCGGCGTCGGCGGCGGTGAGCAGGGCGTCCACCTCCTCGGGGGTGAGGCCGATGGTGGCGGAGTGGTCGCGGTCGACGCGAGGACGGTCCGCGCCGGAGACCGGGTTGGCGGGTACGCCACCGAGCTTGACGAGGAAGTCGTACCAGCTCGACAGGGCGGACAGCCGACGTGCGACGGTCGCCGGGGTCAACGGTCGGCCGCTGCGCACCACGAGGGTGGACTCCAACGCGCGGGCGTACTCGTTGACGTGCAGGAACGTGGCGCGCAGCGGATCCAGGTCGTGCTCGGCGCACCAGCCGAGGAACGCGGCGACGTCGCGCCGGTAGGCGTCGCGGGTGTGCTCGGAGAGTCGACGGTTGCGCAGCCACGCCTCGGTGACGTCCATCGGCGCGCTCGGCAGGGCCGGTCGGGCGGTGGCGCGGGGAAGCACGGGCGCGTCGGAGAACACCATGTGAAAAAGGTTCTCAGCAGCGGATGGGATTGCCACGCAGGCGCGCCGACGCCCGGCCTCCTCGCGCGCCGACGACCGGCACCCGTGGTGCGGGCGCCGGCCGTCGAGGCGGTGCATCAGGCGTTGATCTTGCACTTTCTGCGGCGACATGAAGTACATACCGGGTCATCACAACAACCCAAAGCGCAAGATCGCCGCCCCCGGCCCCGGCCCCCTCCCCCCACCGCCATCCGTCGCATCGATCATGAAGTTATTGCCGGCTGGTTCGGCGTGTCGTGGCAATAACTTCATGATCGCCGGAGCGGAGGGGGTGGAGCGGGGTGGGTGGGGGGCGGGGGTGGGGTTAGGCGTTGATTTGGCGGCGGGCGTTGCCGTTGGCGGTGATGGTGACCCGGCGCGGCTTGGCCCGCTCGGCGACGGGGATGCGCAGCGTCAGCACCCCGTGCTCGTAGCCCGCCTCCAGCTTGTCGGTGTCGAGGGTGTCGCCGAGGAACAGCCGCCGCGTGAAGGTGCCCATCGGACGTTCGGCGGCGACCAGCTCGATCCCGTCCCCGGCGGGTCGGCGGCGCTCGGCGCGGACGGTGAGGACGTTGCGCTCGACGGTGCAGTCGATGGTGTCGGGGTCGACGCCGGGCAGGTCGAACGCAGCGTAGAAGTAGTCTCCGTCGCGGTAGGCGTCGAGCTGCATCGTCGCCGGACGGGCCGCCGTACCGAAGAACTGCTCGGCGAGCCGGTCCACCTCGCGGAACGGGTCGGTGCGCATCAACATGGTCATGCCTCCTCGGTTCTCCTGGCCGAAGGTGATGGTTGAGTCGAGGCGACTCAACTTCCTCCTTCTTATTTAGCGCCTTCCGAGCCGGCCGTCAACTCCTTCTCGAACCAGTGCTCGGCGTACGGGCCCTGCGAGTAGGCGGGGATCTCGACATAGCCGTGCCGGGCGTACAACGCGCGCGCCTCGACCAGGTCGGAGCGGGTGTCCAGGCGGATCCGGTCCGCTCCGGCGGACAGGGCCCGCGCCTCGACGGCGGCCAACAGCGCGGCCCCTCCGCCCGTGCCGCGGTGCGCGGGCCGCACGAACACCCGGGTCAGCTCGGCGAATTCGGGCCGCCACCGCAGTCCGGCGCAACCGGCCAGGTCCGCGCCGCGGTGGGCGAGCAGGAGCACACCACCGGGGTACGCCAGATCGTCGCTGGGCATCTCGGCGAGCGCGGCGTCGACCTCGCCGGGTCGCTCGGGGCGGTCGTAGTAGCGCACCACCATCTCGGTCATGTACTCGCGCAGCAGGAGTCTCGCGTCCGGATGGTCGGGCCAGACGGTACTGGTCGACCACTGCGCTCGGACGGCCGTGGTCACGTGTTGTCCGCGGTGGCGGCGGGCCGCTGGTAGATGCCCTGATCACGGGTCAGCAACCGCTCGTCCACCAGGTAGCGGCGCAACGTGGCGTGGTCCGACGCGCCGCTGGCACACCACGGCTTGAGCGCGTCGTCGACGGCCCGCTCCGGATAGCGGGTGTCCTGCTCGAACGACCGCTGCGCGATGTGGGCCAGCAGCACCCGCCGCCGTCCGCGCTGCGCCGGCATGCCGACCAGCACGTCCCCGCGCAGGAAGGTGCGCAGCACCGGGTCCTCGGTCGACTCGGTGTCGTCGGCGGGGCGGCTGTCGCGCGCCGCCGCTCGCAGCGACGCCTCGTCGACCGCGAGCGTGCCGTCACCGCCGGTGATGAGGCCCGCAGCGGCGAGCCGACCGAGGCCGGTGCCCACGACCCGCGCGACCAAGCCGGAGCGCTGCACGACCTCGGCCACGCTCGTCGATCCCAACGCGACCGCCGCGAAGATCCGTCGCCGTCCGTCGTCGGCCAGGGCCCCGGCCAGTGCGTGTGCAGTCATGCCGGTCACCCTCCCATCGGCGTACGGGAGCCGCCAGGCGATTTCCGGGGTACACGCCCAGCCGCGCTGTCGCCGGCCTGCTGGTCCTCGTTTCGAGGTTGAGGAAGATCGGGTCAGCGATCAGCGGTGGAAACGATCGTGGTGAGAGGTCCGCCGCGGCGAGGTCCACCCCGGGGGCGGCCCGCTGGGTGCGGGGCAGCGGTGACGGCGAGAAGACGCCTGAGGCGTCGAACTCGAAGGGAGGCGGGTCCGTGTGGACGAAAGCCGGCATGCGGACAGAGCGGAAACCGTTCATGGCTTCGGTGATTCCAAGGTCTCGGCGGGAGGCGCCGAAGGGCCTCCTGGATCCAGTGGCAGGTAGCCGGGTGTCTCCGGCTGGCGCGACGTGGTAGATCACGTCGCGGACCGAAACCCGCACCGGTCCTGCGGCGCGGGTTTCGAGTGGCATGGCGGACGGCGGGGAGGTCACTCGAACCCGCCGTGGTCTCGCACGTGCGCCACTGGTCACTGATCCATGCGCGCCAGCATCGTCGACCCGTGGTCGGCGGGCAACGGATTTCGCGCGTGGCTGGTAGCTACCCGGCGATGATCAACGTGATGCCGGCTGCCATCAGGCCGACCTCGACGAGGAGGACGAACAGTCGTTCGCTGATCCGACTCATGGTGTGTTTGCCGAACCAGGCTCCGGTGAGGGTGGCTGGAGTGAGGGCCAAGCCGAGCCACAGCACGTTCGGGTTGAGTAGCCCGCCGCCACCGTAGGCGGCGAGTTTGGTCAGGTGCATGATCAGGGCGCAGGTGGCTTCGGTGCCGATGTAGGCGTCGCGGACGAGGCCGTAGGCGAGAAAGAACGGGGCGGTCAGCGGGCCGACCGAGCCCACTAGCGCTGACCCGAGTCCCGAGGCCGCTCCGATCCCGACGAATGCCCGGGGTGTGGGTTTACGGGGGTGGGGGTTGATCCGCCGCCAGATCACGACCGCGAGGAGGAACGCGCCGAGGAGGCCTCTCAGCGGGGCAAGGGGTGCGGTGGCCAGCAGCAACCCGCCGGCCAGGGCGAACGGTACGGCGCCGAGGGCGAACCGGCCGATGATCGGCCAGTGCAGGTGGTGGCGGTTGAGCCAGGCGCGGCTGCCGTTGCTGGCAAGTTGGGTCACGGTGAGTACCGGCACGGCGGTGCGCAGCCCGAACAGGGCGGTGAACACCGGCAGCAGGAGTACCCCGCCGCCGAAGCCGGCCACCGCCGACAGCCATGCCAACGCGAACGCGGCAGCCGAGGCTACCGCGAGGTCCATGAGCAGGCCGGCGTTCATTGCCGGCTCAAGGCGGTGATGGCGTGGGCGCGAGACGCAGGGTCTCCGGCCGCCGACGCGTTCGGTGCGCCCGTACCCGGGCCGATGTGGACGGTCAGCCGGCGGCGCGGGCCATGGCGACGAAGCCGCGCCAGGCGTCCGGGCGGAACGTGAGGGTCGCGCCGTCGCGGTCCTTCGAGTCACGGACGAGCACCACGCCCGCAAGGTTGTCGGCGACCTCGACGCAGTCGCCGCCGTTGCCACCGCTTCTCGTGCTCGTGCGCCACCGCGCCCCGGTCATGTCCATGATCCCGCCGCTTCTCTGAGAAGGTCCAGGGAACGTCCCCGGGGCAGCGCCTCGCCGCGAATCCGCTCCCACCGCCGCTCCAGGCTAACAAGCTCCGATGGCGCATCGAGGATCTGCGCCTGCGCGGCGCTGTCGACGTGCGCGAGGCGCGAGCCGTCCGGCAGGTCGGCGATGGTGAACGGACCGTCGAGCCCGGGATAGCTGGGGGCGTCGGCCGGCACGATCTGAAGCTGGACGGTGTCCGTCTCGACGTAGCCGAGCAGGCGGGTGAGCTGCGCCGCCATCAACGCCCGGTCGTCGCCGACGCGGCGGCGCAGCACCCCCTCGTCGAGCAGGGCGATGAGCAGCGGTCCCTCGGCGTCCCGTTCGATGATCGACTGCCGATGCAGCCGCGCCTCGGTGAACTCGTCGACCGCGTCCGCCGTCAGCACGCCGCCGGCCAGGGTCGCCCGCGCGTACGCCTCGGTCTGGAGCAGCCCCGGCACCCACGCCAACTGGAACGACCGCAGCGTCACCGCCTCGCGTTCGATGTCGACCCAGGGTCGGAACCACACGGGTTCGCGGCGACGAAGGGCGTCCGGCCACAGTGCCTCGGCGTCGCGCGCCAGCAGCTCGGCGACGGTCGCGCGGTGTCGACTCTGGGGAACGTGGCCCGGGTTCGCCCACCGGGCGACGGTCTTCGGGTGCACACCGATCCGGTCGGCGAGGCTCTCGGCCGTGTGACCCGCCTCGGCGAGCGCGGCGACAAAGGCGTGGTTCATGCCGTTCCTTCCCTGGGGGCAAATGAGCTGCGCCAAGGAGATTACGTAACGCTGTGTGGTTGTCCAGAGACTCCCGGCAAAGTGGGGTATCGACGGCGCGGCCGGCAGGGACCCGAACCCGGCGGACGCGTTCGCGGCGGGGGCCGCTTCCGTGATCAGAAGCGGCCCCCGCCTCCACCAGCCGATGAGGAGGACAGCCGTGCCGCACAAGGAAAAGGCGCACTCCCCGTTGCGCCCGTCGTGGCGCTGCCCGGTCTGCGGCATCCTGTGGCCGTGCTCGACCGCGAAGCTGCGCCTGCTCGGGCGTTACCGCGAGGACCGCCCGGGTCTGTTGACGCACCTGGCGGCGGTCCAGAGGGAGGCCGAGGCCGACCTCGCCACGCTCAACCCCGACGTGGCGCTACCCGATCTGACCCCGCGTTTCGTCGGCTGGGCGCAGCCCCGCTGAGCCGATCGGCCCCTCGGTGCGCAGTCGCGCGTGCTGGTGCATGTCGTGCCAGCCGTCGGCGTGCCGCATCGCCTGACGCGCCACCCCCTCCACGGTGAAGCCGCCCCGCGTGGCGACCCGGCACGACGCCTCGTTGGCCGTCGAGTGGTTCAGCTCCAACCGGTGCAACCCGGCCTGCGTGAAACTCCACCGGGTCAGCGCCTCCAGCGCCGCGGTGGCGATCCCCCGACCGCGCGCCTCGGGCAGCAGCCAGTACGAGATCTGCGCTGACCCCTCGCTCAGCAGCACGTCCCGCAGTCCCGTCTGGCCGACCGGCCGGTCGTGGCCGTCGACGATCGCGAAACTCACGGCCGTCTCGGCACGCCACCGACCGGTCCACTGTGCCGTCCACGCCCTGGCCTCGGCGTCGTCGTCGAGCCGGAGCACGTGCCACCGCTGGATCGCCGGGCAGCCGAACGCCGTACGGACGGCCGGGGCGTCGTCGTCGCGCCACGGCCGCAGCGCCAGCCCGGGGCGTACCTCAAGGTGGGGTTGTTCCTGGGCGGCGAGGGCCCCGGCGGGCAGGGCGGGCGTGACGAGCAGCGGCATCGGCCCATTATCGGCCGGGCGGCCTCACTCCCCGGTCGGGCCTCCCGCCAGCTCGGCGACCACGTCGAGGTGGCCGAGGTGACGGGCGTACTCCTGCACCAGGTGGAACAGCACCCGTTCCAACGACGCCGGGTCCGCGCCGTCCCAGCGCGGGCCCGGCGCCCCGATCTCGGCCAGGTCGTGCGCCGACACCACGGCGGTCGTGTGCGCGCCCTGCGCCCGCAGCGCCGCCACCAGGTCGTCGCGGGCCTGGTCGGGAGCGACGTACCAGCGGTCGTCCCGACGATCACCCCACGGCTCGGCGACATCCCGACCCTCGAAGCCCCACTCGATCCAGCGCAGCTCGACGTGGCGCAGGTGCGTGAGCAGCTCCAGCGACGTCCACCCGGACGGCAGTCGACTGCTGCGCAGCTCCGCCTCGTCCAACGCCGACACCTTGGCCACCACCGACTCGCGGAAGTAGTCCAGGTAGCGCAGGAAGACCTCGGTGCGGCTGCCCGCCGGCGCGGTCGGCTCGGGGAAGGGAATCATGACCCGCTCGGCAGGTCGCGCGCACGCTGCCGAACGCCGGCCCCGCCGTACGGGTAGTCGCCCACCGGGGGCGCGCTCGCCTCGTCCAGCAGCCGCATCTGCTCGTCGGTCAGGGCGAGGTCGGCGGCGGTCAGGTTGTCGTCGAGCTGCTCGATGGTGCGCGCGCCGAGGATCACCGAGGTGACCGCCGGCCGGGCCGCCAGCCAGGCCAGCGACACCGCCGACATGGACGCACCAAGGTCCTTGGCGACCTGGCTGACCGCGTCGAGCACCTGCCAGGTGCGCTCCTGCCCGTTGCGACCGGCGTACGCCTCGACGCCGCGCTCCGGGTTCTCCCCGAGCCGGGTCGCGCCGGTGGGCGTGGTGTCGCGGCGGTACTTGCCGCTCAGCCAGCCCCCACCCAGCGGTGACCACGGCAGGATGCCGATGCCCTCGTTCGCACAGACCGGCACCAGCTCGAACTCGATCTCCCGGGCCAGCAGGTTGTACTGCGGTTGCAGCGTCACGATCGGGGTGAGGTTGAGGTGCTGGGTGAGCAGGGCCGCCTTCTGCAACTGCCAGCCGGTGAAGTTGCTGACCCCCGCGTAGCGGATCTTGCCGGCGCGTACCGCGTCGTCGAAGAAGCGCAGCGTCTCGGGCAGCGGCGTCAGTGGGTCCCACGCGTGCGCCTGGTAGAGGTCGACGGCCTCGACGCCGAGCCGCCGCAGGCTCGCGTCCAGGGCGCGGGTGAGGTGCACCCGGGACAGGCCGGCGTCGTTCGCCCCCGGGCCCATCGGGAAACGGCCCTTCGTGGCGATGACGAGGCGGTCCCGTACGTCGGGCCGGGCCCGCAGCCAGCGACCGACGATCTCCTCCGAGATGCCCCTGGAGTAGACGTCGGCGGTGTCGAGGAAGGTGCCGCCGGCCTCGACGAACCGGTCGAGCTGCGCGAAGCTGCCCTCCTCGTCGGTCTCCGCGCCGAAGGTCATGGTGCCCAGACAGAGGGTCGACACCACCGTGCCGGTGGCGCCCAGATTGCGATAGCGCATATCGTCCTTTCGGTCCGAGTGACAAAGCTGATCTTCGCACTCGTCCCCACCACCCGCACACGGACGATCCCGAACCCCGGCACGGGCACCCACGCGGCGACGCAGCCGGTCATCATGAGCGGGTGAGCGAGCCCGCGATCGATGTCGACCGACCGCACCGGCCCACCCAGCAGCCGCCGTCGGCGACGCCACCCGCGCCCGGCGCGCCCACGCGCGGTCCGTGGCTGGTGGCCGCCGCGACCAGCGTGACGCTGCTGCTGCTCGCCGGGCGCTACGGCTATCACCGCGACGAGCTGTACTTCCTGCTCTGCGGTCGGCACCTCGACTGGGGTTACGTCGACCAGGGCCCGCTGGTCCCCGCGCTGGCCCGACTGCTCGACGAGATCGCGCCGGGCAACCTGGTGGTCCTCCGGACGCCGTCGGCGCTGCTGGCCGGGGGCGCGGTCCTGCTGGTCGCCGCCATCGCCCGGGAGCTGAGTGGTGGCCGGGGCGGGCAGAGCTTCGCGGCGGTGCTCGCCGCGATCTCCGGCATCGTGCTCGCCAGCGGGCACCTGCTCAGCACCACGACCGTCGACCTGGTGGTCTGGCTCGGCGTGGCGTGGTGCGCGGTGCGACTGCTGCGCACCGGCGACACCCGGTGGGCGCTCCCGCTCGGGCTGGTGCTCGGCGTGGGCATGCTCAACAAGCTGTTGCCGGCGCTGCTGGCCGTGGGCCTGCTCGCCGGGGTGCTGATCGCGGGACCGCGTGGGCTGCTGCGCGACCGCAGGGTGCTCGCCGCCGCCGCGATCGCCCTGGTGCTGGCCGCGCCGAACCTGATCTGGCAGGCGACGCACGGCTTTCCGCAGCTCGGCGTGGCCGCGTCCATCTCCGACGGGGACAGCTCCTACAGCGGCCGCCTTGACGCGTTCACCCTCCAGTTCCTCATCATCAGCCCGTACGCCGTACCGATCTGGATCGCCGGTCTCGTCGCGTTGCTGCGCCGGCCGACGTGGCGGTCGTACCGGGCGGTGGGTTGGGCCTGGATTGTCGTGTTCGGTGTGGTCCTGGTGACCGGCGGCAAGGGCTACTACGACGCTCCCCTGCTGTTGGCGCTCGTCGCGGCGGGCGCGGTGGTGACCGCCGCCTGGGCGTCGCGTGGTTCGGCGTGGCTGCGGCGGGGGGTGCTCGCGGTCGGCGCGGTGCCGTTCCTGCTGCCCAGCATCGTGCTGCTGTTGCCCGTGCTGCCGGCCGACCGGCTGCCCGCCTTCGTGGTCGACGTGAACTACGACGCCGGCGAGACCATCGGCTGGCCGGCGTTCGCCGACTCGCTCGCCACCGTCCACCGTGGCCTGCCGGAGTCCGATCGCGCGCGGGCGGTCGTTCTCACCGCCAACTACGGCGAGGCCGGGGCGGTCGCGCGCTACGGGCCGGCACGGGGGCTGCCCCGGGCGTACTCCGGTCACAACAGCATGCTCGACTTCGGCCGCCCGCCCGCCGATGCGGACGTGGTCATCGCGGTCGGCTGGGAGCGCCCCGACGTGCTGAACGGCTGGTTCGAGCAGTGTGTGCTGGCCGGGCGGGTGGACCAGCGGGTCGAGGTGGCCAACGACGAGAACGGCGGCCCGATCCACGTGTGCCGGGGGCTGCGGCGTCCGTGGGCCGAGATCTGGGACACCGAGGTACGCCGGGCCGGCTGAGCCACGTCGCGGCCGCCGAACGCTCAGCCGGCGGGGTCGCCGGTGAGCCAGGCGCGGACGGTGGCCAGGGCCTCTGGGCCGGAGTCGACGTCCACGTCCCGGGCGAGGTCGGCGATCGTGATGCCGGCCAGGGCGTCGCGCCACGCCGTCTCGGCGGCCCACATGGCGCGGGCGATCGGGCACGCGCCGGTGCAGTCGGCGGGCGGGGTGGCCAGCGGGCCGCGCTGACGGATCTCGGTGCACACGAAGGCCGGACCCGGCCCGTCGACGGCGTGCACCACGTCCAGCACGCTGATCGACTCCGGCGCGCGGGTCAGCGCGTAGCCACCGGACTTGCCCTGCACGGAGTGGATGAGCCCAGCGCGGGCCAGCGACTGGAGCTGCTTGGCGAGGTAGCTGCCGGAGACGTCGTGTAGCTCCGCGAGCCGGGCGGCCGGGACGGGCCGGCTGCTGGTGGTGAGCACGACACAGCAGTGCAGCGCCCACTCGACACCGCCGGACATCTTCATCGCCTCACCCTAGCCACCCCTGATACTCGGATCGTTCTTGTCCGAGTATAGTTCTCGGACATAAGAGGTCCGAGTTTGGCGGCGCCACTGGGGGGCCGGGACGAACGGGACACGGAAGGTGGAACGGACATGAAGATCGCTGTGATGGGCGGGACGGGCCTGATCGGCTCCCAGGTCGTCCAGATCCTGCGTACCGCCGGGCACGACACGTTCGGGCACTCGCAGTCGACCGGAGTCGACCTCCTCACCGGGCAGGGCCTCCCCGAGGCGCTCAAGGACGTCGACGTCGTCGTCAACCTCACCAACTCGCCGACCTTCGACGAGGCCTCCCCCGCCTTCTTCCAGACCACCATGGACAACCTCCTGACCGCTGCGGAGCAGGCCGGCGTCGGGCACGCCGTGGTCCTGTCGATCGTCGGCGTCGACCAGGTGCCCGACCTGGCCTACTACCGCGCGAAGGTGCTTCAGGAGGACATCCTCAAGGCCAGCGGGGTGCCGTACTCGATCGTCCGCGCCACCCAGTTCTTCGAGTTCATCGACGCGGTCATCTCCTGGACCGCCGACGAGACCGGCGTACGCCTGCCCAGCACCCCCGTGCAGCCGATGGCCGCGGCCGACGTGGCCCAGGCCGTCGCCGACGTGAGCGTGGGGGCACCCCTTCAGGGCATCCGCAACGTGGCCGGCCCCGACGTGTTCGGGCTCGACGAGCTGGGCCGGATCACCCTCGCCGCGCGCGGTGACCAGCGGACCGTCACCACCGACGACACCGCCGGCATGTTCGCGGCGGCCCCCGGTGACGTGCTCACCGGCAAGCAGGACGCCGTTCTCGCGCCCACCTCGTACCGGGAGTGGCTGGCGCGCTGACGCGCGACTGGGCGTCCCGGCACGCGGGGCGCCCGCCGGTCGTGCGGACTAGGCTCTGACCATGGTCACGGCGGGTCTCCTCCTGGCGGCCGGCGCCGGCCGACGGCTCGGCCAACCCAAGGCCCTCCTGCCCTACCGTGGCCGCCTGCTCGTGGAGCACGCCGCCGACCTCCTCACCGCCGCCGGCTGCCGACCGGTGCTGGTGGTGCTCGGCGCGCAGGCCGACCAGATACGCGCCCGCACCCGGCTACCCGAGGTGGTGGTGAACGGCGACTGGGCGTCGGGCATGGGCTCGTCGCTGCGGGCCGGGCTGGACGCCCTGACGTCCGGCCCGGCCGCCGCCGTCGTGGTCACCCTGGTCGACCAGCCCGACCTGACCCCCGAGGCGGTACGCCGCGTCGCCCGCGACGCCACCGCCGGATCCCTCGCCATGGCCACCTACCGCGACGGGCGACGCGGACATCCGGTGCTGCTCGGGCGCGACCACTGGGCCGGAGTCGCCGAGGCGGCGACCGGCGACCGGGGCGCACGCGACTACCTCCGAGCCCACGCAGCAGCCGTACGACTGGTGGACTGCGCCGACGTCGCCGACGACACCGACGTCGACCTGCCCGAGCACGCCGCACGCCTCCGATAGGGTGACGCCGTGCTCAGCGAGGTCAAGGGGTTGTCCCGACACTTCACCGAGGCCAGTCTGCGCGACCATCTCCTGCGGCGTTCGGCGCGGCAGGACGACGGCTGCCTCATCATCAGCGGGTACGGCACGCGGCGCGGCGTTCACCAGAAGGTCGCGGGCCGCGCCTGGGCGCACATCGCCGCGTACGTCGTCTTCGTCGGCGGCTACCGCCCCGATCTGGAGGTCGACCACCTCTGCCCGGTGAAGGACTGCATCGAACCCACCCACCTGCGGCAGGTCAGCCGCGCCGAGAACTGCCGCACCCGCGCGCAGGGCCCGACCTGCCGCAACGGGCACGACCGCGAGATCGACGAGTCGACGGGTCGATACCGCCGGACGTGTCGCGCCTGCAACCGGGACAGCCAACGCCGGTGGCGGCAGCGCCAGGCCGCCGAGGTGAGCCAGGCCCGCTCGGCGTACCTGCCGAACTGACGCCCGGGCCACCGTTCACCAGGCGATTCAACCTCCGCGCAAGGTTCGCGCACACCCGCGCCGGCAGCCTTCGACGCAGATACCCCGGACGTCCGGGGCAACTCGCACAGGAGGTTCCCATGCAGCTCGGACGAATCGCGACGGCGCTCGCCATCCCCGTCGGCGCGGTGCTGACGTTCGCCACGCCGGCCTCGGCGGCGGCACCGTCGGCGCAGGCGGCGGCGAGCCCGCCCTCGGCCTGCTTCGGCGGTCACTCGTACGACGGCGGCGCCTTCGCCTGCTTCGCGCCCTACGGCGAGCACCTCTGGGTCTGTGACACCGGACCCAACCACCACCCGGTGGTGAACTACGCCATCAACGGCGGCTCGTACAGCGGCAACCGGCACTACTACCCCGGCAACGGCAAGTGCGTCGACATCGACCTCGACATCGCCGAAACCGGCTACATCACGTTCACGATCTCGAACTACGAAGGGTCCACGTCCGTCAGCGGCAGCCGGCTCTACGAGGTTCCCGCCGGCGACTGACGCCCTGCGCGCACCAACGCCGCAGCGGGGCCCCGGGCCCCGGGGCTGGGGGCCCGGGGGCCCGGCCCGGGGCGCCCCCCCCCCATAAAGGCCGCCCCCCCCGACCCCGTAGAGGAATGATACGCAAAA
>NZ_JBITDT010000001.1:140855-164579 GCF_044454415.1 Micromonospora sp. NPDC051543
GGGTTATAGGGGGGCCCGCCGGGCTCGTGCCCCCGGGCGCCCCCCCCCCCCGCGGGGGCCCGGGGCACTCTTTTTGGGTGCCCGGGGGCCCGCTGCCGTGCCGTCCCAGCACGTAGACGGCCGTCCTCGCGATCCGGATTCGAGAATGTCTCCGAATACAATGGAGAGACTTCTTGAGCGAATCTTGAATCGCCTGGTCAGGCCGGGAACGGCGACAGCGGGGGACGGTGTCGGTGAAGTTCAGGCTGCTCGGCGAGGTCGAGGCGGAGATCGACGGCGAATGGGTCGACCTGGGCCACGCTCGGCAGCGCAGCGTCCTGGCGATCCTGCTCATCGAGGCGAATCGCGTCGTGCACGTCGACCAGTTCCTCGAACGCGTCTGGGCCGACCATCGTCCGCAGCGCGCCGTGAATTCGCTGTACAGCTACCTGTCCCGCCTGCGGTCCTGCCTGGCCGGCGGCGCCGAGATCTCCCGCCGCTCGGGCGGCTACCTGCTCAGCGTGGACCCGGCCGCAGTGGACCTGCACCGGTTCCGCGACCTGGTCGCCGGTGCGCGCGCCGTGCCTGACGACGAGGCGGCGCTGGGGCGGTTCGACGAGGCCCTCGGCCTGTGGCGTGGCGAGCCCTTCACCCAGCTGGACACCCCGTGGCTCAACGAAACGCGCGAGGCGCTCACCCAGGAGAGGCTGGCCGCCGAACGGGACCGCACGGACACCGCGCTCCGCCTGGGCCTGCACGCGTCCCTGCTGCCGGACCTCCTGCGGGACGCGCCGGCCCATCCGCTGGACGAGCGCCTCGCCGGGCAACTCATGCGCGCCCTCTACCGCTGCGGTCGGCAGGCCGAGGCGTTGGAGCACTACGACCGGCTGCGCCGTGTCCTGGCCGACGAGACCGGCGTCGACCCCGGTCCCGATCTGCAAGCGCTGCACCTGGGCATCCTCAACGGCGATCCGACACTCGCCGCGCCGACGATCGAGACGGCGGCGCCCCACCCGACGCCCCGGCAGCTGCCGGCCCCACCGCCGTTGTTCACCGGCCGGGTCCGCGAGCTGGCCACGCTGTCCCGCCTGGTCGAGGCTCAGACCGATGACGCCGTCGCCGTCGCGGTGATCGGTGGCACCGGCGGCGTCGGCAAGACCTGGTTGGCCCTGCGCTGGGCGTACGACCACCTGGACCGCTTCCCCGACGGCCAGTTGTACGTGAACCTGCGCGGGTTCGACCCCGCCGCCGAGCCGGTGCCGCCACCGGTGGCCCTGCGCGGCCTCCTCGACGCCCTGGCCGTACCGCCCAAGGCGATCCCGACCGGCCTGGAGGCGCAGGCGGCCCTCTACCGCACCCTGCTCGCGGGCCGGCGAATGCTGATCGTGCTCGACAACGCCCACGACACCGAGCAGGTCGCCACCCTGCTACCCGGCAGCCCCACCTGCACCGTCCTGGTGACCAGTCGCCGCCGCCTGGGCGGCCTGGTGGCGCAGGGCGCGCAGGGCTTCACCCTGAACGTGCTCGCCGACGACGAGGCCCACCACCTGCTGTCCCGCCGGTTCGGGCCGCGACTCCTCGCGGAGGAACCCGACAGCGTCGCCGCGCTGCTGGCCCGGTGCCACGGCCTGCCACTGGCCCTCAGCATCGTCGCGGCGCGCGCGGCGATGCACCCCGGTCTCCCGCTGCGGGCGCTGGTCGACGAGCTGTCCGAGGAGGCGACGCGGCTGGACGCCCTGACCACCGGCGACCTGAGCGCCGACCTGCGCGCGGTCTTCGCCTCCTCCACGCGCGCCCTGCAGCCGGAGGCGGCCCGGATGTTCCGGCTGCTCGGTCTGACCCCCGGCCCCGAAGTCGGCCTGGGGGCCGCGGCGAGCCTCAACGGGCTCTCCCCACGGCAGAGCCGGCCGCTGCTGCACGACCTCCACGAGGCGCACCTGGTCCACCAACAGACGTCGACGCGGTACCGCCTGCACGATCTGGTCCGCCTGTACGCGGCGGAGCAGGTCGAGCGCGACGCCCCGGACCACCGGCAGGCCGCCCTCGTCCGCATGCTCGACCACTACCTGCACACCGCCCACGCGGCGACGTGCCTGCTCGACCCGGCCCGCGAGCCGATCACGTTGCCGCCCGCACAGCCCCAACTCACCCTCGACCCGGTCGCCGACCAGGCGCAGGCGCTGGCCTGGTTCCACACCGAACACGCCGTGCTGCTCGGCATCCTGCGCCAGTCCGCGCGCGACGGGCTCGACGCGTACACCTGGCAGTTGGCCTGGACGATGGAGAGTTACCTCGACGAGCAGGGCCACTGGCGTGACTGGACCGCGACGCAGCTCGCGGCGCTGCGGGCCGCCGGCCGGCTCGGTGAGCGGCGCTGGCAGGCGTGCTCCCATCGCAGCCTGGGAGTCGCCCACACCCAGCTCGGGGAACTCGACGAGGCCCACCGGCACTACCAGGGGGCGCTCGCGCTGTTCGAGGACCTCGGCGATCCGGTCAGCCAGGCGCACACCCACCGTGGGCTCGGCTGGGCCTTCAACCAGCAGGACCGCTGGTCCGACGCGCTGCGCCACAACGAGTTGGCCCTTGAGCTCTACCGGCAGGCCGGGCACCGGGCCGGGGAGGCGATGGCCGTCAACAATGTCGGCTGGCTGCACACCCAGCTCAGCGACCACGGCGCGGCCGTGGCGTACTGCGAGCGGGCGGTCGAGCTCAACCAGGAGATCGGCGACCAGCACGCCGAGGCGGGCGCCTGGGACAGCCTCGGTTACGCGTACCACCACCTGGGCCGGCACGCCGAGGCCAACACCTGCTACCAGCGGGCCCTCAAGCTGGTCCGCAACTTCCGGGACCGGTACAACGAGGCGGAGATCCTGACGCATCTGGGGCAGAGCCACTCCGCCGCCGGTGAGGCGGAGCAGGCGCGCGAGTTCCTGCGGCAGGCGGCGACGATCCTTCGCGAACTCGACCATCCGAACGCCGAGACGGTGGCCGACGCGTTACGCGACCTCGACGGCTGACCGCCTCCACCACCGTCGTCGAGAAGGAGAGTCAAGACTCCCTCAAGGGCCGCCCAAGCAGGCCCGCCGACGCTTTCTGACGTCCACCTTCGTCAGTCAGAAAGTAGGAGAACCCATGAGAAGGATCCGTATGGCGCTGGTCACGGCGGTCGCCCTCGCGGCGTCGACCCTCAGCGTGGCCAGCCCCGCGTACGCCGCGGGCGACACCCAGCTCGGCATCGACGTCGGCAACATCGCGTGGGAGCAGTACACGTCCACCAACGCCGACGTCCAGGCCCGGCTGTCCGAGACCTCGACCGAAGACTGCAACTTCTACACCGGCTTCTGGGCCGACCCGGCCAACGACCGCAATGACGGCACCGCCTCCACCTACGGCAAGTGCGGCAAGACCACCAACGGCTACATGTACCGCGACGGCACCAAGGCCTGGGGTCCGGTGGCGTGGCGCAAGCGGCAATGGTGCGCGGACTTCGCGAAGTTCGCGTTCTACTGGGGTGGCGCGAAGTACACCGGTCTCACCGCGGCGGCCGGTAGCTTCCGGACGTACGGCATCAACAACGGCACCTGGCACGGGCGCGGCAGCGGCTACGTTCCGCGCAAGGGTGACGCGGTGGTCTACGACTGGGATGGCAACGGCACCTACGATCACGTCGCCATCGTCACGTCGTACTACGACACCAGCACCGACGGCAACCACTACGTGGTCGGCGGCAACCAGTCGGACGGCGTGACCCACCCGCAGTACAGCAACTGGGCCTCGTCCATCGTCGGGTACGCCTCGCCGGCTGCGAGGTAGAACGGGTGACGACACCGGCTCCGGGCCCTCGGGTCCGGGGCCGGTGTCGAACGCCGACCAGCGCATGATGGCGGCAGCCGTGCAGCGCCGGGCGGAGGCCGGTGCGTCTTCCTGGTGGGAAGCACTGACGGGAGCGGGCGTGTCGTTCGAGGATTTCGTGGCGGGGTATGGCCGGTCGCTGGTGCGCCTGGCGTTCGTCCTGAGCGGCGACCGGCAGGTGGCGGAGGATCTCGCGCAGACCGTGCTGGCCGACGTGTACCGGCACTGGAAGCGGGTGCGCGCGGCGACGGACCCCGAGGCCTACGTCCGCCGCATGCTGGTGAACGCCCACCTGAGCTGGCGTCGCCGGCGCTGGACGACGGAGCGGCCCACCGACCTGCGCCAGGAGACCGGTGCCACGGTGGCCGACCCGGCCGACGCGGTCGCCGCCCGGGACCAGATGCGGGTGCTGTTGAGCAGGCTCGCCCCGCGCGCCCGCACCGTGCTCGTCCTGCGCTACTACGCCGACCTGGACGACGCGGCGATCGCCGCGGCCATGGGGGTCAGCGAGAGCTCCGTTCGCGCCACCGCCTCACGTGCCCTGGCGAGCCTGCGCGGGTCAGCGGCCATCGACGCACCGAGGGAGACCCGATGAACCAGTCGACCGAGCGCGAGTTGCGCGACCTCTTCGCCGCCGACGCCGCCGACGCCCCCGACGAGCTGGCCGTGGTCGCCGGGGCGGTACGCCGGGTCCACCGCAGGCGCCGGACCCTGACGGTGGCGGCGGCCACGACCACGGTGATCATCGCGGCGGCCGTGTACGGCGTCCACCGGCCGACGGCGACGCCGCAGGCACAGCCGCCGCTCGTCCCCTCGTCCGCACCGGTCACTCCGACGCCTGCGGCCGACCTGCCGGCCGGGGTCAAGCCCGGCGACCCGCTCGCCTTCGGCGCCGCGCAGTGCGTCAAGGCGTACGCACCGGAGACGCTCGCCGAGCAGGCCTTCGCCTTCGACGGCACCGTGACCGGCATCGGACCGGCCCGAACCGAACGCGGCGCGCGTCCTCCCCTGGACCTGCGATCGGTGACGTTCCAGGTGCACACCTGGTTCAGGGGCGGATCCGCGGGCACCGCCGTGGTGGACATGTCGCCGCCGGCCGCCTCGGCGGGGACGGGCGATGCCACGTCCGAGGGTGGCCCTGCCTACGAGGTCGGCACCCGGTTGCTCGTGTCCGGCATGCCTCGCTGGGGCGGCGCGGCGCTCGCCGACCCGATCGCGTGGGGCTGTGGCTTCACCCGGTACTACAGCCCTTCGATGGCGGCCGACTGGGCCACCGCGATGAGATGAACGCCCCGATAGCCGCCGTTACAACAACGTGAGTGCTTACGCATCTTAACTGTCATTATGATGTGCGTGTGTTATGCACCTTTTGTGGGTGCTAATTAACGGATTATCGTTACCGACAATCTATTAATCCATGGCTGAGCCGGTCGCCTACGCTCAGGAGCCGACGGTGCGGCAGCTCGGTGGAGGGGTCATGGCTCTGCGGTTCGAACATCGCGCGACCGAGACGGATACGCGCATCGTCAACCGTGTCTGGCGCACCACCAGCGACGCCGAGGAGACGATGACGTCCGTGGCGCGTACGTGCTGCCACCTGATCGTCACGCGGACGACCGGGCGGCTCCTGGTCTCGCTGCGCGGGCCCGAGACCAGGGCGACCACGGCGCCGGTCCCGCCGGCCGCCGAGTTCCTCGGGATCCGGTTGACGCTCGGCGCTGTCTTCCGGCCGCACCCCGCGACCTCGATCGTCGACAGCCACGTGTCGTTTCCGGTGACACGCCCGGGACGGGTGGTCATCGGCGGCGAGGACTGGGAGACGCCGACGTCGAGAACGTCGAGCAGTTCGTGCGACGCCTGCGCGACGCGGGGCTGCTGGTGCCCTCACGCCTGACGGGCGCCGAGGCCGACCGTCACGGGTCCACGCGCACCCACCAGCGGCAACACCGGGCCGTCACCGGGCTGTCGCAGACCGCCGTGGCGCAGATCGACCGCGCGAACGCCGCAGCCACCATGCTGCGCGGCGGCCTCGACTGGCGCACCGTCGTCGACGCGCTGGGCTACTTCGACCAGGCCCACCTGGCACACGCGCTGCGGCGCTTCGTCGGACACACCGCGCGGGGACTGCGGTCGGGCGACGAACCGACGATGTCGTTCCTGTACAAGACCGACCCGCGGCCCGGTAGTTAACCTCCGTCGGCCGGGCCGCCGGAGGCGATCGGCCGAATCACACCAACGGAGGAGAACAGTGCTGCTCAGCGTCAACGTCTTCGTCAGCCTCGACGGCGTCATGCAGGGACCGGGCGCCCCGGACGAGGACCGCTCGGACGGCTTCGACCGGGGCGGCTGGCTCGTGCCGCACATGTCCGCGCACACCAACGAGGTCGTCGAGGGATGGTTTCGTGCGGCCGATGCGTTCCTCTTCGGCCGTACGAGCTACGGCCTGCTCGGCGGGTACTGGCCGAAGGTCACCGCACCCGACGACCTGATCTCCACCAGGCTGAACACCCTGCCGAAGTACGTCGTCAGCGAGACGCTGCCGGACGAGGAGGCCGACTGGAGCCCGACGACGGTCCTGCGTACCGGCATCGTCGACGCGGTGCGCCGGCTCAAGGAACGCCCGGGCGGGGAACTCCAGGTGCACGGCAGTTGGCAGCTCGTACAGACGCTGCACGAGGCCGGACTCGTCGACATCTACCGGCTGCTGCAGTACCCGGTCGTCGTCGGCGGCGGGAAGCGCCTGTTCCCGGACGGGTCGACGCCCGCGACGTTCGCGGCGTCCGAGGACGGCGTCCGCGTGCTGCCCGGCGGCGTCGTCTCGCTGACCCTGACTCCCGCGACCCTCGGCGTCCTCTCGACAGGCGCCTACGCGGTGGACGAGGGGCGCTCGGTGCCGGTGCTCGACTGAGACCGGACCACCTGGCGCGCTGGCGTCCGCCCCGGCAGGAGATCCGCAGGAGCCCCGCGATGTCAGCCGCGGGGCAGATGCCGGCCGTCAGGCAGCGTTCGACCGCTCAGCAGGGCCACCAGGGAACCGCCGTCGACGCGTACGAGCTGCCCGCTTCCCTGGTGCCAGTCCGTGTCGGTCGCTTCGAGCCGGACACCGTTCAGGTCGACTCCGAACGTGGTGCCGTTGGCGTCGCCGAGATTCTCCAGGACGGCGGTGACCGCGCCCATCGGCGCGACCGCGGGTTGACCGAGTGCGAGCGTCACGTCCAGGGAGTGGATGACGGCGTGACTCAACGCGCCCGCGGGGCCGCCGCCCGGCGGCTGCCAGGCGTGCAGCGTCGGTGATCGGAGCTGATCGAGGAGGTCGGTACGGGGCAGCGCCGCGCCGCGCGTGGCCATGGTGTTGGAGAGCACCGTGAAGACACCGCCGGCTGCGGCCATCTCGGTGGCGAACTCCACGGGCTTCAGTCGCACCGGCATCGTGACGTGCGCGACAACGTGCCGCACCAGCCACGTCTCACACAGCGAGGGCGCATCCCAGGTGTCGACGGCAGCGGTCGCGAGAAGGTCGGCGAGTCCTCGGTAGGTCACCGCGACCCAGGACTGCGGGTCCGTCATGACTGATCCTTTCGCGTGAGCTGCGCGAGGCGTTCCGCGAGCTTGTCGAGTGAGGTGGTGAAACCGGCGCGGGCATCGGACGTACGCATCGTCTCGGGCACGTGCCGCTGATGGATGACGACCGCGGTTCCGCCGTCACCGAGGTCGTGAAACGTGCTGGTCGTGTGCATCCCGGTGGCCGGCTCGACCCAGGCGAGCAGCTCGGGCGCAACGATCTCGGTGAACGTGGCGACCATCCGGTAGCTGCCCTGGTCTCCGATCATCAGGGTCTCGAACCGACCCCCGGGCCGGAGGTCGACGACGATGCCCTCGACCGGTGTGACCGTGCCGCGCGGTCCCCAGAACTGCGCGAGTTCGTCGGGCTCGGTGAGGCACCGCCACACCAGTTCGCGCGGCGCGCGGAAGACCCGCCGGTAGACGAGTTCATCGTCACCCACGGATTTCAGCCTTCCTGCAGGTGGGCGAGGTGCGTCTCCAGGCGGTCCAGGCGATCCGCCCAGGCCTGGCGGCTCTGCTCGATCCAGGACAGCGCGGCCTCCAGCGCCGCGGGTTCGAGGCGACACGGCCGGCTCTGCCGGTGCCGCCCCTGACTGATCAGGCCGGCCCGCTCGAGCACCCGGATGTGCTGCGACACGGCCTGCATGCTCATGGCGTACGGCTCGGCCAGCTCCTTGACCGTCGCCTGGCCCGTGGTCAGCCGCGCCACGATGTCTCGCCTGGTCCGATCGCTCAGCGCCGTGAACAGCGCATCGAGCTGCTGGTCGTCGAGGGTCACGCTCATGACCCGTATTCAAGCAGATGCTTTATAAAGCGTCAACTTGAACAAAGGCCATGAGCGTCGCTCGTACTCACCGCATGGATCTGCCGAACCACCGGGCGAGATGGTCGTCGAGGTCCCGCTGGTCGTCGCCGATCCAGGCGACGTGGCCGTCGGGACGCAGCAGGAGGCACGGGACGTCCACCGCCGCTCCGGCGTCCGCGAGACGATCGACCCGATCCGACCAGCCCTCGACGGTCAGTCGCCCGGTGCGGTCCACCAGCAGGCCCCGGCCGCGGTGCAGCAGGCCGTAGAGGTTGCCCTGTCGCACGTCGACGTCGGGCAGTCGGCGACCGAGCAGGTCCGGGCCCTCGCCGATGTCGTACCGGATGCCGGTTCCGGTGATCTTCTCCAGCAGATGGCGGTTCACCTCGTCGAAGTCCATCAGCTCGCTGAGCAGACGGCGTACGGCCCGGGCGCCCGGTTCGTCGGACAGCAGTTGCGTCTGGGCGCGGGTGTTGTCCAGCACGTCGGCGGCGACCGGTCGACGTTCGGCCTGGTAGGTGTCCAACAGGGTGTCCGGGGCCCAGCCCCGCACCTGCGCGGCCAGCTTCCAGCCCAGGTTGACCGCGTCCTGGACACCCAGGTTCAGGCCCTGGCCGCCGATGGGCGGATGGATGTGGGCGGCGTCGCCGGCCAGCAGGACCCGGCCGACCCGGTACCGCTCGGCGAGCCGGGTGGCGTCGCCGAAGCGGGACATCCAGCGCGGCGAGTGCACACCGAAGTCGGTTCCGGCGACGGCCCGCAGTTGCTGGGCGAAGTCCTCGATGGTGGGCCGCTGGGCGCGCTCGCTGACTCCGGCCGCCGGCACGACGACGCTGTAGACCCCGACCCCCGCGGGTCGGACCCAGAATCGGTGCCGGGCTCCGCCGATCGCGGCGACGGTGGCGGCGATCTCCTCCGGCGGGACACCCGCTTCCATCTCGCCCATCAGCGTTTCGTTCCGCGTGGGCTCGCCGGGAAAGCCGACGCCGAGGAGCTTGCGCACCGTGCTGCGGCCGCCGTCACAGCCGACGAGGTAGCGGGTGCGCAGCTGTTCCCCGTCGGACAGCTCGACGGTCACACCCTCGTCGTCCTGCGCGAGACCGGTGACCGCCCGCCCGCGCCGGACCTGCGCCCCCAGGTCGGTCGCGTGTTCCGCGAGCAGACGTTCGATGACCGGCTGTGGGATGCCCAGCAGGTAGGCGTACGGGGAGTCCAGCCCGGTGGGTGCGGTTTTGTCGATGGCGGCGAAGAAGCCGGCGGCCGGACGTCGCCGTCCGTGCGCGAGCATGCGGTCCAGGAGTCCGCGCATCGCCAGCACCTCGAGGCTGCGGATGTGCAGACCGACGATGCGCACGGCCGACGGAGGCGCGGTCTCCTTCTCCAGCACGAGGACCCGCACGTCGTGCAGGCGTAGTTCGGCGGCGAGCATGGCACCGGTCGGCCCGCAGCCGACGATGACCACGTCGAACAGGTGCGGCGGACGATCCGTTTCAGGGCTCGGCGAGGAAGCAGGATCGAGGTGAACGCAGGACACAGGAGAGGCCTTTCGAGAGTGCCTTGGTGAAAGGCGCTCCCGGCGACACCTACGTCAGTCGCCCAACCGTGACGGCGAGGGGAGCACCCACATCGAACCAACGGTCATGGGTCTCACCTCCTCGGACGGTGTCGCGGTCGACTGCAAGCTACCGCCCGCGCGGCGTCGCGTCCAACACTTTCGCCTCGTTCACCGCAGCATCGCCCGGGTCATCCGACGCGTCGCCACGTACATCGCGATCGAGCCGAACGCGACGAGGTAGAGCGCCGCGATCAGCAGGCCCCAGCCGAAGTGACCCAGCGCCGGCTCCCGGACGAGCTCGATGCTGTGGTAGAGCGGCAGGGCCTGGATGAGGGGCCGCACCGCCTCCGGGTAGATCGAGAGGGGGTAGAACGTCGTGGCGAACAGGTACATCGGCAGCATGAACAGTTGGATGTACTGGAAGTCGGAGAAATCGCGCAGGTACGTCGTGACGGCCAGCCCGCCCGCCGCGAACGCGTACGAGATCAGCAGCGAGGCCGGCAGGGCCAGCAGCGCCCAGGCCGAGGTGACCAGCCCACCGACCGCCATGATGGCCAGGAAGCCGATCGACGTCAGCAACGCGTTGATCATCGCGCTGGTGACCTCGCCGACGGCGATGTCGGTGACCGAGAGCGGTGTCGGCAGGATCGCCTCGTAGGTCTTCTCGACCCTCATCCGGGTGAAGACCCCGATGCTGGTCTGGTTGAACGCCGTGTTCATCGCGGTGGTGGCCAGGATCGCCGGCGCCACGTAGGCGGCATAGGGGACGTCGACGCCGGGGACCGTGCCGACGAGCAGCCCGACGCCGACGCCGATCGACAGCAGGTACAGGATCGGTTCCACGAGCGCGTTGAGCAGCGGCGTGATCGACCGCCGGTAGATCATGAAGTTGCGTTCGATCAGCGCGAACGCGCGGCGACGGGTCCAGGCAGGTACGACGACGCTTGTCATGGTGTCTCCACAGGGCTCTGGACGCGGGCGTCAGGGGTGCAACCGGCGGCGGTAGGTGACGCGGGCGACGAGGAAGCCGCCGATCGTGAGCGCCAACAGGTAGGCGATGTGGACGGACGTCGCGGCGAGCGTGGCCGTGCCGAGGCTCACCGTGCGACACAGCTCCACCCCGTGCCACAGCGGCAGCAGGTAGGACACCGGCCGGATCCAGTCCGGCAGTTGCGAGACGGCGAAGAAGGTGCCGGAGAACATGTAGAGCGGCATGATGACGAACCGGAACACCGTGTCGATGTGGCGTAGCGTGCGTACCCCGACCGCCCACGCCGCGGCCGGCGCCGCGAACGCGAGCCCGGTCAGGGTTGCGGCGAGCAGTGTCCCGAGCGCCCACCGGCCCTCGACCAACCCGAACGCGGCCATCACGGCGATGAACGCGCCGCTGGTGGTGAGCAGCCGTACGGTGATGAAGAGCAGGTGTCCGGCGGCGAGTTGCTCCGGCTCGATCGGCGTCGGCGTGGCGCCCCGGTAGGCGCCGAAACCGGCGGCGCGAGCCACTCCCCAGGACGCCTCCAGGAATGCGTTCTGCATGGCCGCCGCGGCCAGCATGCCCGGCGCGAAGAACGCCGCGTACGACACGCCGCTGATCTGGGCGGGCGCGTTCTCGTCGACGAGGGCGCCCAGACCGGCGCCGATGCCGATGAGGAACAGCAGCGGATTCAGCACGTTGATCACGACCGTGCCGCGCCAGGTGCGCCGGTAGCGGGTGAGCCAGTATCGGAATGCGCGCAGCACGAGTGATCCCCTCGCTACTCGATGAGTGATCGGCCGGTGAGCGTGAGGAACACGTCCTCCAACGTCGCGCGGCGGACCAGGGCGGTGAGCGGGGTGAGTGACAGGGCGTGCACCGTGGCGAGGGCGGACTCACCGTCGGCGCAGTAGACGAGCGCGCGGTCCGCGAGCAGTTCGACGCGACCGTCGGCGGCGGTGCCGCCGGTGGCCAGCGCCGAGGTCCGGAGTTTCTCGGCCGCGGTGTCCCGTTCGTCGGGGCGGAAGCGCAGTTCGAGGACCTCCCGGGTGGCGTATCGGGTGATCAGGTCCCGGGGAGAGCCCTGCGCGACGATCCGACCGTGGTCGACGATGACGATCCGGTCGCAGAGCTGCTCGGCCTCGTCCATGTAGTGGGTGGTGAGGATGAGCGTGACGCCGTCCTGTTTGAGCTGGAAGAGCCGGTCCCACAGGATGTGTCGGGCCTGCGGGTCGAGGCCGGTGGTCGGCTCGTCGAGCAGCAGGATGTCGGGTTCGTTGATCAGGGCGCGGGCGATCGTCAGCCGCCGCCGCATGCCGCCCGACAGTGTCTCCACCTGGTCGCCGGCCTTCTCCCGGAGGTGGGCGAAGTCCAGCAGTCGGGTCGCCCGGTCCCGGATGACGGCCCGGGGCAGGCCGAAGTACCGCCCGTAGATGTGCAGGTTCTCCAGGACGCTGAGTTCGTTGTCCAGGTGGTCGTCCTGGGTGACGACGCCCAGCCGGGCGCGGATCTGCGGGCCCTGCGTCATCGGGTCCATGCCGAGGACACGCAGGCTGCCACCGCTGACCGGCGATGTCGCGGCGATCATCCGCATGGTGGTGGACTTGCCCGCGCCGTTCGGCCCGAGAAGCCCGAACGCCTCACCCCGTTGAAGCGCGAAGTCGATGCCGTCGACCGCGCGGAACTCCGCTGTGGACCCACGTCGCGGATAGGTCTTGGCCAGATTCCTCGCCTCGACGAGGGGTTGCTCGATCACCCGGGCAGCCTACGAAAATTCGACTGGCGCGTGCAAGATTAATACCAATCATTGAAATTTCTGGACGGGAGCCGCGCGGTGTTCGCCGTTTGACCCTCGACCTCCTTGAGGCCTGACCATCGGCCACATGAACGACCAGATGGCCCTCGACCCGACAATGACCCGCGTCATCGAGGCGGTGCGGCTCGGCCAGACCGGCGACACCGCCGAGGCCCGCGAACTGCTCACCGCGCTGTGGGACGAGCTCGGCCCGACGGGCGACGCGCTGCACCGCTGCACCGTTGCCCACCATCTCGCCGACCTTCAGGACACCCTCGACGCGGAGCTGAGCTGGGACGAACGCGCCCTGGTGGCGGTGTCCGAGCTGACCGACGAACGCGTCCGGCGGCACCTGCCCTCGCTCGAGGTCCGGGCGCTCCTGCCGTCGCTGCACCTCAACCTCGCCGACTGTCACCGGCGACTGGGCAACGCCGGCCCGGCCCGGGAGCACCTCGCCCGGTCCCGGGACCACCTGGACCAGCTACCGGACGACCCGTACGGCGAGATGATCCGCACCGCCGTACGCGACTTCGACGCGGACGACCCGACCGACCACCGAGGGCGGTAACGGCTGCCGGCTCAGCGGTCCGCTGCCGTGTGGGCCGCCCGGTACGCCTGCGGTGAACGTCCGTAGCGGGCGCGAAAGAGGCGGCTGAAGTGGGCCTTGTCCGAAAAACCCCAACGGGCGGCGATGAGGTGCACCGGCTGCCGCGCGTGCAGCGGGTTACCCAGGTCCCGCCGGCACCGCTCCAGACGCTTGGCCCGGATGAGCTCGGCAGGAGTCGTCGCCTCGCCGTCGAACAGGCGGTGCAGGGAGCGCAGGGAGATGTGGTGGGCGGCGGCGACGCTACGAGGGTTGAGTTCGGCGCTGTCGAGGTGGCGGTCGATGAAGGCGACGACGCGGGCGCGTAACGCGGCGTGCCGTGTCTCCGGGGACAGAACGCCCTCGATGTCGAGGCGCTGGGCGAGCGTGGCGGCGAGCAGGTCCAACGCCATGGCGCCCAGCATCTCGGCCTGGTTCGGCTCGTACTGCTCCGGGTGCGCCGCGATGCTGCGCAGGTGGTGGGCCAGGAGCCCGGCGACGCCGGGACCCGACGACATCGGCGTGGCCAGCAGGCGACGCACGCGATCCGGCGGCAACGGCAGCGCCGCGTAGGGGATCTGCACGGTGATCGTCGTGGCGAGACCGGGGCTGTCCGCCCGGTGCCGGGCGATGTGCGGACGTGCCGTGTCCAGCAGGGTGAAGTGGTTGGCGGCGACGAGCGCGGTCTCGGTGCGGTCCTGGACCAGCGTGCTGCGCCCCGTCAGTGGCAGCGTGAGCTGGTAGATGTCCGCCTGGGCTCGGCGGATCAGCCCAGCCGGCCGGGTGGCGAGCAGCGACGGGTACCGCAGCGAGGCCATCCGGATCCGCCCGAGGTCGATGGCCTGGGCGTACGCGACGAAGTCGTCCAGCCGTGCGCTGGTGATGTGCACGGGCCCCGTCTCCTGGGCGATCAGGGCGTACCAGAACTCGAACCGGTCCGCCGGCGGCAGTACCGTCGTGTCCACCACCAGGTTGGGCAACATGGTGTCCGCCTTCCCCAAGCACGAGGATGGATTCTTGCACGCATCGACCCACGGACGTCCGCGATGACCGGCGCCGACGTACGGGCGGCCGCCGACGAGATGACCCGGGTGCTGCACCCGCACCTCGACCGCGACTGGTCGGTGCCCGCCGGCACGTTGACCTGGAGCTGCTGGACGACGGCCGCGCACGTCGCGCACGACCTGCTCGCGTACGCCGGCCAGGTCACCGGCCTGGCGCAGGACAGCTACCTGCCGTACGACCTGCGGGTCTCCCCCACGGCGAGCCCGGCGCGGGTGCTCGACGTGGTGCGGGCCTGTGCCCGGCTGCTCGCGGTCGCCGTCGAGGCCGCCGATCCGACCGAGCGGGCCTGGCACTGGGGCCCCTGCGACCCGACCGGGTTCGCCGCGATGGGGGTGGCCGAGACGGTGCTGCACACCCACGACATCGCCGTCGGCCTCGGCGTGCCGTGGCAGCCGCCGCACGGCCTGAGCGCGCTGGTGCTGCGGCGACTCTTCCCGGACGCCCCGCCCGGCGACGCGCCCGACGTGCTGCTGCGGATGACCGGCCGGGGTGAGTTGCCGGGTCGGGCACGGCGTACCTCCTGGACGTGGCGGGCCGCGGTGGAGTGACCCCGGCGGCCGGTCGGGCGGGTGCCGCGGTGGTCGAGGGACCAACGACCTCCGCGGCACCCGCCAGCTCAGAAACCCGTCAGGTCCAGCTGATGCCACGCTCGCGAACGCCACGCATGCGCTTCTCCTTCCCCGTTGAGGGCGGCCCCGTGCCCGCCCGACGACCTCAGCGTCTACCGCCGCCCACCTCGGCGGTAGGGCTTTCGGCGTTCGGGACCGTTCGGGTCTGTACGACCCGGCCCTCGAACGGCGCGAAACGGGCGGCGCGTCTCCACAGCGGACCGAGGGCGAGGACCGCCACCACGCCCGACAGTCCGCTGAACCCGACGACCGTGGTGGCCGGCCACCGGTCGGCGGCCAGACCCGCGAGCACCATCGCCGTCCCCTGCAGGCCACTGAGGCCGGTGACGGCGACCCCGAACGCGCGCCCCCGAAGGGCCGCCGGCACCGCCCGGCCGAACAGCGCGTTCAGCGGAACGGCGAAGGCGCTCGCGGCACCGGCCAGCGCCAACAGCAGGAGCAGCACCCACAGCGGCGGAACGAGCCACGCCGCCGTCAGCACGCCGGTGGACAGCGCGGCCAGGGGCAGGATCAGCCTCGGTCGGGTCGCAGGTGGGCAGAACCGGGTGAGCGCGACCGCGCCGAGCGCCATGCCCGTCGGCGCGGCGGCCAGCAGGACACCCACCGTGGCGGCGTCGCCGTCGTACTGCCGGGCCAGTGGCGCCATCAGCCCTTCGGCGGCGTAGGTGCAGGCGCTGGCCGTCCAGAGGACGAGCACGTAGGCGCGCAACCGGGGGTCGGTGACGAGCACCCGCAGGCCGTCCCCGCGACCGGCGCGGACGGGGCCCGCCTGCGCCGGGGGCGCCGGGCGTGCCCGGACGCCGCGCGCGATCAGCAGGGCCGAGACGAGGAACGTGCCGGCGTCGACCAGCAGCGCGCCGCGCAGCGACAGCAGCGCCACCAGGCTTCCGCCGACGGCGAATCCGAGCACCTGCACGACCTGGGCGCAGATGTTGTCCACGCCGTTGGCCACCGCGTACCGGTCGCCGTCGAGCACGTCGGGCAGCAACGCCGCGCGCGCGGCCACAAACGGCGGCCGCATCAGGTTGACCGCGAACAGCATCGCCACCAGGGCCGGCGCGGGAACGACCGGCAGCGCCGCCACCGGCACGAGGGCCGCCCGGGCAAGGTCGCACACGATCAGGACACGACGGCGGGGATACCGGTCGGCCAGGCCGGACAGCAGCGGTCCGCCGACGAGCCAGGCCAGATAGGAGCTGGCGTACGCGGCGGCGGCAAGCGCCGCCGATCCGGTCCCGTGGTAGACGAGGTACGCCACGGTGACGGCCGTGAGCTGGTCGCCCGCCAGGGACAGCAGGTACGCGCCGAAGAGGTGGCGGTACTCGCGTACCGCGAACACCTCGGCGTACGTCGCGGCGCGCTCACCCACGTCGCCCCCGTCCCCGTGCCTGCCGTCAGGTCACCCGGTGCCGACCGTAGCGGCGGCGCGGGGATCGAGGGCGAAAGCGGGTGTTCGGGACCGTTCGGGACTGTTCGGGGCAGCGGGGCGTCAGCCCCGGCGGCGCCAGCGCAGCCACCAACCCCGGCGGGGTCGACGGGCCGGGGCGACGACGGTGGCCGGTTCGGTGACGGTGGCGGTCACGTCCCGAGGGGCGCGTTCGGCACGCCAGCGAGCGACCACCTCGTCGGCGTTCACCGGCCGGACCGCGACCCGGGGCCCGTCCGGGTTGCGCAGCCAGGCCACGATCTGCGCGTTGAGCTGCCCCACGAAGGCCCGCACGGCCTGTTCGGTGGGCAGGTCGCGGACCTCGTCGGGGACCTGCTCGACACGTCGACGCAGTTGCAGCGGGGTGGGCAGCAGCAGGTCACTGGGCAGCTTCTCGCGCTCCAGGAAACTCTTGATCCACCACGACTCGTCGTACGGCGTCCCGCGCCCGGGGATCGGCTTGCCCATCCCGGGCAGGTTGTCGAACTCGCCGCGTTGCGCGGCGCCCCGGATCTGCGCCTCCACGGCCGCGTCCCACGCTTCGGTCACCCTGCGGCACCTCCCCCCGGCCACCGTAACGCGCCGCCTCCGACCGGCGACACACGCTGCAACAGCTCAGCGCGGTCGGGCCGGTGACCATTCCCGCGCGGCAGGCCACCGCCGGGCAGGTGGCTCTGGGTCACGGTCGCCGTCCGGCCTAGCGTCGGTCGGGGGGACGGTGAACGGGGGCGACGTCATGGTCGATGCGGGTGCGCTGCTGGGTATCGCGCTGGTGGCGTTGGGTCTGGTGCTCACGCCCGGCCCGAACATGGTCTACCTGGTCTCCCGGTCGGTGGCGCAGGGCCGTCGGGCCGGCCTGATCTCGCTGCTCGGGGTGGCCGCCGGGTTCGGCGTCTACCTGGCCACGGCGGTCGCCGGCCTAGCCGCCGTGTTCGTCCTGGTACCGGCGCTGTACACGGTGGTGAAACTGGCCGGCGCCGGCTACCTGCTGTGGCTGGCGTGGCGCACCGTGCGACCGGGCGGCGGGTCACCGTTCACGCCCGCGCCGCTGCCACCGGACCGGCCCCGGCGGCTGTTCACCATGGGCCTGGTCACCAACCTGCTCAACCCGAAGATCGCCATCCTCTACGTGTCGCTGCTACCGCAGTTCGTCGAGCCGGCGCGGGGACAGGTGGCGGCGCAGAGCCTGCTGCTCGGCCTGACCCAGATCGCCGTCGCGTTGAGCGTCAACGCGATGATCGTGCTCAGCGCCGGGGCGCTGGCCGGGTTCTTCGCCCGCCGGCCGCTGTGGTTGCGCGTCCAGCAGTGGGTGACCGGTACGGCCCTTGCCGCGTTGGCCGTCCGTATCGCCGCCGACCGTTCCCGCGCGGCTGTCGCCGTACCCTGATCCGGTCCTCACCGGCCACGGTGGCGGCGGACCATCCCGGCGGCCAGCGGCGCGGCGTCCAGGTCGCCGGCGGCGAGCCGGGCTGCGAGGGTACGGCGTACCAGCCGGTCGGCCAGCGCGGGAGCGTGCCGGCCGACGGCCATCTCCAGCCGGCCGCGTCGGGTGGTCGCCACGTCCCGGGGCGCCCGCCGGGCGGTGGCGGCGCGCAGGATCGCCGCGACGACACCCTCGACGGGCTCGGGGCGGGACACTCCGCGCAGCGACAGGCCCGCCTCGGCGGTGCTGTCGTGGATCGGTGAGGCGACCATGCTGGGGTAGACGACGCTGACCCCGACGTGGCTGCCCACCTCGTGGCGCAGCGCGTCGGCGTACGCGACGAGAGCCCGTTTGCTGACCCCGTACGCGGCGGCGAGGGGCAGCGGCAGCACCGCCATCCGGCTGGCCACGAAGATCACCCGCCCGCGGGTGTCGAGCAGGGCGGGCAGCGCGGCGGCGGTGGTGCGCCAGGCGGCCAGCAGGTTGACCTCCAACTGCTGGCGGACCACCTCGTCCGGTGCCAGCTCCGCCGGGGCGGGACCGCCCACCCCGGCGTTGTTGATCAGCAGGTCGAGCCCGCCGAGCCGGGTGACCGCCTGTTGCACGGCAGCGGGGACGGCGGCCGGGTCGGTCAGGTCGCAGCCGAGCACCGGCAGGTCGTCGTCCTCGCGGGCGCGCAGGTCGAGCCCCACCACCCGGGCGCCGGCGGCGCGCAGCGCGACGCCGAGGTGCCGGCCGAAGGTGCCGCTCGCGCCGGTGACGAGGACCCGCCGGCCGGTCAGCGCCGTCACCGGCGTGCTCCGGTCTTCAGCTCCCGGGTCAACTCGGCCAGGTACACGTCGAAGTCCACCCGCATCGCCGGGCGGCGCTGACCCCAGCGGGCCGTCGCCGCTCGCAGCTCGGCCCGGCAGGCGTCCCGCTGCCGCGCCGGATCGGGCAGGGCATACCGGCCGGCGAGCTGCGCGGCGATGAGCTTGGCCTGCGCCTCGACCAGCGGGAACGCGGAGCCGGTGGACTGCATCAGCCCGACGAACATCAGGCCGGGAGCCTCGGGGTGGAACACGTGCCGGTACAACGCCAGGGTGTCAGCCCCGCCGCCCAGCAGTTCGGCCGGCAGGAACCCGATCTCCACCCGGTAGCCGGTGCACCACACGATCAGGTCGACCTGGTCGACGCGGCCGTCGGTGAACTCGACCCGGTCGCCGTCGAGGGCGGCCACACCGGGGCGGGCCTCGACGTCGCCGTGGGCGAGGCGGGACAGCAGGCCGTCCGAGAGCGTCGGATGGTCCTGCAGGAAGCCGTGCGTCGGCGCGGGCAGCCCGTAGCGGGCGGGGTTGCCGACGGCGGCGGAGATCATGGTCTGGCTGATGCGCTGGCGCAGCCGCCACGGGAGCCGGCGGGCCAGCGCGCCGTTGAGGGTGTCCGAGGGGCGACCCAGCAGGTGCTTGGGCACCACCCAGACGCCCCGGCGCAGCGACAGCAGCGTCCGCTCGGCGGCGTACGAGGCGTCCACCGCGATGTCCATCGCCGAGTTGCCGCCGCCGACGACCAGGACGCGCCGGCCGGCCAACTGCTCGGGGCCGCGGTAGTCGTGGCTGTGGATCTGCTCGGCGGTGCTGGTGCCGGGGTACGACGGCTCGGGCAGCCGGGGGACCCGGTTGTGGCCGTTGGCGACGACCACGGACTCGACGGTGACCTCGACCGGCCCGTCCGGGCCGCTGGCCGTGACCGTCCACGTGCCGTCCGGTCGGCGCACGACCCGCTCGACGGTGTGCCGCAGGCGGATGGCGTCGCGCAGCCCGAACCGGTCGGCGTAGTCGGCCAGGTAGCCGGCGACCCGCGTGTGGTCCGGGTAGTCGGGCCAGTCGGCGGGCATCGGGTGGTCGGCGAACTCGGTACGGCCACGGCTGGTGTTCAGGTGCAGCGTGCGGTACGCGGGTGAGTCGGGCGCCCCGTACACCCAGAGGCCGCCGACCTGGTCGGTGGCCTCGAAGCCGACCACGGCGACGGCGGCGTCGCGCAGCGCCTTGACGGTGGCGAGTCCGGCCGCGCCGGCGCCGATCACCGCAACCCTGGGTTCTGCCCGCATCGCCGCTCCCCCGCATTATCCAACGTCCGATGGATAATCGTCGGGCGGCGACGGCCCGTCAACCCGTCGGTCCGTACAACGCGGTGAGGAATCGGTGCACGAACGCCCGGAACTCGCGGCGTTCCCGGGCCGCCGGCACGCCCGAGGCCAACGCCACGACGTGTCCGTGCGTGGCCCAGACCAGGCTGCGTACGGTGATGTGCGGGGTCGGCTCGGCCAACGCGCCGGCCGCCGCGGCGGCGGTCAGCAGCTCCGCCACCAGCCGGTAGAGCGGTTCGGCGTAGCGCCGGTCCAGCTCGGCGTGCCGCTGCGGCGCCAACCAGCGTCGCAGCCACAGCGCGGTGGTCTCCGGGTGGTCCTGCAGGAAGTCCACGAACACGTCGACCAGATCGTGCAACGCCCGCCGCGCCGCGTCCGGGCCCGCGTCGAGGGCCGTGCGGGCCCGCTCGGCGGCCTCGGTGAGGACCTGCCGCTCCACGTCGAACACCCGCGCGAAACACGCCTCGTAGAGCGCCGCCTTCGTACCCGTGTGGTGGGCGACCGTGGCGACGTCGACCCCGGCGGCGGCCGCGACCTCCCGCAGCCCGACGGCGTCGAAGCCACGCTCGGCGAACAGCGCGGTCGCGGCGGTGAGCACCACCTCGCGGGTGGGCCGGGCCTGCTCGCGCCGAGGTCGACCCGGACGGCGTCGGGGCATGGTCATGGCCGCCATTCTGCCCCTAGAATCCAGCAACTGTTGGATTGCGGAGAGGATGCGGCGATGACCGGGCTCGACCGGCGGCCCGCGGCCGGCACCGACGCGACGCTGCCCCGCGGCCCCCTCGCCGGGTTCGCCGCCGGCTCCCTCGGCATGGGTGTCTGGGTGACCGTTCCCGGCCTGCTGCTGCTCTACTTCCTCACCGACGTGCTGGCCGTCGGGCCGTGGCTGGCCGGACTGGCGCTGCTGCTGCCGAAGATCGCCGACGTGCTGCTGCACCCGTGGGTCGGGCACCGCGCCGACGTCGAACAGACCCGCCGGGGCGACCGGCGACGGCTGCTGCTGCTCGGCTGCGCCCTGCCGGTCGCGTTCGCCGCGCTGTTCGCGGTGCCCGGTGGCCTGACCGGCACGCCGGCCGCCGCCTGGGTGGCGGTGGCCTTCGTCGCCGGCAACCTGCTCTTCGCCGCCTACCAGGTCCCCTACCTGGCCACCCCCGCCGACCTGCGCATCGGCTACGACGAACGCACCCGGCTGATGGCGTTCCGGATGGTCGTGCTGACCCTCGGCATCCTCGCCGCCGGCCTGCTGGCCCCGCTGCTGACCGGCGGTGACGCCGCGACCCGGGGCGGCTACCAGCGCATGGGCGTGGTCCTCGCCGTCGGGATGCTGGTGGCCATGCTGGTCGGCGTGGCCGGCATCGCCCGGCTGCGTGGCGTCGCGTCGGGCGGCACGGCGCCGAGCCACGGCGGGTGGCGGGCGCTGCGCACCGCCCTGCGCGATAAGCAGTTCCGCCCGCTGGTCGCCGCCTACCTGGCCATGTCCACCACCACCCACCTGGTCCTGGCCGGGGTGCCCTACTACGCGGAGTACGAGCTGCGCGCCCCCGCCCTGACCACGGTGCTGGTGGCCGCGTTCGTCGCCCCGGCGCTGCTGGTCACCGCCGCCTGGCTGGTGCTGGCCCGCCGGATCGGCAAGCAGCGGGCGCTGCTCGGCGCGCAGGGCGCGTTCGCGGCCGGCTCGCTGGTGCTGGCGGTGGGCAGACCGGCCGGCCTGCCGGTGCTCGTCGGCGCGGTGGCGGTGCTCGGGGTGGCGTTCGCCGGCATGCAACTGTTGCCGTTCGCGATGCTGCCCGACGTGATCCGGGCCGCCGGCACCACCGGCGCCGGCACGTACACCGGGGTGTGGACGGCCACCGAGGCCACCGGCGCGGCCCTGGGTCCCTACGCGTACGCCCTCTGCCTGGCGGCCGGCGGTTTCGTGGCGTCGACCGCCGGTGAGTCACCGGCGCAGCCGGACGCGGCGCTCGCGGCGGTCCGCTACGGCTTCGGACTGCTGCCGGCGGCGGCGATGCTCGCCGCGCTGCTGCTGCAGCGCCGCTACACCCTGGACGCGACGGCCCGGGCTGCGACCTGAGCGGGCGGCACTAGACTTCGCCCTTGATGGACGCCCCGCTCACCCCCGCCGAAACCCGCCCGTGCGCCCACTGTGGAGCGCCGGTGGCGCAGCGTGTCGGCGCGGGCCGGCCGTTCCGCTACTGCCGCGACAACGACGGCGCCTGCCAACGCGCCTCGCGCAACAGTCGGATGCGCCACCGCAACGCCCCCGGCCTGCCCGGGCAGGTGGCCCGCACCTGGGAGGCGGTGGACCGCCTCGACCAGATCGTCGAGACGTTGACCGAGGCGCTGCACGCCGAACTGTCCCCGGTGGGTGTGCAGCGGCAGCTCGCACAGGCCCGCGCGGAGGCCGCCACCGAGGTCGCGGCCGCGCAGAACGAACGCGACGAGGCCCGCGACGACGCCGAGACCGCGTCGGCCGACGCGGCGCGCGCCCGCGAGCAGGCCCGCACGGCCCGCGCCGAGGCCGACGACGCCACGCGACGTGCCGAGGCCGCCGCAGACCGCGCCGACGCGGCCGACGAGCGCGCCCACCGGGCCGAGGCCGCCCGGGACCAGGCCCGCCACGACGTCAGCGCCGCCGAGGCGCTGCGCGCGCAGGCCGAACGCGACCGCGACCAGGCCCGCGCCGAGGTCCGTGACCTGCGGGCCGAGCGCGACACCGAACGGCAGCGCGCGACCGACCTGACAATTGAGCGGGACGCGGCGCGCGCCGACGCCGAACGGGCCACCCGGGACGCCGCCGACGCGGGCGAGCGGGCCGCGCGGTGGCAGGCCGAGGCGCAGGACGTACGCCGTCAGATCGACCAGGCCCGCGCCGACGCCGCACGGACCCGCGCCGAGGCCGCGGACGCCGCCCGGGCCCGGGAACAGGCCGAACGGGCCCGGGATCGCGCCCAGGCCGTCGCCGCGGAGGCCGACGGCGCCCGGCAGGAGGCCGCCGAGCTGGCCGCCCGGCTCCGCGCGGAGCTGACCGCCGCGACCGAGCAGCGCGACACGCTCACCGCCGAACTGGCCGCCGCCCGGCAGGCCGCGGCCACCGCCGAGGGTCGGCTCACGGCCCTGACGGTACGGCTCGAAGCCGCCGAGGCCGACCGGGACGTGGCCCAGCGGCGGGTGGCGCAGCTCGGTGACCAGGTCAGCGACCTGGCGCTGGCGCTGGCCCGCCTCGGCGCGGCGGCACCCGCCGGGGTGGGTGCTTCCGACCCGGGCGCGACGTCGCCGCAACCTTGACCGCGTTCGGGCGGTTAGGGCGTGTGTCATAGTCCTCGCACGCCCTAACATCCCCGGTGGCAGTCACGACACGCCACCGCCGTGGCGTCCCGGTCGAGGCCGGCTACCCTTGGTTCCGGCCCGCCCGTGGACGCCTCACGCCCTCGGGCGGGAATGGGGCGACGGGAACGCGCCGTTACACCCAGAAGACCAGCACCACGAACGAGGGGAAGTCGATCATGGGCGAGCGTATGCTGCGCGGAAGCCGGCTGGGCGCGGTCAGCTACGAATCCGACCGCAACACGGAGCTCGCGCCGCGTCAGACCCGCGAGTACCTCTGCGCCAAGGGCCACCAGTTCGAGGTGCCGTTCGCCGTCGACGCCGAGGTCCCGACGACCTGGGAGTGCAAGTTCGACGGCAGCGTCGCCCGACTCGTCGATGGCAGCGAGCCGGAGCAGAAGAAGGCCAAGCCGCCGCGTACCCACTGGGACATGCTGCTGGAGCGGCGTTCGATCGCCGAGCTTGAGGACATCCTCGCCGAGCGGCTCCAGGAGGTTCGTACCCGCCGCGGCCGCGCCTGAGCCGCACCCACACACACGACGGCGGGGGCCCCGCGGTCGGCCGGGGGCGGGCGGGGGGGGGGGGGGGTGTTGGGGGGGGGGGGGCGCGGGAGCGACGAAGCA
>NZ_JBITDT010000001.1:164589-628720 GCF_044454415.1 Micromonospora sp. NPDC051543
TTCGATCGCCTAGATTGTGCACATCCTCGCCGTGCGGCTCCTGGTGGTACGTACCCGCCGCGGCCGCCCCTGAGCCGCACCCACACACCCCCCGGCGCCCCCGGGGTTGCCCGGGGGCGCCGTCGTGTGTGTGGGTTCAGTTGCGGCCCGGCTCGACGATCTCGCCCTCGATGGCGCGGCCACCGTCGACGACCACCGGCTGCTCCGGCTGCGGACGTGGCGGCGGCTGTGGCGCGCCCTGACGCACCCGGACCGTACGCGGCCCGAACAGGTCACCGGCCACCATCGACGACACCCGCCGCTCGGCGACGCGTTGCACCCCGGCGCGAGCCAACCGGCGCACCGGCGGCACCATCAGCAGCAACCCGACCAGGCCGCTGACCAGGCCTGGTATCGCCAGCAGCAGGGCACCGGCCAACCCGACGAGCCCATCGGTCACCTGACGGCCCGGCGGCTGCCCGGCCTGCGCGGCGGTGCGGAACCCCCGCCAGGCGCGCATTCCCTCACGGCGCAGCAGCACCAGCCCCAGCAGGGACGCGGCGAACACCAGCAGCACCGCCGCGCCGAACCCCACCGCCCTGCCCACGACGACGAACACCGCCAGCTCCAGCACCACCGTCAGCAGCAGGGCCAGCGGCACGAACCTCAGTCCTCGGCGCATCTCACCTCATCGCCATCCCGCGGCACGACACGAACCGCACATCCAGCATGACACGGCCACGCTCACGGCCACCGCACCTGACCGCTGGGGGTGCCGTTCAGGCTGCGGCGTACGGCCTGCCGCCGGTCCTGCACGCCCCACGCGGTGATCCGCCACAACGCCTCGGCGACGATGCGCGGACTCATCTTGCTGTCGCCGCGTTCCCGCTCGGCGAACGTGATCGGCACCTCCACGATCCGCACCCCCGCCCGGTGCGCCAGCCGCGACAGCTCCACCTGGAACGAGTACCCCTGCGAGGTCACCGACGCCAGGTCGATGGCGTCCAGGGCGCTGGTGCGGTACACCCGGTAGCCGCCGGTGGCGTCCGAGACGGGCATGCCCAGCGCGAGACGCGCGTACAGGTTGCCGCCGCGCGACAGCAGCAGCCGCCGCAGCGGCCAGTTCACCACCCGCGCCCCGCTGGTCCACCGCGACCCGATCACCACATCGGCGTCCCGGGCGGCCTCCAGCAGCGCCGGCAGGTCCTCCGGGGCGTGGGAGCCGTCGGCGTCCATCTCCACCACCGCGTGGTAGCCGCGCTCGCGCGCCCACCCGAACCCGGCCAGGTACGCCGCGCCGAGCCCCTCCTTGCCCCGGCGATGCAACACCTGCACGTGCGGGTCGCCGTCGGCGAGGGCGTCGGCGATCGCGCCGGTGCCGTCGGGGCTGTTGTCGTCGGCGATGAGGATGCTCACGGTGGGGGCGGCCCGGCGGACCCGCCCCACGATCGCCGCCACGTTGTCGGCCTCGTTGTAGGTGGGGATCACCACGAGGACCCGACCCACGCCGGGCACCTCGTCGGGACGCCGGATCGTATCGGTGGCCTGGACCACGGTTCCTCCGCTCCCGCCGGCGTACCGGCTGCTGCTATGCGGGCACGACCCGCTGGCGGCGCCGCAGCACACCCGCGCCGACCAGGGCGGCCACCGCCAGAGCGGCCAGGGCCAACTCCGGCCACCAGCCGAGGCGGGTGGCGAGGGTGCGTCCGCTGTCGAGCCGCAGCTGCCGCACCACGACCTCCCGGGTGTTGAACCCGGTGGCATCGCTTACCCGCCCGTCGGGGGCGACGAACCCGGACACGCCGACCGTGGAGGCCATCAGCGCCGGCCGGCCGTGCTCGACGGCCCGCAGCCGCACCATGGCCAGCTGTTGGCGGGCCTCCGCCTCGTTGAAGGTGGCGTTGTTGGTCTGCACCACCAGCAGTTGCGCGCCGCCGGTGACCGTGTCGCGGACCACCTCGTCGTAGGCGACCTCGAAGCAGATCACGTCGCCGAGGGTCGCCGGGCCGGCGCGTACCACGCCCGGGGTGCTGCCGGGTACGAAGTCGGTGCGGATCAGGTCGACCTTGTCGCTGACCATGCGCGCGATGTTCCGCAACGGCACGTACTCGGCGAACGGCACCGGATGCCGTTTGGTGTAGAGCTGCGCCATGTCCGCACCGGTGCCGGGCCGCCACAGGATGCCCGCGTTGCGGACCTGCCCGGGCCCGGGGCCGAGCAGCACCGCGCCGACCAGGATGGGCGCGCGGATCGCGTCGGCGGCCTGGGCGATGCGGGCCCCGGCGGTGGGGTTGCGCAGCGGGTCGATGTCGCTGGAGTTCTCCGGCCACACCACCAGGTCGGGTCGCTGCGCGGTGCCGGCGACGACCCGGGCGGCCAGCTCGATGGTGGCGTCGACGTGGTTGTTGAGCACGGCCTGCCGCTGGGCGTTGAAGTCCAGCCCGAGGCGCGGCACGTTGCCCTGCACGATGGCGACGGTCACGGTCTTGCCGCCGCCCGCGGCGGCGACGGGCACCAGCAGGCTCACCGCGCCCACCGCCACGGCGACGGCGGCCGGCACGACCGCCGCCAGCCACCACTCGGGGCGGGCGTCGCGGCGGGCCGCCCAGCCCCGCCAGACGGCGGCGGCGAGCAGGCCACCGGCGAGGGCCACGGCGAAGGTGACCAGTGGCGCGCCGCCGAGGGCGGCCAGGCGCAGCAGCGGAGAGTCGTCCTGGCTGAACGCGAGGCGACCCCACGGGAAACCGCCGAACGGGGTACGGTCGCGCACCGCCTCCTGCCCCACCCACAGCAGCCCGGTCAGCGCCGGCCACTGCCACGGGCCCCGGTCGGCCAGGGGGGACACCCAGGCGGTGGCGGCGCCGAGCAGCGCCAGGTAGCCGGCCTGCAGCAGCGACAGCAGCACCCACGGCAGGTAGCCGGTGTGCAGGTTCGTCCAGGCCAGCATCGGCGCGAACAGCGCCACCCCGGTGAGGAAACCCAGGCCGGCGCCGGCGCGCAACCGTCGCCGGTGGGCGGCGGCGGCCAGCAGCGCCACCCCGACGGGCGCGAGCGGCCACACCCCGTACGGCGGGAACGCCAGCAGCAGGGCCAACCCGGCGACCACGGCCATCGGCGCGGCCACGCGCAGCGGCAGCGGCCGACCCGCGACGACCGGCGCACTGGTCACCGTGGGGACGTGACTCCCGTCCCGGTCCAGCGTCGTCACCGCTGCTTCACCTCGATCACCCGCCGAAGGCTACCCGGCCGCCATCCGCGCCTGACCCCTGCTCCGCGATCTTGCAGTTTCCGCTGCGACAGAAGGGGCGTTACCGCCCAACTCGACCACAGAAACCGCAAGATCGGCGCGGCGATGGGGGGCGATGTCGGGGGCGCATGAAATCGGGGCGCGGCTTGCGCCGCGCCCCGATGCTCCCAGGCCCTTCCCGGCCGGTGGGGCGAGGATGGGGCACGCCGACCTTCGGACCGACCAGGCGGTTGACTGGCTGCCCCCGCCGGGCCGTTGTCTACTGGCCGTGCACCTCACCCTGCCCGTACACCGGTAATCGCGGCCGGTTCGCGCCGCCCCGCCGACCCCCGCCCGCTGGACCTGGCCGCCGCGACGATGACGCTGAAACATGTCGCTCGGCCAGCGGACGAAGGGACGAAGCGAACAACAGCCGCTTCCCGTGGTAGGACTCAAAGACGGTACGTGCTGCACCCCGCCTCCTGTCAACCCACCCCGGCCTGTCGTGTGTTGCGCCACGGCGTGTCGGATCGGTGTGTCTCACTGCGGGCACAGATGGTGGCGCACCAGCGCCTGCGCCGCCGTCCGGTGCTCCTCGGCGAGCAGCCCACCGGCGGCCAGCACGTAGTCGACGTCCACCACCGCGCGGGCGGCGCGCGGCACCGCCCACCCGCCCGCGTGATCGGCCAGGACCGCCGCCAGCACCCGCCCCGACGCGTCGGGCGGCGCGTGCCGCAGCACCCCACCGGAGCCCACCAGCAGCCGCACGTCCCGCAGGTCCCGCCCGGCCCGCTCACCGGTGGCGACACCCCGGGCGTGCCGGCGCAGCGCCACCGTCGCCGCCAGGGTCGCGATCCGCGCGTCCACGGCCCGCTCGGCATCGTCGGCGGCCAGGAACGCCGGGTCGGCCGCCCGCCGGTCGGCGGCGGCAGTGAGGTCGTCGGCGTCGGTGAGCAGCCGCTCCTCGACGGCGGCGCGCACCACGCCCGGCGCGCTCCACCGCATGCCGAGATCGCCCTCGACGGTGCGGGCACGCCACAGGCTGCCGGCGACCTCCCGGCCCGGGCCGGTGGCCCGCTCGTCGGGGGTGAGCACCGAGTACACGTCGGTGGTGGCCCCACCCACGTCGACGACGGCCAGGTCACCGCCGATGGTGTCGGCCAGCACCTCCACGCCGGTCAGGACCGCGTCGGGGGTGGCCGCCCGTACCAGCCGCGCGAAACGGGTGCCCCGGGACAGTCGTTTACCTCCGATGACGTGCCGCAGGAACACCGCCCGGATCGCCGCCCGCGCCGACGTCGGCGTGAGGACCCCGATGCGCGGCAGCACGTTGTCCGCGCCGCTCACCGGCACCCCGGCGTCCGCCAGCAGCGCGGTCAGCTCGGCACGCACGTCGGCGTTGCCGGCCAGGACCACAGGGGTGCGCCAGCGGGCGCGGGCCAGCCGGGTCGCGTTGTGGCGGATCGTGTCGGCGTCGCCGCCGTCGGTGCCACCCACCAGCAGCACCACGTCCGGCCGGGCCGCCCGCAACACGGCCAGGGCCGCCGCGTCGAGCCGCCCGGCGGCGGTGTGCACCACGTGCGCGCCCGCCGACAACCCGACCCGCCGGCCCGCCTGCGCGGTCACGAGGGCCTCGTAGCCGATGACGGCCAGCCGCAGCCCACCGCCGGCGGACGAGCAGACGTACCACGGCACGTCGCGCAGCCCGAGCCCGGCGGTGGCCGCCGTGACCGCGGCGTCCAGGCCGCGCAGCACGTCGCTGCCCACCGTGGTGGGCGCGGCCGCCGCGCCGACGAGGACACCGGCGGCCAGATCCACCACGGCCGCCTTGGTGTACGTCGAGCCGACGTCCGCGCAGACCGCGAGGGTCATGACGAAGCGGGTACGACCACGGTGCCGGTCGCGGTCACCGCCACGATCGGCGGGTCGAGGACCTCGGCGGTGGACTCGGAGCGGTCCGGGCGGCCCCGGCACACCACCGCGCAGCTCAACTCCAGGGTGCGGCTGCGGCTGCCGACCCGTGTCACCCGCGCCGTCACCTCGACCACGTCACCGGCGCGGATCGGCGCGGTGAACCGCACATCGGCGTACCCGGCGAACAGGCCCTCGTCGCCGTCGGTGCGGATGCACACCTCGGTGGCGACGTCACCGAACAGCCCCAGGGCGTACGCCCCGTCGACGAGGTTGCCGGCGTAGTGGGCGTGCGCGTACGGCACGTACCGCCGGTGCGTCACCGTCAACCCGAGCCGCGCGTCGTCGCTCATGCGTTCGCCTTCCGTTGCGTGATCAGGGCGTGCACCAGGTAGCTGGCCACCTCGCCCGGCGTGGTGCCCCGGCCGAAGATCCGGTCGACGCCCAACTCGTCGGTCATCGTCTCGTCGAAGCGGGGACCGCCGACGATCAGCAGCGGCCGCTTGCCCGCCGGCATGGCCTCCCGGAACGCCGCCGACATCTCCCGCGTGTTGTGCAGGTGCGCGTCGCGTTGCGTGACGACCTGCGACACGAGCACCGCGTCGGCCTTCTCCGCCCGCGCGGCCTCCACCAACTCCGGGACGCTGACCTGCGCGCCCAGGTTGGTGACCTTCAGCTCCCGGTAGTACTCCAGGCCCTTCTCGCCCGCGATGCCCTTGACGTTGAGGATCGCGTCGATGCCCACCGTGTGGGCGTCGGTGCCGATGCACGCGCCGACCACTGACAGCTTGCGCCGCAGCCGCTGCTTGATCACCGTGTTGACGTCCTTGGCCGACAGCAACGCGAAGTCCCGCTCCACGACCTGCACGGCGGCCAGATCGACGAGGTGGTTGACCCGCCCGTACACGACGAAGAACGTGAACCCGTCCCCCATCGGTTTGGCGTGCACCACCATCGCCGGGTCGATGCCCATCTTGTTGGCCAACTGCACCGCCGCGCCCTCGGCCCGCTTGTCGTGCGGCACGGGCAGGGTGAACGACACCTGCACCATCCCGTCGCCGGTGGTGTCCCCGTAGGGCCGAACGATCGCCTTACTCACGACCCGCCTCCAGGATCTCCGTGGCCGGGTTGTAGTAGTCGCCCTCGTGCGCGGCGACACCGTCGAGGCCCTTGCCCCGGTCCGCGGGCCGCTTCATGATCCCGAAGGTGCCCTCGGCGATCGCGGTGAGCAGCGTCTGCTCCCCGATGCGCTCCAGCAGGTCCAGGGCCTCACCGAGCACCTGGTTGGCGCGGCGACGGATGAACCCGCCCGCCGCCGGAACGAAGTCCTCGTGCAGCCCGCCGGCCGCGCCGAGGACGTACCGCACGTTCTGCAGGGCGATGTCCCGGTCGGACAGCCACGGCGTCACCACCGCCTCGGTCATCATCCCCACCAGCAGGATGCCCTGACCGGTCAGCGTCCCCGCCAGGTTGAAGAACCCGTCGAGCAGGTTGCCCCGGAACACGTCACCGGTCATGTGTTTCGTCGGCGGCATCCACTTCAGCGGCGCGTCGGGGAACAACTCCCGCGCCAGCAGGGCGTGCGCCAACTCCAGGCGGAACGACTCCGGCACCTCCGGGTTGATCTCGAAGGCGTGCCCCAGGCCCAACTGCCAGTCCGCCAGGCCCGCCTCGTGGGCGAAGAACTCGTTGAGCAACTGCGACACCGTCACCGTGTGCGCCTCGTCGACGGCGTCGGCGGTGGTCAGGTAGTTGTCCTCACCGGTGTTGATGATGATCCCCGCGCGGGCGTGGACCTGCCGGGAGAACCGCTGATCGACGAACGTGCGCACCGGGTTGATGTCGCGGAACAGGATCCCGTACATCGAGTCGTTGAGCATCATGTCGAGGCGTTCCAGGCCGGCCAGGGTCGCCATCTCCGGCATGCACAGACCCGACGCGTAGTTCGTCAGCCGCACGTAGCGGCCCAACTCCTTCGACGACGCGTCCAACGCCGCGCGCATCAGCCGGAAGTTCTCCTGCGTGGCGTACGTGCCGGCAAACCCCTCCCGGGTGGCGCCCTCGGGCACGTAGTCCAGCAGCGACTGGCCCGTGGACCGGATCACCGCGATCACGTCCGCGCCCGCCCGCGCCGCCGCCTGCGCCTGCGGGATGTCCTCGTAGATGTCCCCGGTCGCCACGATCAGGTAGATCCAGGGCCGCTGCGCCGGGTCACCGTGCCGCTTGACGAGCCGGTCCCGCTCGACCCGCCGCCGGTCGATACGCCGGATCCCCGCGCCCACGGCCCGGCGGGCCGCCGACCGGGCCGCCGTGGCCGCCCGACCCGACGGCACGCCGAACCGCACCGACCCGGCGGCGGCCTTCTGCGCCAGCAACGTCACGTCGGTGCTGCCCTCACGCACCAGCGCGTCGAACACCGGCGCCGCCACCCCGTGCCCCAGGCCGACGTCCGCGACGACCGCGTCGACGAGCCGGTTCACCCACGGAATGCCGTCCGGGTCGGCGCCCGTCACCCCGGCGAGGCGCAGCACCGCCCGCTCCACCGACACCGTGGTGTGGCTGCGCGCCAGGTCGACCACCGGCTGCCCGGCCCGCCGCGCCAACTCCCGCGCCCGCGCCACCAACACCGGATCAAGATCAAGCTTCCCGGTCACGCCACACCGCTCATCTGCTCGCTCACGACGACCCTTCCTCATAGATGACCTCGCCGCGCAGCACCAGCCGCCGGCACACCGGCAGCGGCGTCGGGTCGTCCGGGCCGCGCAGGTCCGGATCCTCGGCCAGCAGCACCGGCAGGCCCCGCTCGACACCGGCCGGCGTCGACCACACCGCGAACGTCGCCGGGGCGCCCAACGCCAGCACACCCTCGACGTCCAGGTGCACCGCCCGCCACCCGCCGCGCGTGTGCGCCGCGAACGCCGCCCGCACACTCATCCGCTGCGCCGGGTTGTGATGCGCCGCCGCCGCCCGCACCGACCCCCACGGATCCAACGGCGTCACCGGCGAATCCGACCCGAACGCCAACGCCACACCCACCGAGTGCATGGCGCCCATCGGGTTCGACTCCAACGACCGGGCGAGGCCCAGACGCGCCTCGTACATCCGGCCCGCACCACCCCACAGCCGGTCGAACGCCGGCTGCACGCTCGCCACGATCCCGTACTCCACGAACCGCGCGATCATCCGCCGACTCATGATCTCGGCGTGCTCCACGCGGTGCCGGGCCGCCCGCAGCCGCTCCACGCCCAGCGTCGCCGCCGCCGCCGCGAACCCGTCCAGCACCGTGCCGATCGCCGCGTCACCGATCGCGTGGAACCCGCCCTGCAGGCCGTGCGCCGCGCAGTCCACCAGGTGGTCACGCACCTGCTCGACCGTCAGGTAGCCGTGCCCACAGCCGTCGCCGTCGCCGTACGGCTGCGACACGTGCGCCGTGCGCGACCCCAACGCCCCGTCCGCGAACAGGTCACCACCCGCGCCCACCGCGCCCAACTCCCGGGCCCGCGCCGCGCCACCCAACTCACCCCAGTACCCGTACACCTCCGGCACCCCCGCGCCCGAGATGCCCAACAGGCCCGTGAAGTCCTCCTCGTCGGAGATCTCCGGGCCGCCGCACTCGTGCACCGCGGCGATACCCAGCGACGCCGCGTGCGCGAGCGCCACCCGCTGCGCCGCCACCCGCTGCGCCCGACTCACCGACCCCTGCGCCGCCGCCCGCACCACGTGGTGCGCGTCGCGACGCAGCCAACCCGACGGGTCGTAGCCGGCCGCGTCCACCACCTGCGGGCACGCCGCCAGCAACGCCGACGACACCAACGCCGAATGGATCGACGCCTGCGACAGGTACACCCGCCGGCCACCGGCCGCCCGGTCCAGCGCCGCCGCGTCCGGCAACGTCACGTCCGACCAACCCGACTCGTCCCAGCCGTGCCCCAGCACCACCGCGTCCGCCGGCAGCCCCGCCGCGAACACCGCCACCGCGTCCAGCAACTGCCCCGCCGAGCGCACGCCAGACAACTCCAGCCCGGACAACGCCAACCCGGTGTCCGTGGCGTGCACGTGCGCGTCCACGAACGCCGGCGTCACCAGCGCCCCGCCCAGGTCCACCACCTTCTCGGCCGGCGGCGCGTCACCGTCCGTGCCCAACCAGGTGATCCGCCCACCGGACACCAGCAGCGCGGTCGCGCTCGGATCCGCCGGACAGTGCAACACGCCGCCGCGGTACAACGTCGAGGGGTTCGTCATGACCTCAGTCTGCCGCGATCCGCGCCGCGAAAAGCTGGCGCACCCCCGGCTCGGCGCGCAGCAACCCCAACGCCAACTCCGCGTGCCCCGGCACGTACCCGTTGCCCACCAGCATCGTCACGTCCGCCGCCAGCCCCTCCGCGCCCAACGCCGCCGCCGAGAAGCTCGTCGCCATCGAGAAGAAGATCACCGTGCCGCCGTCCGCGGTCGCCAGGACCGCCCCGTGCTCACAACCCGGCACGTCCACGCAGACCACCGTCACGTCCGCCGGCGTACCCAACGCCGTGGTCACCGCCGTGGACAGGCCCACCGGATCCCGCGCGTCGGCCACCGCCACCACCGACGCCAGCCCCGCCGCCGTCAGCGCGTCGCGCTCCGCCGCCACCGGAACCACCCCGACGGTACGGGCGGCGCCCGCCCGCCGCGCCGCGGCCAGGGACAGCGACCCGCTCTTGCCCGCCCCACCGATCACGGCCACGCTCACCGGCGTCGGATCGCCGGCACGCCGCCGGTCCTCCACGTGACGCGACACCACCCGCGCCGTCAGCGCCGGCGCCCCGCACACGTCCAGCACGGCGAGGGACAACTGCGGATCCTCGTCCTCGGGCAGCACCGCCGCGATCGACCGGGCGAACAGGATCGCCCACCCGTCACACGGCACCTGCTCGCTGCGACCGTCCCAACGGGCCAGCCCGTCGGTGATCACCAGCGGCGTCAGCGTCAACGACACCAGCGAGGCGACCCGCTCGCCGGCCTTGAGCCCCAGCGGGGAACGCCGACCGGCCTCCTCGACGACGCCGATCAACATCCCACCCGAGCCGGTCACCGGGTTCTGCATCTTGCCCCGGGTGGAGATGATCTCCAGCACCTCGGCGCGGACCGCGTCACCGTTCCCGCCGTGCTTCTCCGACAACTGCCGGAAGCTCGCCGCGTCCAGGTTCAGACGCTGCACCCGGATCCGCACCTCGTTCGGCGCGATCTCCCTCGACGCGTCCAGGCGCCACGCCGCCTGCGGCAGCACCCCCGCCGGTTGCACGACGCGGTGCAGTCCCACCGGTGACGTCACGCCAACCTCCCCCACGCAGCCGCTCGAAGCCCCGGCCAGGGCTCGCGTAACGGGAAAACTTACGGCAGACTAATTTCTTTGCCGAATATTTTCCAGTAGCCTTCGAGCTTCGATGATCCACCGCAGCACCGAGGAGGGGCCGTGACCCAGACCATCCCCCAACCCCGTCACGCCCCGGTCGCCACACCGACCGCCGGGCAGCCGTACGAATACCACCGCCGCCCCCTGGTCGAACCCGACTGGACCCGCTTCCCCGGCTGGCGACACGTCACCCGCGACCAGTGGGAAAGCGCCCAGTGGCAGCGGGTCAACTGCGTCAAGAACATCAAGCAGCTCCGCGCCGTCCTCGGCGACACCGTCGACGAGACCTTCTACGCCGACCTCGAGGCCGACCAGAAGGCCCTGGCCACCATGTCCATGCTGGTGCCCCCGCAGATGATCAACACGATGGTGCCGTTCGAGGCGATGAGCACCGAAGCGCTGCTCGCCGACCCGATCCGCCGCTACATGATCCCGGTGGCCTCCGACCGGCGCACCGACTGGCCCTCACACCCCTACGCCAGCCGCGACAGCCTCCACGAGCACGACATGTGGGTCGCCGAAGGCCTCACCCACCGCTACCCCACCAAGGTCCTCGCCGAACTGCTCTCCACCTGCCCGCAGTACTGCGGGCACTGCACCCGCATGGACCTCGTCGGCAACTCCACCCCCACCGTCGAGAAACTCAAGCTCACCCTCAAGCCCGTCGACCGCTACGACGCCCACATCGCCTACCTCAAGAACCACCCCGGCGTACGCGACGTCGTCGTCTCCGGCGGCGACGTCGCCAACGTCCCCTGGCGCAACCTCGAGTCGTACCTCATGCGGCTGCTCGACATCGAAACCGTCCGCGACATCCGGCTCGCCACCAAGGCCCTCATGGGCCTCCCCCAGCACTGGCTCCAGCCCGACGTCGTCGAAGGCCTCGAACGCGTCGCCCGCACCGCCGCCCGACGCGGCGTCAACCTCGCCATCCACACCCACGTCAACCACGCCCAGTCGCTGACCCCACTGGTCGCCAAGGCCGCCCAGACCGCGCTCGACGTCGGCGTACGCGACGTCCGCAACCAGGGCGTCCTCATGCGCGGCGTCAACGCCACGAACGCCGACCTGCTCGACCTCTGCTTCGCCCTGCAGGGCGAAGCAGGCATCCTGCCGTACTACTTCTACATGTGCGACATGATCCCCAACGCCGAGCACTGGCGGGTCCCGGTCTGGCACGCCCAGCAGCTCCAGCACGACATCATGGGCTACCTGCCCGGCTACGCCACCCCGCGGATCGTCTGCGACGTCCCCTTCGTCGGCAAGCGCTGGGTCCACATGCTCACCGACTACGACCGTGAGCGCGGCATCTCCTACTGGACCAAGAACTACCGCACCTCCATCGAGTCCGCCGACCTGGAGGCGCTCAACAAGCGCTACGCCTACTACGACCCGATCGACACCCTGCCCGAGGGCGGCCAGCAGTGGTGGACCGACCACCGCGACGACTGACGTAGCCGACGTGCTGGCCGCCCACTCAACCGGCGGCCAGCACCTCCGACAACGGCGCCGGCGTCAACCCACGCTCGCGTAACCCGGCCAGGATGTGCGGCAACGCCTCATCGGTCATCGCCGCGTTCGCCTCGGTCACATGCATGATCACCACCGAGCCGGGACGGACGTGGTCCAGGACGGCCCGCACCAGCGGCTTCCACGCCTTCGCGAACGGATCACCGCTCACCACGTCACCGTCCACCACCGTCACGCCCAACGGCGCCAACGCGTCCAACGCCGCCGCGTCGTGGCACAACCCCGGAAAGCGGAAGTACCGCGTCTGCCGCCCCCCGTACGGCGCGATCACCTCGAACGTCTTCGCCACGTCGGCGGCCAGCTCGCCGACCGGCAGCCGAGGCAGGTCGTAACAGTCCGCCGTGAACGCCGCGTGCCCGTAGGTGTGGTTCGCCACCTCGAAGCGCGGATTGCCGGCGATCCGCCGGGTCACCTCCGGATACCGCTGCACCCACTTGCCGGTCAGGAAGAACGTCGCCGGCACCTGCTCCCGCTCCAGCAGGTCGAGGATCCGCAGGTTCGCGTACGACCGCACCTTGCCACTGCGCAGATTGGCCAGCATGCCGTCGGTCATGTCCGCGTCGAACGTCAGCGCGACCCGGGTGCCGACCCGCGGCCCATGGTCGACCACCGGCGCCCTGGTCCCCACCCTCGACGCCCCGGGGACGCTCGAAACCCCCGACGTCGGAGAAGCCGCCGATGCGGCGCTGTCGGACGAGGGCGCGGCGGAGGGTCCAAAGAACGTCGGCCGCTCCGGCGGCGGCACCCGAGAAGCCGAACACCCGCCCACGCCCAGCGAAGCCATCACAACCAGCGCCCCACACCAGAACGAGCGGAGCCGCACTCCCATCACGCGCCGCATCATCGCAGAAGCGAGCACGTCTCACCGCCCCGCCCACCCACGCTCCCTGGCACGCGTCGATCATGGACCTGTGGTGCCTGATTCACGGTCTCGCGAGCGTTTCGTCCCCGCCACAACTCCATGATCGACTGCCCGAGAGGCGGCCGGGGGGCAACGGGCTACGGGACTACGGGGTTGGGGTTCGGGGGGCGTACATGATGACGGCTACGCCCAGCAGGCACAGGGCTGCGCCGGTCAGGTCCCAGCGGTCTGGGCGGAAGCCGTCGACCACCATCGCCCAGCCCAGCGAGCCGGCCACGAACACGCCGCCGTAAGCGGCCAGGATGCGGCCGAAGTTCGCGTCCGGCTGGAACGTGGCCACGAAGCCGTAGCAGCCGAGGGCGACCACACCGGCGGCGATCCACCACAGGCCGCGCTGCTCACGCCAACCCTGCCAGACCAGCCAGGCACCGCCGATCTCGGCGAGGGCGGCCAACGCGAACAACACCAGCGAACGAAGCACGGTCACGCCGCCGACCCTAACGGCTCGCACGCGTGTGGTCCCCGAACAGCATCTGCTCGGGGACCACGCGACCGCTCAGGTCACTTGTTGAAGGCGTCCTTCACGTTGCGACCCGCGTCCTTGACGTTCTGACCGGCCTGCTTGGCGCGCGCGTCACTCTGCTCACTGGCGCCCTCGCCACGCATCCGCTCGTTGTTGGTCATGTCGCCGACCCGCTCCTTCGCGGCGCCGGCCATCTGCTCGGCCTTGTTCTTTGCCTTCTCGGTGAAGCTCATCGCGCCTCCTCGGTCTGGCGGTTGTCGCCGCTCGCTTGCCCGGTCTCCGGGTGCTGAAACCGGTGGTGCCGGTCGGCACACCCGGTAGGGCGTCCTAGGAAGATAGGTTGAGGGAGGGTGGCCCGGGCCACGACGCCACGATGGTTAACTGGCCGCATGGGAGAGCTCCTGCTGATCCGGCACGGCGAGACCACCTGGAGCGCCAGCCTGCGGCACACCTCGTACACCGACCTGGAGCTGACACCCGACGGCGAGCGACAGGCCCGCACCCTCGCGGCGTTCCTCGCCGGACGGCGCTTCGCCACCGTCCTGGCCAGTCCCCGCTCCCGGGCACTGCGCACCGCGCAGCTCGCCGGGCTCACCGTCGACGCCGTCGACGAGGACCTCAGCGAGTGGAACTACGGCGAGTACGAGGGCCGCACCACCGTCGACATCCACGACGACGACCCGCACTGGAACATCTGGACCGACGGCTGCCCCGGCGGGGAGTCACCCGCCCAGGTGGGCGAGCGTCTCGACCGCGTGCTGGCCCGCGTCACCCCGCTGCTCGACCGCGGCACCGTGGCCCTGGTCGGCCACGCGCACAGCCTGCGGGTGCTCGGCGCCCGCTGGATCGGGCTACCGCCGTCCGCCGGCGGCCGACTGCGCCTGGACACCGCGACGGTGAGCGCGCTCGGTCACGAGCACGGCCGGCAGGTCATCCTGCGGTGGAACCAGCCGGCTCCTCCGGCGCCCGGGACCGCGACCGACCAGGCGCCCCGGCACTGATCTTCGGCGGACGGTTCTCGTACGGCGTGGACAGCACCACCGTCGTCCGGGTCGTCACGTTCGCCGAGGTGCGGATCTCCTGCAACACCCGCTCCAGGTCCGTCGGGCTGGCCACCCGCACCAACAGCAGGTAGAAGTCCTCCCCCGCCACCGAGTAGCACGAGTCGATCTCGGGTAGGTGGGCGAGCCGCTCCGGCGCGTCGTCCGGCTGCGACGGATCGAACGGTCGGATCGCCACGAACGCGGTCAACGGCAGGTCCAGCGCCTCGAAGGAGACCCGGGCCGCGTACCCCTTGACGACGCCGCGTTGCTCCAGCCGCCGCACCCGCTGGTGCACGGCGGACACCGACAGTCCCACCCGCTCGGCCAGGTCGGTGTACGACAGACGGCCGTCAGCGGTCAGGGCGGCGACGATGGCGCGGTCGATCTCCTCCACGGCGAGCAACCTACCGGGAAATCGGCGCGACGGCGACGAGGAAACCCCGGGCCTGGTCAGCTCTTCGCGAGCGCCCGGGAGATCACCAGCCGCTGGATCTGGTTGGTGCCCTCCACGATCTGCAGCACCTTCGCCTCGCGCAGGTACCGCTCCACCGGGTGGTCGGCCACGTAGCCGGCCCCGCCGAGCACCTGCACGGCGTCGGTGGTCACCCGCATGGCCATGTCGGTGGCGAACAGCTTCGCCTTCGCCGCCTCGATCGAGTACGGCCGCCCGGCGTCGCGCAGCCGCGCCGCCGCCAGGGTCAACGCGCGGGCGGCGGAGATCTGGGTGGCCGCGTCGGCGAGCAGGAAGCCCAGGCCCTGGAAGTCGATGATGGACCGGCCGAACTGCTGCCGCTCCCGCGCGTAGCCGACCGCGTAGTCAAGCGCTCCCTGGGCGAGCCCCACCGCGCAGGCCGCGATGCCGAGCCGGCCCGAGTCCAGCGCGGACATCGCGATGGTGAACCCGGCTCCCTCGCCACCGACCAGCCGGTCCGCCGGCACCCGCGCCCCGTCGAAGACGATCTGCGCCACCGGCGAGGAGCGCAGCCCCATCGTCCGCTCGGCCGTCTGCGGCGCGATGCCGGCGGTGCCCGCGTCGGCGACCAGGCAGGAGATGCCCTTCGGGCCGGGCCCGCCGGTGCGGCAGAAGACGTTGTAGAAGTCGGCGCTGTGGGCGTGCGTGATCCACGCCTTGGTGCCGGAGACGACGTACGCGTCGCCGTCGCGGACCGCCCGGGTGCTCAGTGCCGCCGCGTCCGAGCCACCCTGCGGCTCGGAGAGGCAGTACGCGCCGAGCAGTTCGCCGCCGAGCATGTCCGGCAGCAGCTTGCGCTGCTCGTCGCTGCCGAACGCGGCCACCGGGTAGCAGCTCAGGGTGTGCACGCTGACCGCCTCGGCGACCGCGAGCCAGCGGCTGGCCAGGATCTCCAGCACCTGGAGGTACACCTCGTACGGCTGCGCCGCGCCGCCGTACTCCTCGGCGTACGGCAGACCGAGCAGGCCGGCGCGGCCGATCGTGCGCAGCACCTCGCGCGGGAACTCGGCGCGTTCCTCGAAGCCGGCGGCCTTGGGCGCCAACTCACGGTCGGCCAGCTCGGTAGCGAGGTCCAGCAGGTCGTGGGCCTCGTCGGTGGGGAGGATCCGGTCGACAGTCATAGCGCGATGAGCTCCGTGGGGGTGGTGTTGAGCCGTTGCACGCCGTCCGTCGTGCAGACGACGATGTCCTCGATGCGGGCGCCGTGCCGGCCCGCCAGGTAGATGCCCGGTTCGATGGAGAACGCCATGCCGGCCTCCAGGGGCCGGTCGTTCCCGGCCACCAGGTAGGGCTCCTCGTGACCGTCCAGGCCGATGCCGTGCCCGGTGCGGTGCAGGAACGCGTCGCCGTATCCGGCGGCCGTGATGGGCGTCCGGGCCGCCGCGTCGGCCGCCGCCGCGGTGCGGCCGGGCCGGACCGCCGCCACCGCGGCGCGCTGGGCGGCGTGCAGCACCGCGTAGTACTCCAGAAACTCGGCCGGCGCGGTTCCGCCCGCCAGGTAGGTGCGGGTGCAGTCCGAGCGGTAGCCCGAGGGCATGGTGCCGCCGATGTCGACCACCACCGGCTCGCCGACGCCGATCGGCCGATCCGAGGTGCCGTGGTGCGGGCTCGCGGAGTTGGGGCCGGCGGCCACGATGACGAAGTCGACGCTGACGTGCCCGGCGGCGCGGATCGCGGCGGCGATGTCGGCGGCCACCTCGACCTCGGTGCGCCCGGGTCGCAGCCACTCGCCCATGCGCAGGTGCACCTCGTCGATCGCCGCGCCGGCCTCGGCGAGGGCCGCGATCTCCGCCGGGGACTTGCGGATCCGCAGCTCGCGCAGCACGTCGCCGGCGAGCCGCTGCGCGACGCCGGGCAGCGCCGCGCGCAGGGCGAGGACCTGCTCGGCCCACATCCGGTCGGCGAGCCCGACCGCCGCCGCCGGGCCGTCGAGTGCGGCCACGACCAGGGGGTACGGATCCGCGCCGTCGGGATGGTCGACGATGCGCAGACCGGTGGTGGTCGACGCCTCGGCGGCGGGACGTTCCAGTCGGGGCACCACGAGCGTGGGCTCGCCCTCGGCGGGCAGCACCAGGCAGGTCAGCCGCTCCCCCGCGTGGGCGTCGTAGCCGATCAGGTAGCGCAGGTCGGAGCCGGGGGTGAGCAGCAGCGCGTCCAGGCCGGCAGCGGCGGTGGCGCGCTGCGCGGCGATCAGCCGGTCCGGCGGGTACAGCTCGTCGGTTCCCACCCGGTCAGCTTAACGGTCGTTTGGGGAGCGCCAGAAGCCGTGTACGCCCCCACGACGGAAATCCACCGGCGTTGATTGACGCCGACAGTTAACACTCTTTAAGATTTGGCTGCCTCGAGGCCCACCCGTTCCTGCCCCCGCACGTCCCGCCCGCGACAACCCTGCGCGGGCGGGTGTCGTCCCCCGCCCACGGGAAGGCCCCCATGTCCTCACCACTGCGCCGCGTCCTCAGCGCCGGCCTGCTCGCCCTGGCCACCGCCGCCACCACCGTCGCCCTCGTCCCCACCGCCGCGCAGGCCGTGGTGCTGCCGAACGGTTTCAAGAGCGTCGGCTACATGCCCTCGTGGGCCGGCAACGTCAACACGATCCAGTACAACAAGCTCACCCACATCAACTACGCCTTCGTGCTGCCCAACAACGACGGCAGCCTGCGCGCCGTGGAGAACCCGAGCAAACTCTCCTCGCTCGTCTCCCAGGCGCACGCCAACAACGTCAAGGTCTCCATCGCCGTCGGCGGCTGGAACGACGGCAACGACTCGGCCTTCGAAGCCCTCGCAGCCAACTCGGGCAGCCGGACGGCGTTCGTCAACAACCTGGTCAACTTCGTCAACCAGTACAACCTCGACGGCGTCGACATGGACTGGGAGTACCCGGACCCGGGCGCCTCGGCCAACAACTACACCCAGCTCATGACCCAGCTGGGCAGCGCCATGCACAGCCGCGGCAAGCTGCTCACCGCGGCCGTCGTCTCCGAGGGCTACTACCTCGACGGTGTGCCGACCGCCGTGTTCAGCCAGGTCGACTGGCTCAACATCATGGCGTACGACGGCGGTAGCCCGCACTCGAACTACGACTGGTCGATCAACAGCATCAACCTGTGGAAGTCCCGTGGACTGCCGGCCAGCAAGGCCGTCCTCGGCATCCCCTTCTACAGCCGCCCCGGCTACTACACGTACTCGGCGCTCGTCGCCCTGGACCCGGCCAACGCCAACCGGGACTGCACCACCGCCGGCGGCGCGCAGCAGTGCTACAACGGCATCCCGACCGTCAAGCGCAAGACGCAGTGGGCGCTCGCCAACGCCGGCGGCGTGATGAACTGGGAGCTGTCGCAGGACACCACCGGCTCCACCTCACTGGTGAGCGCCATGTACGACACCATCATGGGCGGCACCACCCCGCCGCCGTCGGGTCGTACCGGCCAGATCACCGGGATCGGCGGCAAGTGCGTCGACGTGGCGGCCGCGAGCACCGCCAACGGCGCCGCCGTCCAGATCTACACCTGCAACGGCACCGCCGCGCAGACCTGGACCGTCGCCACCGACGGCACGCTGCGCGCCCTCGGCAAGTGCGCCGACATCACCAGCGGCTCCACCGCCAACGGCGCGAAGGTGCAGCTGTACGACTGCAACGGCAGCGGCGCGCAGGTGTGGCAGGCGCAGTCCAACGGCACGCTGCGCAACCCGCAGTCCAACAAGTGCCTCGACGTCACCGACAACACCTCGGCCGACGGCGCCCGCCTGCAGATCTGGGAGTGCTTCGCCGGCGCCAACCAGCGCTGGACGCTCCCGGCCTGATCCGCCCGTACGCCCCGATCCCCGGTTGACGACCGTGTCAGCCGGGGATCGTCGCGTGGTCGCGGGCCAGGGCCAGCATCTCGTCGACCGACCCGGCCGGATCGGTGACCGGGAACTGCACCGCCCGCACCACCGACGTCGGATCGACCAACATGGTCAGTCGCTTGAAGCGGGTCACCCCGCCGGCCCGGAAGGTGGGCAGCAGCAGGCCCGCGGCGAGCCGGCCGTCCTCGTCGGACAGCAGCGGAAACGGCAACCCGGCGTACGCGCTGAAGTCGGCGAGCTGGTCCGGTCGTTGGGTGCTGATGCCGTACACCCGCACGCCCAGGTCCCGGAATCGCGGGTACCGGTCGGCGTAGGTGGTCGACTCCAGGGTGCAGCCCCGCGCGCCCGGGATGTCGGCCCACCCGGGCGGATAGGCGTTCACGCCCGGCGCGTACGCGCCCGGAAAGAGGTAGAGGACGCTCCAGGCGTCCGGCGTGGCCACCGGGACCGGCCGTCCGTCCGGCCCGGGCAGGACGACCTCGGGTAGTCGCCGCCCGACGAGGTGGTGCACCCGTCGCGCCTCGGCGGAGGCGTCGTCGGCGGTCGCGGTCAGTTCCCCGTCACCCATCAGGTGCCTCGTTCCCCAGTCCTGTAGGGCGATCAGCACCGGTAGCAGGCCCTCGCCCCGCGCGGTCAGCAGGTAGTCGTGCCGGGGTGGGTGCGCGGAGTACGGGCGGCGTTCGAGCACGCCGTGCTCCACCAGCGCGGCCAGGCGTTCGGTCAACGCCCGTCGGCTGACGCCCAGCTCGCGCTGGAGCGCGTCGAAGCGGGTCGTGCCGCCGGCGACGTCGCGCACGATGAGGAACGTCCACCAGTCCCCCAGCACACCGAGCGCCTGCGCGATGCCGCAGTCCGCGTCGGCGAGATCCTCCCGTCGCACCCGCTTCCTCCCTCCGTCCTGACCCGACTATAGTCCGTTCCAGAATGGAACGCACTGACACCGGGAGCATCGCGGCGCGACGAACGGGGGCCGACGACATGCACGTCGACGAACGGGCCGGGGTGTTCTGGCGCTGGTGGACCGCCGGCACGACCAGCATGGTCGGGTCGGCGGTCGGCGCGGTGGCCCTGCCGCTGACCGCGCTGGTCGTCCTGGACGCCTCCGCCTGGCAGATGGGTCTGATCGCGGCGGCCAGCTACGTCGCCTGGATCGTGATCGGCCTACCCGCCGGTGTCATCGTGCAGCGCCTGCCGCTGCGCGGCGCCCAGATCGGTGCGGACGTGGCCCGGGCCCTCGCCGTCGCGTCGATCCCCCTGGCCTGGTGGTGGGGGCAGCTCACGGTGACCCACCTGGTGATCACCGCGCTGGTCGTCAGCTTCGCCAACGTGCTGTTCGACGTGGCCAACTCGACCTTCCTGCCCAGCATCGTCGAGCGCGAGCAGTTGCAGTCTCGCAACAGCCTCACCTCGGCCACCCACGCCGCGACCCTGCTCAGCGGCCCGTCCCTCGGTGGACTCGCCGTGCAGGCGCTCGGCGCGGTGCCCACCCTGCTCGTCGACTCGGCAAGCTACCTCGTCTCCGCGGCTCTGCTACGTACGCTGCCCGCGCGCCGCGTCGACGCGCCCGAGCACTGGCCGCCGGTCGGTGCGCTGATCCGCGAGGGCTGGCGCTACGCCGCGTACCACCCGGTCATCGGGCCGTGCATGTGGGCCGCGACGGCCATGAACTTCGTCTGCGGCGCCCAGTTCGCGCTGCACCCGCTCTACCTGGTCCGCGACCTGCACGCGCCACCCGGCCTGGTCGGCGTCCTGCTCGCCGTCGAGGGTGTCGGCGCGCTGGTCGGCGCCGCCCTCACCAACCGGATCACCACGTGGCTCGGTAGCGCCCGCGCGCTGGTCGCCGCCGGATTCACGACGGTCGTCGGCGCGTTCCTGATTCCCGGGGGCACCGGTTGGCCGGCGTACGTGGCCTTCGCCGCCGGCAGCATCGTCTTCTCCCTCGGCACGGTCGTGCTCAGCGTGACCACCCGCACGTACCGACAGATCGCCAGCCCACCCGAGCTGCTCTCGCGGGTGATGGCGACCGTACGGTTCGTCTCCTGGGGCGCGATCCCGGTCGGTGGGCTCGTCGCCGGCGCGCTGGCCGGCCCGCTCGGCGCCCGCGCCACGCTGTTCGTCGTCGCGGCGACCCTGATCTGCGCGCCCCTGGCGCTGCTGCTCTCCCCCGTCCGGCACCTGCACGACCTCACCGACCACGACCGTGACGAGACCCGGCGTCCGGCCGTCACCGCTGGTCGGTGAGCGGTTTGCCGGGTAGGACCGGGGAGGGGGCCATAGCCTGGAATCGGGCCGCCCGCGCGGGTGGCTCCCGAGCGGGGAGGACGGACGTGGCAGCGAACGACGCGAACCGGGCGGCGACCCGTCGCCGTCGGCAACTGTGGGCCGGAGTCCTCGCGCTCATCGGCCTGGTCCTGCTCGTGATCGGGCTGACCGCGGCCGACGGCGTGGCCGCCTGGGTCGAGGTGGTGGTCGCGATCCTGCTGCTGGTGACCAGCTACGTGGTGCAGCACCTCGCCCGCCGCGACACCGTCTACCGACACGACGATCGGCGCTGACGCCGCCGGGCGGCCGGGCGTACCGCTGATCGTCGGGGGGCTGTGCCAGGCTGTCGGGCGTGGCACACCGATCCCCGATCCTGCTGATCGACGCACCCAGCCTCTACTTCCGGGCGTACTTCGGCATTCCGGAGTCCGCCGCACGCGCCGAGGACGGCACACCCGTCAACGCGGTGCGCGGCTTCCTCGACATGCTCGCCACGCTCATCCGCGGTCGCGGCGCGGACCGGATGGTGTGCGCCCTCGACTACGACTGGCGACCGGCGTGGCGGGTCGAGCTGCTGCCGTCCTACAAGGCGCACCGGGTGGCCCCGCAGGGCGGCGAGGTCGTCCCCGACACGCTCTCCCCCCAGGTGCCGATGATCCTGGAGGTCCTCGACGCGGTCGGCATCACCGCCGTGGGCGCGAACGGCTACGAGGCCGACGACGTGCTCGGCACGCTGTCGGTGACCCAGCCGGGCCCGGTCGAGGTGGTCTCCGGCGACCGGGACCTGTTCCAACTCGTCGACGACTCCCGGGACGTGCGCCTGCTCTACATCGGGCGCGGCGTCGCCAAGCTCGACGACTGCGACGACGCGGCGGTGCGCGCCCGCTACGGCGTGCCGGCCGATCGGTACGCCGACTTCGCCGCCCTGCGCGGCGACCCCAGCGACGGGCTGCCCGGGGTGCCGGGCGTCGGCGAGAAGACCGCCGCGCGGCTGATCGAGCGGTACGGCAGCATCGACGGCGTCCTGGCCGCGCTGGACGACTCCGACTCGTCGTTCGCGCCGGGTCTGCGTACCAAGCTGGCGGGCGCCCGCGACTACCTGGCCGTCGCGCCGACGGTGGTCCGGGTGGCCCTGGACGTGGCCCTGCCGGAGCTGCCCACCGCGCTGCCGACGGCCCCCGCCGACCCGGAGCGGCTGCTCGACCTGGCCGGCCGGTGGAACCTCGCCGGCTCCGCCCGCCGACTCGTGGACGCCCTGGCCGCCCGCGTCGACACCGCCTGACAAGGCGCAGCCCGGCGCGCGGCGTCGAACCCGCGTGGCGGTAATGGCCGGATGTCTGTCGGATCTCTCCGGCACAATGCCCGGCCATGGACGTACGACAGGAGTTCCGGGGCGCGGCCCGGGAAAAGGGCGTGCCGGCGGATGAGATCGAGCGCTGGGTGCGGCTGGCCCGACCGCAGACGGAGCTGGTTCCCAAGGGCGACGGCCTGCCCGTGGCCGGCCGCTTCGGCGGTCTCGCGGCGTTGCCGCGGGGTGCGGAGTGGCCGCCCGGGCAGTGTCTCGTGTTGACGCTCGACCTCGCCGCGATCTCCTCGCACGGGCACGACCTCGACCTGCCGGCCGACGGGTGGCTGCTGTTCTTCGTCGAGCCGCGCTTCACGCCAACCCGGTGCCGGGTCGTCCATGTGCCGGCCGACACTGCGGTGACCGAGCGCCCCAACCCCGGGGTGCCGGTCTTCGATCCCGTCCCACTACACGCTCGTGCCGGCTGGAGCCTTCCGGAGAACGAGCGCGAGGCGCCGTTCGACCTTCGCCTGGACGACGAGGTCGAGGAGGCGATCGGCGAGGTGATGTGGTACCTCGACGGCAACGACCACGACTTCTCTCTCGGCGGCTACGGCGCCGCCAGCACCGGCGGCGCGGACAATCCCATCGTCGACGCCACCGAGCACACCGTGCTGGCCACCGTCTGGCTGGACGAGGGGCAGGTGGGTGACGCGTTCGGCGAGACGCTGATCGTCGTCAACTTCATGATCAAGCATGCGGACCTGGCCGAGCGCGCCTTCGACCGGATCTGGCTGATGACGGACTTCAACGGCTGACGCGGTCGGGGCTCCCCGGAGCCCGGTGTGGTGACGGAGCGTCGTCGAGGCACCGCACCTAGGCCCGCAGGTTCGCCGCCAGGTCGCCGACCGCGCCCATCGCGTACCGCTGCAGGCCCGGACCGAAGGTGATGCGGGTGGCGCCGTTGCGGGCCAGCTCGGCCACCGACTCCCGGCTCGGGGCGGCCGCCATGTTGATGGGGCCGGCGATGCCCTCGCGCAGCGCCGGAAGGACCTCGATGGGCGCCCGCAGCGGGTAGACGCAGTCGGCCCCAGCCGCCACGTAGAGCTTCGCGCGGGCGATCGCGTCGGCCGGGTCGCCGGTACCGAACAGGAAGGTGTCGACGCGCGCGTTGATGACGAGCGCGTCGCCGGCCGCCGCCCGCACCTCGGCCAGCCAGTCCGCGTGCCGCTGCGGGTCCTTGAGCGTGGCGTGCCCCTCGGAGTCCTCCAGGTTGCAGCCGACGGCGCCGGCCTCCAGCAGCCGCTCGACCAGCTCGGCGGGCGTCAGCCCGTACCCGTCCTCGACGTCGGCGGAGACCGGTACGGACACGGCCCGGACGATCCGCGCCACCGCGGCGAACATCTCGGCGGCCGGGGTCGCGCCGTCCTCGTAGCCGAGGGAGGCCGCGACTCCGGCGCTCGGTGTGGCGAGCGCGTCGAAGCCGGCATCGGCGAAGACCCGGGCGCTGCCGGCGTCCCAGGCGTTCGGCAGGACGAGCGGGTCGCCGACCGGGCGGTCGTGGTGCAGGGCACGCAGAGCAGAGGCAGTCATCGTTCAGGTCTCCCGGGGGTCGTGGAGGGACGACGGTGCGGGCCGGACAGGCCACCCATCCTGGACCGTACCGCCATCGCACGCTCCGTGCCCGCCTGGGAACGCGCCGCACCAACGCGCAACGAAAGGTTGCACATCGCCGCCGGACCGTTGTATCGTTACGCAACCAAAGGTTGCGAGAGGGTGGTACGCATGGAGTACGGAGTCATCGAACGCGACATCGACGTCGACGCCTCACCCGAGGTGGTCTTCGAGGTGATCAGCCAGCCCGAGCACGTACGGGAGTGGTGGCCGGACGACGCCCGGTTCGAACCGGTCGCGGGCGCTCCCGGAGAGCTGGTGTGGCGCGACGCCGAGACCGGCGCGACGACGACCGTCGACCTGGCCGTCGTCGACGTGGACCCGCCGAAGCGCTTCTCCTTCCGGTGGTGCTTCACCGAGCCGGACCGCGGCGGCCAGTCGCTGCTGGTCACCTTCGACCTCGTCCCGACCGCCACGGGGACCCGCCTCCGGATGACGGAGACCGGGTTCCGCGAGATGGGCTGGGAGGTCGCCATGTTGGAGAAGCAGTACCAGGACCACGTCAGCGGGTGGAACCACTACGTCCCGAACCTCGGCGCGTACGTCGCCCGGCTGGTCGCCACGTCATGAGCACGGCAGTCGACGACGCCCTCTGGTCGGCGATCGGCGATCCCATCCGGCGCAGCATGATCGACCTGCTGCTCACCGGCGGGCCCGGCACGGCCACGTCACTGAGCGAGCGACTTCCCGTCACCCGACAGGCCGTCTCGAAGCACCTGGCCGTTCTGGACCGGGTGGGCCTGATCCACTCGGCTCCCGCCGGTCGCGAGCGTCACTACCAGGTCGACGAGGCGCAACTGGCCCGTGCGGTCGCCCAACTGACCGCCGTCGGAGCGACCTGGGACGCCCGCCTGCGCCGGATCAAGCGGATCGCCGAGACGATCGAACGTCACCGCGCCGACAAGAACGGAGAATGAGATGGTCGACATTTTGCACCGGGTCGGCGTGGTCGCCCCGCTCGACGACGTCTACCGCGCGGTGGCCACCCCGCAGGGCCTCGCCAGCTGGTGGACGACCGACACGGTCGGCACGAGCGAGGTCGGCGGGCAGTTGGCCTTCCGGTTCGGCGACGTCGGCGGCTTCGACATGCAGGTCCTTGAGCTGGACCCGCGCGGCCACGTCCGCTGGCGGGTCACCGGCGGCCCCGAGGAATGGGTCGGCACCGAGGTTGACTGGCACCTTGACCAGCGGGGCGACTACACGATCGTCCTGTTCGCCCACCAGGGCTGGCGTGAGCCGGTCGAGTTCATGCACCACTGCAGCACCAAGTGGGCGACGTTCCTGATGAGCCTCAAGGAACTGGTGGAGACCGGGCGCGGCAGGCCCGCTCCGGACGACGTCGCGATCAGCGACTGGCACTGACCGCGGGGCTACTTCACCTTGCGGGTGGACCGTACGACGATGTCCTCGTACTCGGGGTGCTTGACCAGCCACTCGGCGAGGAACGGGCAGATCGGCACCACGCTGCGGCCCTTGGCGCGCGCGTCGTCCATGACGGCGCGCGCGAGGGTCGACCCGACGCCCCGACCCTCGTACGCCGGATCGACCTCGGTGTGGGTGTAGGCGATGATGGCGCCGGTCAGCTGGTAGGTGACGATGCCGGCGACCGCGCCCGTCTCGTCGCGCGCCTCGAACCGCTCCCGCGCGGGCACGTCTGTCACGGTGAACTGCACCGGATCATCCAAGCACAGCGCCCGTGGCGACCAGTCGTCGCCACGGGCGCGTGGGGGCGGGCAGGCCCCCGAAAGAGCGGGACGTCAGGGGCGTCGCCGGCCCAACACGGCGGCGGCGCCGGCCACACCGATCGCGGCGAACACCACCTGCAGGAGCAGCTCGATCCAGTCGATGCCGGCGGTGTCGTCGACGCCGAGGGCACCGGCGACGAGCGTGCCGAGGATCGCGGCGAGCACGCCGATCGCGAGGGTGAGCACGATCGAGATGTTCTGCTTGCCGGGAACCACGAGGCGACCGAGGGCGCCGATGACCAGGCCGATGATGATGGCGGTGAAGAAGCCCTGGATTTCCACGGGGGCCGTCCCTTCCAAATGTGTTGTCGTCAGCGACGTCTGGTTGCCCCATGCCCGGCCCCGCCGAAACCGGCGATCGGCCCATGGGCTGATTTGTCACACAGTTGTCATGTCCCGGCCGGGACGGGAACGCGCGCTGGTCCCGGCCGGAGTGACCGGGACCAGCGGGGTGTGAACGGTCAGGAGGCGGCGATGCCCTCCATGCCGATGCCGTCGGCGAACTTCGGCAGGCCCTCGACGGTGGTGACGAGGCGCAGCGAGCCGTCGTCGTTCACCTCGTAGCCCTGCACGTTGCCGGCGGCGGCGTTCTGGACGTAGAGGAAACCGTCGCTGGTGGTCATGTCGATCGACCCGCCGCCGGTGTCGACGGCAACGGCGTGGACGAGTTGGAGCTTGCCGTCGTCGTCGACCCGGTAGGCGCTGATCGTGGAGCTGCCGGCGTTCGCCACGTAGAAGTAGTCGCCGACCCGCTGGATCCAGCAGGGCGCCTGCTGGCCGTTCGGCACCGACGGCCCGACCTGGTCGAGGGCGCCGTCGTCGTCGAGCTCGAACCGGCCGACCTCGTTGCTGCCCGACTCGGTGACCAGCACCGAGTCCTCGGTGTCGAAGGTGAAGCCGAACGGCGCGGACCCGGCGTCACTGACGACCGGGTGGCGGGACAGTTCGCCGTGGCGACCGATCTCGTAGCTGAACATGACGTTCGCCGCCTTGGTCGACACCAGGACGAACTCGCTGTCCGGGTCGATCTTGATCTGCGCCGGGGCGGTCATGAACGCCGGCGGGTTGCCGTTGTGCAGGCCGAGCGACCGGTTGGCACCGTGAATCGGCGTCAGCCGCCCCTTGTCCAGCTCGAAGCCCTGCACCGAGCCTTCGCCACCGGCGTTGAGCACGTAGACGAGGTTGTCGCGGACCGTGACGCTGACCGGGAGCAGACCACCGGACCAGATCACCTGGCGCTTGTGCAGTCGGGTGCCGTCGACGTCGAAGACGGTCACGGTGTTGCTGCCGGCGTTCACGGCGAACAGCAGCCCACGGTGGTAGATCAACGAACCCTGCGACGCCAGCGCGTCGACCGGCGCGCCGATGGTGAAGCCGCCGAGGCCGCCGGTCTCGTACTCCCCCGCCTTGCTGAGCTGACCGTCCTCGTCGCGCTCGTACACCTTGATGGTGTTGCCCTCGGCCTTGTTGGTCTGGACGAAGACGGCGCCCTCGCTGCCCCGGTGGTGTCCGCGTCCCCCGCGGTCATCGTGGCCACCTGCGGGCCCGCCGTCCGCGAGGGCGGCCCCGGGAAGGGTTCCGGCGCTGGTCAGACCCACCAGGAGGGCCGCCGCTAGCGCTACGCTGCGCTTCATCACTGATCTCCTTAGCCGCAACTCACGAGGAATGAGAGTTTTTCTCTCCTTCGCAAGCTATCGGAGGAAGATCCCTGTTCGCGGTCGCTTACCCGTAAGTGGCACGACCGCACGTAACGGCGGATTTGTGCTACCAGAGGCGCACCAGGAGCCGGAACCGCCTCGCTGCCCAGGCGTTGTCGGCGCGGTAACGGGAATCGCAGAGCAGCCCGCAGGTCTCGCCGGAGGAGACGTGACATGACCAACCCATCGCCGGACAACCCGTCGACGGCGACCGGTGGCGGTGTCGCCGTCGTGGAGCTGTTCACCTCCCAGGGCTGCAACAGCTGCCCGCCCGCCGAGGAGCTGCTCAGCGAGATCGAGCGCGACGCCCGCACGCGCGGGGAGCCGGTGTTCGCCCTCGGCTTCCACGTGGACTACTGGGACGACCTGGGCTGGCCCGACCAGTTCGCGGACGCGGCACACACCGCACGGCAGGAGGCGTACGCCCGCGCCTTCGGCTCCGGACGTCTCTACACCCCGCAGATGATCGTCAACGGCACCGTGGAGTTCGTCGGCTCCGACCGGGGCCGGGCGGCGAGCGCCATCGCGTCCGCCCTGACGTCGCCCGCCGCCGCGCCCCTGACGGTGTCGGTGACGCAGGTCGGTGGAGGCGGCACGCCGTTGGTCCTGGACTACCGGGTCGAGCGGGCGCCGCAGCGCGCGGTGGTGAACGTGGCGATCGTGCAGCGCGGCCTGGACAGCGCGATCGCCCGTGGTGAGAACGCCGGCCGGACGCTGCGGCAGGACAACGTCGTACGCGCCTTCGCGTCGACGCCCCTGCACGGCGAGCGGGGGCAGGTGGAGCTGACCGTGCCGCCGGAGGTCGACCCGGGCCAGGCCGCGGTGATCGGTTACGTCCAGCGCGAGGCCGACCGGGTGGTCGTGGGCGCCGCGGCCGTCGACCTGTCCGGCTGAGTCCTGTCGGTCCCGGTGCGTACTCTCGGCTCATGCGGATGGCACGCGACGTGCGGGGTCCCGGTGGCTGACGCCGACGACGTCCGCCGCTTGGCCCTGGGCCTGCCCCACACGGTCGAGATCGACAGTGAGGGCTTCGACTTCCGGGTGGCCGACAAGGGTTTCGTCTGGTCCTATCCGGAGCGTCGGCCCGGCCGGCCACGGGTGATCCGCCTCGACATCGCCGTGCTGTTCGTCGGGGACGAGGCCGAGAAGCAGGCCCTGCTGCTCGGCGAGCCCGACGTCTTCTTCACCACGCCCGGGTACGACGGCCTCCCGCTGGTGCTGCTGCGTCTGACGGCCGTCGACGTCGACCGCCTCGCCGAGTTGGTGACGGACGCCTGGCGGATGCGCGCGCCGGAGGCGCTGCACGCCGAGCTGGACGGGGTCGGCTGGTAACCCCGGTCAGTTCGCGACATCCGCACGCAACCGAACGGACACATTGACGGGAATCTCGACGGTCGATTACCGTGCCGTCTGAGAGAGCGCTCTCTCGATCGACGTTTTCCACAATTCAGACGCAAGGCGCCGGGGCGGCACGATCCGCGCCCGGACGCGCGATGGAGGCACCATGAAACCTCCCGTCCCCCACCGCCGATGGGCGCTGGCAGCCGCCACCGCCCTGGCCCTGGTCGTCGGTGGCCTCACGATCCCCGTCACCCGTGCCGCCGAGGCCGCCGGAGTCGGCGCCGGCAGCTACACCACCACCCCGGTCGGCGCTCTCCCCACCGGCTGCGGGCAGATGTCCAGCAACCCCCGGCAGTTCGCCACCGCCAACGCGCCCGCCGGAGCGGTGCCCACCAACGACTGGTGGTCCTCGCTGCTGTGGAAGCGCACCGACTGCGCCTTCAGCGAGCCCCTGCACGCGCACCCCACCTCGTACGACACGTTCACCGACGGGCTCGGCTTCTCGGCCAACTCCACCCCCGCCATCAGCGGCACCGCCACCGGCGTCGGCGAGTACCACTACCCGTACGTGCAGGACATCCGGGTCGGCGTGGCCGGCCTCGCCGCGCCCCAGGTCAAGGTGGACGGTTGGACCGACTGGACGGTCAGCCCGTACTGGAGCGACGGCGCCCGCACCCTGCGCGCCACCATCGGCCACGGCCTGCCGTTCGCCTACTTCCAGGCCACCGGCGGGGACGCGGTGATCGGCACGTCCGGCGGCCCCGAGGTGTGGTCCAACAGCGGGACCACCATCGGCTTCCGGGTCAACGGCCACGATTACGTGGCGTACGCCCCGAGCGGAGCGAGCTGGACCGTCAGCGGTAGCCGCATCTCGTCCACCCTGGCCGGTCGCGGCTACTTCTCGGTGGCCCTGCTGCCCCCGACGGGCAGCGCCAGCGAGCGCGCCGACCTGGCCAGCACCTACGGCCGGTACGCGCACGCCCACGTCACCGGCACCCGGATCTCCTACTCCTACGACCCGTCGACCAACGGCCTGAGCACGACGTACGCCTTCACCACCACCGCCCGCGAGGGCAGCGCCACGCAGACCGTGGTGAGCCTGTACCCGCACCAGTGGAAGTCGCTGGCCGGCTCGACCCCGATCACGCCGACCTACCCGTCGGCGCGGGGCCGGATGAAGGTCCTCACCGGGATCAACCAGTTCCGTACCGCCATGACGTTCCAGGGCGTCCTGCCGGAGTTGCCGGCCGTCGGCGACGGCAGCGGATCGGACCTGTCCACGTTGACCGGCCACCTGGCCGCCGCCCGGAGCAACCCGATGGACCAGCGCGGCAACGACACGTACTGGACCGGCAAGGGGCTCGGCCGGGCCGCCCGGATCGCCGAGATCGCCGACCTGGTCAACGACACCACCACCCGCGACAGCGCGCTGAACGCGATCCGCTCCACGCTCACCGACTGGTTCACCGCCTCGACGGGCAAGACCAGCAAGCTCTTCTACTACGACGCCAACTGGGGCACCCTGATCGGCTACCCGGCGTCGTACGGCTCGGACCAGGAGCTCAACGACCACCACTTCCACTACGGCTACTTCATCGCCGCCGCCGCGACGCTGGCCAAGTACGACCCGTCGTGGGCCGCGAGCAGCCGCTACGGCGGCATGGTGGATCTGCTGATCCGCGACGCCAACAACTACCGTCGCGACGACACCCGCTTCCCGTACCTGCGGGACTTCGACATCTACGCGGGGCACGACTGGGCGTCCGGGCACGGCTCGTTCGGCTCGGGCAACAACCAGGAGTCCTCCTCGGAGGGGATGAACTTCGCCAACGCCCTCATCCAGTGGGGGCAGGTCACCGGCGACACCGCCGTCCGGGACGCCGGCATCTTCCTCTACACGACGCAGGCCGCCGCGATCCAGGAGTACTGGTTCGACGTCAGCGACCAGAACTTCCCGGCCGCCTTCGGGCACTCCACCGTCGGCATGGTCTGGGGCGACGGCGGGGCGTACGCCACCTGGTTCAGCGGCGAGCCGGAGATGATCCAGGGCATCAACCTGCTGCCCATCACGGGCGGCCACCTGTACCTGGGCGCCAACCCGGCGTACGTGCGCACCAACTACGCCGAACTGGTGCGCAACAACGGCGGGCCGCCGACGGTGTGGCAGGACATCCTCTGGCAGTTCCAGGCCCTCGGCGACCCCGACGCGGCCCTGGCCAACCTGCGCGCCAATCCCGGTTACACCCCGGAGGAGGGCGAGAGTCGGGCGCACACCTTCCACTGGATCCGCAACCTCGCGGCGCTGGGCACCGTCGACACGACGGTCAGCGCCAACCACCCGCTGAGCGCGGTCTTCTCCCGCAACGGCGCGCGCACCTACGTGGCGTCGAACCCGACCGCGAGCCCCATCACCGTCACGTTCTCCAACGGCACGCGGCTCACCGTGGGGGCCGGACGGACGGCCACCACCGGGGCGTACACGTGGAGCGGTGGCAACGCCTCGGGCGGCGTACCGCCGACCAGCGCGCCACCCACGACGGCGCCACCCACGACGGCGCCACCGACCACGGCGCCGCCCACGACGGCCCCGCCGACCACGCCGCCGCCCAGCTCGGGCTCGCCGACGCGGTACCTGCTCGCCGGTGGCGGGTTGGGCAACGCCGGCAGCGCGACCACGACGACGGTCGCGGCCGCAAACGGCAACCACGACGGTACGCCGACGAACGCGCAGGTGTTCACGGCGACCGGCCTCAACCTCGCCTATTCCGGGGCGCAGACCGCGTTCGACCTGTTCGTGGACGCGGGAACGGCCGTCGGTAACGGCACGCAGGTGCGGGTCTCCTACGACCTGACCGGCAACGGCAGTTGGGACCGGACGGAGACGTGGCGCTACTTCGCCACCGACCCGGTCACCGGCTACGAGCACTACACGCAGAGCGCCGGCCTGGCCTCGGCGACCGGGACGTTTGGCACGTTGAGCAACGGCACGGTCCGGGTGGAGGTCTGGTCGGCCATCGGCAACAACCCCACCACCCTGGGCATCGGCAACCAGTCGGTGCTCCGCCTTCCGTACTCCTGACCGGTCCATCCGCGCCCGCCGCCGGCCGTGCCCCGGCCGACGGCGGGCGCGGTGCCGTCACCCGGGGTCCCGGCGATCGTTGCCCGGAAATGGGGAAGCGCGGGTACGACGGATCGGGGCAAGCGCCGGCCTGCAAGGTGCACCGGGCGAGGGCCGTTCTGGTCCTGCAATCGACAAATGGCGGCACCGCCAAATAGATAAACACCAATCTTGACTTACGCATCGGAGCAGCGCACCGTGAGGAGCAGGCGGCGGATGCCCACCATTGTCGGCCCGCCTCGCGCGACGGACGGAATGCGAGCGCCGCTGATTTCGTGCGGCGTGTCAGGAGGCATTCGATGCAGTTGAATCCGTACTCAGGAGCCTATCTCAGCGATCCGGCCGCCACCTGGCGACGCATTCTCGACGATCCCGCTCGGGCGCTGTACGCCGAGGATCTGGGCCTGTGGTTGATCAGTCGGCACGCGGACGTCCGGCGGGCCCTCGCCGACGCCACGACGTTCGGCAACGCCCTCACCCTCGCCCCGGTGTACGAGGTCTGCCCGGCGGCGATGAGCGTCGTCACGCAGATCGACGCGCCGCCGACCACGGCCGCCGCCGACCCACCGGTACACCCCCGTACCCGCCGCGCCCTCCGGGCGACCTTCGCCAACACCGCCGAGCGGGCCGAGGCCGAGTACGGCCGGATCGTCCGCCGCCGCGTCGAGCACCTGGTGTCCCGGCTCGTCGACCAGCAGGGCCGGCGGGTGGATCTCGTCAGGGAGTTCACCAGCGAGCTTCCGCTGCTGGTCATCCTGGACATCCTCGGTGTTCCCGACGCCGACGTCGACCGGATCCGGCGGTGGGCGGACGGCCAGGTGGCCCTCATCTGGGGGCAACCGGACGAGGACGAGCAGGTACGCCTGGCCCGGGGCCTGCTGGACTTCTGGCGCTACTGCCAGGACCTGGTGCGGCAGCGACTCGACAGCGGCGCCGACGGCGGCGACTTCATCAGCCGCGCCCTGGCCTACCGCGACGATGACGACGACGTGCTGACGGTGCCGGAGGTGGCGAGCCTCGCCTTCAACCTCCTGGTGGCCGGGCACGAGACGACCGCCGGGCTGCTCGCCCACGCGCTCGACGCGGCCCTGTCCAGCCCGCACCGGTGGGGGGCACTCGTCGGCGACCCGCAGTCCGTGCCCGCCTTCGTGGCCGAGACCCTCCGGTTCGCGCCCGCCATCGACGGCTGGCTGCGGGTGACCCGTCGGGACGTCACCCTGGGCGAGGTCACCATTCCGGCGGGGGCACGTTGCCTGCTGATGATCGGGGCGGCCAACCGGGACCCGTTGGTGTTCGCCCGACCGGACCGGTTCGATCCATACCGTACGGACGCCGCCGATCACCTGTCATTCGGCCACGGACCGCATTTCTGCATCGGCGCGGCACTGGCGCGATTGGAGGCCGACGTCGCTCTGACCCACCTCGCCGCGGCCATTCCCGGCCTGCGCCTGTCCCCCGACCATCGCCGTTCGTTCACACCCAATGTGTCGTTCCGGGCGCACGACGCTCTTCTCGCGACAATCGACATCCACGCGCCCGCCGACGTCCCGGAGGCAACCCCGACCGCTCCGGCCACGGCACAGGCCGCCTGACGGGCAGGCCACGGCGGTGTCGACCGGTGCGTCGGCCGGGTCCTATCGGCAGGACGCTGCCGACACCTGGGGACGAGTCGGGCGCCTGGATCTCTCGCGCATTGCGCGACAATTCATCGCACACGTCTTCACACCCATCGTGTCATGGGTTAAGAATTGCCCCCTATGAATGTCCGACCCGTCGGTCAATCTCGATCTGACGCCCGTCGCTGATTCGCGGACGCCACGAAGGTGAGCGCATGGAGCACACGCCCCCGCCGAGCGCCGCGTACTCCGCGGCCAGCCAACAGTTCCGGTGGGAGCTGCGCGCCTGCCGGGTACGGCGGGGCCTGACCCAGCGGGCCCTGGCGGACCTGGTGCGGTTCAGCCGGGAGACGGTCGCGGCGGTGGAGTCGGGCCGCCGCTTCGGCAGCCAGGAGTTCGCGGTCCGCTGCGACGACGTGCTCGACACCGGCGGTCGGCTGGCCGGACTGTGGCCGCAGGTCGCGGCCGAACAGTTGGCGGCGGACGGACGACGGGGCCCGCGATCGTCGGACCGTGCTCGCCTCGACCCACCCGTGCCGCGCCAGCGCGGTCGTCGCGACGCGCGCGACCCGGGCGCCGTGGTGGACGCCATCGACGAGCTGCGCGAGTTGATCGGTCAGGTGCTCAGCAGCCAACCCGAGGCGGACGACGCCGCACCACGGCGCGGGTCCGAGCGCCTCGACGACCAGCGCTGAGCGCGTCCCACACCGGCCGGAGGCAGCGCGCCACCGGTCGCTGACTCTGGGTACAGATGCTGGTACGGCCAGTTTGTACCACCGCGAGGTCTGGCCTCCGAGCGCGGGTTCCGGCGGAATGGGACTTGCATTCGGCAAGGTGCGAATAGACCGTCATCGACGAGTCGCGGGAGTCAATCTTGGCGTCGAGCACGAGGTCCCACGCGGCCCGACCCTACCCGACCCGCCAGCGCGGCTGGAAGATCGCCGGCCGGATGCGCCTCATCGTGGCGGCGCCACTGGTCGCCGTCATCGGGTTCGCCGGCCTCGCGCTGACCGAGAGCGCCCGCCAGACGACCCGGGCCAGCGACCTGGAGGTGCTGGCCCGCCTCGGCGCGGAGGCCGGCGACCTGGCGTACCGGCTGCAACGCGAACGGGTCGCGGCCGCCGACCTGCTCACCAACGCCGCCGCCGAACAGCAGGACGCCTTCGGCACGGAGATGGCCGCCACCGACGCCTCCGTCGCGCGCTACCGCCGCCAGCGCGACCGGGTGCCCACCGACGCCAACGCCACGCTCCTGCGCCGCGTCGACGCCGCGCTCGACGGCCTGGCACCGCTGCGCACCCAGGTCCGTACGGCCGAACACGCCTCGGTGTCCGCGATGACGTTCAGCTACCGCATCGCGATCGCCGACCTCATCACCTTCCGGGACAACGTCTCGCACGGCGTGGTCAACGCGCGGCTCGCCGACGGCATCCGCGCCTCGGCCGCGCTGTCGAAGACCGCCGAGGCGATCGGCCAGCAGCAGGTCGCCGTCCTGCGGGCCGTGGCGGCCGGCGAGCTGACCCCCGCCACCCAGCAGGACATCACCGCCGCCCGCACCAGCTACACCGAGTCCAGCCTGTCCTTCCTGGCCCTCGCCCCGGCCGAGTGGGGCCTGTGGTGGGAGCAGGCCGGCACCGGCACGGAGGCGCTCGCCCTGCAACGGATGCAGGACGAGGTGAACCGCGCCCAACCGGGATCGCCGCTGCGCCTGGCGACCGCCGACTGGGTCACCACGACGCAGCAGCGCGCCGCCCGGCTGGCCGACCTGCGGGGCCGCGTCGACGTGGCGGTGCTCGACGACGTGCGCGACGCGTACGCCGACCAGCGCCGCCGGGCCGTGGCCGAAGCCGTCGGCGTCCTGCTGGCGCTGGTGCTGACCGCCCTGGTGACCTGGGCCGTCGCCCGGCAGATCACCCGCCGGCTGCGACGACTGCGCGACGCGGCCAACGCCGTCGCGTTCGAACAGCTCCCCGCCGTGGTGGCCCGGCTGCAACGCCCCGACAGCTCCAGCGTCGACCCCGACGAGCTGGCCCGCCAACAGTCCACGGCGGCCCTGGAGGCGTCCAGCGACGACGAGATCGGCGAACTCGGTCAGGCGTTCAGCGCCGTGCACCAGGCCGCCGTGCGGACCGCCGCCGAACAGGCCGTGATGCGCGCCAACACCGCCGACATCTTCATCCACCTCAGTCGACGCGAACAGCGACTCGTCGACGCCGTCCTCGCACAGGTCGACCGGGTCGAACGGGACGAGACCGACCCCGACCGCCTGCACCAGCTCTACGCCCTGGACAACCTGGCCACCCGGATGGGCCGGATCAACGCCAGCCTCCTCGTGCTGGGCGGCGTCGGCGTGGGCCGGGTACGCCAACACGACGTCCCACTGCAACAGGTGCTCCAGGCCGCCCAGTCCCAGATCGAGCACTACGCGCGGATCCGGCTCGGCATGGTCGACGGCGACGTCGCGGTGGCCGCCAAGTCCGTCGACGAGGTCGTGCACCTCCTCGCCGAACTCATGGACAACGCGACGGCGTACTCACCGCCGGGCAGCGAGACCTGGGTGAGCGGCCGCAGCCTCGGCGACCGGGTCATCGTCCAGATCAGCGACGAGGGCGTGGGCCTGCCCCCGCAACGGTTGCAGCAACTCAACGAGCTGCTGGCCCGACCACCCGCCATCGACGTCGCCGCCGTCCGGGCCATGGGCCTGGTCGTCGTCGGCCAGCTCGCCGCCCGCCTCGGCGCGAGCGTCCAACTGCGCCGTGGCCCCCGGCGCGGCACCCTCGCCGAGGCGACGCTGCCCGCTGCCATGATCCGGTCACTGCCGCCGGAGGAGTACCTGCTCGCGCCCGGCCGACTGTCCCGGCGGTCCGCCCGCACGTCCGTCGCGCCGCCCCCGTACCGACCGGGCGCGGAACCGACCGCCGGGCACGCCCCCGCCACGCGGACACTGCCCGCGGCGCCCGTGTTCCGCCCGACGCCCCGCGTGGACCCCGCCGACGCCCCCACCGAGGAGCTGCTCATCTTCGAACAGGTCAACCACTGGTTCCACACCGACGTCGTGGACGCCCCGAACGGCCGTCAGTGGTCCAGCCCCGCCGACGACGCGTGGCAGACCGCCGCCCAGGCCCAGACGCCCGAGGTGGCCACGACCACCACCGCCGGCCTGCCCAAACGACAACCGCAGCGGCACCTGGTGCCCGGCGGCGTCACCCCGCCCGCCCCGCAGCAACGCTCCGAGTACCGCGACCCGGCCCAGGTCGCCACCGCGATGGCCGCGTACGCCCGCGGAGTGGCGGCCCGCCGCCGTACCCCGATCAACCTCAGCAACAAGTGACGGGACAGGAGAGCACGTGACCGACCACCAGGACCTCGGCTGGCTGCTGGACAGCTTCGCCGAGCGCGCGACCGAGGTCAGCCATGCGATCGCCATCTCCAGTGACGGCCTGATGGTGGCCGCCACCCGCGACCTGCCCCCGGACCGGGCGGACCAGCTCGCCGCGACCGGCAGTGGCCTGGTCAGCCTCCTGCGGGGCGCGGCGGCCTTCTTCGACGCCGGGGCGGTGATCTCCAACGTCACGCAGCTCGAGGGCGGCTTCATGTTCTCGATGGCCTTCAACGACGGCGCGTCGCTGCTCGTGCTCGCCGCGCCCGACTGCGACGTGGGCAAGGTGTCCTACGAGATGACGGAGCTGGCGAACCGGATCGGCGACGCGCTGACCCCCGCGGCCCGAGCGGCGCTCGCCCGCAGCCGCTGACCCACCGACCGACCCCCTCCTCCTCTTCCCCTGGAGACGATATGTCCCTCACCACCCCTGCGCGCAGCCGTGCCGTCGGCGCCACGCTGCTCGCGCTCGTGCTCACCGTGAGCACGGCCTGCGCGGACAACGAACCGGCCACGAGCGGCGGCGGGTCCATCAAGATCGGACTCCTCGCGTCGCTGTCCGGGACGTACCAGTCCGTCGGCAAGGACATCCGCGACGGCTTCGAGCTGTACCTGGACACCCACGACGGCAAGCTCGGCGGCCGGCAGGTCGACCTCGTCGTCGCCGACGAGGGCAACGGCGCCGCGACCGCCGTACCGGCGGCGACCAAGCTCCTCAAGCAGGACCGCGTCGCCGCGCTCACCGGCATCGTCGGCGGCGGTTCGGTCGCCGGCGTCTACCCGCTGCTGCAGGAGACCAAGGTTCCGCTCGTCGGCTCCAACGGCCGGCCGGAGATCAAGGACGTCTCCCGGGTGTGGCACACCTCGTACCTCTCCGACGAGCCGGGCGCCGCGATCGCCCAGCACGTCAAGGACAACGTCAAGGGCTCGGTGTACGCCATCGGCCCGGACTACCAGGGCGGCTGGGACGAGCTGCGGGGCTTCACCGAGGCGTTCGCCAAGGCCGGCGGGACGCTCGCCAACCCCGACGGCAAGACCACCTTCACGCCGTTCCCGGCCACCACCAACTTCACGCCGTACTTCGCCCGGATCAAGGCCTCCGGCGCGCAGGCCGTCTTCACCTTCTACGCCGGCAGCGCCGCCGTCGACTTCGTCAAGCAGTACGCGCAGTCCGAGATCAAGGACATCCCGCTGTACGCGGCCGGATTCCTCACCGAGGGCGGCGTGCTCAACGCCCAGGGCGAGGCGGCCCGGGACATCTACTCCGTGCTCAACTACTCCCCCGACCTCGACAACGCCGAGAACCGCAACTTCGTCGCGGCGTGGAAGGCCAAGCACGACGGGTCGCCGACGACGTACGCCCTGGCGTCGTACGACGCGGCGGCGGTGCTCGACCGCGCCATCGGGGCCGCCGGCAGCGACCCGACACCGGAGGCCATCAACGCGGAGATCGGCAAGCTCGGGCAGATCGCCAGCCCGCGCGGCGCGTGGCAGTTCTCCTCGGTCACCCACTCGCCGGTGCAGAAGTGGTACCTGCGTCAGGTCCGCCAGGACGGTCGGGCGCTGTCCAACACCGTCGTGGGCGACCTCGCGACCGTCGGCCGGTGAGCACCGTCGCGGCCGGCACGAACCGGATCGACCCGTACCTCATCCCGGCGCTGGACGGTGTCGCCTACGGGCTGCTCGTGTTCGTCGCCGCGGCGGGCCTGGTCTTCTGCTTCGGCGTCGCCAACATCCTCAACCTGGCACACGGCATGCTCTACGCGATCGGCGGCTACACCGCCGCGGCGGTGCTCGACGGCGGCTGGGCGAGTCTCGCGCTGGCTCTCGGGGTCGGTGTGCTGGCCGCCGCCGCCGCCGGCGTGGTGCTCGCCGGGCTGCTCACGCCGGTCGCCACCGGCAACCACCTCACCCAGGCGCTGCTGACCTTCGGGGTGGCCATGGCCGGCGGCAGCCTCCTCGTCGCCGGTTTCGGCCCCGACGACCCGCAGGTACGGGTCCCGGCCGCCCTCGACGGGTCGGTGGCGGTCGCCGGGCACCGCTACGCCGCGTACCGGCTGGTCTTCATCGTCGTGGCGGCGGCGCTGGCCGCCGGTCTCTACCTGGTCGTGCGGCGGACCCGGGCCGGGATGCTGGTCCGCGCGGCCGTGGACGACCCGGAGATGGTCGCCTGCCTGGGCGTGAGCCCGGCACGGATCCGCGTCGGCGTGCTCGCCGCCGGTGGCGCGCTGGCCGGCGCGGCCGGGGTCCTCGGCGCGCCCATCATCGGCCCCGGCGCGGACACCGCCGACACGGTGCTGCTGCTGTCGCTGGTCGTCGTCGTCCTCGGTGGGCTCGGGTCCATGGTGGGCACCCTGCTCGCGGCGCTGGCCGTCGGCGAGATCCAGACGCTGGGCGTGGCGCTGCTGCCGTCCGCCGCCCCGTTCCTGCTGTTCGCCGCCATGGCCGCCGTGCTCGCCGTTCGGGCGCGCGGTCTGGCCCTGCGGTGGGCGGCGGCGTGAGGGACGGGGTGCTCCGCCGGGCGCGTGCCGCCGTCGCGGCGCTCGTCGTCGCCGGCCTGATCATGGCCCCGTGGGTGGTCGACGACTACACCGCGGCGATCCTCGCCCGGACGCTCGCGCTGGGCCTGGTCGGGGTGAGCGTCGCGCTGCTCACCGGTGTCGCCGGCCTGCCCACCCTGGGTCAGACCGCGCCGTACGCCGCCGGCGCGTACGCCAGCGCGGTGCTCGGCAGCCAGGTCTCCGACGTCGGCGTGGTGCAGGTCGCCGTGGCGGCGCTGGCCGGGGCGACCCTCGCCGCGGTGACGCTGCCGCTGGTCGTGCCGGCCCGGGGCGTCATCGTCCTGATGATCACCCTGGCGATCGGCGAGCTCGTCGTGACCGTCCTCGGACGCTGGCGGTCGGTGACCGGCGGCACGGACGGCCTGGCCGGAATCACCCCGGTCCGTCCGCTGTGGGGACTGCCGGTGCTGGCCTCCGACCGGGACCGGTACGTCTACACCCTCATCGTCGTGGCGACGCTGGTCGGCGCGGTCCTGCTGCTGGTACGCACCCGTGGCGGGCTGCTGCTGCGGGCCGCCCGCGACGACGAGGCGCGGCTGCGCGCCAGCGGGCACCGGGTGCCGCTCTACCTGTCCGGCGCGCACGTCGCCGCCGGGGCGATCGCCGGCGCGGCCGGCTCGCTGCTCGTCGTCGCCCAGCAGTACATCTCCCCCGCCGACTTCGGCTTCGACACGTCGGCGCTGCTGCTGCTCGGCGTCGTCATCGGCGGCACCGCGTCGGTCGGCGGCGCGCTGGTGGGCGCGGTTCTCGTCATCGCCGTACGCGACTGGTTGTTCGGGATCCTGCCCGGACACGCGCCGCTGGTGCTGGGCGCGCTGTTCGTGGCGACGGTCTACCTGCTGCCCACGGGCGTCACACGGGTCCGCCGACCACGCGGCGGGTCGCGGCAACCCGTCCCCACGCTGGACCGCCCGGCCCCGCCAGCCGCCCGCACACCGGAGCTACGGGTATGACCTGCCTGCTCAGCGCCGAGAAGGTCACCGTGCGGTACGGCTCGCTCGCCGCGCTCACCGACGTCGACCTGTGCGTGCACGACGGCCAGCGCCACGCCCTGATCGGGCCCAACGGGGCCGGCAAGACGACCCTGCTCAACGTGCTCGGCGCGACGACCCGCCCGCAGCGCGGCACGGTGCGTTTCGCCGGGAGCGACGTCAGCGGGCTCGGACCGGCGGCGCGGGCCCGCCGCGGCATCGACCGGACACACCAGCGGCCCGCCGTCTTCGCGACCCTGACCGTCAGCGAGAACGTCGAAGTCGCCGCGCTGCCCCGGGCGGTCCGGCCACACCGCTGGTGGCCGGGTGGAACCCGGGACGCCGCCCGACGGCGCGCCACCGCGCTGCTCGATCAGCTCGACCTGTCCGACCTCGCGACGGTACCCGCCGGCCAGCTCGCACACGGGCAACGCCGGCAGGTGGAGATCGCGATGGCCCTCGCCGGCCGTCCCCGCCTGCTGCTGCTCGACGAACCGGCGGCCGGACTGTCCGCCAGCGAGGTCGGCCGGCTCGCCGAACTGCTGGCGGCGCTGCCCCGGCAGGTCGCCGTGCTGCTGGTGGAGCACCACCTGGACCTGGTGTACGCCCTCTGCGACACCGTCACCGTGCTGCGCGACGGCCGGACGGTGGCCGCCGGCACACCGGACGAGATCCGTACCTCGCCGCTGGTGCGGCGGGCCTACGCCGACGGTGTGTCCTGATGCTGTACGTGGAGCGCCTCCGCGCCGGCTACGCCGGGGGGACCGTGCTGCACGACGTCGACCTGCGGGTGCCGGCGGGCACCATCCAGGCCGTGGTGGGTCGCAACGGCGCCGGCAAGAGCACCCTCGTGCACACCATCGCCGGGCTGGTGCGCGCCTCCAGCGGGCGCGTCGAGATCGGCGGCGTCCACGTGGCCGGACGGCAACCCCACCGGGTCGCCCAGTCCGGCGTCGGCCTCGTACCGCAGGGCCGGCGGGTCTTCTCCCGGTTGACGGTGGCCGAGCACCTCGTCCTGGCGGCCGCGCCGTGGCGGGCCGCGACACCCGGCGGCGAGGGCTGGACGGTGGCCCGGATCCTCGAGCTGCTGCCGCGCCTGGCGGTACGGCTGCGACACCGCGGCTGCGAACTCTCCGGCGGCGAGCAGCAGATGCTGGCCATCGCCCGCGCGCTGCTCGGCCAGCCGCGGGTGCTGCTGCTCGACGAACCCTGTGAGGGGCTCGCGCCCGACCTGGCCGCGCGGGTCCGCGACCTCGTCGGTCACCTCGCCGCGAACGGGTTGACCGTGCTGCTCGTCGAGCAGCAACTCCGCCACGCGATCGAGGTCGCCGACCGGGTGGCGGTGCTGGAGTACGGCCGGGTGGTCTACGACCGGCCGACCACCGAGGCGCGCAGCGACCCGGGCCGCCTGGAGGCGATGGTCGGCGTCACCGCCACCCGCACGCCCCCGGGCACCGGAGCGAGCCCACGGCTCTGGGCCGACACCCCGTAGTCACAGCCGGTCCCCGCGTTCGGGGCCGACCCCCGCAGTCACTCACTCGGAGAGGCGGAAGACGTATGGCGACACCGATCAGCGACGGGACGTACACCTTCGACAACGGCGCACCGGACGCGGTGCCGCAGATGCGGGCGCTGGAGTCCTTCCTGGACCCGATCACGATGCGCCGCCTGGCCCGTCCGGTCCTGCGCCTCGGGTCGACCTGCTGGGAGGTCGGGGCCGGTGGCGGCTCGATGGCCCGGCGGATCGCCCGCGCGGTCGGCGGGGACGGCAGCGTGCTGGCCACCGACATCGACCCCACGCACCTCGTGGCCGACGGCAACCTGCGGGTACGCCGGCACGACGTGCGCGCCGATCCCCCGCCCGGGGACGCGTTCGACCTGATCCACGCCCGGCTGGTGCTGCTGCACCTGCCCGAGCGTCGGCGGGTCCTGCGTACCCTCGCCGGCGCGTTGGCCCCCGACGGCTGGCTGGTCGTCGAGGAGTTCGACTGCACCACGCCGGTGCGGGTGCTGACCGCGCCGAGCGACGACGCGGCGAAGCTGTTCGCGCAGGTAATGGACACCATGATGGGGGTGCTCCAGGACCACGGCGCCGACCTGGGGTGGGCGCAGGACGTGCACACCGAGATGACCCTCGCCGGGCTCGCCGACGTCGACACCGTGACCCACTCGCAGAGCTGGGCCGGCGGATCTTCCGGCACGTCGCTCTACGAGACGAACTCCCGCCAGTTGGAGCCCGACCTGCTGGCGGCGGGGCTGTCACCGCAGCAGCTCACCGCCTTCCGTCGACTGGTCCGCGACCCGGCGTTCGCCGTCATGAGTTACCACTTCGTCTCCACCCGAGGCCGGCTCGGTGTCCCCACCCACACCCCCTAAAGCGTCCTAGGACACTGCCCTTCCTGCCCGTCGGCGCCCTGGAGGGCTTGGCAACGCCCGGAATGACCGCGGGCCCGTTACCCCCGACGCCGGGGGTAACGGGCCCATCTGCGAGCTGGTCTACCCGAGGCAGGTGACGACGGCCGTCAGGTTTTGAGCCGTGGTCCCCCGGTTGGAGCCTCGTACCGCCCAGCCGTTGCCCGACGCGAACGAGTCAGTGATGAAGATGTCGAACCCGGATGTCTGTCCGCCTCCTCCGGTGACGATCGTGCCGGCGGGGCAGGTGGCGAAGGAGATGTTGTTCGCGCCCGCCACCACTGTCACGGGAGTCCCTGTCGTTTGCGACAATGCGGTCATCCCGGACGGCTTCTTGTTCGCGGCGGGACTGGTGTCAGCCGCGTTCGCCCCGCTCAGAGGAACGACCAGCAGAAGACCGCTGACCGATAGTGCCGCTGCGCTGCTGATGAACAACTTCTTCTTCTGCACGCCTGGTTCTCCCATCGAGAGACATTCGACCGGACGGTCCGCAGCAGGTTACTAACAGCCAGCGATCGGATTACATCGATGTATGCAGATCTACAGATGGGCACAAGTTCGAGACATGACCCCGGCCGGCAACAAAGGCGCGACCGATCTCGACCTTCCACCCACTCACCGACCCGGGCACCGTCGGCACCGGCACCGACCGCCCCCCACGTGCCGGGAATGTTTCCGGCGTGAAAACTACGGGCGGGCACAGGGGGCTGGTTTGTCGGTCCTGCGGTCGGGAACCGACTGCCGTCAGGGCCGGGACGGATCGGGGGCGCGCCAATGCAGATCGGCTACAAGCTGGCCTCGGAGGGTTTCGGGCCGCAGGAGATCATCCGCCAGGCCGTCCGGGCCGAGGAGGCCGGTTTCGACTTCGTCGAGATGAGCGATCACTACCACCCCTGGCTGGAGGCGCAGGGCCACTCGTCCTTCACCTGGAGCGTCCTGGGCGCGATCGCGACGCGCACCAGCACGCTGCGCCTCGCCACCGGCGTCACCTGCCCGACGGTGCGCTACCACCCGGCGATCATCGCGCAGGCGGCGGCCACCATGGCGCTGATCTCCGATGGACGGTTCACCCTCGGCGTCGGGGCGGGTGAACGGCTCAACGAACACGTCGTGGGACAGGGCTTCCCCAGCGTACGGGGACGGCACGAACGGCTGCGCGAGGCGCTGGAGATCATCCGACTACTCTGGCAGGGCGGCTACCAGTCGTACGAGGGGCGGCACCTGCACCTGGAGGAAGCCCAGGTCTTCGACCTGCCGGACACCCCGCCCGTGATCGCCGTCGCGGCCAGCGGGGAGGCATCGGCCCGGCTCGCCGCCGAACTGGGCGACGGACTCTTCGCCACCGATCCGGACGCCTCGGTCGTCGAGCACTACCGGCGCGCCGGCGGATCGGGCCCCCGCTACGCCGAGGTGCCGCTGGCCTGGGCCACCGACGAGCAACAGGCGGTACGGGCGGTGTTGCAGAAGAGCCGCTGGATGGTCACCGGGTGGAAGGTGATGAGCGAGCTGCCGAACCCGGTGAACTTCGACGCGGCGAGCGCGCACGTCGAGGAGAAGCACGTCCGGGCGCTGTTCGCCGTCGGCCCCGACCCCGAGGCGCACGTGGCGAAGGTCCGGTCGTACGTCGACGCCGGCTTCGACCACATCGTGCTGCAGAACGCCGGTCCGGACCCCGACGGCTTCCTCGACTTCTTCGCCACCGACCTGTCCGGGCGGCTGCGCGCGCCGAGCTGAGCGGCCGCACCCGCGCACGAGCACGCCCGCCCGGACGGCTGTCCGGGCGGGCGTCTGCGCGCTCAGGATGGAGGACGGGTGGAACTCAGCGGAAGCAGTGCGCGATCGGTACGGCGCTGCCCTCGCAGTTGGTCGGCTCGTTCTCGACGACCACGCTCTCGTCGTCGATCTTCACCTGGGCGTGCTCGGCGAAGATGCCGCCCGGCTTCACCGTGGCCGCGTTGTGGGTGACCTTGCTCGTGTAGAGCGCCACCGCGCCCGCGGTGGCGTAGATGCCGCCACCCTTGGACGTCGCGCCGACCGCCTCGTTGCCGGTCACGTCGCTACCGCGCACGAGCAGGTTGGACTTCTCGGTGTAGATGCCCGCCCCGATGCCGTGCGTGGTGTTGCCGGCCACCACGCTGTCGTCGAGGGGCAGCAGCCCCTTGACGGTCGAGATGCCGCCGCCGTTGACGGTGGAGGTGTTGCCGCGGATGGTCATCTTGCGCATCACCAGCACCGCGTCGGAGTTGGCGGCGCCGCCGCCGACCTGCGCGGTGTTGTTCAGCAACTCGGTGTCGTACACCTTGGTCCGGGCCGAGAAGCTGGCCAGGCCACCGCCCTGCCCGGCGCTGTTCTGCGCGAAGCTGGTGCTCTCCACGTCGGCCGCGCCCCGGTAGTTGCCGAGCCCGCCGCCGTAGCCGTTGGCGCTGTTGTGCTGGAACTCCGAGCGCTTCAGCGTCAACACTCCGCCGTTGAGCAGGCCCCCGCCCTTGCCCGCGGCGCCGGAGGCGCTGTTGCCGATGAACGTGGAGTCGGTGACCACCATATTGCCGTCGTTGAAGATCCCACCGCCGCCGCCCTCGGGCGACAGCGACGTGCTCTGGGTGACGGTGACCCGTTCCACCACGGCCGTCGCGCCGTGCACGACGTGCACGCTGCCGCCCTCGATGGCCGAGCGGCCGTTGTGCAGCTCGACGTCGCGCAGGGTCAGCTCGCCGCCGTCGCGGACGGTGAAGAACCGGAACGCCTCGGCCTGGGCGTCGCGGGCGATCGTCGCGCCGGCGCCGTCGATGGTGATGGGCTGGTAGATCACCGGCAGGCCGGCCGTGTCGTCGGCCGGGTTGTGCGGCGGGGCGTCGGCGTCCCCGGGGGTCTCCGCCGCGTCGGCCTGCTCCCGGGCGTCCCGGATCCCGCCGTCGTACTGGTCGGTCTCGTGGAACGCCTCGGTCAGCGTGTATCGGCACCGGGGCGCGAGCCGCAGCTCGGCGCCGCCCTCCGCGTTGGCCGCCACCAACGCGGCCACCAGCTTCGCCGCGTCGCAGGGCACCTCGACCACGCCGTGCTTGCCGGTGCCCGGCGTCTGCGGCCGGGCCCGCTCGGCGTCCTCCCCGCCGCGCTCGGGGCTGGACCGCTCGCCGGAGCGCCGGTCGTCGTCGCGGTCGGCGGCGGTCAACCGGCCCAGGACGCCGAGGGAGAGGTCACGGTCGGCGGCGGCCGCGACGCCGGCCACCCCGGCCGCGCCCACCACCAGGCTCCCCGCCAGGAGCCCGCCGGCTAAGAACCATCGGGACCGCCGTCGAGGTCGAGCTGGGCGGTCTCCTGGTCGGTACGTGGACATCCGGTTCCTGCCTTCCTGCGTACGTGCCATGACCGCGTCCCATTTCGGGCGCGGGGGGCCGGACGTGCCGCCGGCCACCAGAGGTCACGATATGACCGCAATACGGACAGGGAGGTGTGAACGTGAATAGTGCTGCCATTCATCTTTTTCGGTACCAGACGGCGCGTGCCCTCAGCCGCCGACGTGGATACCCGGGCGGCGCAGCGGGTCCGGCTCGGTACGGCGGATGATCTCCCGCACCACCGGTGGGGTGTCCCCGCGGCCGAGGATCAGGTACCGCAGCAGGTGCGCGATCGGGCTCCCCTCGGACCACTCGAAGTGCGCGTGCGGGCGTACCCCGGTCGCGTCGCGCAGCGCGAGCAGGATCGCGGCGATCGCGTTCGGCGCGGCCGCGCTGCTGGCCCGCAGCACCCGGAAACCCCCCACCTCCACCCCGTGCACCCGCAGCACCTGACTGAACCCCGACGGGTCCACCACGTCGATCTCCAGGAACAGCACGTCGGACGCGCCGGGCACCGGGTTCATGCCGCGCTGCGCCCGCTCCTTGAGCGTGTACTCCTTCAGGGACCCGCCCTGGCGCTTGTTCGCGATCAGGTGCAACTGGCCGTCGTGGGCGAGCGACTCGGTGATGAACCGTCGGGCCGCCTCGTCGAACTCGATCCGTTCGGCGCGCAGCTCCGTGGTCCGGGTGACCCGGGAGACCAGGGACACCGCGATGATGCCGAGGATGAACAGCGCCGAGATGGTGATCCCGTCCGGCTTCTCGATGACGTTCTCCACCAACGCGTACAGCAGCACCAGCGTCAGCACGGTGAAGCCGACGGCGCCGGCGCGCTGGCGGTGCCGGACCGCGGAGATGGTCACCGCCACCGCGCCGGACACCATCATCGCCAGGATGCCGGTGGCGTACGCGCCGGCCTGGGCGTTGACGTCGGCACGGAAGGCGACCGTGAGGGCGACGCTGACGACGGTGTAGACGATCACCACCGGACGTACGGCGCGAGCCCACTCCGGAGCCATGCCGTACGAGGGCAGGTAGCGGGGCACGATGTTGATCAGCCCGGCCATCGCCGACGCGCCCGCGAACCAGAGGATGAGCACGCTGCTCAGGTCGTAGACGGTGCCGAACCCCTCACCGAGGTACGCGTGCGCCAGATACGCCAGCGCCCGTCCGTTCGCCGCCCCACCCGGCCGGAACTCGGCGGCCGGAACGAGCGCGGTGGTCACGAACGTCGTCGAGATGAGGTACACCGACATGATCAGCGCGGCGGTGGTGAGCAACCGCCGGGTGTTCCGGATCCGGGCGGCGAGCCGGGCCTCCCGGTCCGGTCCGTCGGCCGCCACCAGGGGCATCATGCTGACTCCGGTCTCGAAGCCGGACAGGCCCAGCACCAGCAGCGGAAAGGCCAACACGGCGGTGAGCAGCACGTCGGCGGGTCCGCCGCCGCTCGCCGTCAGCGCCGCCGTCCAGTTCGACACGATGCTGGGATCGCCGGCGATCCGGGCCACCGCGACCACCACGATCACCGCGTTGAGCACGAGGAACACGGCCACCAACGGGATGGCGACCACCACCGCCTCACGGAAGCCGAGCAGAAACACCCCGCCGAGGACGAGCAGCAGTGCCACGGTGACCAGCACCGGCACCGCCGGGCCGTGCAGGGCGTCCGGCAGGAACGGGTTCTCCAGCAGGTGCACCGTGGCGTCGGCCGAGGACAGGGTGATCGTGATGATCCACGAGGTGGCCACGAACCCGAGCAACACGAGCACGAAGATCTTGCCCCGCCAGAACGGCAGCAGGCGCTCCAGCATCGCCACCGAACCCTGCCCGTGCGGGCTCTCCTGGGCGACCCGCCGGTACATGGGCAACATGCCGAACAGGGTCAGCGCGACGATCAGCAGGGTCGCCAGCGGAGACAGCGCGCCGGCGGCCACCGCCGCGATGCCCGGCAGGTACGACAGGGTCGAGAAGTAGTCCACGCCGGTCAGGCACATCACCTGCCACCAGGCGTGCCTGCGGTTCTGCCCCTCGCTCGTCTCCGGGCCCGGCGGCTGTACCTGGTGCTCGAAAAGCCACCGCCGCAGCGGGCTGGCCGGCGGCGTCGAGCGGGCCGGGCTGTCCACCCGCTCCGGCACCACGACACCCGGCCGACCGCCCGGGTGCGGCCGGGCCGGGTCGCGGGCCGCGCGCAGGGCCGGGTCCGGCCCGGTCGGCGTGTGGCGTCGTCCGCCCCAGCGTCGCGGTCTCGCCCGGTGCTCGTCAGCCATCGCCCGTCCCACCCTCGCAGGTCCTGATCCGACCGTAGGTGCCAGCCCACGGCCCGAGCGGCCGAACGGGACAGGCAGATGGGCTGCTCAGGGCAGGTCCGGTCCGCCGAGCAGCCGAGCCAGGGCCGCCGGGTCGGCAACGGTGACCGTGGCCGCCGGGTGCCGGGGCCAGCCGGCGGGCGCCAGGGCCGGCACCGGTACGCCGAAGCGCACGCAGACCCCTGCCTGCGCGCTGCTGCCGAAACTGACGCCGCCGTCGGCAAGCGACAGCCGTGGGCCGATCACCCGCCACCACCGGTACGGCCCGCCGACCTCGGCGCCGAGCACGTTGTCCCGGCCGGTCCGCAGCCGCCACGGCCCGTACCGGATCTCCAGGTCCCGGTCGTCGACGGCGACCCAGGCCGTCGCCGGGCGGACCCCCACCAGCGCCAGTGCCGGACGGAACGCCGCGTCGAAGCGGAACGGAAACCGGGTCGGTGTGTCGGTCATCGGGCACCCGGCCGGGCCGCCGGCCGCGGGACCGGGCCGCCCGGGCGCAGCGGACCGGGCCGCGCGGGACGAGGTCGGGCAGCGGGACGACGCCGGGCCAGGACGGTCATGGCGCGGGCGTACCCGGAACTCATCGGTCGACACCCCCGGATTCGCCGCACCCGCCGCTCCCCCGCCGCCGGCCGGCACCCCCCGGGCCGGCCGACGACGGCGGACGGTCGACACCCCCCGGGCCGACCGGCCGACTCCCCGGCCGCCGCCGACGGATGCCGGCGGACCGCGCGGGGAGGTGGAGCGGGCGGGTGGTTGCGCCCCCGCGCTCCGCCGCCCCCACGGGCGGAGCGCGGGGACCCCCCGTCCCGGCTACTGCAGGAACGCCCCGAGGGGCGAGAGCAGCAACCGTCCAAGCGCAGCGGCGTTGTCGTCCAGCCGCAGACGCTCGCACTCTCGGGCGTCCGGATCGTGCCGGCACCGCCAGATCTTCTGCGCGTTGCGCCACGCGACATCGCGGGTGTACTCGACCAGTTCCCCCTGGTACCAGTCGTCGATGTCGCCGTTGAGCATGTCGATGAGCAGCTGCCACCGCTCCAGGTAGCCCCGGCGCAGACCGGGGATCTTGTCGGCGAAGATGTTGTTGATCTGGAGGTAGTCGTGGTGCTGGTCGGTGCCGTCGACCGGCTCCGACTCGAGGTGGTCGAACGTCGTCACCAACGCGAACGGCAGGTCGAAGTTGATGTGCGCATTCACACCGGCCGCCGCCGACGGCAACGGGCGGGCGTCGGGCCCCCGCATCCGCGAGAACAGACACGACCACGCCTTCGGCGTGCCCGGACTGGAGTCGGTCCAGAGCCGCAGGGCGTCGAAGTAGCGGGCCGCGAACTCGACGTCCAGCCGGGAGAGGAAGACCGGATCGACGAAACGGTCGTCGTACAGGCCGTCCAGCACACTGCTGGTGATCGTCAGGTACAACCTGTTGAAGTCGGCGAGCGGGCAGCTCGCCTCCAGCGGCGGCAACCGCACCAGCAGGTCCTGAAGCTTCGTGAGATGGTCGACCACCGCCGGCACGTCCGCCGGGTGATCGGCGAGCAGGTCGACGATGTCCCGGTGCACGGGCCCCCAGACCGGTTCGGTCATCTCTCCTCCATGATGTCGTTGCGCCTGCGCGACGCCGCCGACGGGCCACAGCCTCTCAGCCGGCAACCGCCGCCGGGATCAGTAGAACGACGTATCCCCGGCGCACACGGGCGCCGGGGATACGTAGGGGTGTGGTCAGCCGCGCGCGTTACGCAGGTGGATCGCGCTGGCCTGCACACGGGTGCGGACCTGCAGTTTGTCGAAGATGTGCGACACGTGCACGCCGATGGTCCGCTCGCTGATGAACAGCCGCTGCCCGATCTCCCGGTTGGTCAGCCCCTCGGCGACGAGCGCGAGCACCTCCCGCTCCCGCACGGTGAGAGTCGCCAACTCGTCGTCGGCCGGATCGACCGATCCGCCGGCACGCGTGCCGTCGGCGCTGTCCCGCTCCTCAAGGGACACCCGGGCCCGCCCGGCCAGCTCCCGGATCTCCGAGGTCAGCGGCACCGCGCCCAACGCCTGCGCCACCCCGTACGCCTCCCGGAGCAACTTGCCCGCGGTGGCCACCCGGCTCCGTCGGGCCAGCAGGGCCTCGGCCTGGCGCAGCCGCGAGTACGCCGCCGGGTAGGGGTGGTTACGCCGGTCCCACTCGGCGACCGAGGCGGCCCACAGCTCCGGGTCGCTGCCGTCCAGGCGGCTCACCTCGGCGGCGCACAGCGCCAGGAAGCCGTCCACCACCGACCGCACCGGTCGGGCCGCGGACGCGCTCTTGCGCGCCACCCGCTCGGCCACGTCCCGCAACCGGCGTACCGCCGTCGGGTCCACCTCGACGGCACGGCTGGCGTGCGCCTCCGCCTCGGCGCGCAACCCGTGCCAGACCAGCGCGGACAGGATCGTCACGTCGTCCGAGCGGCTCTCGGTGAGGCCGCGCTGCACGGCCTGGCGCGCCACGTCGTGCCGGCCCTCCCACATCGACAGCCCGGCGCGCAGGGTGAGCAGCGGGATGACGTGTCGGGCGCCGCCTCCGGCGAGCACCGTCGCCACCGCGTCGAGGTCCCGGTCCGCGGCCGCGATGTCGCCGTAGCCCACCGACAGCCGGCACCGGGCCAGCAGCAGCTCGACGGCGTCCGCCCCGGACGGTCGGTGCCGCAGCGCGGCGGCCACCACCTTCTCCGCCTCGGCCCACTGCCCCACCCGGAATAGCCCGTTGGTGGCGATGGCCAACAGGCGGGTCTCATAGGTACGCCCGAGGCCCAGCTCGGCCACCCGCTCGGCGCCCCGGCGGGCCACCACGACACCCTCTTCGAGGATGTTCAGCGGCCCGGTCATCAACTCCGCCAGGTGCAGGTACGCGCAGGCCACGTCCTCCGGCTGGCCGGAGCGCTCGGCGGTCTCCAGGGCCTGACGCACGACGGCCAGCCCGGCCTCCGGGTCCTCCAGGTAGGCGTCGCTGAAGCCGAGCGCCGAGCTGGCGAGCACCACCTCGGTGGTGGACCCCTCCACCTCGGCGGCCAACGCCAGCGCCTCCCGCGCGCGCCGGCCCGCGTCGGCGTACCGGCCCAGGTGCAGCAGCAGTTCGGCGAGCCGCGCGGCGGCGGTCGCCCGGCTCTGTGGCGAGCAGTCCGCCGCGTCGAGGGCCCGCTCGTACTCCTTCTCGGCGAGAGCGGAGCGGCCCGCGGCGGCGAGGTATCGCGCCCGGCGGATGTGCAGCTCGCAGCTCGGCGCGCCACCCCCCACCGCGACCAGTTCCTCCAGCAACGCCAGGGCGCGGGCGTGCTCACCGCAGTGGTGGGCCGCCTCGGCCGCGTTGCCGAGCAGCTCGACCCGGCCCACCTCCGGCGAGCCGGAGTCGCCGGCCAACTGCAACGCGACCGTCCAGTGGCGGTGCGCCTCGGCGTAACCGTGCAGCCGCTCAGCCTCCTGCGCGGCGCCCACCGCGGCGGGCAACGCCCGGGCCGGCTCGCCGGCCAGCCGCCAGTGATGCGCCAACCGGGCCTGCCGCAGCTCGCCCGGCGCCGCGGTGAGCGCCTCGGCGTAGCGGCGGTGCAGCCCGGAGCGTTCGGCGGGCAGCAGCTCGTGCGCCAGCACCTCGGCGACGAGTCGGTGCCGCAGCCGGTAGCCGTCGTCGGCGCTCACCAGCAACCGGTGCGCGACCGCAGCCCGGGCGGCCTCGATCAACTCGCCGTCGGGCAGGTGCAGCACCTCGGCCAGCAACCAGTGCTGCACGGGCTCGACGCCCGCCGCCACGGCATGCACCACGGCGTGCGCGTGCTGCGGCAACGCGTCGACCCGGTCGAGGAAGATCTCACGCAGCGTCTCGGACAGCCCGTCCCGCCCGTCCCGCAGGTCGCGTGCCAGCTCCTCGATGACGAACGGGTTGCCGCCGCTGCGCTGCCAGACCTGCTCGGCCGCCTCGACGGGAAGCGGCCGGCCCACCACCGCGGCGGCGAGCTGTTCGGTGTCGGCACGGTCCAGCGGGGACAGGTCGAGCACCCGTACCGTCCGTAGCCGGCGCAACTCGGTCAGCACGCGGCGCAGCGGGTGCGCGCCCTGCAACGATTCGGCGCGTACCGCGGCCAGCACCGAGAGTTGCAGGTCACCCAGACCGGCCAACAGGTACAGCAGGAGCTGTCGGGTGCTGCGGTCGACCCACTGCAGGTCGTCGAGGATCAGCACCAGCGGTCGCCCCTCGGCGATCAGGTGCAGACCCCGGGAGACGCGTTCCAGCAGCGTGCCCGCGCCGTCCGGGCCGCCGGTCTCGTCGGCGAACACCTGCAACAGCCCACGTACGGCCGAGGAGGTGCGCGCCTGAGCGGCGGTCAGGTCGGCGTCGAAACGCCGCAGCGCCTGGAGCAACGGGTGCAGTGGGGAGGCGTCGCCGATGTCCAGGCAACTGCCGGTCAACACCAACGCACCCGCCGCACGCAGTCGGACGCCGACCTCGCCGAGGATCCGGGTCTTGCCCACACCGCTCTCGCCGGTGAGGAAGACCGCGGCCGTCTGTCCCTGTGCCACGTCACCGAGAAGCGCCGACCGAACCGTCTGTACCAGCTCGGTCCGGCCCACGAGCGGTGCGGTGTCCACATCGCTGGCCATGGCACGCAGCCTAATCACAGGCCCCCCGACCGTTCTACGGCCATCTGCCGCTTGTGGTACTCCTCGCGTCGACATTGCGACTAAAGGTTGCGGGTGGCCGACATACGTCGTTCTGCCGATCCCCTGTCGGCCCAGGGATGCCAATCTCCGAGGGTCGTCAGCCCATCACCGGGGAAGGTCGGGTGCGCCACCCATGATCACCATCGTCGCCGACACACAGCGGACCGACCGCCCACACTGGCCGGTGCCCGAGGAACGACGGACGGTCAGCGTCCTCTTCGTCGACATCGTCGGCTCCACCGCGCTTGTCGACCAGCTCGACCCCGAGGACGTCCGTGCCCTGCAACGGGCCTACTTCGAACGGGTCGCCGGTGTGCTGAACCGCTGGCACGGCGTGGTGGAGAAGTACGTCGGCGACGCGGTGATGGCGCTGTTCGGGGCACGGCACTCCGACGGCTTCGACGCGTACCGGGCGGTGCGGGCCGGGCTGGAGATCCAGGCCGCGCTGGACCGCCGTCCCATCCTCGGCGACATCGCCCTGCGGGTGCGTGTCGGCATCGCGACCGGCGAGGTGGTGGTCGACCTGGGCGACGCGGTCAGCGGTGGTCACGGCGTGGCCAGCGGCGCGGTGATCACCACCGCGGCCCGCCTACAGGGGTACGCGGCACCCGGCGGTGTCGCGTTGTGCGCGGTCACCGCGCGGGCCACCGCCGGTCTCATCGCCCAGCGTCAACTCGCGCCGATGCCGGTGGCCGGCCGGTTGGCGCCGATGCCCGTGTGGCACGCCAGCGGTCCCGCCCGTCCCGGCGTCGACCGGCACGACGGCCCGCTCATCGGGCGTCGCCGGGAACTGGTCGGCATCGGCGAGCAGGTGAGCGAGGCACTGCGCACGCGCGAACCGCGCTGGATCTCCCTCGTCGGTCCGAGCGGCAGCGGCCGCAGCCGGTTGCTGCACGAGCTGAGCCGGACGCTGCACACGGTGGACGGGCTGCCGGTGCGCTGGTGCGTGGTGCGCTGCCCGCCGTACCCCGATCAGGTCCTCGCGCCGGTTGCCGAGCTGGTCCGCGTCCTGGCCGGCACCCGTCCCGGCGACGGCCCGGCGGCGGTCCGCGAACGCCTGACCGACACCCTGACGCCGCTGTACCCGCCCGACCGCGTCGCGGCGGCGGTGCCGGCGCTGCACCGGCTGCTGACCACCCCGGACGCCTCGGCCGAGGCGTTCGCCGCCGCGGCGATCTGCCGCGACGCCCTGCTGCGGCTGGCCGCTCACCGGCCGCTCGTCGTGGCCGTGGACGATGTGGACCGTGCCGCGCCGGCCGTGAGTCGCTTCCTGCACGACCTGTTCACCGCGGCCACGGCGTGCGGCGTGCCGCTGGCCGTGCTCACCGTGCACCAGCCGCAGTGGACCGACACCCGACCGGGCCCCGCCCGGCGGGTGCCGATCCGACCGTTGGCCGCCGTCCAGTCCGGCCGCCTCCTGCGCCACCTGCTGACCCGCGCCGGGCAGCCGGTGGCCCTGGTCGACCGGCTGCTGCCGCTGATCGGCGGCCGTCCCGGGCACGCCGTCGCATACGTCACCTCGATCGCGGCGGGCGCGGACCCGACGACGCTGCCCGAGGGGGTACGTCGCAGCACCGGCGCCGAGCTGGACCGGCTCGGCGGTGAGGGCAGGGCGGTGCTGATGGCCGCCGGCACCCTCACGGGCATGCTCTCCGGCCCGGCCGTCGACCGGGCACTCGGTTGGCGGCCGGGACGGTCCGCTCCCCTGCTGGGCGCCCTCGTCTCCGCCGGACTGCTGCGCGTCGACCACGTCCGGGGGTACGCGTTCGTCGCGCCGGCGCTGCGTCAGGTCGCCGCCGAGCGTCTTCCCCACGCCCGGCGCGCCATGCTCACCCGGCGGGCCGCCGAGAATCGGGCATCCGACACCGTCGGCGAACTCGCGGCGCTGCCGTCCGCCGGTCAGCGGCGGCGCGGCGCCAACCCGCCGGGGCCGACGGCCGACCGCCCGCCGACTCTCCGACCGCTTCGCACCGCCCCGGAGGCCGGCACGCCCGCCGCGCCGACGCGCCCGGACGACCGCGCGCCGGTCCGCCGCCGACTGCGCGCGGTCACGGCGGACGTGCCGGCGGCCGGGACGAGCCGCCGTGGTACCCCGTGGCAGGCGGGTGTCGCGTCGCTGACCGTAGCTTCGGGGACGCCTACCCCCGTCGGCCGCGCCCGGACGCCGCTGCGCCCCAGCCGCGCCCAGGCCGGATTCCGATTACCGGTGACGCCCCCGCTGCGCGACCTGGCCGCCTCGGCCTGACGGCGGCGATCCAGCCACGGGCGGCGATGGCGGCTGCCGTGCTACGGCACGGAGGCAGACGCCAACAGCGCGGCGGTGGGCAGGGCGAGCAGACCGTCCGCCTCCCGGTAGGCGGCGGTCAGGTCGTCGTAGGCGGCCCGGATGCGGGCAATCACGGCCGGCGGCTGGGCCTCCATCAACAGCCCCGGACCGCTGATGCCGTTCGCCGGCCCGCTCCACCAGGCCTCGGGGTCGGTGCGGTGCACCCAGGTGATCGTCTCGCCGCGCACGTCGACGAGGCCGGCCGCGTCGAGCAGACCGGTCAGCCCTTCGACGGTACGGGGAAAGTTCCGGTCCGGGTCCACAGTCGGCGCGGGCGCGGCCGGCCCCACCCCGGCGGCGGCGAACACCTCGCCCCACAGTCGCTGCGCCCGCGGCGGTGGGTGCGGCCACGTCGTCACGGCGATCCGGCCCGCCGAGCGCACGACCCGCCGCAGCTCGGTGACCGCTGCGGCCGGGTCGCCCACATGGTTGATGACGAAGTTCGCCACCGCCGCGTCGAACCGCCCGGCGTCGAACGGAAGGCGCGGCAGGGCCGCGAGGCGCACCTGCTCGGCGTACGGGAGCCGACGGCGCGCCAGGTCCACCATGCTGGGTTCCGCGTCGACCGCCACCACGCTGGCGCCGCGTGCGCACGCCAACCCGGCGACAGTCCCCGAGCCGGTGCCCACGTCGAGCAGTCGGGTGCCGACGCCCACGGTCGCGGCGTCCAGCAGCGCGTCGGCGGGATGCGCGCACAGCAGTGCGAAACTGCCGTCGAAGGCCGCCGCCCGCCCGGCCCAACGTCGCCGCTCGTGCTCGTCGTAGGCGGTGGTCACCACAGCCGTACCCCCTGGATCGTGACGGTGCCGCCCCGTAGCGAAAGGCCGAGGGTTCGGTGGGTACGGCGGATCGCCCGACGCCGTTGACTAGGATTGGCGCAGTCATGCTGCTACGGGTGCTGGGACCGCTCGAGGTCGAGGTCGACACGGGCGGACCGACCGACCTCGGCGGCCCCCGTCAACGCGCCGTGCTCGCGCTGCTGCTGGCGGCCCGCGGCGAGGTCGTCTCCGTCGGCCGGATGATCGAGTTGCTGTGGCGGGGTGGCGCCCCACCACGGGCGATCGTCTCGCTCCAGGCGTACGTCTCGCACCTGCGCCGCGTGGTGGAGCCGACCCGCGAGCGCCGGGCGCCGGCGCGGGTCCTGGTCACCGTGCCACCCGGGTACGCCCTGCGGGTGCCGGCCGACGCCGTCGACGCCGGCCGGTTCGAGTCGCTGCTGGCCGAGGCCCGCGCGGTCAGCCCGACCGACCCGGAGCGGGCCCGTCGGCTGCTCCGCGCCGGGCTCGACCTGTGGCGCGGCCCGGCGTACGCCGAATTCGTCGGTGAGCCGTGGGCGCAGCCGGAGGTGCTGCGGCTGGAGGAGCTGCGACTGGTCGCCCGGGAGCTGCTGGTCGACGTGACCATGCGCGGCGGCGGCCCCGCCGAGGCGGTGCCGGAGGCGGAGCTGCTGACCCGCCAGGCGCCACTGCGGGAGGAGGCGTGGCGGCTGCTGGCTCTGGCGTTGTGGCGTACCGGCCGGCAGGGGGACGCGCTCGCCGCGCTGCGGCGGGCCAGGGCGACCCTGGTGGACCAGCTCGGCCTGGACCCCGGCCCGGCGCTGGTCGAGGTCGAGGCCGCGATCCTGGGCCAACGCCTGGACCTGCTCCCGCCGGCCGCCGCGACGACGGCCGGCGGGGCCGAGCGGCCGGAGGAGATGTTCGTCGGCCGGGAGGCCGAGCTGGCGGCTCTCGGACAGGCAGCCGCCGAGGCGCGGGCACGTGGCCCGCGTGTCGCGCTGGTCAGCGGGGAGGCGGGCGCCGGCAAGACGCGTCTGCTCAGCCGGTTCGTCGAGGACCTGAGCGCCACCGGCTGGCTGGTCGCGCTCGGTCGCTGCCCCGAGGTCGAGGGCGCCCCGCCGGCCTGGGCGTGGGTCGAGGCGCTCCGGCACCTCGCGCTCCAGGCGCCGCCCGGTGCTCTCGCCCCGGCGCTCGCACCGCTGCTCGACGACGGCGACGGGGAGGTCGGTGGGGACGTCACCGCCGGCCGGTTCCGGCTGCACCGCGCCGTGGCCGCCTGGTTGGACGCGGCGGCCGCCGGCCGACCGGTCGCCGTCGTGCTCGACGATCTGCACGCCGCGGACGCCGAGACGCTGCTGTTGTTGACCAGCGTGGCCGAGACGACGGCGGGCGCGGTGCTGTTCGTCGCGGCGTTACGGCCCGCCGACAACGCCGAACGGCTCGCCGACACCATGGCCGTCCTGGCCCGCCGGTCGCCGCAGCGGATCGCGCTGGGCGGCCTGGCGACACCCGAGGTCGAACGGCTGCTCGGCGCGCTGGCCAGGACCACCGTCGATCCGGACACCGTTGCCGCGTTGGCCGAACGCACCGGCGGCAATCCCTTCTACGTCCGCGAGTCGGCCCGGTTGCTCGCCGCCGAGGGCACCCTCGTCGCCACCTCCGATGTGCCCGAGGGCGTACGCGACGTGCTGCGCCGGCGACTCGCCCACCTGCCGTCGGCGGCGGTGTCGGTGCTGCGCCTCACCGCGACCGTGGGCCGGGAGGCGGACGTACGGACACTCGTGGACGCCTCCGGCGCCGACGAGGGCACCGTCCTGGGCGGGCTGGAGGCCGGGTTGAGCGCCGGTCTGCTCACCGAGCCGGCGCCGGGACGGGTCCGCTTCGTCCACGGTCTGGTCTGCGACACCATCTACCGCGACCTGCCGCAGTTACGGCGCACCCGTCTGCACGCCCGTATCGCCGCCGTCACCCGGCGGCTCGACCCGGACGACTACCCGGCCCTGGCGTACCACTACTCGCGCGCCGCGTCGACCGACACCGCGCCCCTCGCCGTCGAGTACGCCGTCCGCGCCGCCGAGCTGGCCGAGCGTCGGTACGCGTACGACGCCGCCATCGAACTGCTCGGCAACGCCGTCGACGCGGCCGCGTCGGTGCCCGGGGACCGGGACGCGCTCCGGGTCGACCTGCTGGGCCGGTTGCTGCGCGCCCAGGCCCGGGCCGGCGCGGTGGCCGCCGCCCAGCAGACGCGGACGCGGGCCGTCGACATCGCCATCGCGGCCGGCCGCGACGAGCTGCTCATCGCGGCCTTCACCGCGTGGACCGTGCCGAGCCCCTGGCTGCGCCACGCGTACGGCGCCGTGGACCACACGGCCGTCGAGCTGCTCACGCGGCTGTTGCGCGCCGACCACCTGGACCCGGTCACCCGGTGCCGGCTGCTCGACGCGCTCGCCACCGAGCTGGACGGTGAAGCGGACCCGCGCGGCGTGGCGGCCGGCCGGGAGGCCGTGGCGGTCTCCCGGCGGCTGGACGATCCCGAGCTGCGCGCCCTCGCGCTGGCCGCCCGCGCCCGCACCATGAACTACGAGTTGGAGGCCTCGCAGCGCCTGGACCTGGCCGGGAAGCTGCGGGACCTCGCCGACGAGCACGGCCTGGTGACCTGGCGCTGGGTCGCCGAGCAGGTGGTCGGTCACTGCGCCGCCGCGCTCAACGACCCGGAGCAGCTCCGGGCCAGCGTCACGCGGCAGGGGCGGCTGGCCGAGACGTACCAGCTCAAGGAGGCCCAGGTGCTGTACCTGTGCTCCCTGGCCGTGCTCGCGCACGTCGCCGGTGACTTCGGGACCGCGCGACGGCACTACGACGAGGTCGCCGAGCAGATGCGGCGGCAGGGGTCGCTGCACGCCGAGGCCTTCCACTACCTCGCCGTGGCGACCCTGCTGATGAGCCAGGGCCGTTTCGGCGAGCACGTGGAGGCGACCCGCCGGATGCGGCCGTCGTTGGGGCCGATCGTGGACGACCTGCTGGCGTTGGCGCTGATCGAGAGCGGCCGGGTGGACGAGGCACGGGCCATGCCGATCGGCCGGCACACCTACCGCCCCGACTACTTCCAGTCGTCGCTGCTGAGCGTACGGGCGATGGTGATCGTGGCCCTGGGTCGGCGGGACCTGGCGCAGCCGGTGATCGACGCGCTGCTCCCGTTCCGTGATCAACTGGCCGGGCTCTCCACCACGGCGGCCGTGGTACGGCCGGTCGCGCTGACGCTCGGGGAGCTGTTCCGCCTGGCGGGTCGTACCGAGGAGGCCGCGGAACACTTCCGGCTGGCGGCGGCCCTGGCGCGGCGGTGGGAGTCACCGCACTGGCTGGCCCAGGCGACGGCGGCGCTGGCCGACTGACTCCCTCCCGATTCCAAGTGGGTTCCAAGTGGCGGCGCGAATGATCGTCTTGTTCGACCCACCGAATCCTTGGAAAGGGAACCGTGAACCAGACCAACCAGGAAGCGATGGCCGACGTCCGCGACATGTACATGGTGCACATCATGTTCCGCCGCGAGCTCGGCCTGCTCCCGCAACTCGTCCGCGGTGTACCGCCGGGCGACGCGAGGCGTGCGGAGGTCGTCGGCGCCCACGCCGCGCTCCTGTGCCAGCAGTTGCACCTGCACCACGAGGGTGAGGACCTCTTCCTGTGGCCGCTGCTCGCCGAGCGCGGTGGCGCGGAGGCGGCCGCCGTCGTCCCCGCGATGCAGGCCCAGCACCACGCCATCGAGCAGGCCTACGAGGCGGTCGTCGCACTGCTCCCCGCCTGGCGTTCGACCGGACAGAACGGCGCGGCGGTCGCCGACGCCGTGGAGCAGCTCCGGACCGTGGCGGCCGAGCACATGGCCCTGGAGGAGGCCGAGATCCTGCCGATGGCGCAGCGGTACGTCACCGCGGCCGAATGGGCCAAGCTCGGTGAGCACGGGCTCAACGACACCCCGAAGAAGGACCTGCCGCTGATCTTCGGAATGGCGATGTACGAGGGCGACGCCGCGGTGATCAAGGCGGTGCTCACGCACGCCCCGCTGCCGGCGCGGCTGCTCATGCCGATCGTCGGACCCCGGCTCTACCGCACGTACGCCAAGCGCGTCCACGGCACGGCCACGCCCCCGCGCATCGGCGCGAACGCGAGCTGAACACCCGGCTCGTGGGATAGATCGCGCCGACGAGGGGGTGGCGCGGTCGACGCACGTCGACCGTCACCGGCGAATTGGGGGCGCCGGCGACGGACGTCGCCGAGCCGGGGTGGCAAGGCGGCAGGGGCGACGCCTGACCGCGCGCGTAGACGCGTGGTCAGGCGTCGGCCAGAAAGGCCAGCACCCGGGGCCAGGCCGCCGTGGCGGCGTCCGGGGCGTACTCGCTCAGGGCCGGGTCGGTGAACAGGTGGCCCACGCCGGGGTAGCGGAACACCGTCAGGTCGGCACCGGCGTCGGCCATCGCCCGTTGCCACTCGTCGATCTCGTCCGGCGCGTCGTACGGGTCCGGGTCGGCGACGTGCAACTGCACCGGCAACCCGGGCCGCACCACGTCCGGCGCACCGCCGGTGCCGTGCAGCAGGAGCAGACCGGCGGCGTCGGGGCGTTCGGCGAGCAGCGCCCCGGCCACCCCCGCGCCCATCGAGAAGCCGGCGAGGACCGTCTGCGGCGGCAGGTCGCGCAGCGCCGCGCGGGCTCGGTCGAGCACCAGCTCGTGGCCGATCTTGTCGAGCAGCGCGAAGCCGTCCTCGACGGTGTCGGCGGCGGGAACGCCGTACAGGTCGGGCGTCGTGACCTGGTGCCCGGCGGCGCGCAACCGGTCGGCGGCGGCGCGGACGGCGGGCCGCAGCCCGTACACGGAGTGGTAAAGCACGACGTGGCGCATCCGGTCATCCTGCCGCCGGCGGGCCGACGACCGGCGGGGACACGCGGGGGTGGGCTCAGACCAGCGCCGTCAGCCGGGCGATCAGGGCCGACGGCGGTGGCATCGCGGCGATCTCCTGGCTGACCTGCACGGCGGCGGTCCGCAGGGTCTCGTCGGTGAGGAGCCGGGTCAGCGTGCGTGCGGTGATGTCGGCCGGGCGGGACGCGAGACCCGCGCCCCGGCGGGCCACCAGCTCCGCGTTGTGCCGCCGGTCTCCCGGGCCGACGGTGGCCAGTTGCGGCAGTCCGGCGGCGAGGGCGCCGAGCGCGCTGCCCGCGCCCCCGTGGTGGACCAGCGCCGCGCTCGCCGGCAACGCTTCGTCGAGCGGGATCCAGTCGACGACCCGGACGTTGTCGGGCAACGGACGGGCCGCCGTACGTCGATCGGGTCGGACCAGCACGATCTCGGCGTCCACGTCGGGCGCGGCCGCGACCACGGCGGGCATCGGGCCCCGGTCGCCGGGGCCGGTCAGGGTGCTGCGGGTAACCAGGATCCGGGGCCGCTCGGCCGGCTCGCGCAGCCAGTCCGGCAGCTCACCGCCGCCCACGTAGGAGGTGTGGCGCATCGGCCAGCCGTCCTGGGTCGCGACGCTTTCTGGCGCCACGGCGAGGGCGGCGGCCGGGGCGGGCAGCTCGGACAGGCCGTGCCGGCGCAGCGCGGCGCCGAGCTGGGCCACGGTGGCGGCGACCAGCTCCCGGCCGTCGAAGAGGCTGTTCTCCTGGCGTACGGCGGGCACGCCAAGCAGTGCGGCGGCCACCGCCCCGGCGACCGCGAACGGCTCGTGGAGCACCAGGTCGGGTCGCCACCGCGTCGCCAGCGTGACGACCGGATCGGTGAGCTGGTCGTTGAGGGCACCGAAGATCAGGCCCGCGCCCCGGGTGCCCGCGTTGCCGGCCATCTCGGCTCGGGCGATCAGCGGGTGGCGCAGGAGGACCCGCAGCGCGATCCGGCCGAAGTCGAAGCCCGGCGCGATGTCGTGGACGGCCAGACCGGCGTCGGCGGCGGCCAGGGCGCCGCCGCCGGTGGCCAGCAGCACGTCGTGACCGGCGTCGCGCAACGCGACCGCCAGCGGCACCAGCGGGAAGGCGTGCCCGACCAGCGGAGCGGAGACCACCAGCACACGCATGGCGTCGATCCTATGTCGACACCGGCGGACCCGTTGTCCCGCTGACCGGGCGGGGTCAGCCGGCCCGTCGCTGGTCGACGATACGGCGCATCTTGCCCATCGACCGCTCCACCGCGTCCGGGGCGAGCACGTCCACGGTCACGCTCACCCCGATCGTGTTCTTCACCAGCTCCACCAACGCGACGCCCGCCCGCTCGGCGGCGTCGACGGCCACGTCGGCGCGCCGCTCGACCCGTACGGTGAGGGTGTCCAGCCGGCCCTGCCGGTCCAGGACGCACTGGAAGTGCGGCGAGAGCTGGGGCGTCCGCAGGATCAGCTCCTCGATCTGGGTGGGGAAGACGTTCACTCCCCGCACGATCATCATGTCGTCCGTCCGGCCGGTGATCTTCTCGATCCGGCGCATGGGGCGCGCGGTGCCGGGCAACAGCCGGGTGAGGTCGCGGGTGCGGTAGCGCACGACCGGCATCGCCTGTTTGGTCAGTGAGGTGAGCACCAGTTCGCCCTGCTCGCCGTCGGGGAGCACCGCGCCGGTGACCGGGTCGATGATCTCCGGGTAGAAGTGGTCCTCCCAGAGGTGCAACCCGTCCTTGGTCTCGACGCACTCGGTGGCCACGCCGGGGCCCATCACCTCGGAGAGGCCGTAGATGTCCAGCGCGTGGATGTCCAGGCGCTGCTCCATCTCACGGCGCATGTCCTCGGTCCACGGCTCCGCGCCGAAGATGCCGACCCGCAGCGAGGTGCCGCGCGGGTCGACGCCCTGACGTCGCATCTCGTCGACGATGGCGAGCATGTAGCTGGGCGTCACCATGATGATCTCGGGCTCGAAGTCGCGGATCAGCATGACCTGCCGCTCGGTCATGCCACCGGAGACGGGGATGACCGTGCACCCCAACTCCTCGGCGCCGTAGTGGGCGCCCAGGCCGCCGGTGAAGAGTCCGTAGCCGTACGCGACGTGCACCCGGTCGCCGGGTCGTCCGCCGGAGGCGCGGATGGACCGGGCCATCAACCGGGCCCAGGTGCGCAGGTCGTCGCGGGTGTAGCCGACCACGGTGGGCCGGCCGGTGGTGCCGGAGGACGCGTGCAGTCGGGCTACCTGCTCCCGGGGTACGGCGAACATGCCGAACGGGTAGTTGTCGCGCAGCTCCGCCTTGCCGGTGAACGGGAAACGGGCCAGGTCGGCGAGGTCCCGGCAGTCGTCGGGGTGCGCGCCGACGGCGTCGAAGGCCCGGCGGTAGTGCGGCACGTTGTCGTACGCGTGCCGCAGCGACCAGCGCAGTCGCTCGCGTTGCAGGGCGCGCAGCTCGTCGACGTCGGCGCGCTCGATCGGCTCCAGTTCCTCGAGTGCCGGGGTGCGGTCCTGCATCGCGTGCCTCCCTTGGTGCGGCGATCCCGGGTACCGTACGCCCGTCGTCGTCAGGCTGACCCGACGGTCAGCGGACGGCCGGCAGCCGGTGCAGGGCGTCGACAAGTGGCGCCAACTCGGGGGTGGCGTGCGCCTCGGCGAGCGCGTCGGTGAGTACCCGGTCGTGGGTGGGCCGGGCGCGGGCGAGCAGCTCGGACCCGGCCGGGGTCAGCTCGGTGTAGATGCCGCGCCGGTCGTCGGCGCACAGGATGCGGGTCAGCAGTCCGCGCTGCTCCAGACGGGTGACGAGACGGGTCGTGGCGCTTCCGGAGAGCGCGGCGGCGCGGGCGAGTTGGCTCATCCGCATGTGCCAGCCGTCCTGACGCGACAGCGCGTCGAGCACCGTGTACTCGACGACGGACAGCTCGTGGCCGGCCTGCAGCGCCCGTTCCAGGGACGCCTCGATGAGCCCGTGCAGGGCGGCGAGGGTGCGCCAGCCCTGGGCGCGGATCTCGACCGCGTCGTCGGCGATGCCCATGTCGGCCTCCTGGGTGTGATCTAACCGGAGCCCAGGCTACCACGCTTGCGCTTATATAAAGCGCGTGCAAGTATCTCATTGTTAACGCGTGTAGTTGCACACGCTGCACATCTGACCCCTCCCCGATGGGAAGACCATGTCCGCACGCCAACAGTCCCTGCCGCCCGGCCTGATCGCGCTGGCCATCGGCGCCTTCGGTATCGGCCTCACCGAGTTCGTGATCATGGGGTTGCTGCCCGAGGTGGCCGCCGACTTCGCGGTCACCGAGCCGGTCGCCGGCTGGCTGATCTCCGGCTACGCGCTCAGCGTGGCCGTCGGCGGAGTCGCTCTCACCGCGGCGGTGACCCGACTGCCCCGTAAGCCCGTACTGCTCGGCCTGATGGTGCTCTTCATCGTCGGCAACCTCCTCTCCGCCGTCGCCGGCAACTATCCGGTGATGATGGCCGGTCGCGTCGTCGCCGCGCTCTGCCACGGCGCGTTCTTCGGCATCGGCGCCGTGGTGGCCGCCGGCCTGGTCGCGCCGGCCCGTCGCGCGGGCGCCATTGCCATGATGTTCGCCGGACTGACCATCGCGAACGTGCTCGGCGTACCGTTCGGCACCTTCCTCGGGCAGCACTTCGGCTGGCGTTCCACGTTCTGGGCGATCACCGCCATCGGCGTGGTCGCCCTGATCGGGTTGGCCGTGCTCATCCCGGCCCGCGACACCGCCGACGCCGACCGCCCCGCCACCGGGCTGCGCGGCGAGCTGGGAGCCTTCACCCACACCCAGGTCTGGCTGTCGCTGGTGATCACCGTCCTCGGCTTCGGTGGGATGTTCGGCGCGTTCACCTACATCGCCTATACCCTCACCGAGGTCAGCGGCTTCGCCAGCGGCACGGTGCCGTGGCTGCTCGTCCTCTTCGGGGTGGGCCTCTTCGCCGGCAACCTGCTCGGCGGCCGGGCGGCCGACCGGTCACTGTCGCGCACGCTGGTCACCGTCCTGGCGGCGCTCACCGTGGTACTCGTCGGCTTCGCGCTGACCGCGACGAGCCCGGCCCTGACCATCGTCGCGCTGGTGCTGATGGGTGGGTTCGGCTTCGCCACCGTCCCGCCGTTGCAGATGCGGATCATGCACTACGCCCGCCAGGCACCGACCCTGGCGTCCGGCGCGAACATCGCCGCGTTCAACCTCGGCAACGCGCTGGGCGCCTGGATCGGCGGGGTGACCATCGCCGCCGGGTTCGGCTACACCTCGCCGATCTGGGCCGGCGCCGCGCTCACCCTGGCCGGGCTGCTGGTCCTCGTCGGGGCGCTGCGGCTGGCCCGGCGCGACAAGCCGGCGCGAACGGCCGACGAGGAGCTGACGAGCGCGGCGGCCTGATCGCCGAGACGACGACGCCGGGCCAGGCGGTTGCCTGACCCGGCGCCACCTCGATCATCGCCCTGCCATCTTCTCGCAGTTGCAAAAGATGTGCAACAAGGTCTGGACAACGCTCCGGTGCCGTAACTAGCCTTTTTCTCATGAGTCCTTACATCACCGATCCGTGGGCATGGCAGGAGAGCTGGGACCGCCAGCAGGAGGCGTACCTGCCGGACCGGGAACACCGGTTCACCGCCATGCTCGACACCGTCGACGCGGTCGTCGACGGTCGAGCGCCGCGCGTGCTCGACCTGGCGGGTGGCACCGGCACCATCTCGCTGCGCACGCTGGCCCGCTTTCCCGACGCCGAGGTGACCCTGGTGGACCTCGATCCGGCGCTGCTCGCCATCGCCCGCGCCTCGCTCGGCGGTCGCGCCGCCATCATCACCGCCGACCTCGGCGCCCCCGACTGGCACGCCGCGCTCCCCCATCGCGACTACGACGCCGTCCTCACCGCCACCGCCCTGCACTGGCTGTCGGCCGACCGGCTCGGGCAGCTCTACGCCGAACTGCGCGACGTGCTGCGCCCGGGCGGCGTCCTCATCAACGCCGATCACATGCCCGACGACGCGCTGCCGGAGCTGACCAAGCGACTCCTGGATCGGGCACGCGACCGACGCGAAGCCCGCTACGCCGCCGGCTCGATGCTGTCCTGGTCGGACTGGTGGGCCTGGGCCGGCGCCGACCCGGCGCTCGCCCCGCTGGTCGCCCAGCGGCAGACGATCTATCCAACTGGGCACAGCCCCGAGTGGACCCCGCCGGCCTCCTGGCACCTGAGCGCCCTCACGGCGGCCGGCTTCGACCAGGTCGGCACCCTCTGGCGAGGCGGCGCGGACGCGGCCGTCGCGGCCGTACGCTGAGGCCGGCGCGCGCGACCGCCGCCGTCCGTGAGCCGTACGCGGACACCGCCGGCGGCGGCAGTACGCTGAGAACCCGTGGCAGAGCCGCTGGACCCGCGCACCGACCCCGACGTCGACCTCCGGGTGCCCGCCGATCGGGGTGAGCTGACCGCGCACCCCGCGACGATCCTCGCCGCCATCGCGGCGGGCGGCGTGCTCGGCGCGCTGGGCCGGGCCGGCCTGCAACACCTCGCTCCGCACGCGTCGACCGGCTTCCCGTGGGCGACGTTCGCCATCAACACGTCCGGCTGTCTGCTGATCGGTGTGCTGATGGCGGTGCTCGGGCACCTCGGCGGCGGGCACCCCCTCGCGCGCCCGTTCCTCGGGGTCGGGATTCTCGGTGGCTTCACCACGTTCTCCACCTACGCGGTCGACATCCAGCAGGCGCTGGTCGCGGGCGCCGCGGGCACCGCGCTGACCTATCTGGCCGCGACGCTGCTCGGGGCGCTCGTCGCGGTCGCGCTGGGCGACGCCGCCACCGCCCGACTGCTGAGCGGCGCGGCGGCCCGATGACCGTCCTGCTCATCGCCCTGGGCGCGGCCGTCGGCGCTCCCCTGCGCTACCTCACCGACCGGGCCGTGCAGTCCCGGCACACCTCGGCGTTCCCCTGGGGCACGTTGACCGTCAACGTGGTCGGCTCGCTGCTGCTCGGCGCTCTCGTGGGCCTACCGGCGGGTCCGGCGGTCAGCGCACTCCTCGGCACCGGATTCTGTGGGGCGCTCACCACCTACTCGACGTTCAGCTACGAGACGCTGCGGCTGGCCAGGGGCGGCCGCCGGCTGCTCGCGCTGGTCAACGCGGCGGGCAGCGTCGCCGCCGGGCTCGCCGCGGCCAGCGCCGGCTACGCCCTGACCCACTCCCTCACGGGCTGACCCGTCCCACCAGCACGCCTTTGGCCAGGGGCGATACCGAACACCCTCAGGGTATATACGCGAGGTATACCCTCGGTGTAGTCTCCTGGGCATGAGCGTGCCACTGACCCTGCTCGGTCTCCTCGAACGAGAGCCCAGCCACGGCTACGACCTGAAGCGCGACTACGACGCCTTCTTCGGCCGGGGTAAGCCACTGCCGTTCGGCCAGGTCTACTCGACCCTCAGCCGGCTGGCCCGGGACGGAAAGGTCGTGATCAGCGACGTCGCACCCGGCGCGGGGCCCGACCGCAAGCGCTACATCATCACCGACGTTGGTGCGACCGAGGTCGAGCAGTGGTTGACCCAGCCCGTCGACCCGGAGCCACACCTGCAGACGGTGCTCTTCGCCAAGGTCGTCCTCGCGCTGATGCTGGACCGGCCGGCCGCCGACTACCTCGACACCCAGCGCAGGGCGCACCTGCACCGGATGCGCGAACTGACCGAGATCAAGCGCGCCGGCAACCTGGTCGACGCGCTCCTGGCCGACCACGGCCTCTACCACCTGGAGGCCGACCTCAGGTGGATCGAAATGACCGGCGCCCGACTGGACGCCCTGCGCAAGGAGGTGCGGCCATGAGCGTCGTCATCGAAGCCCGCGACGTGACGTTCGCCTTCGGACAGACGCCCGCCCTGCGGGGTGCGACCATCAGCGTCGACACCGGCGAGATCGTCGCGATCATGGGGCCCAGCGGCTCGGGCAAGTCCACCCTGCTGCACTGCCTGGCCGGCATCCTGGTGCCCGACTCCGGCGAAATCCTCTTCGACGGGGCACGCGTCGACGCCATGGACGAGAGCCGGCGCAGCAGTCTGCGCCGGGACCGGTTCGGCTTCGTGTTCCAGTTCGGTCAACTCGTCCCCGAGCTGACCGCCGTGGAGAACGTCGCGCTGCCGTTGCTGCTCGGCGGCGTACACCGCAGGCAGGCGCTGCCGAAGGCGAGCGCCTGGTTCGCGCGCCTCGGCCTGGACGGCCTGGAGCAGCGCCGCTCCGGCGAGCTCTCCGGCGGGCAGGCGCAACGCGTCGCCCTGGCCCGCGGCCTGGTCGCCGAGCCGCAGGTGCTCTTCGCCGACGAGCCGACCGGCGCGCTCGACTCGCTCACCGGCGAACAGGTGATGGACCTGCTGGTCAGCGCCGCCCGCGAGCAGGGCACCACAGTCGTCCTGGTGACCCACGAGGCGCGGATCGCCGCGTACGCCGACCGCGAGGTCATGGTCCGCGACGGGCGCGTGAACGCGCCGGAACGGATCGCCTCATGATCCGCTTCGGTCTCCGCCTCGCCGTGGCCGGTGGCCGGGAGGCACTCACCCGCCTGCTCGTCATCGCCGCGGCCGTCGCGATCGGCAGTGGGCTGCTGCTGACCACCCTCGCCGGAGTCAACGCCGTCGACGCCCAGCTCACCCGGTACGCGTCGATCTATCCCCATGCCTCCACGACCGGTGCCGCCGACAAGCTGTGGTGGTCGACCCGGGACGACTACTTCCACGGCGAGCAGATCATCCGGATCGACGTCGCCGCCACCGGATCGACCGCGCCCGTCCCGGCCGGCGTCCCGACCACTCCCGGCCCCGGAGAGTTCTACGTCTCGCCGGCGCTACGGGACCTGTTCGCGGCACAGCCGGCCGATCAACTCGCGGACCGGTACCCGGGGCGTGACCTCGGCACCGTCGGACCGTCCGGGCTGACCTCACCGGACACCCTGCTCGCCATCGTGGGCGGCACACCGGACAGTGTCGGCAAGCTGCCCAACGCACGGCAGGTCGACGACCTCGGTGACACGCCCGCCCTTCCCGAGACCACGGTGGACCTCATCCTGGGTGTGGTCGCCGGCGGGTTGCTGTTCCCGGTGCTGATCTTCATCGGCACCGCCACCCGACTCAGCGCCGCCCGCCGGGAGCAGCGCTTCGCCGCGATGCGCCTGGTCGGCGCGACACCCCGGCAGATCTCGCTGGTCGCCGCGGTGGAGGCGGGCCTCGCCGCCGTCGTCGGCACCGCCGTCGGGTTCGGCCTGTTCTACGCCTTCCGCGACCCGCTCGCGGGCATTCCGTTCACCGGCATGCCGTTCTTTCCCGGCGACATGTCCCTCACGGGGGGGGACATTTTGCTGGTGGCGCTCGGCGTCCCGGCCGGCGCGGCGCTGGCGGCCCAGATCTCGCTGCGCCGGGTACGGATCTCGCCGCTGGGCGTCACCCGGCGGGTCACCCCTCGGCCACCGCGCGCGTACCGGCTGATCCCCATGGTGCTCGGCGTCGCCGTGCTGGTCTTCGCCATCAGCTTCCGGCCCGCGACGTCCGACGGCCAGGCGGCGGTGTTCCTGCCCGGCCTGCTGCTCATCATGGCCGGCCTGGTGTTCGCCGGCCCCTGGTTGACGATGGTCGGCGCCCGGGTCATGGCCCGGTACGCCAACCGCCCGGCCACGCTCATCGCCGCCCGTCGCCTCGCCGACAACCCGAAGGCGGGCTTCCGGGCGATCAGCGGCATCATGCTCGCGCTCTTCGTCACCAGCGTCGCCGTCGGTGTGATCACCACGATCGTCGACGAGCGTGGCCCGGCCCCGCTCGGCTCGACCGACGCGGGCACGGTCACCACCGTCTTCGACGAGAAGACGACGGCGGCGCCGGACGCGCTCCTCGCCGAACTGCGGGCGATCAGCGGCGTGTCGTCCGCGACCGCGATCCGAGAAGCCCCGGACATCAACACCGGCGGCGAGGGCGGGGTGATCGCGTGTGCCGACCTCCCGGACGCGTACGGCCGGTGCGCCGAGGGCGCGAGCGTCATCGAGGTGCCGTTGGGCCTGAGCCGCTGGGAGGAATCGGCATCGCCCGCGACGGTCTGGACGGCGGCGCCGCTCACCCTCGACGAGCTGCGGCGACTGCCGGTGGTGGCGGTCGTGGTCGGCACGGACGGCTCAACCGCCGCCATCGAACGCACCCGCACGCTGCTCGAGATCGCCTACCCGACCTTCTGGGTGGGGCCGAACGTGCCCGGCGACTTCGAGTCGGACTTCGCCGACACGCTGCGCGGCTGGGAACAGTTGGCGAACGTCGTCATCATCGCCAGCCTGGCCCTCGGCGGGTGCAGCCTCGCGGTCAGCGTGATCGGCGGCCTGACCGAACGGCGGCGACCGTTCAGCCTGCTGCGCCTCAGCGGCGCTCCGGTACGGGTGCTGCGCCGGGTCGTCGCTCTGGAGAGCGCCGTACCGATGCTCGCGGTCACCGCCGTCGCCATCGGGATGGGTCTGCTCGCCGCGCACCTCTTCCTGCGGGCGCAGATGGGCTACACGCTCGTCGCGCCGCCGCCGCGCTTCGCTCTGATCGTCGTCGTCGGCCTGGCTGCCTGCCTGGGCGTCATCGCCTCGACCATGCCGCTGTTGGAACGCGTCACCGGCCCGGAGACGGCCCGCAGCGAGTGAGTGTCAGGACCCGGTGGCCACCGCGATCGCCTCGTGCCCATGGTGGTGGTGATGGTGGTGGCCAACCGGGTCGTCGGGGTGGTCGTGCGGTTGCTGCGGGCGGCCCACCTTGTCGGCGAAGCCGGGCATCAGCACCCGGTAGGCGCAGGTGTCGCAGTTCATCCGGATGTCCCCGCCCAGCGCCTCGTCGTAACGTTCGCGCACCAGGTCGGCGAGGGCGTCGCAGTCGCCGATCACCTCGGCCACGCGGACGTCCAGGTCGGGGTGGGCGGCGGCGAACTCGGCCGACTGGGCGACGATCCGGTCGGGCAGCACCCCGGCGAACAGGAAGTACGGCGCGACGACGATCCGCCGCGCGCCGAGCCGGCGCAGCCGTTCCAGCACCGCCGGCACGGACGGTTCGGCGAGGGAGATGAACCCCGGTTCGACGCCCGCGTACCCGCGCCCCTCCCAGAGCAGCCGGGCGACCTTGGCGACCTCGGCGTTGGCGTCCGGGTCGGTGGAGCCGCGCCCGATGAGCGCCACCCAGGTTCCGGCCCGGTCGGCGTCCGCCAACGCGACGCCTGGCCGGTCCACGTCCGCCGGCACGACGCCGTCCGTCGACGCGGTGCCCGTCAACGCGGCGTCGATGCGCTCTTCGAGGGCCGTGTGCAGCAACGGGTGCGGGCCGAGCGGACGCCCGTAGCGGTACGTCAGCCCGGGGTGCCGCTGCTGCTCGCGGGCCATCGCGGCCGGGATGTCGCCCTTGCCGTGCCCGGCGCCGGTGAGCACCAGCGGCAGCGCGACCAGGTTCCGGTGGCCGCGCGCGACGAGCGCGCCGACCGCGTCGGTCAGCGGCGGACGGGACAGCTCGATGAATCCACCCTCGACGTCGCCGATGTCCGCACGACGGCGGACCCGCTCGACGAGCGCCGCGAACTGGTCGACCCCGGCCGCGCTGCGCGTGCCGTGCCCGACGATGACCAACCCGGTCATGATTTCTCCTCGCTGTAGAGCAGGGCGTTGAGGGCGGCGGCGGCGACCGCCGAACCACCCTTCTCGCCCACGTTGGACACCCCGGGCAGGCCGCTGGCCCGCAACGCCGCCTTCGACTCGGCCGCGCCCACGAAGCCGACCGGCAGGCCGACGACCAGCGCCGGGGCGGCGTCCAGGGTGAGTAGTTCGACGAGCGCGGTCGGCGCACAGCCGACCACCCAGACCGCGCCGGGGCCGACCCGGTCCAGGGCGATCCGCACGGCCGCCGCCGAGCGGGTGATGCCGGCCGCGCGGCCCAGCTCGGCGGCGGCCGGCTCGGCGACCGGGCAGACCAGTTCCAGGCCGGCCCGGGTGATGCCGGCGGCGACCATCGCCACGTCCGTCACCACGGGTACGCCCGCGCGCAACGCGGCCAGTCCCGCCTCCAGGGCCGCCTCGTCGCAGACCAGGTCGTCGGCGTACGCGAGGTCGGCGCTGGCGTGCACCACCCGCTCGGTGACCGCTCGGCTCAACGGCGGCAGGTGCGACAGGTCGACGCGCTCGCGCAGGATGCGGTACGACTCGACCTCGATGGGATGCACCATCCGGCTCATCGGGCTCCTTCCCAGGGCTCGGCCACGCGGATCGCGTCGACCGGGCAGATCTCCAGGCACTCCAGGCAGCCGGTGCAGCGGTCGGCGCGTACCGTGAGGCCGCCGGCGACCGGCCTGATCGCGTGCGTGGGGCAGGTCAGCAGGCACGCGCCGCAGCCTTGGCAGGCGTCGATGGTCACGAGCGCCACCGGTACCCCCGGGGTGTGACCATCCGCCCGGCGACCAGCCGGGTGTCGCTGTTGCCCACCACGACCACGCTGTACATGTCGACGACGGCCGGATCGAGCGTGGCCACCGTCGCCAGGTGCACGCGCTCGCCGGGGCGGCTGGCGTTGCGCACCACCCCGACCGGCGTGTCCGGTGGCCGGTGCGCGGCGAGGATGCCGAGCGCCTTGCCGAGCTGCCAGCCGCGGGCGCGGCTGCGCGGGTTGTAGAACACCGTCACGAAGTCACCCTCGGCGGCGGCGGTCACCCGCCGCTCGACGACCTCCCACGGGGTGTGCAGATCGGACAGGCTGACGTAGGCGTGGTCGTGCCCGAGCGGCGCGCCGAGCAGCGCCCCGGCGGCGAGCGCGGCGGTCACCCCGGGAACGCCCACCACGTCGATCCGCTCGTCGGCGTACTCGAGGGCGGGGCTCGCCATCGCGTACACCCCGGCGTCGCCGGACCCGATGAGCGCGACCGCGCGGCCGGCGGCGGCCTCGGCCACGGCGGCCCGGGCCCGCGCCTCCTCCGCGCCGAGTGAGCTGGCGAGCACCCGGGTGCCCGGCCGCAGCACGTCGCGGACCTGGTCGACGTACTGGTCCAGGCCCACCACCACGGCCGCGCGGCGCAGCTCCGCCACCGCCCGGGGAGTGCGCAGGTCGGCCGCGCCCGGCCCGAGGCCGACGACCGCGAGCCGGCCGCGCGGCGCGTGCCGCGCCACCGCCACGGTCGCCATCGCCGACGCGGTCTTGCCCACCAGCAGCGTCGCGTCGTCGGCCCGGCCGTCCGCGCCGAGCAGGGCCGCGGCCTCCGCGACGCTCGGCGTGCCGACCGCCGCCCGGACCACCTCGCTGGGGTGCGGCACGTCGACCGCGGCGAGGCGCGTCGCGGGCCAGGTCACCAGGGGTACGCCGAGCGCGTCGGCGGTGCTGCGGATGCCCGCCTCGTCGGCCTTGATATCGGCGCTGGCCAGGCAGCTCAGGCTCGCCGGGTCGAGGCCGGCCTCGGCCAGCACCCGGTGCAGCAGCTCGGCCACCTCGGCGGCCGGTACGCCCCGACTCGCCCCGACACCGGCGACCAGCGACGGCGGTCGCAGCACGGCGGTGCGCGCGTCGAGCGGCACCACCCGATCGGTGACCAGCAGCCGGTGCCCGCCGTCGGCCGTGTCCCCGCCGGTAGGACCCACGTTGGGCGGCAGGGCGGGCAGCGGCCAATCGGCGTCGGCGACCAGCTCGACCGGCTTACCGTCCAGGATGGCCCGGGACACCGCGGCGACCGCGCCGCGCACGGGCCAGCCGAGGGTGTCCAGCCCGGGCAGCCCGACCGCGTCGGTGGCGGTGGTGACCACCGGTCGGGCGTCCAGCAGCGCACCGACCTGCTCGGCGAGATCGTTGCCGCCGCCGGCGTGACCGCCCAGCAGCGCCACCGCGTGCCGGGCCGCCTCGTCGACGACCACCACGGCCGGGTCGGTGCGCTTGTCGCCGAGCAGCGGCGCGAGGACGCGTACCACGGCGCCGGTGGCCAGGAACGCGACCACCGCGTCAGCTTCCGCCCAGGCCGCGCGTAACGCGTCGGCGACGCTGTCGCCCTCGACCAGCCGGGCGTGCGGCCAGGCGGCGGCCAGGGTTCCGGCGTGCCGCCGGCCGGCGGCGGTCGCCGCCACCAGGCCGATCCGCGCGGGAGTGTTGTCGTTCACGGGCGCTCCCCGGTGAGGACGACCACCGGGTTGGTGGCCGCGAGACGGATCGACCCGCCGGGCAGGTCGGCGAGGCGGGCGGCGGCGAGCTGGCTGCCCTCGGCCGTGTAGCCGGCGGCGCGCAGCAGCGCCACCGCCGGCGCGACGCGGTCCAGCGCGGCCAGGGTGAGCACGATCCGCTCGGGGCGGCGGGCCACCACGGCGGTGAGGACGTCGACGCCGCCGCCACCCACGAAGACCGCGTCCGGTTCGGGCAGCCCGTCAAGCGCCGCCGGGGCACGCCCGACGACGATCCGGACGTCGACGGCGTGCGTGGCGGCGTTGTCCCGGATCGTCGTGGCGGACGCCGGGTCCTGCTCGACGGCGAGCACGGCCGCGCCGAGCAGCGCGCACTCGATGCCGACGGAGCCGCTGCCCGCGCCGACGTCCCAGACGAGGCGACCCAGCCGGGGGCGCAGCCGCGCGACGACCAGGGCGCGCACCTCCGACTTGGTGATCATCGAGTCGCGGTGGGAGTACCGGCTCTCCGGCAGCGCCCAGCCGCCGACCGGCGCGGCGGCCGGCTGGTTGTCGACGCGCATCCCACCGCCCGCGACGGGTTCGGGCACGGTGGGCTCGGGCACGGCGACGCTGAGCAGGACGTGTGGGTCGGGCCAGGTGCCGGCGGCGGCCTGGGCCGGGGTCGTCTCCCGCACCCGTTCGGCGTCGGTGCCGAGGTTCTCGGCGACCAGCAGGCGTCGGGACCAGCCGACGAGGCCGGCGCCCAGTTCGGCGGCTCCCGCCCCCGGCGCGGTGAGGACCGCGACCAGCGGCAGCGCCCGGCAGGCGTTCAGCGCCGGCCGGAGGTCGCGGCCGTGCGCGGTGACCACGGCCGCGCCGTCCCAGGACAGGCCGGCGCGGGCGAACGCGGCGGCCACACTCGACACCGCCGGCACCACCCGCAGCGGCAGCCCGGCCGCGCGCAGCCGCCGGACGATCCCGAACAGGCCGGGATCGCCGCTGGCCAGCACGACGGCCGGCACCCGGGCGGCGACGGCGTCGGCCAGCCGGCGCAGGGCCGGGGCGAGCGGTCCGAGGACGACGGTCTGCGCGCTCGCCGGTACGGGCACCGCGGCCAGGTGCCGGGCCGCCCCGACCACCAGTCCCGCGCCGGCCAGCGCGGGGGCGAGGGCGGGGTGCGGTGGTGCCCCGGCGGCGTCCAGCCCGACCACGGTCACCAGCGTGTCCGGGGATGTCGCCGTCGCTTCGCTCGATGTCACCCCGCCGGCCGGCGCGTCCGGGGCGCTCATCGGGGCCACCGGCCGGACGAGGCGACGACCCGTGCTCCGGCGAAGTCGACCATCGCCACGTCCACGGTGACCGTCGGCCCGGCGAAGCGTCGCAGCACCGCCTGGACCCGTTGGCAGAGCAGGTCGCCGGCCGTGCCGAGCAGGCCGGCGGCCTCCCACAACTCGTACGCGTGCCGCCCGGTGTTGGCCTCGGTCACGGCGGCGACGAGCGCCGGATCGCCGCCGGCGTCGGCGGTCACCGCGCCGAGCAGGGACAGGTCCACCTTGGACCGGGTGTAGTGGGTCATGAGGATGCCGGCGGCGAGCTTGGCGAGCTTGCCGGCCATGCCGACGAAGACCACGCCGGTCATCGCGTCCTCGACGGCGGCGGTCACCGCCGCGCCGGTGAAGTCGCCCACCTCGACGAAGCACACCTCGGGCAGGTCGGGCAGCAGCGCGCGGGCGGCCCGCTCGGTACGCCCGCCGGTGCACAGCACCACGGTGCGCTCGCCCTGCGCGGCCATGACGTGCACGGCCTGCACCACGCTGGCCCGCCAGGAGGCGGTGGAGAAGGGCCGGACGATTCCGGTGGTGCCGAGGATCGAGATGCCACCGAGGATGCCGAGCCGCCGGTTGGTGGTCTTGCGGGCCATGATCTCGCCCCGGGGCACGCTGATGACCACGCGCACGCCGACCTCGGTGAGGTCGACGACCTCGGCCACCGCCTCGCCGATCATCCGGCGGGGCGTGTCGTTGATGGCCGGGCCGCCGACGGCGAGCCCGAGGCCGGGTTTGGTGACGGTGCCGACGCCGGCGCCGCCGGCCAACCGCAGCCCCGGGGCGTCGGTGAAGTCCACGGTGGCGGTCAGCTCGGCGCCGTGGGTGACGTCCGGGTCGTCCCCGGCGTCCTTCACCACCACCGCCTCGGCGCGCACCGGTGGGCTGCCGGTCACCTCACAGCGTTCCACCGGAAAGCGCACCCGCCGTCCGGCCGGCAGACCGATCTCCACCTCCGGTTGGATCTCGCCGGTGACCAGGGCGGTGACCGCCGCCTTGGCCGCCGCCGTCGCGCACGCCCCGGTCGTCCAGCCGGTCCGCAGCGCGGTGGGCCGGACCTTCGCCGTACGCGGCAGGTCCGGCTCGCGCAGCGGCGGCTCGGCGTACGTCATGGGGTTTCTGTTTCTCCGGCGCGGGCGCGGCGCAGCTCGGCGCGGGCGGCCGGTTCGGCGCGACGGAAGGTGTGGAAGTGCCCCGGGTGGTAGAGGTGTGAGCGGGTGCCCGTCGCGGCGAGGGCCGGGCCGACCAGGAACAGGGTGTGTTTCCACAGCTTGTGCCGCTTGACCGTGGCCTCCAGGGTGCCGACCGTGCAGCGCACGACCAGCTCGTCGGGCCAGGTCGCCTGGTACGCCACGACGGCCGGGGTGTCCTCCGGGTAGCCGCCGGCCAGCAGTTCGGCCTGCACCTGCCCGGAGCGGGCGGCGGAGAGGAACAGCGCCATCGTGGTGCCGTGTCGGGCGAAGTCGCGGACCCGCTCGCCGGGCGGCATGGGGGTCTTGCCGCCTTCGAGGCGGGTGAGGATCACCGACTGGGCGACCTCGGGCACGGTCAGTTCCCGCCCGACGATCGCGGCCACGGCGGTGAACGAGGACACCCCGGGGACGATCTCGACGGCCAGGTCGAGCGCCCGGCACAGGTCCAGTTGCTCCTGCACCGCGCCCCACAACGCCGGGTCGCCGGAGTGGATGCGCGCCACGGTCAGCCCCTGCGCGGCGGCGCGCTCGTAGAGCGGCAGCACCCCCTCGATGGGCAGTTGCGACGAGTCGATCACCTCCGCGTCGGGGCGGGCGTGGTCGAGCACGTCGGCGTGCACCAGGCTGGCCGCCCAGATCACGATGTCCGCCGTGGCGATCACGCGGGCGGCCCGCAGGGTCAGCAGGTCCGCCGCCCCCGGGCCGGCGCCGACGAACCAGACCTTGCCGTCGCTGGTCACAGTTTTCCTCCTCGGTGCGCGCGCCGGGCGGGGACCAGCAGCGTGGACAGGTACGGCAGATCGGGCACGGCGTCGTCGACCGGGCCGACCCGTTCGCCGGGCAGGCCCAGTGCGCGCCCGAGCACGGCGTCGGACAGGCGGTCCTGCCGGCGCAGCTCGGCCAACAACTCGGGGTGCCGCCGCCAGCCCTTGTAGACGACCACGGTGCCCGGCCCGGCGAGGGCGTCGGCGAACAGCGCGGGGCCGGCGGTGGCCGGCAGCAGCGTGAGCGGTTCGCGTCCCTCCACGAGCGGGGTGCCGCTGCGCGCGGCCAGCTCCTGCATGGCGGTCACGCCGGGCACCGTCGCCACCCGCACGGCCGGGCGCAGCGCCCGCACGCTCTGCGCGAGGTAGCCGAAGGTGGAGTAGACGTTGGGGTCGCCGATGGTCGCGAAGGCCAGCGACCCCGCGCCCGCGTCGATCGCCTCGACGACCGTCCGGGCGGCGTCGTCCCAGGCCGCCGCGCGGCGGGCGGTCACCCCACCCCGATCGTCGAGGGCGAACGGCAGCCGGCGCAGCCGGTCCGCCGGGACGTACTCCCGGACGGTCGCCTCGGCCCGCCCGGCGTCCGCGCCCGGCGGCGTCGGACCGGTCGTCGCGCCGGTCTCGGCCCGGTCCGCCATCACGGGTACGAAGACCACGTCGGCCTCGCGCAGGACCCGCACCGCCTTGACGGTGAGCAGTTCCGGGTCGCCCGGTCCGACGCCGACGCCGGTCAGCGTGGCGGTCATCGGGCCGCCTCGACCAGCCGGCGGGCCGCCGCGGGGTGCCCGGCCCAGTGGGTGTGCAGGTAGGAGGCGTGCACCCGGCCGTCGACGAAGCCGTGCTCGGTGTCGTTCCAGCGCCACGCCGGCGCGTCGCCGTGCCCGGGGTCGGTGGTGGTGCGGTGGAACTCGTGGCCGCGTACCGGCTCGCCCATCCCGGCCACCGGTGAGTCGGTGACGGCGACGGCCTCGCGGTAGCCGAGGGTGAGCCGACCGGTCATCCGGGCGGTCAGGTCCAGCCGCCCGCACATGGGTACGCCGTCCAGGGACCGCCCGAGATAGAGCAGTCCGGCGCACTCGGCCACGATCGGCCCGGCGAAGTCGGCCAGTTCGGCGCGGAGCGTGCCGTTGCCGGCCAGCGCCTCGGCGTACGCCTCGGGGAAGCCGCCGCCGATCACCACCGCGCGGGTGCCGGTGGGCAGCGAGCGGTCGCGCAGCGGGTCGACGGTGACGACGTCCGCCCCGGCAGCGACGAGCAGTTCGGCGGTCTCGGCGTACGAGAAGGTGAAGGCCGGACCACCGGCGAGCGCGACACGTGGCCGCCCGACGCCGGCCGGCCCGCCGACGGCCTGGACCGGGTCCCAGGCCGGGACGGTCAGCGGCGGCGCGGTCCGGGCCAGGTCGAGGACGGCGTCGAGGTCGACGGTGGCCTCGACCAGTTCGGCGAGGGCGCTGACGATCGCCAGGGACTCGGGGGCCCGCTCGGCGACCGGCACCAGCCCGAGGTGCCGGGCCGGCGCGGCCACCTCGGCGGCGCGGGTCACCGCCCCGAGCACCGGTACGCCCACTTCGGCGAGGGCGTCACGCAGCAGGGTCTCGTGCCGGGGCGAGCCGACCCGGTTGAGGATCACGCCGCCGATCCGCACGGCGGGGTCGAACGCGGCCATGCCGAGGGTCAGCGCGGCGGCCGAGCGGCCCTGCGCGGTGGTGTCCAGCACCAGCAGCACGGGCGCGTCGACGAGCCGGGCGACGTGTGCCGTGGAGGCGAAGTCGCGGCGGCCCACCGCGCCGTCGTGCAGGCCCATGACGCCCTCGACCACGGCGATGTCGGCGGGCGTGGGGACGCTCGCGCCGTGCCGTAGCAGGCCGGCGATCCGCTCGGGCCCGACCAGGAACGGGTCGAGGTTGCGGCCGGGCCGGCCGGCGGCGAGGGCGTGGTAGCCGGGGTCGATGTAGTCGGGGCCGACCTTGTGCGGGCTGACCGTGAGGCCGCGTCGACGCAGTGCGGCGAGCAGCCCGGTGGCGACCGTCGTCTTGCCGTGGCCGCTGGCCGGCGCGGCGACCACCACCCGGGGCAGCGCCCACAGTGTGCTCACCACTCGATGCCCTTCTGGCCCTTCTGACCGGCGTCCATCGGGTGCTTGACCTTGGTCAGCTCGGCGACCAGGTCGGCGGCGGCGACGAGGCGCGGGTCGGCGTCGCGGCCGGTGATGACGACGTGCTGGAAGCCGGGCCGGTCGGCCAGGGTGGCGACCACCTCGTCGACGTCCACCCAGCCCCACTTCATCGGGTAGGTGAACTCGTCCAGCACGTACAGCCCGTACCGCTCGGCGGCCAGGTCCCGCTGGATCTGCCGCCACCCCTCCAGGGCGTCGGCGGCGTGGTCGGCCTCGCCGCCGCGCTGGATCCAGGACCAGCCCTCACCCATCTTGTGCCAGGCCACCGGAGCGCCCTGGCCGGTACGCTCGTGCACCTCGCCGAGGGCGCGGAAGGCGTTCTCCTCCCCGACCCGCCACTTGGCGCTCTTGACGAACTGGAAGACGCCGATCGGCAGGCCGGCCGTCCAGGCCCGCAGCGCCAGCCCGAAGGCGGCCGTCGACTTCCCCTTCATCTGTCCGGTGTGGACGATCAGCAGCGGCCGATTCCGCCGCTGTCGGGTGGTCAACCCGTCAGCGGGCACGTGGCTCGGTTGTCCCTGCGGCATCAGCCCATCCCCCGTCCCGTGTCCAGGTGTCCCGCGATCTTGCAGTTTCTGTCGGTCATCTGCGCGCTTCGTCCCTTCATGTCGCCACCGAAAGTGCAAGATCGCGGGGGTGGGTCAGGGTGGCCAGGGGGTGTACGGGGGCGGTCAGCTGGGTTGCCAGGCGGGCGGCCAGGTTGAGGCGGATCGGGCCGGTCTCGCAGTCGACGACCACGCAGGGGGCACCCGTCGCCGCGAGGACCGCCGCCGCGCCTGCCGCCCGGTCGAGCGGGCGGGTTCCGGCGGTGGCTCTGCCGTCGGTGACGATGAGGACCAGGGGGCGGCGCTTCGGATCGCGCAGGCGTTCCACGCGCAACAGATCGGCGGCGGCGAGCAGGCCCTCGGCCAGTGGCGTCCGCCCGCCGGTCGGCAGTTCGGCCAGCCGGGTCGACGCGGCCAGCACCGACGAGGTGGCCGGCAGCAGCGTCCGCGCGCCGGCGCCCCGGAACGCGATCACCGCGACCTTGTCCCGCCGCTGGTACGCGTCGGTGAGCAGGGCGAGCACCGCGTCCTTCACGGTGACCATCCGCTGCCGGGCGCCCATCGAGCCGCTCGCGTCCACCACGAACAGCACCAGGTTGCCCTCACGCCCCTCCCGGACCGCCTCCCGCAGGTCCTCCGGGCGCAGCCGCAACGGCCCGGTGAGCCGACCCCGGGCCGCCTGGTGCGGCGCGGCGGCGCGAACCGTCGCCGGCAGGTGCAGCGCGCCCACCCGGCCCGCCGGCACCCGGGCCCCGGTGGTGCGGCCCCGCCCGGTCCGCGCCCGGGAGCGCCGGCCCGGCACCCCGTCACCGACGCCGGGCGCGGTGAGGAGCCGGGCCCGCAGACCACCCCGGGGTACGGCCACCGCTCCGCCGTCCCAGTCCCGATCGTTCCCGGCGTCGCTCGGCCCCACGCCCCCGGCCCGTCCACGACGCGTGCCCTGGCTGTCAACCTGTGATCGGTCGGAGGACCCGTCCGCGCCGGCGTGCGGCTCGGGACCGTCGCGATGCTCGTCCCCGCCGGTGCCGCGCTCGTCCCCGCCGGCGGAGCCGTGTCGATCCGGACCGTCCATGGCGCTCGGGTCGCCGACGGCGCCGCCGGCGTCACGGTCACGGGCGTCCGGGCCGGACCCATCGGAACGGTGCCCAGCGTCCGGGCCACCCGCACCGCCCGGGCCACCGGCACTGCCGTCCGGGCCGCTGCGGCCGTCCGGGCCGTCTCCGCCGTCCGGACCGTCGGGGCGCGGGCCGGCGGGGCCGCCGTCGTGTGGGCCGTCGTCGTCCGGCTCGTCGGGGTGGGCGTCCTGGGCTCGTTGCAGCGCCTCGTCGAGGCGCTTCTCGTCCAGCCCCGGCGTGTCGAACGGGTCGCGGCGGCGACGGTGCGGCAGGGCGAGCCGCGCCGCCACCCGGACGTCGTCGCTGGTGACCCGGTCCCGGCCGTGCCAGGCGGCGTGGGCGAGAGCGGTACGCGCGGTGACGATGTCGGCGCGCATCCCGTCCACGTCGAACGCCGCGCACACCTCGGCGATCTGCCGCAGCGCGGCGTCGGGCAGGCGTACCCCGGGAAGCCGGCGGCGGGCGGAGGCCACCTGGGCGGCGATCTCGGCGTCGGCGTCGGCCCAGCGGGCGGCGAACCCGACCGGGTCGGCGTCGGCGGCGAGCCGGCGGCGCACGACCTCCACCCGGATCTCCGGGTCCCGGCTGGCGTTCACCTCCACGGTCAGCCCGAACCGGTCGAGCAGCTGCGGGCGCAGCTCCCCCTCCTCCGGGTTCATAGTGCCGACCAGCAGGAACCGGGCGGCGTGGCTCACCGACACGCCCTCGCGCTCGACGTGGCTGCGGCCCATCGCCGCCGCGTCCAGCAGCAGGTCGACGAGGTGATCGTGCAGCAGGTTGACCTCGTCCACGTAGAGCACGCCCCGGTGGGCGGCGGCGAGCAGGCCCGGTTCGAAGGCGCGGACGCCCTCGCCGAGGGCCTTCTCCAGGTCCAGCGACCCGACGACCCGGTCCTCGGCCGCGCCGACGGGCAGTTCCACGAGGCGCGCCGGCCCAGTCTCGGCGGCCGCCCCGAGCGGGTGCGGCCCGTCCGGGCAGCCCGGGTCGGGTTCGGCCGGATCACACCCGAAGCGGCAGCCGGCGACCCGACGCACCGGGGGCAGCAGCGCCGCGAGGGCACGGACGGCGGTCGACTTCGCGGTGCCCTTCTCACCCCGCACCAGGACCCCGCCGATCGCCGGGGAGACGGCGTTGAGCAGCAACGCGAGCCGCATGTCGGCCATGCCGAGCACGGCGCTGAACGGATAGGTGGCACTCATGCTGGGCCTTCTTCCGTTCGCGACTGCGGGGCTCGCAAAACCGGCTCACTCCTCGCGCTCACTGAGCCTCCTTGGATCGCGACTGCGGGGCTCGCAAAACCGGCTCACTCCTCGCGCTCACGCCTTGTCCTCCAGGTCGCCCTCGCTGGCCAGGTACTCGTCGCGCAGGCGGTCCAGGGTGGCCGGCTCGGGCTTGGCCCACAGCCCCCGGTCGGCGGCCTCCAACAGCCGCTCGGTGATGCCGCGCAACGCCCACGGGTTGGACCGCGCCAGGAACTCCCGGGTGGTGTCGTCGAACAGGTAGGCGGCGGCCAGGTGCTCGTACATCCAGTCGTCCACCACGCCGGCGGTGGCGTCGTAGCCGAACAGGTAGTCCACGGTGGCGGCCAGCTCGAACGCGCCCTTGTAGCCGTGCCGGCGCATCGCGGCGATCCACTTCGGGTTGACCACCCGGGCCCGGAACACCCGCCGGGTCTCCTCGCCCAGCGTGCGGGTCCGTACGTCGTGCGGCATGGCCGAGTCGCCCACGTACGCGGCCGGGGACGTGCCGGTGAGGTGACGGACCATCGCCACCATCCCGCCGTGGTACTGGAAGTAGTCGTCGGAGTCGACGATGTCGTGCTCGCGGGTGTCCTGGTTCTTCACCGCGACCGAGATCCGGGCGAACGAGCGTTCCATGTCGGCGCGCGCCTCCCGACCGTCCAGGCCCCGGCCGTACGCGTAGCCACCCCACACCGCGTACACCTCGGCCAGGTCGGCGTCGCTGCGCCACGTACGGGCGTCGATCAACGGCAGCAGGCCCGCCCCGTACGCGCCGGGTTTGGAGCCGAAGATGCGGGCGGTGGCCCGCCGCTCGTCGCCGTGCTCGGCCACGTCGGCGGTGACGTGCGCCCGCAGGTAGTTCTCCTCGTCCGGCTCGTCGAGGGCGGCGACCTGCCGGACGGCGTCGTCGAGCAGCGCCACCACGTGCGGAAACGCGTCGCGGAAGAAGCCGGAGATCCGCACGGTGACGTCGACGCGGGGTCGACCCAGCTCGGCGGTCGGCACCACCTCGACGCCGGTGACCCGCCGGGACCGCTCGTCCCACACCGGCCGGCAGCCCAGCAGCGCGAGCACCTCGGCGATGTCATCGCCCTGGGTGCGCATCGCGCTGGTGCCCCACACGGTCAAGCCCACCGAGCGGGGGTACGCGCCGGTGTCGGCGAGGTGCCGGGCCAGCAGCGAGTCGGCCAGGGCCACGCCGACGTCCCAGGCGTTGCGGCTGGGGATGGCCTTCGGGTCGACGGAGTAGAAGTTCCGGCCGGTGGGCAGCACGTTGACCAGGCCCCGGGTGGGTGAGCCGGACGGGCCTGGCGGCACGAACCGACCGTCGAGCGCGCCGAGGGTGTTGCGCAGCTCGTCCGTGGTGCGCTCCAGCCGGGGCACCAGCTCGGTCGCGGCGAAGTGCAGCACCTTGGCGGCCTCCGGGATCGGCTGGCCGGTCACCTCGGCGACGACCGCCTCGGCCGTCTCGGCGCTCCAGCCCAGGGTCTCCATGCCGATGGCCAGCCGCCGGGCGAGGGCTTCGATCAGGTCGACGGCATCGGCGGCGGTGCCGGCCGGCCCGTCCACCGCGTCGGTCAACGCGGCCGGCAGGGCGACCCGCTGGCCCGGCGTCGCGAGCAGTTCCTGCTCGTCGAGGGCGTACGCGGCGGCGAGGGCCTGCCGCAGGCCGGGCAGGGCCTGGGCGCCGCCCCAGATCTGCGGGGCGCGCAGCACCGCGAGGACGAGGTTGACGCGGGGCTCTCCGGTGGGCGCTTCGGCGAGGATGTGCAGGCCGTCGCGGATCTGCACGTCCTTGACCTCGCACAGGTAGCCGTCGAGGTGCAGCACGAAGTCGTCGAAGTCGTCCGCGTCGGGCATCGCCTCGGTGTGCAGGTCGTGGTGCAGTTCGGCGGCGCGGACCAGGTCCCAGATCTGCGCCCGCACGGTCGGTACCTTGGCCGGGTCGAGCGCCTGCACGGTGGCGTACTCGTCGAGCAGTTGCTCCAGTTTGGCCAGGTCGCCGTAGGTCTCGGCGCGGGCCATCGGCGGCACCAGGTGGTCGATGACCACGGCGTGTGCCCGCCGCTTGGCCTGGGTGCCCTCGCCGGGGTCGTTGACGATGAACGGGTAGACCAGCGGCAGGTCCGCGAGGACCGCGTCGGGCGCGCAGTCGGCGGCCAGGCCGAGGCCCTTGCCGGGCAGCCACTCCAGGGTGCCGTGCTTGCCCAGGTGTACCACGGCGTCCGCGCCGAAGCCGCCGTCCGCGACCGGCGCGGCGAGCCAGCGGTACGCGGCCAGGTAGTGGTGGCTCGGCGGCAGGTCCGGGTCGTGGTAGATGGCGATCGGGTTCTCCCCGAAGCCACGCGGCGGCTGGATCAGCAGCGCCACGTTGCCGAAGCGCAGCCCGGCCAGCACGATGTCCCCGCCGTCGGTGTACAGCTCGCCGGGCGGCTCGCCCCAGTGCTGCCGCATCCGTTCGCGCAGCTCGACCGGGACCGCCTCGAACCAGCGCCGGTACGTCTGCCCCGGTATCCGGGCCTCGGCGGCGGCCAACTGCTCCGGGGTGAGCCACTCCACGTCGTGCCCGCCGGCGGCGATCAGCGCGTGGATCAGCGCGTCACCGTCCGTGGGCGGCGGGGAGCCGCCGAGGTCGTAGCCCGCCTCGGCGAGCGCGGCGAACAGCCGGACCGCCGAGGCCGGGGTGTCCAACCCGACGGCGTTGCCGACGCGCGAGTGCTTGGTGGGGTACGAGCTGAGCACCACGGCGATCCGCTTCTCGGCGTTCGGCACGTCGCGCAGCCGGGCGTGACGCACCGCGATGCCGGCGACGCGGGCGGCCCGCTCGGGGTCGGCGGCGTACACCGAGAGCCCGTCGGCGTCGACCTGCTTGAACGAGAACGGCACCGTGACGATCCGGCCGTCGAACTCGGGGATTGCCACCTGCATCGCCGCGTCCAGCGGGGACAGTCCGGCGTCGCTGGCGGCCCACTGCTCGCGCGTGCTGGTGAGGCAGAGCGCCTGGATGACCGGCACGTCCAGGGCGGCGAGCGCGCCGACGTCCCAGGCGTCCTCGTCGCCGCCGGAGGAAGCGTCCGCCGCGACCGCGCCGCCGGCCGCGAGGACGGTGACCAGCAACGCGTCACAGCGGGCGAACAGCCCGAGCGGCCCGGCGCCGGTGGTCAGCCCGCGCAGCGAGCCGCAGAAGATCGGCAGTGGGTTGCCGCCGGCCGCGCGGACCGCCTCGGCCAGCACGTCGACGAACGCGGTGTTGCCGGCCAGGGCATGCGCCCGGTAGAAGACGATTCCGATGGTGGGCCGACCCGCTTCGGTGGGGTGCTCGCCGTACACGCCGTATGCCGGGGTCGGCGCGGGCGGTGCGAATCCCTCCCCGGTGAGCAGGACCGTGTCGGAGAGGAACCGGGCCAGCTCCCCCAGGTTGTCCGGCCCGCCCTCGACCAGGTACGCGAGGGCCTGGGCGACCACCCCGGACGGCACCGTGGAGACCGCCATCAGCTCCGCGTCCGGCAGCGCCTCGCCGCCGAGGACGACCGTGGGCACGCCGCTGGCGAGCACGGCGGCGAGGCCGTCCGGCCACGCCTGCCGACCGCCGAGCAGGCGTACGACGGCGAGGTCGACCCCGTCGAGCAGGGCGGGCACCTCGTCGGCCGCCACCCGGGCGGGGTTGGCGAGCCGGTAGTCGGCGTCGCTGGCGCGGGCGGCCAGCAGGTCGGTGTCGGCGGTGGAGAGCAGCAGAATGCGCACGGCAGGCTCCGGACGGTAACGTCGGCGCTCTCGCGGAAGCGATTCGGCGACGACGTGCGGGTGGGCGCGGGGTTCAGCGGGCGCCGCGACCCGGACCGCTCACCGGCACGGGGCCGGCGGCGACGGGTGGCGTGGCGCGGAACTCAGCGGTGAACGGAGTCGATGCCGATCGCGGCGACAGCACGGCCGCGGTGCGGGGAACGGCAGCGGCCGTCGATGATGGAGACGCCATGCGTCATCGGGTCCTCCTCGGGTGTCCACGCCCTGGGGTACGTCCCGACGGCCGAAGTATCCTGGCTTCCGGATCGACGCTCTCCCCCGGCCTTCCAACCGCAGACACACGGCCGTGACTCGCGAGGGGGGATCACTCCCCGGTGACAGTGGCGGGACCGCGTCGGATTCGCACCGACTTCCTTCACTGCCGTCAGGCCGCGAATGCTGCCACACCCTGACGCTGCCGGTCAACGCGGACCCCGGCGCCGCCCGGCCCCGAGCACCACATTGACCTGCGAAGATATCGGGGCGAGTCACTCATGGTTGAAGCGACGCGGCCGGCGAGTCAACGACAGCCAGCCGAGGAAACGCGCGTGCATCAGGGCAAGGTCGGGGCGACCGCCGAGACCGTACAAGTCGTGGATGGCCTCGTTCATGCAGGACGTGAGGTAGAGAGCCAGCGCCAGCGAGTGACCGTAGAACTCGGCGACGAGATCGAGTTGCGCGCGGGAGCATGGCCAAGCTGCGGCACAGTTGCGGCACAACCAGGCGGGGCGCATGGGCAGGTGGGGGCGGGACCGCAGACTCACACCACGACCTTGCTCACCACAATCGCAGCGATCCATCACAGCGGGTGATTCCTCGATGGATAACTTTCATCCGCCCTCCGGATGTCCTCCCGGCATGCCATCCCACTACTGGATAAGCTGGCCCTCGGCCCTTGAGCAGGAAGGGAGCCAGCCGTGAGCGTCCGCACAACTGCCACGCTTACCACTGTCGACCTGTTGTGGGACACCACTGACATGCTCGACGCCCTGGCCGCTCGCAACATCGCTCAGGTATTTCGCCTCGTGCAGCGAGCCACCCGCGCCAGCCAGACCACTCTCGGCGTCGCCACCGGCCTCAGCCAGGCTCAGATCAGCGAGATCACCAGCGGTGCCCGCCGGGTCAGCAGCATCGATGTCCTCACCCGCATCTGCACCGGCCTGTCCATGCCACGCCACGCACGAATGACGCTTCTCCTCGGCGAACGCGAGCCGGCCCCGGACCTCGCCGGACACCAGCTCGGCACGGCCGTACGGGACCAGTGCGCTGATGTCAGCGCGATCTATTCCAGCCGATCAGATTTCATGGCGGAGCTGCCCCCGCAAGCCCTTTTCGACCATGCCGCGGACATCCGAGCGGCCGGGCTGTCACTGAACCTCATCTGTCAGCAGTACGGCGACAATCGCCTCCTGAGACTCCTCGCCGCCGGCACCCGCCTCCGCTGCCTGTTCCTTGACCCGGCCGGCGAGGCGATCAGGCGGCAGGAGCGGGAGGACGACTATCCAGACGGGCACCTGAGCGCGCTCACCGAACTCAACATTCAGAACCTGGCTCGCCGTATTCGTGACCGGCTCCCCGCGGACGCCCGAGACAACCTCGTCATCGGCGTCTACGACGAGTCCATTCGCGCCAACGTCCTCCTGATCGATGGTCGACTCTGCGTCGTCCAGCACTACCTACCGCAGATGCGCGGTGTGGACTGCCCGACGCTGGTCATCGAGCGCAGCGCCAGCCCGTCGGGCCTCTACCCGATATTCGACGAGATGTTCAATTCGCTGTGGGAGCGCAGCCGCCAGCTATGACCGAGTTCGCGCACCTCCTCGCCCTCGCACAGGAGGCAGTCGACCTGGCACACGACCTGATGCGGAGGCTCCAGCCCGGTGCGCTGACCTTCAAGGGTGACCGCGACATGGCCTCGGACGTGGATTACGCCATCGAGCGAGCGGTTCGCGAGTACCTGGCCGCCAAGGCACCTGACATCGGTTTCCTCGGTGAGGAGTACGGCAGCAGCGGCGACACCAGCGCGCTGACCTGGGCGCTCGATCCAGTCGACGGCACCGTCAACTTCATCCACGGCTCGCCCCTGTGCGCGATCTCTCTCGGCCTCATCCACCGCACACACGCCGTCCTTGGTGTCATCGACCTTCCGTTTCTCGGTACCCGCTACCACGCCGTTCAGGGGCACGGCGCCTATGCCGACAACCGGAGCATCCGCGCCAGCCAGGTCACCGATCTGCGGGACGCCGTCGTCGCCATCGGCGACTATGCGGTCGGTGCCGAGGCCAGCCGGAAGAACATCGAGCGCCTTGCCATCACCGAGCAGCTCACCCGGCACGTGCAACGGATACGCATGCACGGGTCAGCCGCAATCGATCTCGCCTGGTTGGCGCACGGCCGGATCGACGCGTTCGTCATGCTCAACAACAACCCGTGGGACACCGTCGCGGGCGTCGTCATCGCCAGGGAGGCTGGCGCGCTGGTCGTCGACATCGACGGCACGCCCCACGACGTGAACGCTGCCGCCACGATCGGCGGTGGTGAGCTGATCCTTCCATCCGTCCTCACGATCATTCAGCGATCACTCAGACAGGCGAAACCCGCTTGAGCCCGCTCAGGGCCTGACCGGCTCAGCGGGCGTGGCGTTCCGGGTGTGCCCGATTCCACACCCGCATCCGCTCCGGGTAGCCGGTGCGGGCCGCCTCGTACAGCGGCACCGCGTGCTTGCGGGCGATGTCGCCCGCCGCACGGGGTGTGCCGGTGCGGCGACGGATCCACTCACCGTCGTGGGCGATCGCGACCACGGTGGTGTCGGTGGCGGTCGTCTCCGGTTCCAGGTAGAACTCCACACCCCGCCGACTGACGACGAACGCCTCCAGCGCGGCGAGATCCTCCCGGGTGGCCTCACGGTCCAGCTTCGTCGGGGTGGCCTCGCCACCGCGAGACCGCCGGTTGAACCAGCCCATGCCCAGCCCCTCTCCTTGGACGCCACTCCCAGTTCAGCACCGATTCCTGGCAATAGGCTGCACGGCGGGTGGGAGAAATCTGACTCCGCTGGGACGGAACCCGACGCGCGCGGGTGGTGTCATCAGTGCGAGTCCGACCGGAGGTTCCCCTGGACGACGACGTGCTCGTCACCCGCGCCCGAGCCGGTGACCTGGAGGCGTACGACCTCCTGGTCGCCCGGCACACCGCGTCCGCGTACCGGACGGCGGTGCTGCTCGGCGCGGGTTCGGACTCCGAGGACGTCGTTCAGGAGGCGTTCGTGAAGGGCTACCGCAAGCTGTCCCGCTACCGGGGAGAGTCGTCCTTCCGCTCCTGGTTGCTCGCGATCGTCGCCAACGAGACCCGCAACCTGCACCGCTCCCGCACGCGCCGGGACGGCCTGGTCCTGCGGGCGGCGGCGAACCCCCCGCCCGAGGTCGCCGAGGATGACGCCGTCGACGCCGTCCTGGCCGGCGAGCGTCGGGCCGCGTTGGTGGCGGCCCTGCGGCAACTGCCGGTACGCGACCGCGAGGTGATCGTCTGCCGGTTCTTCCTCGATCTCGGCGAGCAGGAGACGGGCGTCATGCTGGGCTGGCCCCGGGGGACGGTGAAGTCGCGTACCTCACGGGCACTGGCGAAGCTGCGCGCCCTGCTCGCCGACGAGGAGGTGCGTCATGGATGACCTCTCCCGGGACGGCCTGGAAGCGGAGCTGCGTGACCTCGGTGGCTGGCTGGACACGCCCGCCACGCCGGACGTCACCGCACGGGTGCGCGACCGGCTCGTCGGGGACGTACGCGGACGACGTCGGTGGCGCTCCCTGGCCGCGGCGGCGGTCGTTGCCCTGCTGGTCGCGGCGCTGCCGCCGATGCGTGCGGCCGTCGCCGACGCGGTCGGCGAGGTGCTGCGCTTCGCCGGCGTCGACATCGTCACGTCGTCGACGCCGCCGTCACCCCCGGGCGAGCCGTCGCCCCTGCCGTCGCTGCGGACGGTCGGCCTGGACGAGGCGCGGCGGGCGGTACGCTTCCCGGTCCGGGTGCCCGCCGCGCTCGGTCCGCCGGAGCGGGTGTCGGTCGCCGACCCCGACGGCACCGACGCGTACCGAGTCGCGACGCTGCTGTACGAGGGCGGCGCGCTGCGTCTCGACGCGTTCGACGGTCGCCTCGACCTGACCTTCCACAAGCGGACCAGCCGGCCGGGTGTGGAGTGGACGCAGGTCGACGGCGACTTCGCCGTCTGGGTCGACGGTCCGCACGTGCTGTCCTACGTCGACCGGTCAGGGCAGATCCGCCGAGAGACCGCCCGACTCGCCGCGTCGACCCTGATCTGGGAGCAGAACGGTGTGACCTACCGGTTGGAGGGCGCGCGCAGCATGGCCGAGGCGCTCGAGATCGCCCGGTCGCTCCCCTAGGGCCAGTTCTCATGAGACAGGCCCTGGGAACCCGTCCGGCCCGACCGGTGTCTCTCTGGCACGGGACACGTCCGTGTGGGAGGGAGCGCGATGATCACTTGGGGCAGGTTTCTGCTGGGGTCGGTTCTGCTGCTGGCGGGCTGCGGCACGGCCGGCGACGGGCCGGCGACGACTGCCGGCGATCCAAGCACCGCGGCGGTCGGCTGCGCGTCGCGGGTCGAGACGGGGTCGCTGCCCGACTGGGCGGACGAGGGGTTCCACGGGGACACCCGCATGCCGCACGTCTTCGGCGCACGGGGTGAGATCGTGGCGGTGCTGTTCGGCCACCCGCTGGCGCTGGTCCGGCCGGACGCGTCGAGCAACAAGATCCTCTGGGTGGCCCGGCCCGCCACCACCTCGCCGGCCCCGGACGCGTCGACCACTCTGAAGATCACCGCGACGTTGGACGGCACCGACACGAGAGTGAGCCACGAGGTCGCCGGAGGGCCCGGGCCGTCGATCATCGACCTGCCCCGAGCGGGGTGCTGGCATCTCGACCTGCGCTGGGCCGGGCGCACCGACACGGTGGATCTCGTCTACGCCGAACGGAAGCCGTGAGGACGGGGAACAACACCTCCCGCCATATCCAACATATACCGCATGGGGGGACTTGCGGCAAGGCCCCCGCAGTGCCGCAGAATGGCCCGTCCAAGGCCATGACCTGCGCAAACGGGAGCCATGAAGATGAACGTGTCGTCGGCGGCGACCAGTGTGTTCGACCTTCCCGAGAACCTCGCCGCCAAGGCCGCCCCGGCGCTCGTCGCCCGGGACGAGCAGCACTTCGCCGTGATCGCGGCGAGCCTTCAGCGGTCCACCGCCGACCTGTCCGACCGTCTGGACGCCGAGCGGCGGGCACCGGCGGGCAAGGGTCGGCAGGCGGTCGTCCGGGACGAGGAGGTCCGGCGGCTGACCGCCCGCCTGCGTGCGCTGAGCCGTTTCGGTCTGGATCTGTGTCTCGGCCGCATGGTCCACGCGGACGACTCCGAGCCCGTCTACATCGGACGGTTCGGCCTCAGCGACGGCGACGGCCGCCGGCTGCTGCTCGACTGGCGCTCACCGGCCGCCGCGCCGTTCTTCGGAGCGACCCACGCCAACCCGATGGGCCTGGCGAGCCGACGTCGGTACCGCTGGACCCTCGGCCGGATCAGCGACTACTGGGACGAGGTGTTCATCCCCGACGGGTTCGAGGGGCACGCCGCGCTGGACGACCAGTCGGCGTTCATCGCCAGCCTCGGCGGCAACCGGTCGGCCCGGATGCGTGACGTGCTCGGCACCATCCAGGCCGACCAGGATGCCATCATCCGGGCCGGATCCCGTGGCGTGCTCATCGTCGACGGTGGTCCGGGCACCGGCAAGACCGTCGTCGCCCTGCACCGCACCGCGTACCTGCTCTACTCCGACCCGCGCCTGCGGCAGGGGCGCGGCGGGGTGCTGTTCGTCGGGCCGCACCAGCCCTACCTGGCGTACGTCGCCGACGTCCTGCCCAGCCTCGGCGAGGAGGACGTGCAGACCTGCACCCTGCGGGACCTCGTACCGCAGGGCGCCTCGGCCGCCGCCGAGAGCGACCCGGAGGTGGACCGCCTCAAGTCCTCGCTCGGCCTGGTACGGGCGATCGACGCGGCCGTGCGCTTCTACGAGGAGCCGCCGACGGCCGCGCTGACCGTCACGGCCGGCGACACCGACATCCGGCTGAGCGCCGACGACTGGGCCCAGGCGTTCGAGGCGCCCGGACCGGGCACCCCGCACAACGAGGCCCGCGACGAGATCTGGGACGAGCTGCTGAGCATCCTGCTCGGCCGGTACGACGGCGACGAACCCGGGGACGTCGTCCGCGCGTCGCTGCGGCGCGACGCGGAACTCCGTACGACGGTCAACCGCGCCTGGCCGCTGCTCGACGCGGCCGACATCGTCGCGGACCTGTGGTCGGTACCCGCCTATCTGCGCAGGTGCGCCCCCTGGCTCGGTCCCGACGACGTCCGCCGGCTCCAGCGGCCCGACCCCCGCGCGTGGACGGTGTCCGACCTGCCGCTGCTGGACGCGGCACGACAGCGGCTCGGCGATGCGGAGGCGTCGCGGCGTACCCGCCGCCGCGAGGCCACGATCGCCGCCGAACGGGCACGCATGGCGACGGTCGTCGACGAGCTGATCGAGGCGCACGCCTACGACGACGGCGAGGGCGTGCTGTCGAGCCTGCGCCAGCTGGACCTGCAGGACGCGCTTGTCGACGAGGCCGTCCTGCCGGGCGTCGCCGCGGATCTGCTGGCCGGCCCGTTCGCGCACATCGTGGTGGACGAGGCGCAGGAGCTGACCGACGCGCAGTGGCAGATGCTGCTGTCGCGGTGCCCGTCGCGCAGCTTCACGATCGTCGGGGACCGGGCCCAGGCCCGGCACGGATTCACCGGGTCGTGGCGGCAGCGGCTCGCCCGCGTCGGGCTCGACGAGGTGACCCTGACCTCGTTGACCGTCAACTACCGGACGCCCCGGGAGGTCATGGCGCAGGCCGAACCGGTCATCCGGGCCGTGCTCCCGGACGCGAACGTGCCGACCTCGATCCGCGGCAACGGGATCCCCGTCACCCACGCGTCGGTACGCGACCGGGACGCGATCGTCGACGGCTGGCTCGCGGAGCACGCCGAGGGGATCGCCTGCGTCATCGGGGACCCCACGTTCCGGCCCGCGACGAGTCGCGTCCGGTCGTTGAGCCCGGAACTGTCCAAGGGGCTGGAGTTCGACCTGGTCGTCCTCGTCGAGCCGGAGGCGTTCGGCGAGGGCGTCCAGGGGGCGGTGGACAGGTACGTCGCAATGACGCGCGCGACCCAGCGGCTCGTCGTGCTCTCCGATTAGGCTGCCGGGCGTGCCGGACGACGTGCGGGAGGCGGCGGCGCACAACAACGCGCGTTGGTGCGACGTGGTGTGCGCCAGCCACGGGCTGGTCGGCCGGATCGACGCCGACGCGTGGTCGGTGCCCCGCCGCTCCCCACCGTGGTATCCGGACGCGGTCACCCTGCGCCCCGGCGTCGACCCCGAAGCGCTGCTCGCGCGGATCGACGCCGGGGCCGGCGCGTCGGTGAAGGACAGCTTCGCCGACCTCGACCTGGCGGCGTACGGGTTCCGGGTCCTCTTCGACGCACAGTGGATCCACCGCCCGCCCACCGAGCCCCCGGACGGGCCGCCGCTCACTCCGGTCACCACCGGGCCCGGGCTGGCGGCCTGGGCGGGCGCGCACGGCGGTGGGGAGCTGTTCGGCCCGGCGCTCCTGGCCGAACCGCGACTCCGGGTGCTGGCCCGCTACGACGAGAACGGCACGGTCATCGGCGGTGCGGTGGTCAGCGGCGACGACCCGTGCGGCGTCTCCAACCTGTTCAGCAGCACGGACGACCCGGACGAGATCTGGCGTGCGGTCGTCGTCACCCGACCCGGCGTACCCCTGGTCGGCTACGAGTCCGCGCCGGACCTGCCCCCGGCCCGCCGAGCCGGCTTCCTCCCCATCGGACCCCTGCGCGTCTGGCTCCGGTGATCATGAAGTTATCGGCGCGACACGCCGACATCGAGGGCAATAACTTCATGATCACCGGGAGTAAGCGGGTCAGCGGGAGCGCGGGGGGTCAGGCCAGGCGGGTCAGGTCTTCCGGGGTCAGGTCCAGGGCGGCGGCGGCTATGTTCTCCTCGAGGTGCAGCGGGTTGCTGGTGCCGGGGATGGCGAGGACGTGCGGGCCCTGGTGCAGAGTCCAGGCCAGGCGTACCTGCGAAGGGGTGACGCTGTGGTCGCGGGCGACCGCCTCGACGGCCGCGCCCGGCGCGGCGGTCGCTCCCGCCTCCCGGGACGTTCCGGCCAGCGCGAAGAACGGCACGAAGGCGACTCCGCGCTCGCCGCAGGCCCGGACGAAGGCGTCCTGTTCCCGGTAGGCGTCCACCCCGTAGTTGTTCTGCACGCAGACCACGGGCGCGATGCCGGCCACCTCGTCCAGCTGCTCGGGGCGGACGTTGGACAGCCCGAGGTGCCGGATCAGCCCAGCGTCGCGCAGCTCGGCCAGGGCGCCGAAGCGCTCGGCCAGCGGCACCGCCCCCGGCCCTCGGCCGAGTCGTAGGTTCACCACGTCTAGCTGGTCACGGCCGAGACGACGCAGGTTCTCCTCGACCTGCGCGCGCAACTGCGCGGCAGTGACCGCCTCGCGGAACCCGTCCACCGGGTCGTACCCGAAGCCGACCTTGGTCACGATCACCAGATCGTCCGGGTACGGAGCGAGGGCGGCGTGGATCAGCTCGGTGGCGTACCGGGCGGGACCGGTGCCCACCCGCAGGGTTCCGCCGGGCGAGACGTAGAACGCGGCCGTGTCGATGTGGTTGACGCCCAGCTCGACGGCGCGGCGCAGCAGCGCGATCGCGCGCTCGCGGTCGGGGTTCGCGGTGATCCGCATCGAGCCGAAGCCCATCCGGCGCACCGTGCGGTCGCCCAGGGTCCAGGTGCCCGCCGCGGCGGCGGTGATCTCGTCTGTTGGCATCGGGCGACCGTAGCCAGCACGGGCGCGCGGCGCACTCGGCCGCGCGCCCGATACCGGTACGCCCTGATCCGGGTTAGTTTGATTGTGCTGCCGACGACTGCTCCCGCTCGGCGGCTCGCGGCGGACGCAGCGCCGGCACCAGCGCCAACGTCGGCAGGAGCAGCAGCGGCACCACCAGCAGCGCCCGCAGGACGCCGACGTGGTCGCCGAGCAAACCGAGCAGCGGCGGCCCACCCAGGAAGGCCGTGTAGCCGATCACGGCGACGACGCTGACCCGTACCGCCGCGTGCGCCTCCTCGTCGGCCGCCGCGCTCATGCCGACGGGGAAGCCGAGAGACGCGCCGATCCCCCACAGCGCGACGCCGACGATGGCCACCGGCCCCGAGCCGGCCAGCACGGCCAGCGTCGCGCCGGCGGCGGCGAGCAGGACGGTGCCGGTGAGGACTGGCACCCGCCCCCAACGGTCCAGCGCGACCGTGCCGGCGGTGCGACCGAGGGTCATCCCGACGACGAACACGCCGAAGACCGCCGCACCGGCCGCCTCGCTCAGGTCCCGGCCGTCCACGAACGCGACCGCCAGCCAGTCGTTGGCGCTGCCCTCGGTGAAGGCGGCCACCAGCACGAACAGCCCGATCAGCAGGGTGCGCGGCTCGCGCCAGGCGGCGAGCTGGGCCCGCCGACGGCCGGCCGGGCTGGTGTCCGTCGGCCCGTTGGCCGCGTCCACGACCGGCTGGGGCAGGTACGCCCGGGACGCGAAGAAGGTGCCGACCAGGACCACCACCGCTATCACGGCGAGGTGCGCGCCCACCGGCACGTCCAGGCGGGCCGCCCCGGCGCCGACGCCCGCGCCGGCCACCGAGCCGAGGCTCCAGGCCGCGTGGAAACGGGGCATGACGGTACGCCCCAACCGACGCTCCACCGCAGCGCCCTCGACGTTCATCGCCACGTCACACGCGCCGGAGCCGTAGCCGAAGGCGACCATCCCCAGCGCGACGACGGCGGCCGACCCGGCGACCGTCGCGCCCAACCCGGCCACGATCAGGCCCACCGCGACCAGCACGGTGGCGAGGGTCACCGTGCGGGCGGAGCCGAGGCGCTGGGCGAGCAGCCCGGACGTCGGCATGGCGAGCAGCGCGCCGACGCTCAACGCGAGCAGCAGCAGCCCGAGGCGGCCGGCGGACAGGTCCAGCGCCTCTCGGACGGCCGGCACCCGGGAGAACCAGCTACCGACGGCCAGGCCGTTGAGGGTGAAGGTCAGGGCGACGCCGTTGCGGGCGAGCACGACGGCCCGCGCCGGCGCGGCGGCGTCCGGGGCGACGGCGGGACTGGTGGGGGCACTCACGGGGTGGTCCTCTTCCTTGGGGTGATCTGCTGGCACGATCGCACACCTGAGAGCGCTACCACCACAAGCGGGCCCCGCCCCTTACCGCAAGCCCGCAGGTCGGGGGATGATGGCTGGCAGGCGCACGCCCGCGGGGGGCGGGCGTCGTCGGGGAGGACACGATGACGGCAGCGGCACAGCGGCCAGCCACCCTGGAGGACGTCGCCCGGGCCGCCGGAGTGTCCCGGTCCACCGCCTCGCGGGTGATCGCCGGCACCGGGTTCGCCTCGCCGGCCGCCCGGGCACGGGTGGTGACGGCCGCCGACCAGCTCGGCTACGTGCCCAACCCGGCCGCGCGCGCACTGGTCCGCGGCGGCGGCGTGCGGCTGGTGGTGGCCGCTTCGGGGACCAGCGCGGCCGTGCTGGACGACCCGTACGTCGACCGCGTGGTCGGCTCGGCCGCCCGGGTGTGCGCGCCGGCCGGCGTCGGGGTGGCCCTGCACTGGCTGCCGCTGGGCGACCCGCACGCCCTCGACCAGCTCGCCGCCGACCGCAGCGTATGCGGGGTCGTGCTGGTCAACACCACCGAGGACCTGCTGGCAGCCGTACCCCGGGCGCTGCACGGCCGGATCGCCTCGATCGGCATCGGCTCGGCCACGGTGCCGTCGTTCGACGTCGACAACACGACCGGCGCGGGCGCGGTGTTACGCCACCTGTACGGGACAGGCCGCCGCCGGATCGCCATGGTGACCGGTCCGCGGTGGCTGCCGTGCGCGCAGCGGCCGGTGCGGGCGTACCGCCACCTGATGCGCGAGGCCGGCCTGCCGGAGCGGGTCGTGCGGGGAGACTTCACGGCGGCGCGGGGCCGGGAGGCGGCCGGCGAGGCGCTGCGGCGCTGGCCGGACGTCGACGCGATCTACGCGATCAGCGACGAGACGGCCCTCGGGGTGATCGCGGCGCTGCGCGAGGACGGCGTCCGGGTGCCCTGTGACGTCGCGGTGGCCGGCTTCGACGACATCCCGCTGGCCGGCATGACCGCACCGGCGCTCACCACCGCGAGTCACCCCGTGGGCCGGATCGCCGCCGCGGCGGCCACCGCCGTGCTGGCCGGTCGCCCGGGAGCGCCGGTGACGCTCTTCCCGTCCGACCTGGTGGCCCGCGACAGCGCCTGAGCGGCCGCCGGTTAACCGGCGGCCGGCCGGGTAACCGCCTCGCACCTCTCGTCGACCGCGAGGAGTTGGTGGCCCGTGTCCGACCCCGCGCCGCCGAGCCGGGCGCCCGCGCAGGGTCACCGGCACGGCCGGTTGACCACACGCCCACACCCGCCGGTGGTGACCGGGCCGACCGGCATCGTGCCGCTGCCCGGCGGTGACGGTGGCCGGCCCGCGATGGCGTACGTGCCGGAGCCGGCCGCCGACGGGGCCGCGTACCGGCTGGTGGTGCTCCTGCACGGGGCGGGTGGCTCCGCCCGGCACGGCCTGGACCTGCTGCTGCCGGTCGCGGACGCGCACCGCCTGCTGCTGATCGCCCCGCAGTCGTCGGCGACCAGCTGGGACCTGATCGCCGGTGGCCTCGGGGTGGACGTCGAGCACATCGACGCGTTGCTGGCCAGCGCGTTCGACGGCTACCCGGTACGCGGTGTGACGCTCGGCGGTTTCTCCGACGGGGCGTCGTACGCCCTCTCGCTGGGCCTGGCCAACGGCGACCTGGTCGACGCGGTGCTGGCCTTCTCCCCCGGCTTCGCCGCGCCGCCGGTCGTCCGCGGGCGACCACGGATCTTCGTCTCACACGGGGTGGACGACCCGGTGCTGCCCGTCGACGTGTGCAGCCGCCGCTTCGTGCCCCACCTGCGCGGGATCGGCTACGACGTCACCTACGAGGAGTTCCCGGGCGGCCATGATCTGCCCGCGGACATCCGCGCGAGGGCCACCGAGTGGCTCACCGGGTGAACCTCGGTGTCGGTCAGACGGCGGGTAGGCCGAGGGCCGCGTCCACGCGGGCCAGGACCGCGACGTCGTCGTCGGGGTGCACGCCCCGCAGCAGGTCGATCGCCGTCGCCCGGACCTGGCCGATGATCATGGCGAGGGGGAGCGTCTGGGTCGACCCGAAGAGCTGCCCCGCGGTACGGACGGCAGCCAGCGCCGCCTCGTCCGCCCGCAGGGCGTGCCGGTCGGCGACCTCCTCCTGCCCGTCCAGGTCGGCGGCGAGCGCCGCGCCGGCCTCCCGGACCGCCTCCACCAGGCAGCGCAGCGCGTCGCCCAACTCGGGCGGGGTGGGGGTCCGCAGTCGGCTGAGCGTCACGCCCGCGCGGGCCAGCACCCGGACGTTGCGGACCACGTAGTCGATCTGCCGGACCGACTCGTCCACCGACCGCAACCGGCCGATGTGCCGGCGTCGGCGCACGTTGAGCCGCAGCGCCTCGCCGGCGGCCAGCACGCCGTCCCGCAGCCCGTCGACCCGGGCGTCCATGCTCCGGGCGCGCGCCAGGGCGGCCACCGCCGCCGGCTCGTCGCGCCCGTCCAGCGCGTCGGCGATCTCGCCCAGCAGACCGGCCAGCTCGTCGAACGTGCGCCGCACCTCGACGACGAGCGGCGCGAGCGGGTGCCGGGCGTCGACGAGGAGGCTGACGGCGAGCGCCACCGCGCCGCCGACCAGCGCGTCGACGAAGCGGAACGGCACCAGCGACCCGTCCGGCGGCGCGACCACGACCAGGTAGAGCGCGGAGACGGCGGCCTGCACGAGGGTGACGCCGGTGGCGCCGAAGGCGACCGCGAGCAGGACGGTGAGCAGGATGACCGTGCAGACCGTCCAGGTGCTGCCGGGTCCCAGCGCCTGCACGACCAGGTCCGCGACGAGCACACCGGCGGCCACCCCGAGCACGACCTCGACGGCCCGCCGGATGCGCTGCCCACGGGCCTGACCGAGGACGATCAGCGCGGCGGCCGGCGCGAAGAACGGCTGCGGATGCCCGAGCAGACGGGTGGCGAGCAGCCAGGCCACGGTCGCCGCGACGGTCGCCTCCAGCACCGGCCGCCACCCCTGGCGCAACCGGTGGCCGGCGACCCGCAGGCCCGCGAACCACGCCATCGCCACCTCCCACCGGTCGACCAGCGCGTTGCACGGCCGTCAGCGATCACCGGCGCCCGCCGGCTCGCTCTCCGCGATCGTCCACCATCGCGCGGCGGAACCGCCTACCGGGCCGGGCACCGGTCACCCGTTCCGCCGATCCCGGGCCGGGCCGGCGGGCGCGACGCTGCGGTCACCTCCCGGTCAGGGCGCGCAGCAGCGTACGGACGGCGTCCGCGAGATCGGCGCGGCTGGCCGGGGTGCCGGGCGTCGGGGCGGTGAGCGCTCCCGTGCCGACCAGCCGGTCGAAGAGCAACCCGTCGACGTACGCGACGAACTGGTCACCCTGCCGGTCCGGGTCGGTCGCGCCGGCGCGGGTCAGCAGGTCGCGGGACTGGGCGCGGACGCCGGTGCCGTGTCGCAGGATGCCGCGTAGCTCGGGGCGGTGCACCGCCTCCAGCAGACAGGCGTAGCGGGCCAGGGTACGGCTGCGTCCCACGCCCAGCCACCGGTCGAGCACCTCGGCCACCCCGGCGGCGAGCTGGTCGAGGTCGTCTTCGTCCAGGCGCGGACCGGGCTGCGGGGCGGGCGGCTCGACCGGCAGGTCGTACGCGGCCAGGTCGATCCGGTCACGCTCGACGAGGCGCTGCACCACCGCCTCGATCAGGGCCTGGCGGGTGCGCAGGTACGCCGAGGTGGTGCCGGGCGGTAGCTCGGCGCGGGCGTCGACGGCCCGGTGGGTGAGCGCCCGCATGCCGCCATCGGCGATCAGCTCGATGGCCGCGTCGGTCAACAGCGCGATCCGGTGGGCGCGGGCCGTCACAGGGTCTCCTCCATTTCGTGGTGCGGAGGTAGTATCGCTCTTCTACAGGTGTAGAAGGGTGGTCGACATGAGCGACTCGCACGCCGTGGTGGTCGGCGGCGGCATCGGCGGGCTGAGCGCGGCGCTCGCCCTGCACCGGCGTGGCTGGCGGGTCACCGTGCTGGAACGCGCCCCGGAGCTGCGCGAGGTGGGTGCCGGCCTGACCCTGATGACCAACGCGCTACGCGCGCTGGACGCCCTGGGCCTGAGCTCGGCCCTGCGGTCCAATGCGCACGCCGAGGCCCCCGGTGGGGTCCGCGACCGACCGGGCCGATGGCTGTCCCGAATGGACGCGGCAGAGATGGTCCGACAGCTCGGCACCGGCGCGCTCGGCGTCCACCGGGCCACCCTGCACCGCATCCTGCGCGAGGCGCTGCCCGCGTCGTCGCTGCACACCGGGGCTGAGGTCGAGCACGTCGACTCCGACCCCGACCGCGCGACGGTGCGCTACCGAGGGCCCGACGGCCCGCGAACCCTCCACGCCGACCTGGTGGTCGGCGCCGACGGCCTGCGCAGCCGGCTGCGCGCCCAGCTCTGGCCCGAGATCCCCGCCCCGGTGTACGCGGGCTCGACGGCCTGGCGGGCCGCCATCGCGTTCCCGGAACCGATCCCGACGGCGATCACCTGGGGCCCGGCCGCCGAGTTCGGCATGGTGCCGATCGGCGAGGGTTGGCTCTACTGGTACGCGGCCCGCAACGCCCCACCCGGCGGCCACGCCCCGGACGAGCTGGCGGCCGTACGGGAGCACTTCGGCGCGTGGCACGACCCCATCCCCGCGCTGCTGGCGGCCACTGCACCCGGGGTGGTGCTGCGCAACGACATCCACCACCTGGCCACACCGCTGCCGTCGTACGTGCGGGGACGGGTGGCGCTGCTCGGTGACGCGGCCCACGCGATGACGCCGAACCTCGGGCAGGGTGCCGGCCAGGCGATCGAGGACGCGGTGGTGCTCGGTGCCGCCTGCGCCGGTGGCGCCCAGGGGTTGACGGCCGCCCTGGCGACGTACGACGAGCAGCGCCGCCCCCGCACCCAGGCCATCGCCCGCGCGTCCCTGCGCGCCGGGCGGTACGGCCAGCAACTGCGCAACCCTCTCGCCCTCGCGGCCCGCACCGCCGCTCTGCGCCTCGTCCCGGCCAGCGTCACGCTGCGGAGCATGACCTGGTGCGTCGACTGGCGGCCGCCGCAGGACTGAGTCACCGATCATTCCGGCCGGCGGCGCAAAGCTTCAGTCTATTCTTCGGGACCGCTCTCGGCCTCGGCCACATACGACAGTGCGCCGGTACAATCGGCGACTACCTAGTGACCGATCGCTGACTGCTGATGGTGAAAGCGATCACACACACTGAGCGCATGAACAGGAGCGTCAACCGCGGTAGGGCACTCCGCATCGCGGTGTGCCTCCTTCTTCTCGCCGCGTTGAGCGGCTGCATGCAACTCAACATGGGACTCACCGTGAACGCCGACGACACGGTCGACGGGCAGTTGCTGCTGACCGCCCAGAAGTCGGTGCTGAGCTCCCAGAACAAGAACATCCCGGCCGCCTTCGCCGAGCTGCGGAAGAACATTCCGGCGCTGCCTCCCGGCGAGGAGACGGGCTACGAGGACAGCAAGCTCTTCGGCGCGCAGATCAATTATCGCAAGGCGCCGCTGGCGGGCTTCGACAGCGAGAGCGTCAAACTGGTCCGGGACGGCGACTTCTACCGTTTCACGTTACCGCTGGATCCGAAGAAATACGGCGGGAAAGCCGCCCAGCAGAATCCTCAACAGCAGCAGGCCTTCCTCAAGCTGATGTCGTTCGAGATCTCGGTGACCTTTCCCGGACGGGTGATCGACACCAATGGCACCGTCAACGGTCGCTCGGTCACCTGGAAGGTCGACTCCAACCAGGACAAGCCGATGGAATTGCGCGCCGTCGCCGAGGCGCCACCGCGCCCCTCGGCCTCGCCGGCAGCCGCCGAGACCGACTCGGGTGGTTTCCCGTGGCTGCTGGTCGTCGGCGGCGTACTCCTGCTGCTCGTCCTCACCGCTGTGGCCGTACTCCTGTTGCGTCGCCGTCGCACGACGGCGTCGGCGGCAGCCGGTCCGACCGCGACCGACCCGACCGCGACCGGCCCGACCCCGCCGGGGCCGCCCGCCGGCGCGCCCGGGCCCGGCTGACGCATCCGGTGGCCGGCGTCCGCCGGCCGCGTCTCCGCTCCGGCCGCCCCGCGACGACGGCGACCGGCGTCGGTGCTCCCCGCGCGGGAGCGCCGGCCTCACCACCACCACATCCCGGTCGCACCATCGCAGAAGAGGGGGGATCGCCGTGAACGATCTCTTCACCTGGGCAGCCCTGGGCAGTCTCGCCGGAGCGAGCGCCGCCACCCTGCTGGCCACCAACGTCATCGGCGGGTTGATCGGTCCGAGCGGCGACAAGCTCCGCAAGTGGATCGCCATCGCCATCGCCCTGCTGCTGTCCTACCTCTCGGCGGCGTTCGCCGACGAGGTCGGCGGCGAGAAGTGGGTCATCGCGTTCTTCAACGCGCTGGTCATCTTCTCCGCCGCGCTCGGCGTCAACCAGTTCCCGCCCGGCAACCGGCAGGCCACCCCCACCCAGCTCGCGAGCGGTCGCGAGCCCCGCGTCTTCCGCTCCTGGGTCTGAGGGGGGTGACGACATGATCTTCGGAATCCTCAGCGCGGTGATCCAGATGGCTGCCGGCGCCGTCTTCGGCCTGCTGGCCGGCGGGCCGATCGGCCTGCTCGTCGGGGCCGTCGTGGGCCTGCTGGTCGGGGCCGTGTTCGGCTGGGCGGTGACCTCCGCCGGGGTGTACGCCCCGGACGCCCGCGGCATCGTCCTCTTCGTCGTCGACCACACGTGGAGCCTGCTCAACACGGTGGTCGGGGCCGTCTACCTGGTCGTGCACCTCGTCTTCGGGCACTCGTTGGACCGACCCACGTCGGCCGCCAGCGGTCGGGTCTGCGTGGTGGAGGGGGTCTCCCCGCGCTACGCCACCACCATCGGCACGGTCTGCGCGGGCTCCAACTCCGGCATCCAACGCCACGAGGACGTGCACATCTTCCAGGCGCGTCTGCTCGGACCGCTGTACATCCCGTTGGTGCTGGCGAACTACGCGCTCTTCACGATCGCGCCGATCTGGCTGCTCTACCACGACCACACCAACGCGCCGATCAACCGGTTCACCCGCTACTTCGAGATCGGCGTCTACCCGCACGTGTGGAACGAGGCCATCGCGTACCGCATCCAGGGGACGCCGCCGCGATGACCGTCGACGGGCGCGGACCGATCGAGACGGCCACCGCCGAGCTGGTCGAATGGTTGACCGGCGCGGCGGGGGAACCCGTCCCGATCGGTCCACCCCGCGCGGGCGGCGACGCCGACGGGCTGACCCTGTGGCCCCTCGAACTGCGCCCGGCCCAGCAGACCCGCTCCAGCGGCGCGGTCCGCGAGCCGTACCGGTTCACGGTCCGCTACCTGCTCAGCGTGGCCGGTCCGGCCGGGCTCGCCGTGCTGGACCGGGTGCTCGCCGCCACGACCCGGGACGGCCGCTACCCGGTGGTGCTGGAAGCCGGAGCGGCGGCGCTGTGGCACGCGCTGGACGCCGCGCCCCGCCCGGCGCTGCTGATCGACGTACCGGCCCAGGTGGACCACCCGACACCGGCCGCGCCCCCGGTCCTGCAGCCGCTGCGGCTGCGTCAGGTCGCGGTGCGCGCGCTCGCCGGCCGGGTCGTCGGCCCGCAGGACCAGCCCCTCGCCGCCATGCGCGTCGAGGTGCCGGGCACGACGTCCGCGACCCGCACCGGGGCCGACGGCCGGTTCCAGATCGCCGGGGTCCCGCACGACCCCGAACACCCCCGCCCGGTACGGCTGCGGCTGAGCGGTCGCGGGCTCGTGCTCACCGCCGACGTGGACGCGGACGACGACGACATCGTCATCGTCTGCGCTCCACCGACCCACTGACGCCCACCCCGCACAGGAGGACCGATGCCCAGCTACTTCTCCCCCGGCATCTATGTCGAGGAGGTCCCCAGCGGCGCCCGACCGATCGGCCCGGTGAGCACCAGCATCGCCGCGTTCGTCGGCGTCGCCCCGAACCGCGACGCCCACCTGGGCAAGGCCGTACCGGTCAACAACTGGACCGAGTTCCTGCGGCTCTTCGCCGACGGCGACCAGGTCGAGAGCACCCCCCTCGCACGGGCCGTCTTCGGTTTCCTGGACAACGGGGGCGCGCGCTGCTGGGTGGTCAACGTCGGCGACGGCGGCGCGATCACCGGCACCGGCAAGCAACGCGGCGGCCTGCAACTGCTGGAGGCCGTCGATGAGATCTCCATCATCGCCGCTCCGGGCTTCTCCGACCCGGTGTCCCACGACGCGCTGATCAGCATGGCCGAGCGGACCCGCACCATGGTGGCGATCTGCGACCCGGCCCCGGACATCGACGACATCTCCGCGCTGACCCGGGTCGCCACCCCGTCCTCCGGCAAGCCGCCGAAACCCGCCGAGGGTGCGGGCCCTGCCGCTGGTCCGGGCGGCGGGGAGGGACCGCCGGCCTACCGGCCCCGGCAGTCCGAGTTCGCCGCGTTCTACTACCCGTACCTGCAGGTGCGTGACCCGATCAGCGGCGAGCTGGAACTGACGCCGCCGAGCGGGCACCTGGCCGGCATCTGGGCCCGCACCGACGCCCTGCGCGGCGTGCACAAGGCGCCGGCCAACGAACCGGTCCGGGGCGCCGTCGACCTCGGCTACCGGGTCACCCGCCCCGAGCACGACGTGCTCAACCCCAAGGGTGTCAACGTGATCCGCTACTTCGCCGGCGAGGGCATCCGCGTCTGGGGCGCCCGTACGCTCGCCGCCGAGGCCAGCGAGTGGCGCTACCTCAACGTCCGGCGACTCAGCATCGCCATCGAACAGGCCATCGCCAACGGCACCCGGTGGATGGTCTTCGAACCGAACGACTTCACCCTCTGGCGCTCGATCCGGCGCGACATCGGGGCGTTCCTCACCCGGGTGTGGCGCGACGGCGCGCTGCTGGGGCGCAGCCCCGAGGAGGCGTTCTTCGTCAAGTGCGACGAGGAGACCAACCCGCCGGACGTCCGCGACGCCGGCATGGTGATCGCCCACATCGGCATCGCCGTCGTCAAGCCCGCCGAATTCGTGGTGTTCAAGCTCAGCCAGTGGGCCGGCGGCACCGAGACCGAGACGATCGGAGGCTGACATGGCCACCCCCGCCACCCCGCAGCCCGGCGCGCCCGTCGACCCGTACCGGGCCTACAACTTCCGGCTGCTCATCAACGGCGTCACCAACGGCCACTTCACGGAGATGAGCGGGCTGGAGGTGAACATCCCCGGGCAGCCGTACCGGGAGCACGGCCCCGGACCGACGCGGATGGTCCCCGGGCAGGCCGAGTACGAGCCGGTGACACTGCACTTCGGCCTCACCGCGTCCCGTGAGCTGTGGGACTGGGTGAACGCCACCGCCAAGGGCACCCTCAACCGCCGCAACGTGTCGGTGGTGCTGCTCGACGCGGCGGGCACCGCCGAGGTGCTGCGCTGGAACCTGATCGACGCGTGGCCCACCCGGTGGCGCGGAGCGCACCTCAACACGGTGAGCCACGAGATCGCCATCGCGTCGCTGACGCTGCGCTACGAGGGCCTCGAACTGGAGGCCGGCGGTGCCGCCGCGCCGACGCCCGCGTAGCTGGCTGGCCGGTCGCCTCCGCTCGGTGGCCGGCGCGGTGCAGCGCCTCGCCGGACGCGTCGACAACCCGACCGCCGAGCCGGAACGTCCGGCGGAGCCGCCGCGTCGTCTCGGCGAGCCGCCGCAGCACTGGGTGGACCTGGTCGCCGCGCACGCCCCCGGCCTGCTCCGTGAGCTGGACGTCGACCTCGACCAGGCCGCGCCGACGCGGAACGAGACTCCGCCGGGCGCGGCGCCAACGCGGCGGCCGGACCGCTCGGGCGACCCGGTCGACCCGGCGTTCCGACCGGTCGCCGGTCGGACCCACCGGCCGGTGGCGGGTCGGACCGGCCGGCCGACCGCCGCCCACGGCCGACTCGGCGACCCGCACCCGCGCGCCCGACCGGGCGGCGCTGGTGATCACGTCCACCCTGGTCTGGAGGCGGGCGGTCCCGGACACGCGGACGGCGGGTCGGAACGACGGCTCCCGATCATTCGACCAGCGATCCCGGACGGCTCGACGTCGTCGAGCGGGACGGCCCGGTCCGACGGCTCCGCGTCGACGAACGGGAGTGCCAGCGCGGCGAGCGTCGGCAGGCCGTTCCGCGCGCCCGGCGTCGCCCACCCCGGGGAGGCGGTCGCCACCCCCGGCACCGCGTCACATCTGCCCCCCACACCTGAGCCACCCGGCGAGAGGGCGGACGGTTTCGGCACCTCCGAAAGGGCTTACTCCCGACGATCCGCTCCGGACGCCACGACGTCGCAGCACGGACGCGGCGGCGGGAGGATGGGCGGACCGTCCTGGCCCGCTCTGCCGGACGAGCCGGCCGGGCCGGCCCGGCTCGGCGAGCACCCCGCCGAGGGGCACCCCCGGCCCCACGCCGGCCACCATCTCGAACAGCAGAGCGACGGGTTCCCCGAGCACCAGTTCCGTGGGCGCTCCCGGCAGTCGCCCGAGCACCGCGCGAGCCGGCTTCCTGACCAGCAACCAACGGGCCGGTACGGCGAGCCGGAGAGGCCCGACCAGCACGACGTACCACGCCGCGGCCAGCGCACCCCGCCGGACCGCGACCAGCGCGCCGACAACCCGTACGCCGACGGGCGGCGCGGCGGCGAGGTCGGGTGGTGGGACGCCGGACCGGGGTACGGGACGGGCACCGCCGAGGTCGACAGCGCCGGGCGTTGGCCGGTGAGCGCGCCGTTCGCGTCGGCGGCCTTCGGGCCCGGCGTGGACCCGTGGCCGGCTCTGCCGGATGACGGCCCGCTGTGGACGGTGCCCGGCGCGGCGCTCGACGCGGGCCACGAGCGCCGGCTCGACCGGGAGCAGGCGGGCGGCTGATGGAACGGGTCGCCTTCCTCATCGACTCCACCGGGGAGCGGGTGGACTGCCTGCTCAACCCGGAGACCGTGCAGGTGACCCGGCTCGCCGGCGTACGCCATCGGGGTGCGGGCGGCGCGCAGCTCACCGGCTCCGGTCTGGCCGACGACCCGCTGGTATTCACCGGCGGTGGCCGTACGGAGTTGGTGCTGGATCTGCTCTTCGACGTCGACTTCGTCCAGGCGCAGGTGCGCCCCACCGACGTACGGATGCTGACCCGACCGTTGTGGATGCTGGCGGAGAACTCCGACGTCGAGCACGGCTGGCTGCGTCCGCCGCTGGTCCGGGTGGTCTGGGGCAAGACGTGGAACGTGCCGGGCGTGATCGTGGCGGTGGCCGAGCGGTTCGACGCGTTCACCGGTACCGGCTCGCCCCGGCGCTCCTGGCTGCGACTGAAGCTGGTCCGGACCGCCGAGAGCGCCGACCAGGCGCAGGCCGGCTTCGCCGAGGAGCTTGCCGCGGCGAGTACGCCGGTCGCCGCACCGGGCAGCGCCGTGGTCGCGGCCGGCGACGGCGCCACCGAGCCGGGCCACGCCGGTGTCCGTTTCGACCTGCTGGCCAACGACGCGCTCGGCTCGCCGCTGCGGTGGCGGCTGCTGGCCGAACACAACCGGATCACCGACCCGCTCGCGGTGCCGGCCGGTACGACCCTCGCGGTTCCCCCCGTCGGCTCGGGCGGCTCCGCGCCGGAGTCGACGCTCGGCGCGATGGCGCGGGCCGGCGGGTCGTTCGTGGACGCCTCGATCGCCGCCGCCGCGAGTTGGGCCGCCTCGATCGCGGCCGCGACCGGGGTCGGCCCGACCGGAGCAGCCACCGCGAGCGGGGCCGGCCCGACCGGAGCAGCCACCGCGAGCGGGGCCGGCCCGACCGGAACGGCCACCGCGAGCGGGTCCGCGTCGGCCGGCGGCGCACCAGCCGCGGGGGGTACGCCGTGACCAGCGTCGCGCCCCGGGCGCTGACCGTCCTGCTCGACGGCGTCGAGCTGAACGCCGTGGCCCGCCAGCGGATCCGCTCGCTGCGGGTGGCCGCCCGGCTCGACCAGCCGACCCAGGCGGAACTGGTCCTCGCGACCGCCGCCGGCACCGCGGCGCTCGACCCGGCCGTGCGCCCCGGCACGACCCTCGACGTACGGCTCGCCGACCACGCCGACGCGCTGTTCGTCGGGGAGGTGACCTGCGTGGAGGTCGAGTACGCCGCCGATGGCGCGGTCGTGCTGCGGCTGCGGGCGTACGACGCGCTGCACCGGCTGCGCAAGCGGCAGGACCTGCGGGTCTTCACCTCGGTGACGGCGGCGGAGCTGGCCCGGGATCTGTGCGGCCAGGTGGGGCTGAGCGTCGCGGCCGAGGACGACGGCCCGCGGCTGGAACGGTTGGTCCAGCACCGGCACAGTGATCTGGAGCTGCTCTGCGAGGTCGCCGGGCGGGCCGGGCTGCACCTGGCCGCCGACGGTGACGGCGTACGACTGGTGACCCTCGCCGGCTACGGCGAGCCGGTCCCGCTGACCCTCGGCGCGGGCGTGCACACCCTGCGGTTGTCCACGAACGCGGACCAGGCCAGCGGCGCGAGCGTCGCGTTGGGGTGGCACCCGCAGCGGGCCGAGCCGATCAGCCAGCGGGCCGACGAGGCGCGCTGCGGTCGGCCGTCCGGTGACCGTCCGGACCCGGCCGACGTGGGCGCCGACGGCGTCCGCACCGCCGTCGACCAGCCGGGACGCAGCGACGACGAGGTGGCCGCGCTGGCCCAGGCGCGACTGGACCGGCGCGCCGCCGCCTTGTCGACCGCCGAGGGGGTGGCCGAGGGTGATCCGGCGCTGCGACCGGGCCGACGGATCGACCTCGCGGGGGTGCCCGACCCCCTCGCGGGGGCGTACGTGCTGACCGAGGTGGTGCACACCGTGGACGGCGAGGGGCACCTCACCCGGTTCTCGACCGTGCCGCCGACCACGACGCCCACGGCGGTCGGCGGCGCGGTCGTCACCCTCGGCACCGTGACCGACGTGGCCGACCCGGACGGGCTGGGCCGGGTACGGCTGACCCTGCCCGCGTACGGGGACCTGGACGCCGGTTGGCTCGGCGTGCTCTGCCCGGGTGCCGGGCGCGGCAAGGGTCTGGTGGCGCTCCCCGATCCGGACGACACGGTGCTGGTGGTGCTGCCCGGCGGCGAGCCGGCCTCGGGCATCGTGCTGGGTTCGCTGTTCGGGGCCGTCGAGCCGTACGACGCGGGCATCGACGACGGTCGGGCCCGGCGCTGGACGCTGCGCACGGCCGGCGGACAGTCGATCGTTGTGGACGACGTCCAGCGCAGCCTGCGGCTCGGCACCGAGGGCGGCAGTTGGCTGGAGCTCACCCCCGACCTGGCCACCCTGCACGCGGCGACGGATCTGGTGATCTCCGCACCGGGCCGGGCCATGGTGGTCCGCGCCCGCAGCGTGGACTTCCTGCGCGCCGAGGCGACCGAGGACCCGACCACCGCGGCGCGGCAGGCCCGTTCGCTCGCCCGCGCCCACCACGAAGGAGGCGGCTGATGCGTTGGATCCACCGCGACTCGGTGATCGCCTGCGACCACGACGGCCGGGTCGAGAACCAACCGTCGCAGCGATGGGTGACCGTCACCGCCGTGCCGGTGCTGGTGGACGACGACCCGGAGGGACGGACGATCGTCGCCTGCCCGAACTACGGCCCGACCATCAAACCGTGCGCGAAGACGCTGACCGTCCACGTCGGCTACAGCGACTGGCTCCGCGTCGACGGACACCGGGTGGTGCTCTCGCACCTGGAGGGCTTCACCGACGGCACACCGCCGGACGCGATCCACCACACCGTCCGCGACCCCCGGCAGCGCTTCCTGGGGGCGGACCGGTGAGGGCGTTCCGCTTCGTCGGGGCCGGCTTCGACGCCGGCCGGGGCGGCGGGTTGGCGCTCACCGCCGCCGGTGGCCTGGCCATGACCGAGGGCGACGAGAGCGTACGCCAGGCGCTGTTCCTGCTGTTGTCGACGACGCCCGGCGAGCGGCTGATGCGACCCGGGTACGGCTCCCGGCTGCACCGGCTGATCTTCGCGCCCAACGACGACACCACGGCCGGGCTGGCGATCCACTACGTGCGGCAGGCCATCGCCCGCTGGGAGCCCCGGGTCGAGGTCATCGACGTCGACGCCGGGCCGGACGTGGACGACGCGTGGCGGCTGGTGATCCGGCTGGACTACCGGGTGCGGGCCAGCCTCACGCCCGGCCAGTTGGTGTTCTCCGTGGATCTGCTCCCCGCCGACGACCAACCGGGAGAATCGTCATGACGCTGCCCGTGCCGCACCTGGACGACCGGGGGTTCCTCGACCTCGTCACCGAGGCCCGCGAGCGGATCCGCCAGTCCTGCCCCGCCTGGACCGACCTGTCGGCGCACGACCCCGGCATGGCGCTGGTGGAGGCGTTCGCGCACCTGACCGAGGTGATGATCTACCGGCTGAACCAGTTGCCGGAGAAGGCGTACGTCCAGTTCCTGAACCTGCTCGGGGTGGCGCGGCACGCGCCCACCGCGGCCTGGGCGGACGTGGTGTTCACCCGCGCCGGCACCGACACCTCGGCGGTGCGGATCCCGGCCGGGCTGCGGGTCGCGGCGGCGCGTGGCGCCGATCCCCGGCCCGTCGTGTTCGTCACGACCGAGCCGGCGATGCTGCCGGCCGGCGAGTCGTCGGTGACCGTCCGGATGCACCACTGCGAGCCGGTGGACGCGGAGCTGCTGGGTCTCGGCACCGGCCAGCCGGGGCAGGTGCTGCGCGCGGCCCGCGCTCCCCTGGCCCACACCGGCGAGCCGCTGGACCTGCTGCTCGGGGTGGAGGTGCCGACCGGCTCGGTGGAGCTGGGGGCGGCCGCCCGCGAGCACGAGGGCCGCACGTTCGAGATCTGGCAACCGGTGGACAGCTTCGCCGGGCTCGGCCCGCAGGCCAAGGCGTACCTGGTGGACCGCTGCTCGGGCACCGTCACCTTCGCCCCGGCCCTGGACCTGCGGCCGCCCGCCGACGGCACCGCCGGGCCGACGCCGGTGGCGGCCGTGCCCCCGGCCGGGCGGCAGGTCCGCCTCTGGTACCGGGCCGGCGGCGGTCCGGCCGGCAACGTCGCCGCCGGCACACTGACCACCCTGCGCGATCCACTGCCCGGGGTACGCGTCGACAACCCCACCCGGGCGGCCGGCGGCCGGGAGATGGAGGCGTTGGAATCGGTGCTGCTGCGCGGCCCGTACGAGTTCTTCGCCCAGCAGCGCGCGGTCACCGCCCGCGACTTCGAGGTCCTCGCCACCAGCTCGGGCGCGGTGGCACGGGCCCGGGCGTTCACCCGCTCGGCCGTCTACAGCTTCGCCCGCCCGGGTGAGGTCGAGGTGGTGCTGGTGCCGTACGTGCCGCCGGCGGACCGCCCGGGCGGCCGGCTGCCGGTGGCGGTGCTGCGCGAGTACGAGGTGCCCGAGGCCCGCCACCGCGTCGAGGCGGACCTGGAACAGCGCCGGATGGTCGGTATCCGCTCGCGGGCGAGCTGGGCCCGGTTCAAGGCGGTGTCGGTGCGGGCCCGCGTGGTGGTGCGGCGGGAGGAGGACGTCGACGCGGTCCGGCGGCGCATCCACGACCGGCTGCACCAGACGCTCAGCCCGCTGCCCACCGCGCTCAACCCGAGCGGGTGGCCGTTCGGTGAGCCGCTGCGGGCGTCGAACGTGTACCGGTTGTTGGAGCAGGCCGAGCCGGGCGTGCGGTACGTCGAGTCGGTGCGGTTCGTGGTCGACGAGGCGCCCGACGCCAACGTCCGCGCCCTCGCCGTCGACGCGTACCAGCCGCGCACCTGGTACGCCGGGCGTGGCCCGGTGCTGTTCCGCTCCAGCAACGCGGGTTCCGGCTGGGAGCCGGCCGGCCGGTTCGACGACGACGAGACGGTGCTGCGGGTCGCGCCCGCCCCCGCCCCGGTGCGGCCCGGCATCGTGGCGCGTCCCGGCTCGGTTGCCGTGGTGACGGTGCGCGAGTCGGGCGGCTCCCGGGTACGACTGAGCACCGACCTGGGTGAGACGTGGTCGCTGCTGACCGACCTGGACTCGCGGATCTCCGACGTGGCGTGGCTGGACCGCGACGGCGCGGGAGCGCTGCTGGTGGCCACCGACACCGGGCTGTACGAGGTGTCGCTGCTGCCCGGCGCGGTGCCGTTGCAGATCCTCGTCGACCCGTCCGACGCCGACCGGGGCTTCTACGCGGTCCGCGCCTTCGTCTCCGAGCGCGGCGCGCCCGGGGTGGCGGTCGCGGCGCAGGCCAGCTTCGGGGTCTACCTGTCGACGGCCGGCGGCCGGCCCGGCAGCTTCACGCACGTCGGGCTCTCCAATGTGGACAACCGGGTCCTCGCGGTGCAGTACGACGGCCCGGCCACGCTGCTGTGGAGTGGCGCGGGCGAGCCGGACCCGAAGAAGCCCGGTCAGGGCTGTCACCGCACCCGGCTGTTCGAGTCCGACGTCAAGTGGCAGTCGGTGCAGGCCGGCTGGATCGGCGGCACCTGCCGGGATCTGGCGTTCGCCGGCCAGCAGGCGGTGGCCGCCACGCAGAGCGGCGGGGTGCTGCGGCTGGACACCCTGGCCGCCCAGCCGCAGTGGCAACCGGTCTCGGTCAACTGCGGGCTGCCGTTACGCGACCGGACCCGGTTCGTGCCGGTCGACGCCGTCGCCGTGAGCGGCCCTCCGGCGGCGGCCGTCGGCGCGGGCGCTCCGGCGGCCTCCGGCGCGGGCACTCCGGCGGCCGACCGGCTGGTGCTGGCCTGCGGCGAGCGCGGCGTGTACCGCAGCGCCGACGCGGTCACCTGGACCGCAAGCGCCAACCAGGCCACCGCCGACGTGGTGACCGTCCCGGACACGTGGCTGCTCTGCTCCGGCGAGCACGACATCGAGGTGGTGCGCCAGGATGCGACGCTCGGCGATTGAGCGGCTGCTGCCCGCCGCCTACCAGCGGGCATGCGTGCCGGGCAGCGTGCTCTGGGCGCTGCTGGACGTCATGGAGGGGCTGCACGCCCCGGACGAAGCGATCCTCGCCGAGGTGGACGCCCTGTTCGACCCGTACCGGGCCCCCGACGACATGGTCGTACGCCTGACCCGCTGGGTGGCGATGGACCACGTCGTGGCGTCGCACCGACCGGACGCGCCCCTGCCCCTGCCGGTCGGGCGGCTGCGTGACCTGGTGGCCCACGGCGCGCTGCTGGCGCGGTGGCGCGGCACCCCGTACGGGATGCGACGGGCCCTGGAGGTGGCCACCGGGATGAGCGGCTTCGCCATCGACGAGCCCGACGAGAGGCCCTTTCACATCGTGGTGCGGGTGCCGGCGGCCGCCGCCGACCACCTCGCCGTGATCACCCGCATCGTCGAGGCGGAGAAGCCGGCGGCGACCACCGCCGAGGTCGTCCTCGCCGCCTCGCCACCATCGGATCAGCCGACCGCGGCACCGTCCGCTTAAGGAGCCGTCATGACCACCGAATGGGCCGTCGTCGCCGCCGCGTCGCAGTTCACGCTGGACGCCGCCAACCACGGCGAGCTGACGTTCACCGTCTCCAACCCGGGCCTCGCGCCGGACACCGTCGTCTTCGACGTGGCGCCCGGCGAGGGCAGCCAGCGGGCCTGGTTCACCGTCACCGAGCCGCAGCGGGTGGTGCCCGGTCAGGGTTCGGTCTCGTTCCTGGTCCGCCTCGCGGTGCCGGCCGGTACCGCACCCCGCCGCTACGACATGACCGGGTTCGCGTACTCGGCGAACACCGCGCCGGAGGAGAGCTCGCGCTCCAGCGGCCGGGTGACGTACGAGGTCCGGGCGGTCGCCGCGCCGAAGCGGACGCCGTGGCCGTGGATCGCCGCCGCGGCGGCGCTGGTGCTCGTGGTCGGCGGGGTGGTCGGCTACCTGCTGACCCGCTCCGACGGCCCACCGACGCCGGGCACGCCACGGGTCGTGACGCTGGAGGCGGAGAGCCTGGTCGACGGGGCGCGGGTGGAGTCCCCGGCGAAGACCGCCGCGGGCATCGACGCGCAGCCGAACTGCTGCGACATCACCTGGTCGGACGACGCGCAACTGTTCTTCACGGGCCTGGCGCCCGGTGACCGGGTGAGCGTCACCGTCGACCTGCCGGCCGACGCCCTCTGGCGTTTCTCCACCACGCGCACCACGAGCTTCGACTACGCCAACACCATCTGGCAGATCGACGGCGTGCAGCTCGGCAGCACCTTCTTCGGCTTCAGCCCGACGGTGATCCTCCAGGACTTCACCGACGTGGGCACCGTCCGGTTGGCGGCGGGCCGGCACACGCTCACCCTGGTCGCCGTCGGCAAGACGCAGGGCTTCGACAGGTACTTCGCGGGCGTGGACCAGATCCGCTTCACCGAGGTGACCGGGGCGGTCGCGCGGCGATGAGCGGTAGGCAGAAGGTCGTCCTGGTGACGCTGGCGGTGCTGCTGGTGGCGTTCTTCGCGCTCGCCGTCGGCGTCGGCGGTGGCGAGCAGGGCCGCGCGAGCGATCGGCCGGGGATCGTGCAGCGGTTGGGCAGCCTGGCCGGCGGAAGCAGCACGATCGACCCGGCGACCGTGGAGGCCGACTGCGACCGTACCGGCGACGTGCTCACCTTCGTCGGCGGCTGCGCGGTACGGGTCGCCGACCCGGGCGAACTGCGGACGTTGGTGCTGCGCAGTGGCCGCACGTTCGTGGTGAGCGTCCCGGCGCCCGGGGACGCCGACCTCACCGTGCGCTCGGAGGTCGAACCGGACGACGGCGGCGAGGCGGTCGCCCGGATCGCCGTCGACAGCGCGACGACGGTGCTGCTGGGCTGCCCGGGAGGTGTGGGATGCACGGTCAACGTCGCCACCGAGTGACAGGTCCGCCCGCTGGCGCGCTCCCCGACCGTACGGAGGCCCGCCATGGGTGACCTGCGCAAGCCGTTCCTGCTGCTCGCACTGGTCGCGATCACGCTGGTGGTCCTCGTCGAGGTGGGATCGTCGCTGCTCACCGGCGGCGGCGACGCCACCGGCGCGTTGCTGGTCGGCGCGGCGGACCTCGGCGTTGAGGTGGACGCGTCCGGGGTCAGCGAACCCTCCGGACGGGGCACCAGCTATCTGGCGTTGATCGACGCGGTGGCGCTCTGGACCACCGGCCTGTTCTGCCTGAGCCTGGTGGTGCCCGAGCGGGTGCAGGGCCGCATCCAGGGCGTCGCGACGCTGATCTTCTCGATCCTGCTCATCCTGGGCTCGCTGATCCTGCTGATCATCGCGTTCGTCGAGCTGATGATCATGGTGTCGCTGTTCCTGGCCGTGCCGTTCGGCACCCTGGCGTACCTGGCGCTGTGGGGCTTCTTCCCGGTCGGCGACGCGGCGGTGCTGCTCGGCCTGGCGCTGCTGCTCAAGCTGGTCTGGGCGGGGCTGTTGGTGCTGGCCCAGCCCCGGTTTCTGCAGAACAAGGGCCTCGTCCTGATAATCATCACCACCCTGCTGTGCACCGTCGTGCTGGAGTTCCTGCACAATCTGGTGCCGGTGATCCTGGTGAGCATCGTCGACGACGTGGCGGCGCTCGTCTTCGCGATCATCGCCATCATCTGGGGCCTGGTCCTCCTGATCGGCTCGATCCCGGCGATCGTCAAGGCCATCCGGGTCACCGCCGCCGCCGTCCCCGCCGCCCTACCCGGTCGATCATGAAGTTGTCGTCACCGCGCTCGGCGTGTCGGGACAACAACTTCATGATCGACGCGCGCTGGCGAGGGTCGCGCATTGGTCGGGAGGCAGGACGCCGTCGGCGATCCACACCTGGTAGTTGCCGTGGCGGGTGGTTCCGGCGGGGACCTCCGCCGGGGCGTCGAAGGCGAAGGCCACGCACACGCCGGGATACATCGCGGTCCGCACGAACCACCGGTCGCCGGGGCCGAGGCCCGCGAAGACCAGGGTGTACGCGCCACCGCCCGGGCCGGTGCCGGCCAGCGCCAGCCACGGGACGGCGCTGCCGTTGACCGCCTCCTCCCCCGCCGCCTCGGCGGTGAACACCGTCGCCTCGGCCCCGGCGGCGACCGCCCGCCAGAAGAACCCGCCGTAGCCGGCCCCGCCGGGACGACCGTTGGTGGCCGGGCTGCCCAGGCGCACGGACCTGTCGGGCGGCGCGGTGAGAGCGGAGCCCACGTCGAGCCGCCAGACGTCCGGCGTCACCGCCGAAGCGGCGAGCTGACGCCGCTCGGTGAGCAGCACCCGTCCGCCCGGATCGCGCCACTGGAGCTGATGGGCCAACCGGTCGGCCGAGCGCCCCGTCCAGCCGGTGTGGACGATCCGCCCGTGGTCCTCGCGCCACGTGTAGCCGACGTCGCGCACGTAGGTGCGCCCGCCCCACAGGTTGACGCCGTCGACGTCCTGCACCGCGAGGGAGGCTCCGAGGTGCCAGACGTGGTCGGCGGGGAGCGCGTCGGTGACCACCGTGCCGCCGAGGGTACGGACGGGATGCAGGTACGGCCGGGGGCCGTGCCGCGCGTCCAACGCGGGGTCGACGACGTACCGGGCCACCTCGGTCCCGCCGACCAGCAGCCGAGCCGGCTCCTCGGCGCTCACCCCGCCTCCACCCGCTCCGGGACAAGCATCCGGTTGGCGACGGCGTGCAGGGCGGCCAGGGTGTAGCCGGCGAGGATGGGCACGGCCACCGGTGTGACCAGGACGGCGAGCAGCCCCGCCAACGCCGTCACGCCCGTGAGGGCGGCCCACCGGGTGGGCGCGTCGAGGCAGGCGCGGGCGCTGGACCGGGCCGCGACCCGCCACCGTCCGCCCCCGTTGCGGCCCGCCTCGACGACGACCAGTCCGGCGTACCCGGCCAGAACGGCCGCGACCAGCCCGGTCACCGCCAGCACCGGTGGGCCGCCGGGCACCCGCCCGGCGGTCAGCGCCATCAGGTCGGCGGCGAGCAGCCCGAGCACGCAGAGCCCGAGCAGGCTGACCGGCACGCCGGGCAGCACCGAGCGGCCGAACCGGCGCAGGGTCGTCCGCGCCGATGGCCAACCACCGGTACGCGTCCAGTCGTGCACCGCCGCGCTGGCCGTACCGGCCGCCCCGGCGGCGGTGAGCAGCGGCGCCGCCGCGAGGGTCGTCAGGATGCCGAGCAGCGCCAGGTCGGCGGCGTCGCGGGCGACGTCCCGCCAGTCCCGCCGCTCGGCGACGTCGACGGGTTCAGCCCTTGATGCCACTGGTGTTGATCCCCTCGACGAGCATCCGTTGGAACGCGACGAAGAACAGGAAGACCGGCAGCAGCGACAGCACCGACATGGCGAACATCGGCCCGACCGCGCTCTGACTCGTCGAGTCGATGAAGAGGGTGAGCGCCACCGGCACCGTGTAGTCCTCCAATTGGGACAGGAAGACCAACTGGCGGAAGAAGTCGTTCCAGGTCCAGATGAACGAGAAGATCGCGGTGGTGACCAGCGCGGGTCGGCTCAGCGGCAGGATGATGTGCCGGAAGATCCCGTACGGGCCGGCGCCGTCGATCCGCGCCGCCTCGTCCAGCTCGCGCGGCACGCCCCGCATGAACTGCACCATGAGGAAGACGAAGAACGCCTCGGTGGCCAGGAACTGCGGGATGAGCAGCGGCAGGTAGGGCCACTCGCCACCGACCAGACCGAGGGTGCGGAACAGGATGTACTGCGGCACGATCAGCACGTGCTGGGGCAGCAGCAGCGTACCGATCATGACGGCGAACCAGAGGCCACGCAGCCGGAACCTCAGGCGGGCGAAGGCGTACGCGGCCAGCAGGCAGGAGAGCCCGTTGCCGACGACGGTGAGCAGGCTGACCAGCGCGCTGTTGAGAAAGAACCGGCCGAATCCGACGTCGAAGTTGGACCAGCCGGCGGTGTAGTTGCCCGGGGTGAACCGCTCGGGCAGCAGCCCGACGTTGTTGACGATCTCCTCCTGCGACTTCACCGAGGTGCCGACCATCCAGATCAGCGGGTAGAGCACCACGGCCACGATCACCACCAGGATCAGCAGCCGCAGCACGGGCCGACCGCCGGGGCGTCGTCCCGCTCCGGGCAGCGCCGCCGCCGTCGGAGTCGCCATCACCGGTCCTCTCCGTCGGAGTAGTGCACCCAGAACCGCCCGGTGCTGAAGAAGATCGCGGTGATCACCGCGATGGCGAGCAGGAACACCCAGGCCATCGCCGAGGCGTAGCCCATCTCCAGGTCGGTGAAGCCGGTGATGTAGAGGTTCAGCGTGTACATGAGGGTCGAGTCGACCGGACCGCCGGTGCCGTTGCTGAGCACGAACGCGGCGGTGAATCCCTGGAAGCCGTTGATCGTCTCCAGCACCAGGTTGAAGAAGATGACCGGGGAGAGCATCGGCAGGGTGACGTCGCGGAACTGCCGGAACCGACCGGCGCCGTCGACGGACGCGGCCTCGTACAGCTCGGTGGGCACCTGCTTGAGCCCGGCCAGGAAGATCACCATCGGGGCGCCGAACTGCCAGATGGCCAGCACCATGAGCGTCTGCAGCGCCCAGTCCGGGTCGTTGACCCAGGGCCTGCCCTCGATGCCGACGAGGCTCAGCAGCGAGTTGAACGCACCGTCCCGGTTGAACATGTTGACCCAGACGATGGCCAGCGCCACGCTGCCGCCGAGCAGCGACGGCAGGTAGAACAGACCGCGGAACAGCCCGACTCCGCGCCACGCGCGGTTGAGCAGCAGCGCCACGCCGAGGGCGGCGGCCAGTTTCAGGGGTACGGCGACCAGCGCGAAGGTCAGGGTGACCCGCACCGCGTGCCAGTACGACGGGTCGGCCGTGAACATCCGCTCGTAGTTGGCCAGCCCCACCCACCGGGCCTCGGAGAACGGGGTGAGGATGTCGTAGTTGGTGAAGCTCAGATAGAGCGACAGCAGCATGGGAAGGGCCGTGACACCCATCAGGCCGATGAGCCACGGCGACAGGAAGACGTACCCCGCCAGACCCTCGCGGTGCCGGATGCCGCCGGACCCACGCCGTGCGGGGTGGGTCCGGGCGGATCCGGGGCCGGGTCGGGTCGGGTCGGGCGCCGTGGTCAACGCCACGATCGGCTCCTCTCCTCGCCTCGTGGGGCGGGTCAGGCGATGGCGCCCTTGCACGCCTCGAGGAACTGGGTGGCGGCCTGCGCGGGGGTGGCCCGGCCGTACTGGGCGCTCTCGGCGGCCTTGACCAGCTCGGACTTGACCGTGCTGTGCCCCTTGATCGGCACCTGTGGCGACTCGCCGAACTTCTGGGTCAGCTCCGCCTCGACGGCGATCGACTGCTTCATCGCGGGATCGGTGGCGCCGTCGCTGACCACCTGACGCAGCTCCAGGTTGGACGGCAGGCCCCGGTCGGTGCCGAGCAGGGTGACGGCCTCCCGGTCGTTGACCAGGAAGTTGATCACGTCGACCGCGACGTCCCTGTTCTTGCTGCCCTTGAACACCGACCAGTACATCGAGGCCCGGGCCCACTGGGCGCTCGGATCGCCGGGGTAGGCGATCACCCCCAGCTCGTCCTTGGTGTTCTTCTTCAGGTCCGGCATCTGGTTGGCCCAGACCCAGGACGTCGCCGACTTGCCGGTGACCACCAACTGTTTGGTGACGTCGCTGGAGTTGCCCTCGTGGATGACGTCGGCGGTCGGGGTGGCCTTACGGTCCCGCGCGCCCTTCCACAGGTCGAACCAGGCGGTCACGTCCTCGGCGGTGAAGCCCAGATCCTTGCCCTTGTAGAGGTCCTTGCCCTGCTGGCGCAGCCAGACCCAGAACGCCTTGTAGTCGGCGCTCGGGTCCTGGGTGCCGGGAACCCCGGTCTTGGCGGACACCTCCTGGGCCCAGGCGATGTGCTGCTCCCAGCTCATCCCGGTGGTCGGCTCGGGCAGGTTGTGCTTCGCCAGCAGCGTCTTGTTGTAGACCAGACCCTGCGTGTTCTCCCCGGCGGCCAGGCCGGCGAGCTTGCCGTCGACGACGCCGTACTGCCACAGGCTCTTGGGGAACGTGGAGGTGTCCAGCTTGCCGGACTTCTGGTACGAGGTGAGGTCGAGCGTGGTGTTGCGGGCCGCGTACTCGGAGAGGTAGTTGTCGTCGATCTGGAACAGGTCGGGCGGGTTACCGCCGGCGGTCAGCGTGGCGAGCTTGTCGAAGTAGCCCTGGTTGGCCTGCCAGGTCTTCTCGAAGGTCACGTTCGGGTGCTTCTTGGTGTAGAGGGCGAGGGCGTCCTCGGTCAGCTTGGCCCGGGCGTCGCCGCCCCACCAGAAGATCGAGAGCTTGACGGGGGCGTTGGGGTCGGCGGCGTCGTCGTCGCCGCACGCGGCGGCGCCGAACAGCAGCGGCGCGGCGACCGTCGCGGCGAGCAGGCCGCGCAGCAGCCGCCGCCGGGGCAGCGGGATACCGTGCGGACGCCCGACGGGCGTGCCGGTGGTGGGGGACGTTGCGGGGTGCATGTGCGCTCACTCCTCGGCTTTAGGAGCCGACGGCATCACCCGAGGCCGCGGTCGGGATGCCCGGGCCCGCAGGGCAGTGCGGGTCCGGGCGATGGGAAGCGGCCCGGGGACGTGCCGGCCGGGCATGCGGACCCGGCCCGGTCGACTCGCGGATGACCAGGTCGGTCTGGAGCATTACCTGTGCGGTGGTACGCCGGACGCCGACCGCCGTGCCGGAACCGGGCCCTCGCGCGCCGCGCGGTGACTCGATGTCCTGTTGCAGCAGCATGTCGACGGCCGTCCGGCCGGCGGCCCCGGTGGGTGTGGCCACCGTCGTCAGTTTGGGTCGGGTGAGCCGGCTCAGGGCGATGTCGTCGACCCCGACGACGCTCACCTGCTGCGGCACCCGGACCCCGAGCGCGTCCAGCCCCTCGATCAGGCCGATCGCCATCAGGTCGTTGTAGGCGAGCACGGCGGTGACGCCGCTGCGCCGCACCTGCTCGGCCACGGCGGCGCCGCCGGTCTCGGTGGGAGCGTTGGGGCCGAGGACGGTCAACACTCCGCCACCGGCCCGGACGGCCGTGGTGGCGGCTCGCCGCATCTCCCGGTTGGTCCACGAGCTGCGCGGCCCGCCGAGCAGGGCGATGGCGCGGTGACCGAGACCGATCAGGTGCTCGACGGCTGCGCGGGCTCCCTGTCCGACGTCCATCAGCACGCACGGCAGGCCGGTCACCTGACGGTTCACCACGACCAGCGGCACCTCGCGGCTGAGCTGTTCGATCAGGCTGTTGCTCATCCGGGGACTGCACAGCAGCACGCCGTCGACCTGCTTCGCGAGGGCGTGGACCAACTCCTCCTCGGCGGTCGGGTCCTCGTTGGTGTCGGCCACGAAGACGTGGTAGTCGCGATGGCGTGCCTGGCCCTCCGCCGCCTTGATCAGCGGTGGGAAGAACGGGTTCGCGATGTCGGCGATGATCAGCCCGATGTTGTGCGTACGCCCGGTGATGAGGGCGCGGGCGGCGCGGTTCGGCCGGTAGCCCAGGTCTTCCGCGCAGGCCAGCACCCGGACCCGGGTCTCGGGGTTGACGAGGTGCGGGGCGGAGAAGGTGCGGGACACGGTGGAGATGTGCACCCCGGAGGCGCGGGCGACGTCCCGGATGGTGACTGGCACGGCGGCCCCTTCGTCCGAGTGCGGCGGTGGTCACGCGGGTGCCGCCAATTAATGCAAACGGTTGCTCCACTGTCAACGGTCTATGTTTGCAGCTTTGTTGCAGCGAGACGCCCAACAGTGGCCTTCAAACCCGCAAAAACCCACAATTGCCGCCGATTGTGCCGCTGTCGTTGACGTCATCACATCGATCGTGGTTACTTCATTGCAAACCTTTGCAGGGGTCATCCGGAGGGCGATCGCATGTCACCGAGATCCGGCGGGCGGGTCCGCTACGCCGTCGTGGGCACCGGCGCGCGAGCGGAGATGTTCGTCCGGGCCCTGGTGCTCGACCACGCCGACTCCACCGAGCTGGTCGCCTTCGCCGACGTCAACCAGACCCGGATGGACGCGCACAACCGCTGGCTGGGCGAGCTGGGACACCGGCCGGTGCCCACGTACCCCGCCGCCGAGTTCACCTCCATGCTGGACGCCGAACGCGTCGACGTCGTCCTGGTGACAAGCGTGGACGTCACCCACGACGAGTACGTGGTGGCCGCGCTGCGCGCCGGCCGGGACGTCGTCACCGAGAAGCCGATGACCGTCGACGCCGCCCGCTGCCGGCGCATCCTGGACGCCGTGACCGAGACCGGCGGGCGCGTCACGGTCGCCTTCAACTACCGCTACAACCCGCTGCACGAGCAGGTCCGCCGGCTGCTCGCCGAGGGCGCGGTCGGCGAGATCGGCTCGGTGCACTTCGAGTGGCTGCTCGACGTGCGCCACGGCGCCGACTACTTCCGCCGCTGGCACCGCGACAAGGCCACCTCCGGCGGCCTGCTGGTGCACAAGGCCAGCCACCACTTCGACCTGGTCAACTGGTGGCTGGCCGCCACCCCGGTCGAGGTGTACGCGGCCGGTCGGCTCTTCTTCTACGGCGAGGACGGCCGCCGGCACGGCTACGCCCGCGACTACGACCGGGCGTACGGCGCCCCGGCCGCCGCCGACGACCCGTTCGCGCTGCGGCTCGACGCGCACCCCCGGCTGCGCGAGCTGTACCTCGACGCCGAGACCGAGGACGGCTACCAACGCGACCGCAACGTCTTCGCCCCCGGGGTGAGCATCGAGGACGACATGGCGGTGCTCGCCCGCTACTCCACCGGCGCGACAATGACCTACCACCTCACCGCGTACGCCCCCTGGGAGGGCTACCGGGTGATGGTGAACGGCAGCCGGGGACGCCTCGAACTGGAGGTGACCGAGAACGACCACGTCGACCGGGGCACCGCCGGCGCCGTCAAGGGCGCGGCCCTGCACGGCGTCGAAGCGCCGGCCGAGGGGGGCGACGCGACGCTCACCGTGCGCCCGTTCTGGGAACCTCCCCGACGGATTCGCATCGAGGGTCGTACCCGCCAGGGGCACGGCGGCGCGGACGCCCGGATGACCGCGGTGCTCCTGGGCGGCCAGCCCGATCCGTTGGGCCGCGCCGCGACGGCCGACGACGGCGCGTTGGCCCTGCTCACCGGCCTGGCCGCCAACCGGTCCCTGGAGACCGGGCGAGCCGTACGCGTCGCCGACCTGCTCACCACCCGCTGAGAAGCAGAACGAGGAGCCCCGTGCCGACGTCCGACCACACCGACCTGCTCCTGCCGGCCGAGCCGGGCCAGCGCGCGCTGGCCCGGGAGCTGTACGCCCTCGCGGCGCGGCAGCCGATCATCTCGCCGCACGGGCACGTCGACCCGGCCCTGCTCGCCGAGGACCGGCCCTTCCCCGACCCGGCGCGGCTGCTCATCGTGCCCGACCACTACCTGACGAGGATGCTGCTCAGTCAGGGCGTACCCCCGGGCGACCTGGGGGTGCCCACCCGGGACGGCAGCCCGGTCGAGGCCGACGGGCGGGTGATCTGGCGGCGCTTCGCCGCGCACTGGCACCTGTTCCGGGGCACCCCGTCGCGGCTGTGGCTGGAGCAGACCCTCCGCACCGTCTTCGGGGCGCACACCCCGCTGCGTCCCGACACCGCCGACGCGCTCTACGACGAGATCGCCGCGCGGCTCGCCGAGCCGGAGTTCCGGCCCCGGGCGCTGTTCGAGCGCTTCGGCATCGAGGTCCTCGCCACCACCGAGTCGCCGCTGGACGACCTCGCGGCGCACGCCAAGCTCGCCGCCGACGGCTGGGGTGGGCCGGGCGGTCGGGTGGTCACCACGTTCCGCCCGGACGACGTGGTGGACATGGAGTTCGACGGCTGGTCGGCAAACGTGGCGCGGCTCGGCGCGCTGACCGGGGAGGACACCGGCACGTACCCCGGTTATCTGGCCGCCCTGCGGGCCCGCCGGGCCGCGTTCGTCGCGGCCGGGGCGACCTCGTCGGACCACGGGCATCCCACCGCGCGCACCCTGGACCTGACGCCGACCGAGGCCGCCCGCCTCTACGAGCGTGGGCTGCGCGGCGCGGCGGACGCCGCCGACGCGGAGGCGTTCCGGGCGCACATGCTCATGGAGTTCGCCCGCATGTCCCTCGACGACGGCCTGGTGATGCAGCTGCACCCCGGCGCGGTGCGCAACCACAACCGCTGGCTGTACGAGCGGCACGGCCGGGACGTCGGCGGCGACGTGCCGCAGGCCACCGAGTACGTGCACGCGCTCGCCCCGCTGCTGTCCCGCTACGGCAACGACCCCCGGCTGACGGTGGTGCTCTACACCCTCGACGAGGACACCTTCACCCGTGAGCTGGCGCCCCTGGCCGGCGGGTACGCCGCGCTGCTGCTCGGTGCGCCCTGGTGGTTCCTGGACTCCCCCGAGGCGCTGCGGCGGTTCCGGGAGACGGTCACCGAGAGCGCCGGCTTCTACAACACCACCGGGTTCGTCGACGACACCCGGGCGTTCTGCTCCATCCCGGTACGCCACGACGTGGCCCGCCGGGTCGACGCCGGCTTCCTGGCCCGGCTGGTCGCCGAGCACCGGCTCGCGATGGACGAGGCCGCCGAGACGATCGTCGACCTGGCGTACCGGCTGCCCAAGCGGGTCTTCCACTTCGGAGGCGTTGACCAGTGACCACCACCATCACCTCCGTCGAGGTACACGACGTACGCTTCCCCACCGCCGCCCGGGGCGACGGGTCCGACGCCATCAACCGGGGCGACTACTCGGCGACGTACGTCGAGCTGGGCACCGACTCCGGGCCGGCGGGCGCGGGGTTCACCTTCACCAACGGCCGCGGCAACGAGATCACCTGCGCGGCGGTGCGGGCGCTGGCCCACCACGTCGAGGGTCGTACGGTCGAGGAGATCGCCGCCGAGCCGGTGGCGTTCTGGCGCTCGCTCAGCGCGGATGTGCAGTTGCGCTGGCTGGGCCCCGAGAAGGGCGTCATCCACATGGCCACCGGCGCGCTCGTCAACGCGGTGTGGGATCTGCGGGCCACCCTCGCCGGCAAGCCGATGTGGCGGTTCCTGGCCGAGCTGCCCACCGACGACCTCGTCGCCAGCGTCGACTTCCACCACATCAGCGACGCGCTCACACCCGACGAGGCGGCCGCGATCCTCGACAAGGGACGCGACGGCCTGACCGACCGGCTGGCGACGCTGGAACGGGACGGCTTTCCTTCGTACACCACGTCGGTGGGCTGGCTCGGCTACCCCGACGACAAGGTACGGGCGCTGACCCGGCAGGCGTACGACGACGGTTGGCGGGCCATGAAGATGAAGGTCGGCGGCCCGCTCGCCGACGACCTGCGCCGGGCCCGGATCATCCGCGCCGAGATCGGCCCGGACGCGCTGCTGATGATGGACGCCAACCAGGTCTGGGACGTCGACGAGGCGATCACCGCGATGACCGCGCTGGCGGAGGTGGACCCGTACTGGATCGAGGAGCCGACGCACGCCGACGACATCCTCGGGCACGCCCGGATCAACCGCGCCGTCGCCGAGCTGACCGGCGGCCGGTGCCGGGTGGCCACCGGTGAGGTCGCCGCCAACCGGGTCATCTTCAAGCAACTGCTCCAGGCGGAGGCGATCGGCGTCATGCAGGTCGACGCGTGCCGGGTCGGCGGCGTCGACGAGGTCCTGGCCGAGCTGCTGATGGCGGCGAAGTTCGGGGTGCCGGTCTGCCCGCACGCGGGTGGCGTCGGCCTCTGCGAGTACGTCCAGCACCTGGCGATCTTCGACTACCTGCGCGTGGGCGCGAGCCTCGACGGCCGGATGATCGAGTACGTCGACCACCTGCACGAACACTTCGTCGACCCGGTACGCACCCGCGGCGGCCGCTACCTGCTGCCGGACCGCCCCGGTTACAGCGCCACCATGAGACCGGCGTCGATCGCCGAGTTCCGGTTCCCGGACGGTCCGGCATGGCGGTGACCGTCGGCGCGTCCCGCCTCGGCCTGGGTGTGCTGCGCCACCTGCCCGTCGACTCCCGACCCCTCGTGCGACCGGGCACCGTGCCGACGGGCGTCGTACACCTGGGGTTGGGGGCCTTCCACCGCGCGCACCAGGCGGTCTACACCGAGGCGGCGGTCGGCGCGGCCGGCGGCGACTGGGGCATCGTGGCCGTCGCCCCGCGCAGCGCCGCCGTGGTCGACGCGCTCGCCGCCCAGGACAACCTGTTCAGCGTGAGCGCCCTGTCCGCCGCCGACGCCACCACCCGGGTGGTGGGCGCGCTGAGCGGGGTACGGCACGCGCCCAGCGACCCGGACGCCGTGGTGGCGTTGCTCGCCGACCCGGCGGTCCGGGTCGTGACGCTCACCGTCACCGAGAAGGCGTACCAGCTCGACCCGGTGACCGGCCGGTTGTCGCCGGACTCCGCGCTCGCCGCGGACCTCGCCGGTCATCGGCCCCCGGCCACCGTGCCGGGTCTGCTGCTGCGCGGGCTGGCCGCCCGCGCCGCCGCCGACGCCGGACCGGTCGCCCTGGTGAGCTGCGACAACCTGCCGGCCAACGGCCGACGGCTGCGCGGCCTGATCGACCAGGCGATCGAGCGGGCCGCCGGGACGCCGGCCGGATTCGTCGACTGGGTGGCCGCCAACGTGACGTGCCCGGGGACCATGGTGGACCGCATCGTGCCGGCCAGCACCCCGGCGACCATCGAAACGGCCCGCCGGGCGCTCGGCGTCACCGACCTGGCCGCGGTGGCCGCCGAGCCCTACGCGCAGTGGGTCATCGAGGACGACTTCCCGGGCGGGCGGCCGGGCTGGGAGCACGCCGGGGCGGTGCTGACCGACGACGCCGGGCCGTGGGAGCGGTTGAAGCTGCGCGCCCTCAACGGTGTGCACTCGGCCGTGGCGTACCTCGGCGCGCTGGCCGGGCGGGAGACCATCGCGGACGCCCTGGAGATCCCGCACCTGGCCGACGTGCTGCGCCGGCTGATCGCCGAGGACGTCGCGGCCAGCTTCACGCCGCCGGACGGGGTGCGGGTCGTCGACTACGGCGAGCAGGTCCTGGCCCGGTTCGGCAACCCGGCGATCCGGCACCGCACCCTCCAGGTCGCGATCGACGGCTCGCAGAAGCTGCCGCAACGCATCCTGCACACCATCGCCGACCTGCGCGCGTCCGGACGGTCCGCGCGCTGGGGCGCGCTGGTCGTGGCGTCCTGGTTGCGCTTCGCGCTGGGGTACGCCGACGACGGCCGCCCGTTGCCGTTGCAGGATCCCCTCGCCGGGCCCATCCGGGCCGCCCTGGACGCCGGCGCGCAGAGCCCGGCCGGCGCGGTCGACGCCGTCTTCGCGCTCCGCGAGGTCATCCCGGCCGAGGTCGCCGCGGACGACGAGGTGCGCGCCCAGGTGACCGCCTGGCTCACCGCGCTCGGGCGACACGGCGTCGAGGCGACCCTGGCCGGCGTCCGGTGAACGGGTGGGTGCCGCCCGCGACGGTGGCGGTGATCGGGGCGAACGGGCACGGTCACTGGCACCGGCGGCTGATCGCCCCGCTGCACGCCGAGGGCCGGCTGCGGCTCGTCGCCCTGGTCGACGTCGCACCGGTGCGCGACGAGCGGGAGGCGCCGGTCCCGCCCGGCGTGGACGTGTTCACCGACCACCGGGCGATGCTCGCCGCCACCCGCCCGGAGGTGGTGGTGATCTGCACCCCGCCGCACACCCACCTGCCGATCGCCCGCGACGCCGTGGCGGCCGGCGCGGACCTGCTGCTGGAGAAGCCGCCGGTGCTGTCGCTGGCCGAGCACCACGAGCTGAGCGACGCGCTCGCGGCGGCCGGCCGGGTGGCCCAGGTCGGTTTCCAGGCGCTCGGCTCGGCGGCGCTCACCGCGCTGACCGATGCCCTGGCCACCGGCCGCCTCGGCACGGTCACCGGGATCGCCACGGTCGCCGCGTGGCAGCGGCCGGACGCCTACTACGCCCGGTCCGCCTGGGCCGGCCGTCGGACGTTGGACGGCCGACCGGTGCTGGACGGCGCGCTGGCCAACCCGTTCGCGCACGCGGTGATGCAGTGCCTGGCCGTCGCCGAGGCGCTGGGTGGGGCGCCACCGTGGCCGGTCGCGATCGAGGTGGAGCGCTACCGGGTACGACCGATCGAGGTGGAGGACACGGCGGTGCTGCGCGTCCGGTTCCGCGCCGGCCCGGCCGTGCTGGCAGCGGTCACCATGGCCTCGGCGCAGTTCGTGCCGGGCGAGGTGACGGTGACCGGTACGACCGGGCAGGCCGTGCTGGAATACCCGACCGACCGGCTGCGGCTGCCCGGCGACGCGGCACCCCGGGACGTGTCCGGTCGACAGGGCCTGCTGGAGAACCTGCTCGCCCACCGGATCGACCCGGCCGGGGTGCCGCTGATCGCGCCGCTGTCCCGTACCGCGCCGTTCACCGCGCTGCTGGACGCGCTGCGGTCCGCGCCCGAGCCCCGACTGCTCGACGGTGACCTGGTCGACGTGGTGGGCGACGGCGACGAACGGGTCCGCCACCTGCGCGGCGTCGTCGAGGTGCTGCGCCGCTGCGCCGAACGGGGGTCGCTGCCGAGCGAGCTGGGCGTGTCGTGGGCGGTGCCGGCGTACCGCGCCGACCTGACGGACCAGCCGCCCGACCACCACCACTGACCGGGAGATCCCCATGCGCAGAACCCTCGCGGGCGCCACGGTGACCGCTCTGCTCCTCGTCGCCGCGCCGGCCTCGGCCGCCACGCGACCCGACCCGCTCCCGTGGTCGGCGCACCAGCTCGGCCGGCAGACGCTGCCCGACCGGGACGGTTGGGCCGCTGCGGGGCCCGGCACCACCGGCGGCGCGGCGGCGACGGCCGAGCGGACCCGGGTGGTGCGCAGCCGCGCCGAACTGGTGGCCGCGTTGGGCGGTGACAACGCCGGGAACGCCGCCGACGCCACCCCGAAACTGATCTACGTAGACGGCACGGTCGACGGCTTCGAGTCGGCCGACGGCACGCCACTGGGCTGCGCCGAGCTGGCCGACCCGGCGTACCGGCTCCAGGACTACCTGGCCACGTACGACCCGGCGGTGTGGGGGCGCGTCGCGCCGACCGGCCCGCTGGAGGAGGCCCGGGTGCGGTCGGTGGCGAACCAGACCCGCCAGACCCAGATCAACGTCGGCTCCAACACCACGATCATCGGGCTGCGGGGCGCGCGACTGACCGGTCTCACCCTCATGATCGACCGGGCGTCGAACGTCATCGTGCGCAACCTGACCTTCGCCGACGCCCGGGACTGCTTCCCCGCCTGGTCGCCGACGGACGGCGATGCCGGCAACTGGAACAGCCAGTACGACCAGATCTCCGTCCGCCGCAGCGAGAACGTGTGGGTCGACCACAACACCTTCACCGACGGCGACAACCCGGACAGCGCCCAGCCCAGCTACTTCGGGCGGCCATACCAGGTGCACGACGGGTCGCTGGACGTCACGCACACCGCCAGCCTGGTCACCGCGTCGTGGAACCGCTTCACGGGACGGGACAAGCTGATGCTCATCGGCTCGTCCAACACCGTCGGCCCGGACGTGGGCCGGTTGAAGGTCACCGTGCACCACAACCTCTTCGACGGCGTCCTGCAACGGCTTCCCCGCGTGCGGTTCGGTCAGGTCGACGTCTACAACAACCACTACCGGCTCGGCGGGGACGGCTTCCAGTACGCCCTCGGTGTCGGGGTCCAGTCGGCGATCTACGCGGAGAGCAACTTGTTCACCCTGGACCCGACGGTCGACCCGGGCGACCTGCTGTACGACTGGGGCGGGACCGCGTTGACCGAGCGAGGGTCCTGGGTGCGCCAGGGCGGCGGACCGGCCCGACCGGTCGACCTGCTGGCCGCGTACAACGCGGGGCACGACCCCGACCTGGCGGTCGACGCGGGCTGGACGCCCACCCTGCGGCGCGATCCGGTCCTCCCCGCGCCGCTGCTCCCTCTCCTGGTGGACCCGCTGGCCGGCGCCGACCGGCTGCCGATCTGACCACGCGGTGAGCAGACGACTCGCGGTCGGGTCGGCGACGTACCGGCTCATCGATGTGGAGAAGATCGGCTATAAGTGACGCATGGACTTCCCGCCGCACCTGGGCAGCATGCCGATGCACGCGATCACCGAGATCCACGGCGAACCGGGCCTGCTGGAGCGCTTCCGCCTGGAGGTCCAGCAGTTCGACGACACCGACCGGGCGCGGTTGACCGCCGCGCTCGATCTGGCGGCCGAGCTGCACCGCGACGACCGGCGCGTTCGGGAGCCGTACCTGAACCACCTGTTGCGGGTCGCGATCCGGCTGATGCACCACTACCAGGTGCGAGACGTGGACGTGGTCGTGGCCGGTCTGCTGCACGACGCGGTCGAGGACCACCCGTCCGAGCTGGCCGGCGGCGACTCCGGGGCCGATCCGACCCCGGCCGCGTTGCGGGCGCTGTCCGCGCGGTTCGGGCCGCGTGTCGCCACGCTCGTCGCGGCCGTCACCAACCCGGTGTACGACCCGCACCGGGACCGCAACGAGCAGTACCGCGAGCACCTCGCGGTGAGCCTGGAACGGGAACCGTGGGCGCGGGTGATCAAGGTGTCGGACTTCACCGACAACGGCGTGGGGGTCATCCACACGGTCGGGCCGAAGGTCGTCTCGTCGGCCCGTAAGTACCGCCCGCTGGTGCCGCTCTTCCGCGACCTGATCGGCCGGCCGGACACACCGCTGTCGCCGGCGGTGAAGCGGCACATCTTCGGTCAGCTCGACCTCGCCGAGGAGCGCTTCAGCGCCATCCTGGACCAACCGGCCCCGAACTGACGGCCGGCCAGCCGGCCAGCCGGCCTGGTGCCGTGACGGGGCCCTCCCTCACCACCACCCACCCTCACCCCAGCACCCCGCCCACCCCACTCCGCATCCTTTGCTCTGCTTCAGCGGAGGCAACAGTCAGGGCCGTTCACTGTCCCCTCCGCCGAAGCAGAGCAAAGGACGAAGGACAGGTGGTCGGGGGTCCTCCTTGCGCCGCGCTGCGGCGAGTGTCAGACCCAGGCCGCCCTACTCGGGCGAGGCGCCACGGTCGGCTACGGAGACCGGACGGTCGCGCCGGTCAGGCTGGCCCGGACGAGTTGCTCCAGCCAGGGTGTCGGGGCGATGCCCAACTCCCGGCCCAGATCGGCGCGGAACAGCTCGAACCGCCGTACCGCCTCGTTGAGGTTGCGCTCGGCCAGGTGCACACCGATCAGCACGCGGGTCGCGCTCTCCCGCAGCGGCTCCAGGTGCACGGCGGTCAGCGCCACCTGCACCGCCTCGCTGAGGCGTCCCTGGGCGGTGAGCCGTTCGGCGAGGGCCTCCAGCGCGTGCAGTTGGGTCTGGCGCAGCCGCTCCCGCTCGGTCAGCACCCAGTCGTCGTACCAGCCGGGCAGCAGCTCGCCGGTCGCCAGCGCGGGCATTCCGACGCTGACGCCGGCCGGCACGCCGCCGGTCAGCAGCGCCGCGGCGGCCGCACCGAGGGTGGCCACGTCGCTGGTCACGCCGGCGGCCAGGGCCAGCCGGTCGTCCTCCTCGACGAGCGGCTCAGGGGTGGCCCGGTGCAGTCGCCAGAGCATGGTGCGCAGGTTCGCGCGAGCCCGCTCCTCGTGCGAGCCGGGCCAGAGGGTGCCGGCAGCCTCCCAGCGGGCACACCGCTGGCGTACGCCGAGAAAGGCGAGCAGCCGACGGGCGCCCTGCGGCACCGCGACGGACCGGCCGTCGCGTTCCAGCGCGAACCCGCCGAGCAGCCGCAACGCGTAGCGCGCTGGTCGCGCCGCTTCGATCTCCTGCGCCCCGGAGCGGAGGTCCTGCGACACCTCGTGAACTGCCATCCGTGCGCCCTTCGTACCCGATCGCCCCGTGGGATTCTCACGGTCGGGTGTGGAGGGTCGGTACGCCAGCGCAGTGTCGTCACACCGACCCGGCGAACGGCGCGGATCAACCGTTCGCCGGAGTCGGCGCCGGCCGTTCAGCGCAGCTTGCTCAGCGTCTGGGCGTACCCGGTCCACTCGGCGGCATCGCCGGCCTCGGCGCGTACCCCGGCCTCCTTCATGATGCCGAGCACCCGCTCGGCCGGCGCCTCGGCGAGCTTGCCGAGCGTGCTGATCCCGGCGCGGGCCAGCGCGGCGCGGGCCTTGGTCGGCACCCCGGCGAGCATCGCGATGTCGGCGTCCGCGACGTTCTCCAGCCCCGCGTCGACGCCGAGGGCCGCGGAGACCGCCGACTGGGCCCCGACGGTGGTCCGGACGATGACGGCCTCGCGCTCGCTGACCTCGGCGATCATCGCGTCCAGGCTCGGGTAGCTGCTGTCGGCCGGCAGCACCTTGAGCACGTCGCGGATGGTCCGGCCGTCGGCCACCTCGTCCTCGCCGAAGGAGCGGATGAACTCGACCACCTTCACCTCGCGCGGGAAGCGCTGCCGCACGTCACCGTGCTCGACGGCGTAGCGGGCGACCTGGGCGGCGCCGCGCACCTTCGGACCGACCACCACGTCCACGCCGAGGGTCTCCACGGCGGGCAGCACGATCGTGCCGGCCTTGGTCTGCCAGATGCTGACCTTCTTGTCCATGAACATCGTGGTGCCCATGTACTTGCCGAAGTCCAACGCGCCGATGTAGTTGGGGATCTGCTCGAAGGTGTACGGGCCGGGCACGATCTTGTTCTCGTGCACCGTCGAGTGCAGCCGGTTGATCTCGGCGCGGATCTCGTCGAGCAGCCGGCGCAGGCTCACCCGCATCGCCGCCATGCAGCTGAACGCCTTCGCCAGGTCGGTGCCGAGGTGGTCCAGGTCGTGCTCGATGCGGTGGAACCGCTCGTTGAAGCCCTGCTCCCCCGGTGTCTGACCGGCCTGTACGACGTCCTCGCCGTCCACCCAGTCGGTGTGCGCGAACGTGCGGGCGAACGGTGGTGGTGCGCAGCCCGGCTCCACCGCCGGGAACGACTCGGCGTAGCTGAACACCCGCTTCGCGGTGCCGACGTTCTCGTAGATCCAGGAGGAGACCAGCACGCTGGCGTCCGAGGCCGGGATGCCGTTGCGGGTGAACGCCTCGTACAGCTCGGTGACGGTCACCCCGTCGTAGTTGATCTCGTTCGCCATCGTGGTGTCCCTCTCAGAGCTGGTCGTACACGCCGCGGTGCCGGCGCTGCTGGAAGGTGCGGAAGGTCCGGGCGACGGCCGGGCGCAGCGGCTCGGCGGTCCCGTCGTCGTCGAGGTCGACGTGGTCACGCCGAATGCCGAAGGTGTTGATCTCCACCCCGAGCGGGCAGACTCTCGTCAGGGTGTTCATCAGCCGCTCGTACTGCTCCAGGGTCAACGTCACCCCGTCGGGCAGCTCGACCCGGAACTCGTACGGATCGGTCCGGCCGGTCCGCACGTAGGAGAGCGCCACCACGGCGACCAGGCCGGCGTGGGTGGGACGCAGCGCGGTCCGCGCGCCGACCGCCTTGATCTCCGCCGTGCCGCCGCCGAGCCCCACCGTGTACCAGCGGAACCCGGTGGCCCGCCGCTCGCTCAGGTTCAGCCCGGCCTGCGGCAGGCCGATGACGCCGCACACCAGCAGCACCCGGTTGCCCGTCTCGACGAGCGGAAGGACGGCGGCGAGGTGCTGGTCGCGCAGCAGCCCCACCAGCCGGGCCAGCCGGTCGGCGGCGGCCGGCTGGCCGGCGATCAGCGCGGACGCCAACGCGGACGGCAGTTCGATGGTCTCCACCAGCTCGTCGGGGAGGCGGTTCAGCGCAGCCACCACGGGCGCCGGGTCGCGTACCGCGGGCAGGCCGGCGGCGGCGAGGACCGCGTCGACCGGCTGCCCGGCCGGTCGGGTCGGCACGGCGGCCCACCGGGTCCGGGCCACCGCGTCGGTCATCGGGTTCCACGTCGGCTCACCGGCGGCCACCCAGGCCGTCCTGGCCGCGGCCAGACCGGCCAGCAGCAGGGCGTTGCCACCCGGGTCGCCCGGCGCGTGGAACTGCGCCTCGACCGGCGCGTCGACGCCGACCGAAGCGGTGAGCGGCGCGCTCACCGCGAGCCCCCGGGTGGGCAGGTGCGACAGGTACATCACGGTGGTGGTGAGCCGGTGCGTGGTCGGCAGGCCGCACACCCGCCACAGCCAGGCAAGCTCGCTGTCGGCCGAGACGGTGGGCACGCCGGCGGCGCGGGCGGCGACGATGAGCGCCTCGGCGGTCCGGTCGGCGGTCACCGTCCGGCCGGTGTCCAGCACCCGGTTGCGCAGATCGGTGGCCTGCGCCGGGGTCGGCCAGCTCACGTCGACGCCGAGACCCAACTCGTAACGGCTCCCGCCGGCGTCGTCCTGGGCCCGGCTGACCTGCCACACGATTGTCGAGCCGAGCGCCCGGCACACCCGTCCCGCGCGGTCCAGGGCCGTGGCCAGCGGCGGCGCGATGCCGTGCGCGCTGCCGAAGGTGTACGACTGGCGCAGGCTCGCCCGCAGGGCCGTGACCTCGGCGAGCCGGCTGGCCGGCAGCGCCCGGGAAGCATGGACGGTGTTGTTCGGCGGGGTGTTGGCGGGCAGCACGAGGCGGTCGCGGCGCAGTTGGGCGAGGAAATTGGCGCGGTGCTGCGGATCGCCGACGGCCACCAGCCGGACCGCCACCGCGAACTGGTCGTCGTCCTCGCGCAGCGTGAAGCGCGCCCCGCCGGGCAGGTCGGCGAAGAGGCCCGTGTTCGGGTCGGTGTCCGCGCCGGGGCCGTTGAGCAGTCGGCGTACCCCACCCGGAGTGGGCAGCAGGAACCGCCGGTACAGCCCGAGCCGGTGGGCGTACGCGTCGTCCGGCTCACGGGCCGGTGCGGCCAACCGGCGGGCGTACACCTCGCCGTTGGTCGGCTCGTGCACCAGCTCGTCGACGAAGCGGGCCACCCCGACGTCCGCGCCGATCCGGTCCAGCGCGTCGCGCCGGGCGTGGGCCAGGGTCCGGTACGCGTGCACCTCCCGGGCCGCCCGACGCAGCCGGTGCTTCTCGTACGACACCAGGTAGAGCAGGCGACCCAGGTTGCCCTCGACGACGGCCAGCTCGACGAGGGCGGGGAGCGCCGTACCGGTGACCGCCGTGGCGGCCGCGCCCTCGACGGCCCGCTCCGCCGACACGGCGACCGCGAACGGCGCGACCAGCGGTTCGTCGGCGGTGTCCGGCACGTACGCCGGCACCGACGCGCCCTCGGCGGACCAGGGCGCGAACACCACCGGCGGCAGCACCCGCTGCCCCACGCCGCCCGGGTCGACGGTGACCGTCACCCGGACGGTCTCCTCGGCCAGGTCGCGGCGCAGCACGACGGTGAGCAGCGGGTGTCGACTGGTCCAGTCCACGGCGGCCGTACCGGAAGCGGCGACTGGCACCACGACCCGCCGGACCGTCCCCGGGTACGGGCCCTCCAACTGGTCGACGAGGTTGCGTTCGACGGACGGGTCGACGCCGTCCACGGGTACCCGGATGTCGGTCATCGCGCCCCCGCTCAGACGATCCGGAACGGCCGGGGGTCGTCCCGGTCGACGTAGACGGGCACCTGGTTGGCGGCGAGCACCGCGTTGTCGCCGACCGGCAGCCGCTGCACCCCGTCGCCGGTGGGCGCGCTGCCGGTCACCACCACCGCCGAGTCGGCCGGGAAGCGCACCAGCCGCAGGTTGCGCACGTCGGCGACGCCCGGCTCGTTCATGAGCGTCCAGATCACCTCGGCGGCGCGGACCGGCTCACCGAAGGGCAGCTCGTCGACGTACCGGCGCAGCCGGGCGTGCAGCCGGGCGCGCAGCTCGGTGGCGGCCGTGGAGGCGTTGATCGTCTCCTTCGACCCGGTGGGCAGCGGCAGGCCCCGGATCACCAGGTCGGCCTCGACGCCGATCCCGACCTCGTCGGCGCGGTCCACCGAGGCGAAGATGCCCACCGGGCGCAGGTCCTCGATGACCGACTCGACGGCGGCGTGCAGCCCGTCCGGACCGTCCCAGATGGCGGCGGCGGTCGGGGCGACGAGCACCGTGACGTAGTACGGGTTGCCCAGGTCGCGTTCGGTGCTGAAGACCCGCTCGATGAAGTTGAAGTTGCCGAAGATGGACTGGTTGAGATCCAGTCCGCCCCGGCCGTCGAAGACCTGCACCTGGCGTACGCCGGGCACGGTGGCCACGGCGAGGCCGATCGCCTCGGCCGTCCAGATGGAGCGGGGCGCGGCGAGCAGCAGTTGCCGGTAGCGGGCGTCGGAGACCTGCTGCTCGCCGCCGGTGAGCGCGACGGTGTGGGTGATCTCGACCAGCTCCTTGCCGGCGGCCTGCTCGGCGTCGTCCAGGTCGGCCAGGAGGGTGTCGGCGCGGTTCCAGCGGTCGATCTTCTGCTGCGGCTGGGTGGGGTCGAGGTTGTGCGCCGGGCCGGGATAGAAGGCGGCGACGGCCGGTTCGCGCTCACCGACGGCGGCGGAGAGCACCACCGTCTCGTCCAGGGCCACGTGGTGCCCGCCGGGGGTGGACAGTCGGGCGCCCCGGGGCAGTGTGAGCTGTGGGTGGCCGGTCGGCAGCGCGGCCTTGAGCTTGAGCTTCACCGTCCCCCGGGCCGGCAGGTACGGCCGGGGTATGCCGAGTTCCTCGCCGAGGCGGGTCAGCGCGTCGGCGGTCGCGGACACCACGAAGGAGTTGTCGTAGACCGCGCCGAGCGCGGCCCACATCCGGGCGTCCTCCAGGGCGGCGAGTTCGAGGACCTTGCGCAGCACCGCGCCGCTGGTCAGGTCGACGTCCTCGCCGAAGAGCAGCCGGGCGGTGGCCAGCTTCTCGGCGAGCAGCCGGGCGAAGGACTTGGGCACGAAGCCGGTCTCGACGATGCCGAAGCCCGTCGAGCCGGTGGCCCGCAGCGCGGCGGCGTCGACGGCGAGGACGTCGGCCAGCTCGGCCGGGAGGGTCGGGTCAGACACTGGGCAGCTCCCCGAGGCGCACCGAGAGCCGGTCGTCGGTGATGGTTTCGAACTGGACCTGGACCTGGAGGGTGCGCGAGGCGCGCAGCGCGGCGGCCGAGGCGTCGTCGGCGCGGCCCGCGCCGAGCCGACCGTCGTCGAGGTTCACGTCGACGATCTTGCGGACCCGCGGATCGCGGTCGAGCAGGGTGATGATGCCGATGCGGACCTGCTCCCGGATGAGGTTCGGCTCGATCTGCTCGGCGAGGGCGTTGAGCCCGTCGAAGCCGAACGTCGCGTCGAAGACGTTCGAGCCGCGCAGCGTGGTCAGCGCCACCGCGAGGCTCTGCGCCACGTTGCCGGTGCCCTCGACCAGGGCCAGCACCCGGCCGTTCGGGCCGTCGTCGAAGACGATGTCGCGGGCCAGGTCGACGCCGGGCATGGTGGGTTCGAAGGCGAGGCCCCAGCCGAGGTAGCGGCGCTGGGCGGCCTGCCGTTCGCGCTCGGTGCGGTCCACGTCAGGCCGCCTTCAGCTTGCTCTGCCCGGCGCTGGCGGACAGTCCGGGGCTGGAGCCGTCGGTGGCGCCGCTGAGCGAATCCAGTGCCACGGCGACGTTGCCGACCGTGAGCTTGCCGGCGGCCCCGCTCGCGGACGTCACCGTGCTGCACTGCTTGGTGGAGTTGCTGGTGGTGATGGTGCAGCCGGACACCGACTTGCCGTTGATGCCGTCGAGGCGGACCACCGGCTTGTGGTCGACGGTCAGCTTGCCCTGCCCGGTCGGAGAGACCTTCCCCTGGTTGGGGCAGTGCACGTCGCTCGACGTGGTGAGCACGAATGCCATGTCGCTCTCCTCAGTGGACGTTCATCGCGTTGCTGACCTGGACGTCGACGTCGTCGGCGGCGATGCTGACCGTGCCGCCGCTGATGTTCACCGCGCCGTTGCCGGCGTCCAGGTCGATCCGGGTCGCGGTGATGGTGATCGAGCCGTCCTGCTTCATGACGATCGAGGACCCGCCGCCGGCGTGCTCGATGGTGATGCTGTCGGCCTCGTCGGCGCGCTCCGGGCGCTGGCCGCGACCCTTGAGCTGGTCCCGGCCCACCCGCACGGTCAGCTCACCCAGCTCGATCACCCGGTTGCCGTCGCCGTCGGTGAGGTCGTGCGCCACCTTGCCGTCGTGGTCGGCGGGGGTCACCGTGTCGGCGATGGACGAGCGGCTGCTGCTGGCCACCCCGACCGGCAGGGACAGCCACCAGTCCCCCGGCTCGGAGACCGGGGCGTGCCCGGTGGGCCAGAGCGCGCCCACCTCGACCGGGTCGTCCGGCGCGCCGTTGCGGTACGCCAGCGCTACCCGGGTGCCCGGGTAGCGGGGCAGGATCAGCCCGCACCCGCCCCAGGCGAACGGGGTCAGGTAGGTCACCCCGGGCAGCGGCGCGGGCTGCTGCCGGCGTACCGGCAGGCGGCGGGCGCCGTTGGGGCGGCCGTCCGGGCGGACGAGGCCCTCCCACACCGTCTCGGTCTGGGCGGGCGGCTCGACCGCGCCGCTGGCGTTGGTGGCGGCGGCCCGTACCTCGCCGATCTCCAGGCCGCGCGTCTCACCCCGGGCCGCGCGGGCGGCCCGGCGCACCGCCTCGGCGGCCGCCACCCCGGGTGACGACGCCGGGCCGGCCGGCTCGGCGGTCCCCACCCCGGACGCGTCGCTCCAGGTGTCCCACGCACTCGCGCTCGACGCGACCTCCACGCCCTGCACGACAGTGACGAACCCGGCGGTACGCGACAGGGTGTGCCGCGCGGCGCTGAGGTAGAGCAGCTTCGACCCCGCGCCCAGCTCGCCGGTCGACGGGGCGAACGGCGCGGCGAACGAGCCGAGCAGCGCCGCGCCGACGCTGCCCAGCGTGGTGGCCTCGTCGGTGGCGGGCGGGTCGAAGCGCACCAGGTCGCCGGGCTTCAGGTCGGGGCGGCCCTTGAGGGTCAGCGTCCACGCCCGGCGGCGCGGCGACGCGGTGCCGCCGGTCTCGGTGGCCGCGTACGGGTCGGTGTCCTGGGTGCCGTTCTCGGTGCAGGCCAGCAGGCCGGTGGCGAGGGTCAGCGGCTTCGGCTCGCCCTCCGGGTACGGGATGGGGCGCTTGCCGACGTGCACGGTGCCGTCGCGGATCAGCAGCATTCCCCGCCCGTACGCGTTGAGGGACTGCTGCAACGCGCCGCCGAGGCGTTCCAGGGCGGCGCGGTAGAGCAGCCCCGCCCCGAAGGCGACCCGTTCGTCGCCGGCCGCCTCGGTCGCGCCCCGGGTCATCGTGCCGTCCGGGTTGGCGCCCCATCCGGTCACGTCCACCCTGGTCCGCTCGCCGATGGCGCGGATCGCGGCGGTGAACGTGGCCGCCTCGAACCGTTCGGCGACCCGCTGCCCGAGCCGGGCGTACGCCTGCTCGACGAGGGTCAGCTCGGTGTCGTACGTCCGCTCGCCGGTGAGCCGGCGCACCTTCGTGACCCGCAGGACGGCGACCAGCGCCTGGGTCAGCTCGGCCGGGGTCGGGCCGGCGTTCACGCCGACCAGGTTGGTGAAGAACGCGCCGACCGAGGTGTTGGCGTCGCGCCAGTACAGGTGCAGCTTCGCCACCAGCGGCGGTTGCCCCTCGGCGGTGCGCAGCGCGGCGAAGTGCTCGTCGATCAGCCCCTGCACGGTGACCGTGTACGCGCCGGGGCCCAGCCCGTCGGGCAGCGCGGCGTCGATGGCCGCGTAGTAGTCGGCGCTGGACAGGGTGAGCGCGGCGTCCGGGCTGATGCCGGTCGGGGTCTCCCGGTGGAAGGTGATGGTCCAGCCGGCGTCGTTGCCGACGGCGCCCTGGCGTACCTGGCCGGTCTGGAACGGCGTGAGCGTCATCGCAGCACTCTCCGCATCTTCTTGTCGAGCAGGTAGCGGTAGCGCAGCCGGGCGGGACCGAGGTCGGACTCGACGCGCTGCGCGGGCGGCCGGCGACGCCAGACGAACTCGTTGATCGGTGGTGGACCGAACTGGTCCACCGCCCGGTCGGCGGGCCGCCAGGCCACGGTCAGGTAGGAGCCGTAGTCGCCGGAGCCGCGGACCGTCCCGGCGTGCAGCAGCCAGGCCAGCACCAGCACCTCGACGGCGACCGGGGTGCCGCCGGCGGCGGCCGGCGTGCCCGCGTCGGGGCAGACCCGGCGCAGGCCGGTGGCGAGCGGCACGGAGCCGAGGATGCGGGTGCCCTGGCGGACGACGAGACGCAGCGGCACCCGACCGACAAGCGCCGGTGGCCGGGACGTGGCCGTCGGCGCGGGTCGGGGCGCGAGGTCGTCGGCGGAGCTGCTGACCACGGCGAGTGGGTCGGTGGACAGCCACTGTCGGGCCAGGCCGGTGGGCAGGATCAGCACCGCGTGCACGCCCGCGCCCAGCTCGAGACGGTGCGGGAGGCCGGCGGTGAGGCCCTGCCGCACCTCGGTGAACCCGTCGGGCACCTCGATCGGTGTCTCCGGCAGCAGGTAGCGGTCGATCGGGAACGGTGGCATCAGTTGCCCAACCCGTCGGCGAGCGCGCCGACTCCGATGCTGGCCACGTCGAGCAGCTTGCCGAGCAGGCTGGGACGGGGCACGTGGACGAGGGTGATGGTGGTGTCCAGGACGTCGCGGCGGGCGGCCGAGGCGTTGAAGGTCAGCGACTGCACCTGCATGTCGGTGCGGATGGTCATGGAGGTGACCAGGATCAGCCCGCCGAACTTCCCGCCGGAGTACGCCGCCAGGGCGGTGCCGCGCTTGCTCGCCTCGGCCATCGTCTCCAGGGCGAACTTCCAGGCGTAGCGTTCCGCGCCGACGAGCACCCCGGTGAGCGTGATGGTGTCGTCGTGGGTGGCCACGATCGCCTTGTGGGCGGTGGAGCCGATCGGCGGCAGGTGGTACGTCTGCGCCAGGGAGATGGCGGTGACCGCCCACAGTGGGATCGGCAGCACCCCGTCGCTGATGATTGCCGACGGCACCGTGCCGTACCGCATGAAGCTGCTGGTGATCGCCATGCTCAGCGTCCTTTTGTGGGTGGCTGCGGCACCGGCGTACCGGTGGGTTCGACGGCCAGGCCGAGGTCGCGCAGCGCCTGGGTGATCTCGCGGACCTCGCCCGCGGCGCTGGTGACCCGCAGCCGCAGCCGGCGCTCGGCCAGGGCCGCGCTGATCCGGGCGGGCCGGGTGGACGCGGACCCGCGCCGGTTGATCCGGTCGATCTCGGCGGCGGCGTCCTCCATCCGGGAGATCGCGTCGAGGATGCGCGGATCGGGGGTGAACCCGGGGTCGTCGCGCTGGAGACGGGCGATGGCCTCGCGGAAGTCGGCGGCGTCGCGCCGCAGGTTGACCACGAGGTTGTCGGTGAGCGCGCCGACCCCGGAGACGCTGGCGGCCCGGTGCGACTTGTCGTCGACGAGCCACACCCAGCCGTCGTGGCCGATCCCGACGAGGTCGGTGCCGGCGAGCTTGACGTTGGCGTCCGGTCCCTTGAGGAACAGCTCGATGCTGCTGAGCGAGAACGCCGCGCTGTACTCGCCGAGGACGCCCCGGCCGTAGGTGACCATGTCGTGCCGCAGATAGCGGCGGAAGCCGGGGCCGTCGTCGGCGCGTCCGCGCTGGCGGAAGCGCCGCCACAGGGTGGCCAGGGCCTCCGGGTTGTGCACGGCGAGCTGCTGGGTGAGCCAGACGTCGCCGCTGGCCACCACGGCCCGCAGGTCCGGATCATCGATCCGGGCGAGGGCGTCGGCGAGCCGGGCGTCGCTCATCTGCAGGCCACGCGAGCGCGCCCGGCCGAGGTCGTCGACTGCGGTGCGCAGCCGGGCCAGCTCGTCGGGGGTGAGCCGACCGCCGAGGCGGGTCTGGAGGTCCGCGACGGCGGCCCGTTTGCCGGCCTCGCTCTCGGCGGCGACCGCGCGCCACAGCGCGGCCGGTTCCAGCTCGGCGGCCCGGCGCAGCGCCGCCTGCCGGTCCGCCGGCATGGCCCGGAACGCGTCACCGACGATCGCGGCCGGCTCGACGTGCCGACCGGCCGCGCCGCCGCCGCCGTCGAACTCCCGCAGCAGCGAGTCGGCGTACGCGCCCGCGTCGTCGGCCAGCCGCAGCGGCGCGTCGCCGACGATGCCCTCGCGGGGTCGGCTCAGCTCGCGCATCTCGGTGCTGAGCTGCTCGAAGTACTCGCCGAGGGTCGCCACCCGCACCCCCTCGGGCAGGGTGCCGCCCTCCAACACGTGGTCGAGGATCGCGGCGATGTTGTCCCGCAGCACGGCGATGCGTTCCAGCCGGTTGAGCGCGTTGCCCAGGTGCAGGTCGCCGACGTCGTCGACGATGCGGCGGATGAGGTGTTCCAGCAGCCGCCGGGAGCGCACCTCGCCGGCCTCGCTGTGCTCGGCGATGGTCCGCATGAAGCGCCGCAGCCGCGGGTTCGCGTCGGCGGCGGCGTGCACGGCGGCGGCGTCGAGGAACCGGCCGGCGCGGAACCGGCGGGGCCCGGTCACGGCCGCACCACCGGCACGCGCGGGCCGGCGGCGGCACCGCCGGGCTGCGAGTCGAGCACCATGAGGATGAACCGGGCCCCCTCCGGGCCGCCGACCGCGCCGCTGAGCATCGCCTCGCGCTCCACGTACGCGAGGATCGGCTCCATGAGCTTCTGCACGACGCGTTCCAGCACCTCGTTGAGCAGGATCTCGGTGAGGAACCCCTGGAGCAGGTCGCGGGACGCGGCCTCGACGATCTGCCGGGTGACCCGGCGTACCACGTACCCCCGGGCGGCACGCAGCCCCGCGCGGACGCCGAAGCGCAGCGCGACCCGGCCGCCGCGCACGGCCGCGCCGCCGATGGTGCCGGCCTCCGGGATCAGCGACATCGCCAACCCGAGGTACGCGGCGAACAGCTCGACCTCGACCTCGGTGCGGGTGAGCACCAGCTCCGGGTCCAGCATCGAGGAGTAGAGGCGCTCGCGTTGGTGGGCGTGCGCCACGTCGACGGCGGCGACGGCGACCCCGACCACGAAGCCCAGCGGCGGGCAGAGCAGCGACAGCGCGATGATCCCCACCATGACGGCGAACGCGCTCAGCGCCTCCCGGCCCAGCTCGGTGCTGAACAGGCTGTCGACGCCGCTGGCGTAGTAGGGGTTGCCGCCGAAGAATTCGCCGAGCTGCTGGTGGGTGACGAGGTGGATGCCCTGCAACGCGTAGCGTCCGCCGGGAATGGTGGCCGACGGGATGTGTTCGCTGATCCGGCTGGACCGGAAGGCGAAGTGCGCGTCGGTGCGGGCGCGGCCGAGCATCTCGGTGTTGTGGCGTCGCATGTCCTGCAACACCCGCCACAGCTCGTCGCGGATCGCCGACCGGTTGCCGGCGAAGCGGGCCAGCACGTCGGGCAGGTCGCTGATCTGCTTGACCAGCGGGTCGACGCCCTCGGCCTCGCCGCGCTGGATGACCAGCGCCTGTTCGATCTCGGCGAGGGTCCAGAGCACCGCGTGCGAGTCGCGGATGCGGGTGACGCCGTCGCGTTCGACGATCTCGCCGGCCGCGCCGGGGCTGGTCAGGGCCGCCTCGGTGGCGAGGAACGCGCTGGAGATGGCGCGGGCGGCCCCGTACCAGGCGGTGGAGGGGTTCAGCATGCTCAGCGTGGCGACGGTGCCGCCGCCGGCGTCGGTGTGCTCCTGCGTCCACCGGGCGGCCTCGTGGCGGCGCAGCCGCTCGCGCAGCCCCTGCAACTCGGCGTAGTCGGTGAGCTGGGAGACGATCAACCGCTCGAAGATCGGCGCGTACGCCTCGAAGTTGGTGATCCGCGCCTCGATACCGGTCCGCGAGCTGAGCAGGAGCTGCACCAGCATGGCCTGGCTGCCGACGACGAACAGCTGCCCGACCGCCGCGTTCACGGCCGGGCTGAGCGCCTGCACGAAGTGCAGGTTCCAGGAGGCGGACGTGTCGATCCAGCCGCCCTGGATCCGCGCGAAGTGCTCGGGCTGGCGGTAACGGCGCATGACGAGCTGGGCGAGGTGGTCCAGGCGGGGTACGACACCGGCCAGGTGGCGCAGGAACTGCACGGCCGGCGAGGCGACCGGCCGGAAGTCCAGCGGGCCGAGTCGTCCGCTGCCCTCGGGCACCGGCCGGGTGAACGCCTCCCGCTCAGCCGAGCCGACGAGCAGGCTGATCGCGGCGGCCCGGCCGCGCAGCACGGCGGCGGCCTGGAGGCAGAAGTTCGCCGGGTAACGGCACGGCTCGCCCATCTGCAACCGGAACGCGATGTCGTCCATCAGCCGGCGCAGCTCGTCGCCGTCCGGGCCGAGCGCGGACAGCTCCGGCTCCCCGTTGAACGACGCGCAGGCGGGCATCGTGGAGTGCCCCGCCCCGACGGCGGGGAACCGGCGTCCCTCCGTGCCGGGCGGCGCGCTGGGGCTGCTCGGGTCGAAGACGAAACCGCCCCGTCGGGCGGCGGTGCCACCCTCGCCGGTGCCACCGGCCCCGCCACCGGGACCGCTACCCGTGCCGAGGCCGCCCGCCCCGGTGCCGCCCGGGCCGCCGCCACCCGGCCCGGTGCCGCCCGGACCGCTGCCGGCTCCGGTGCCCGCGCCGGCTCCGGCGCCCGTGCCGACTCCGCCGCCGGGCGGCGCTTTCGGATCGGGCGGGGCGGCCGGACGCTGCCCGACGCTGATCGGCAAGAGGTTGGCCGTACCGGTGAAGTGCAGCGTCGCGTCGGTCTCCTCGGTGCCGACCAGCAACAGGGAGACGCCGCCGATGTCGACCACCACCAGGCTGGTCGGCGTGGCCCCGCCCACCGACGCGAGGATCGCGTCGACCCGCCGCGTCACCTCGGCGTCGACGGCCCGCTCGATCTGCGCCTGGTACTCCTCGACGCTCGTGGTCTCGCCGCGCGGCGAGGCGATCCGCAGCCGTCGCCGGATGTCGCCGCTCAACTCCTCGTCCACCATGGCGACCAGGGCGCTGCGGTCGGCGACCGGTCGCCGCTGCACCGTCCCGGGCTGCGGGCTCGGCACCCGCGCCTCGACCTCGAAGTGGGGTTGTGGGGTGGCCCGGAACACCGTCTCGCCGAACTGCTCGAAGGTCAGGATCGACAGTGGAGTGGTGGTCACCATGATCGCCCAGACCGGGCGGCCGTCCACGCCGATGACCCGGGCGATGATCCCCTGCGGGGTGCCCGACGGGAGGCCGCCGTGCTGGCGTACCGCCTCGCGGGCCAGCTCGGCGAAGTGACCGGCCAGGTAGGCGGCCGGGCGCAGCAGCCACTGGTAGGTCACCGGCGGCGGCTCGGGGCCGTCCACCGGCACCTCGGCGGCGTCCCCGCCGGCGTCGTAGGACGGCACCCGGTACACGGCGAGCAGGTGGCGCATCCGGTGCGCGTCGAACAGCTCGGTGGCCGGTTCGCTCAGCGGCAGGGGCACCCCGGGCGGCAGGCCCGGGTCGAGCCGCGCGGCGGCGACGACCTCGTCGACGCGCCGGCGCAGCCGGGCCTCGAAGGCCCGCCGCTCGTCGGGCGTCACGTGCTCCCGCGCCGCGCCGGTCCAGCGGAACTCCGGCGCGTCGGTGCGTACCTCCAGGTAGCCGCCGTGCGGCGCGACCGCCTCCTGACGGGAGCGTTCCAGGGCGCGGGCCAGGGCGGCGGCGAGCGCGTCGGTCACGGCCGCCGGCCGCTCGGTCACCGACCGGGCGTCCAGCCGGATCCGCACCGGCACGTGCACCGAGATGGCCACCGTCAGAACCGCCCGTCCAGGTGCTCGGCGAGGCGGGCCAGCGCGAGGTCCGCGAGCGCGTCGGCGTCGAACGCGCCGCCGGCCGCGACCACCTCGATCTCCACCGGGAAGTGGTACGCGATGACGGCGCGATCGTCCTCGGCCACCTGCTCGGCCTCGGCCTCGCTGCCGGCCGCCGGCAACACCAGCTCACCCGCGTGCACCAGGGCCAGCCCGGTACGGGTGACCCGGGCGGCGCGGCCAGCTCCGGTCGCCATCTGTTACCTCCGGTTGATCCTGGTGGGGTTACGGCAGGACGGACGGGTCGCCGGTCTTCGGGTCGACCGAGGCCGCCAGGCTGAAGCCGCTGAACGTCGCCGCCGGTGCGCCGGAGATGGTGGCGGTGGTCGGCGTGGCGCTGGTGATCAGGCAGTCCTGCAGCACGAAGGACGAGAACGCCCAGTCGTCGCCGGTGTGCTCCAGCAGCGCGATGTCGAACAGCTCGCCGTCGAGGGCCAGCTTGGTGAGCCGGCCGGCGACGTCCCCGATCGCCTTGACGGTCATCGTGAAGTTCATCGACACGGGCGCGTGGATGGCGCCCATGTGGGTCACCTCGCACGAGTGCAGCGCCTCGACGTTGAGCGAGAAGGACGGGCTGAACGAGTCGATCGGGCTGATCAACACCGTCTCGGTGCCCTTGGTGTACTGCACCGCGAGGCGGGTCTTCCACTCCATGGTCTGGTTCCTCCGGTCAGAACTTGGCCACGAGCGTGACCAGCAGGCGGCTCACGGCCGGGCCGTAGGTGACGGTGACGACGAGGTCGACGGTGCGGTCGGCCCGGGCGGTGGTGACGATCGACGTGTCGGTGGCGGTACGGGCGGCCTCGGGGATGGTGAGGATGTCCAGCACCGGGATCTCGATGCGGTAGTCGTCGATCACGGCCTGCCGCTTGAGCGGGCCGAGGATGCCGTCCACCTGGGTCTTGAGCAGGGTCATGCCCGGCTTGGTGATGCGGGCGTCGCCGACCAGGCCGATGAGTCCGGCGCGGAGCATGAACTCGATCTGATCGAGGGTGCGGACCAGGTCGACGTGCAGCAGGCTCGCGTCGCTGGTGAACAGCCGTCCGTCGGCGAAGTGCAGACTCTCGCCGGTGATCAGCGTGGGGTCGATGATCGGCGTGAGGTTGGCCTCGGAGAGTCCCTTGATCTCGGCCGGGCTGTACTGCTTGGCCACCGGGATGGCCACCCCGCGGATCTTCTTCAGCACGATGCTGTGGTGCACCGGCAGCCCGGCCACGGCGGCCATGGCGGCGGTGGCCGCGTCGCCGTCCGCGCCCCGGGCGGCGATCATCAGCATCCGGCTGGTGCTGCTCTTGAGCGGGTTCGCGGCGGTGGTGATGTCGCTGACGTAGGTGGGGCTCTTCTCCGTCGCCGGGTTGACCATGGCGAAGCCGATGCGGCGTTGGCCGGCGGCGGACATCGTCTCCACGTGCGCCTTGAGCGCGTGCAGCCCGGTGGGCGCGCCCGCTCCGGCGGGGTTGCCGACGGTCGACTCGTTGGCCAGCGACACCATGGTCACGTCGTCGGCGGCCTCCAGACCGCTGAGCGCGGCGGCGTAGTCGTCGCCGGCGACCTTGACGCCGTACACCTTGGCCGGGCGCGGGTCCTGGAGGAAGGCCAGTTCGAGGGAGTTGTAGAGGGCGTTACGGACGACGTTGCCGGCTTGTCGACGGGCGAAGTTGGTGACCGCGTCGTCCAGGGTCTCGATCCGGACCGGTGTGTTGGCCGGGGCGGAACCTCCGTCGGCCGTGGACGGCGTCTTGCCCACCACGGCGATGACGCCCGGCGAACGCTGGGCCAGCGGCGCCGGTGGCGGCACGATCCGGACCTCGATGAACGGGAATGCTGCTGTCGGTGCCACGGGTCCTCCCGGACGAAGTTGCTGCTGGTCTGATCTCAGGTCGGGACGGCGGCGAGCCCGATGCCGCTGCGGGCGAGCCACTGGCCGGCACGGGCGAACCGGGCGGCCCGCTTCTGCGCGGCGGTGCCGGTGTCACCGCCGGGCCATCCGTCGTCGTCGAAGGTCTCGACGGGCACCACCCACACGGCGACCACCCGGTGCCGCCGCCGGACGTCCTCCGGCGCGGGCACGTCCAGTCCCAGCTCCTCGGCGCGGGCGCGGACCAGCCGCGTCTCGACGAGCAGGTCGGCCAGGGAGAAGCCCCGGTCGCGGACCAGCACGGCGGCGGCGAACGGCAACGGACGGGGTGTGGGTGGGGTGGCCGGCGGCGCCGCGTAGCGCAGCCGCACGGTCGCACCGGCGGCCTGCCCGCGCATCCGGTCCACCAGGTCACCGGCGTTCGCCGCGCCGACACCGGCGAGCAACCGGTCCAGGTGCGCGTCGGTGAAGGCGGCCGGCTGGTGCAGGCCCGCCCGCAGCCGGGCCACCAGCCGGGTACGGCGCTCGGTCTCCAGCAGCGTCGGATCGGCCGGCAACGCGCCCAGGTCGGCGATGATCTGCGGGTCGACGTCGAAGGCCGGCATCGCCACGTCGAGGTCCTCGACCCGGTCCCGGGCGGCGCTCGTGCGCACCACGAGGCTCCCCCGCCAGAGCGCGTCGATGCGCAGCGCCGACCCGCCGAGGCCGTGCAGACGCACACGCAGCTCGGTACGGGCCGTGCCGCCCTCGCTCAGCCACTCCCCCTCGGCGAGGGTCACCGGCGCGGTCGCGAAGCCGAGGGTCAGCTCGTCGAAGACCGCCGCGTACGGGGGCGCGACGGGCATCGCCTCGGTGTCGTACGCGGCCTCGACCAGGTGGGCCAGCGAGGCGTCGTCGAAGAGCGCGGCGCGGGTGCCCGGGTCGGCCAACCGCACCAGCACACCGTCGACGAAGTCCACGCCGCCGCCTCCCCCGCTGCCCACGCCGGGGTACACCGCCCGGTCCGGCACGAGGATCGCGAAAGGGGTGTCACCCGAGCGTCACCGCCACCGTCACCGCACCGGTCACCGGCCGAACTGTCGGCAGCCCGACCGGTGACCGATTCCGGCCTCAGGGGCGCAGGATGACGCGCAGGGGGTGCGGGGCGGTGGTGGCGAGGTCGTCGAGCACGGCCCTCAGCAGCGCGTGCTGGCCGGACGGCTCGTCGGCGAGGAGCTGACCGACGTCGGTGACCAGCAGGGTGAGCGATCCGGCGTCCAGCCGGTCCCGGAGCACGTCGGCGAGGGCGTCCCAGGTGTCGCCCAGGTACGCCGGCAGGGCCAGCGCGTCGGCCAGCGCGGCGAAGAGCGCGGGCCGGGTGCGGACCGCCGCTCCGGCCAGCACCACCGCGTCAACCCGCTCAGCGTCGTCCATGCGCGTGCCTCCTGGGCCGGCTGGCCACCGGGTCGGTCAGAGCCGGTAGAAGTCGGTGTAGTGGTTGGGCGAGAACCAGGTGACGCCCGTGCTGCGGTTCACCACGATCCGGTACGCGTCGCGGGCGGCGCCCTGGGTGCGGGGGTACACGTCGTACTCGTAGTAGGTGGCGTTCGTGGGCAGTTGACCCTCGTAGTTGTAGAACCGGCCACCGGCGAAGTTGGACAGCCCGCCACTCCAGGAGTACCAGCCGCGGCTGGTCGGAAAGCCCTTGGCGGACCAGCCGGAACGTGCGGTGCGCGCGTCCGCGCAGCGGCTGATGGTGCAGGAGCTGTAGACCGCCGCCGACGCGGAGTCCGTCAACCGTGGGGTGACCACGGACGGTCCGACCAGCGCGGCGGCGACCAGGGCGAGGAGCAGGGCGAGGGTGGTGGTACGCCGGCGGATCGCGCCGAGCGTGGCCAGCGGGGACACGAGGGTGGACACAGGCTGCCTCCAGACCATCCGATCCATCGACCCACGTGAGTGGCGGGTCGCGCTCAGTCTGGCCGTTGCCCGCGGTCGGCGACAGTCCCGTCAGCCCAACTGCTCCACAATGCCCGGTGAACCGCAGCCAACCGACATTGTGTCGCACATCGGCGCGGCGGCGGGCATTTCGGTCATCCGTTGTTAGCGTGAGCTGCGGGCGCGCGGACCCGTGACCGTGAAGGGGTGCCATGACGGACGCTCCCGAGCAGAGACCGAAGCCCGCGGATCTGTGGCGGCAGCGAAGCGTCCGCGCGCTGCGGATCACCCGGGACGGCAGCGTGCGCGGCTGGCGGTGGTGGGCGCGCACCTGGGACCGGCTGGTGGCCGCGCTCCAGGACGAGGCCCCCGCCGGCGCCGGCGCCGGTCCGTCCCCGCCCGGCCCGCTGGTCGAGCAGCGCGACGCGCCCCGGCTGATCGCGGTGCCCGCGCAGGGGTACGTCTACTCGTTCTACGTCCGCGCCACCTTCGCCTGGTCGTCACCGGCGAGCCTGCGGGCCGAGGTGCTGAACTGGTACGTGGGGTACTTCCAGCCGAACGCCATCCAGCGACTGACCCGGCTCGCCGCCGATGCCGCCCGGGACCTGCCCCCGCACCGGGCCGCCGACCTGGAGGTGGCGTTGCAGCGGACGCTCGCCGAGGACCCGGAGTGGTCCTACCGGCGCGGGGACGTCCTCGTGACCTGCCGACCCGACGCCGCCGTACGCCTCGACGAGCGGATGATGCCGGCGCTACGACCGCACGTCGACGCGATGGTGCGCATGGAGTACCAGTTCGACGAGCAGATGCGCCGGGCGACGTACGCCGAGGAGTTGAGCCGGCGGTGGGCGACGATCCTCGGCGACCGCCTCGACGAGGACGCGGACCAGGAGATGGCGGACGCCCGCGAGCACCTGCTAGCCGCGCAGCGGGAGGCCGCGCGCTGGATCGGCGACCTTCTTCACCACCGGGTCACCAAATCTTGATCGCGACTCGTTAGCATCCTCCCCGGCCTTCCGCCACGGAAGGCACGGGGAAGGAACACACAATGGAACTCGAACGCAACTGGAAGCCGTACGCGAAGGGCCCGGCGCTGCTGGTACTCGCCGTCGTCCTGCTGTTCTCGCCGGAACTGCTGGCGATGATGAACCAGGAGTTCACCTTCGGCAACTGGGTCGGCTACGCGGGGGCGGTGTTGGCCCTCATCGGCGGCCTGGGCGCGGTGCGGGAGAGCCGCGAGGCGTTCGCCGTCGGCATCGGTGAGCAGGGCATCACCTGGACCAAGGGAGCGGCCACCACCGAGTTCGGGTGGTCGGAGGTGACCCGGGTGGCGATCGAGAAGAAGCCGAACGCCGGCAAGCTGGAGAAGCCGAGCATGCTCACCGTGTGGGTGGCCGACCAGACGCAACGCGCGGTGCCGCCCGACGTCGAGCTGACCGGCCTGCGCGGCTACCGTGTGGCCGACCTGCGGAACACCCGGCAGTCCCGCGACGAGGTCGCGGCCGCGCTGCGCCAGTACGGCGGAGACCGCTACCCCACGCCGGCCGCCTGAGTCTCGGAGCCATCAATGTCGACAATGCCCACTCCCGCGCCCGTGCCACCCCCTGCCCTGCGGCCACCCGCCGACGGGGAGTGCCAGTTCTGCGGCAGTCACCCCGCCGCGCGGGTCTCGTTCCAGTCGATGACGAGCATCGTGATCCTGTACGTCGTCTCCTCCCAGCGCGGCTGGATGTGTCGCGCCTGCGGCCTCTCGCTGTACCGCCACCACACCAACAAGACCCTGCTGGCCGGCTGGTGGGGCATCGGAATCATCGGCATTCCGATCTTCCTCGGCGTGGACCGCTTCCGGTTGCGGCGCATCCTGCGGCTCGCACCGCCCCAGCCGACGCCGGGCGTCGCGGCGCACCTACCCGCGCCACTCGACCCCGGCAAGCCGGTCATCCAACGCCCCGGCGCGATCGTGAGCCTCATCCTGCTGACCCTGTTCATCCTGGTCGCCGGCTGCGGCGCCCTGGCCTTCGCCACAACCCCCTGACGCCTCTGCCGCCCTTGCCACCTCTGCCGCCCTTGCCGCCACTCGTGATCACTTGATACTGACCAGTTGCCAGAGGTCCCGGAGAACTGGTCACCATCAAGTGATCATGGGCGGCGGCTGGCCAGGATGGCCAGGGTCTGCCGGCGGACCTCGTCGGGGTCGGCCCGGAGGCGACGGTGGGTGAAGCGGACCACGAGGATTCCCGTGGTGGCCAGCAGGGCGTCGCGGCGGAGGTCGATCTCACGATCGGCCGGGTCACCGTGGCTCGTGGCACCGTCCAGCTCGACATTGACCCGCTCTGCCTCGGCGAACATGTCAAGATAGATGGTCCGACCGCCGACTCGCACCGGTGCCTGCCGGACGAACGCCGGCATTTCCGGGCCCGTGAACACACGGTCGTGGCCCCAGATCTCCAGCGGGCTACGGCAGCCGGCGGCGAGCCGGTCCACCAGAGCACGCAGCGTCGCACGGTCGATCAGCCGGGGCACTTCAGCGAGGGCCCCGACGAGCCGTTGCGGCGTGGTGAGCCGGTCGTTCACCGCACGGATGAGCGGCCCGGGACGGTCGACCGGCGGCAGCAACGGCCAACAGTCCACCAGGGTCCGGTCGAGTCGCGTCACTGGGAAGCCGCCGCGCACCACCACCTGAAGCGGCTCGAGCCCGAACCCGGCGCGGTGTCGGAGAACGACGTGTGGACGGTCCCGCAGACCCGAGCCGGCGGGTACGTCGACGTACACCGGCTCGCCGGGTGGCTGGTGGCGTAGGCCCCACACGTCGAGCGCGGTCAGCCGGCAGAGCGCAGCCCGACCGTCGGCGTACGCGAGAGCCGCCCGCCGCGCCAGTTCAGGTTCGACGCGGGCCAGGACCGGCGCCTCGGTAACCGTGCAGGAGAGCAGGGTGGCGTCCAGATAGACCCCGGGCAGCGCCCGGACCAGCCGACCAGCCCGGCACGCGGCCTGAACCGTCCATTCGGGTGCCGCCCGCACCATCTCCCGCCAGGTGCACAACCCACCACCGGAGGCCAGCAAGGCGCACAGCCGCGGATCCATGGCACGAACCTGCCGTACCGCGCCGCCGCGCACCGTCCGCTCGGGTGCCGCTGTGGACAACGCCCGGTGCTGTGGACGGCGCCCCGGGCCGCGCCTCGACGTGATATGCGGCCCGATAGAGCATGAACGAAGAAGGGCCACCGCCGGACGGGCACGGACACGGGTGACCGCGCCCCGATCCCCCTGCGATGGTCGATGGGCACGCTGATGAGGCCCGTCGGCGGTGCGGTTGGAGGGCTCGATGGACCACCCACGTTCTCTGCTCGACGGTGCGAGGCAGCTCCACGCTGACCTGGTCGACCGGTTGGGCACGCTCGTCTCCCACGAGTCGCCGCCAGGCTCGCTGCCCCACCTCGAGTCCTGCGCCGACCTGCTCGCCGGCTGGGGCGCGGACGTCCTCGGCCGGCCCGCCCAGCGCGTGGTGATCGACGGCCTGCCGCACCTGCTGTGGCCGGTCGTCGATCAGCGTGTGCTGCTCCTCGGCCACTTCGACACGGTCTTTCCGGTCGGCACGATCCGGGACCGGCCGTTCACCGTCCACGGGGACGTCGCGACGGGACCCGGCGTCTGCGACATGAAGGCCGGCATCGTGCAGATGTTCACGGCCCTGCGCCTGGTGGCGGACACCTCCTCGGTCGGGGTGCTGTTGACCTGCGACGAGGAGAGCGGGTCCGGCACCTCGCGGGCCCTCATCGAGCGCGAGGCGCGGCGCTCGGGCGCGGTGCTCGTCTGCGAGGCGGCCACCCCGGACGGGGACCTGAAGGTGGCCCGCAAGGGTGGCTCGGTCTACCGTCTCACCGTCTCCGGGCGGGCGGCCCACGCCGGCGTGGAGCCGCAGCGGGGGGTCAACGCCACGGTCGAGGTCGCCCACCAGGTTCTCTCGCTGGGGACGATCGGCGCGGCGGACAGCGGGGGCACCTCCGTCACGCCGACCCTGCTCTCGGCCGGCACCACGACGAACACGGTGCCCGAGCGCGCCAGCCTGGCCGTCGACGTCCGGGCGTGGACCCGGGACGAGCTGGAACGCGTCGACCACGCCATCCGAGGGCTCGTCCCGTACCTGCCCGAGGCGACGCTGGCCGTGCAGGGCGGCATCAACCGCTACCCGATGCCGGCGGAGATGGCCCGCCCCCTGCTGGCCCTGGCCCAGTCGATCGCCCGCCAGTTGCGAATACCGCACCTGGCCGGCGCGTACGCCGCGGGCGCGTCGGACGGCAACTTCACCGCCGGGCTGGGCGTGCCGACGTTGGACGGCCTGGGCGCGGTCGGCGGCGGGGCGCACGCCGCCGACGAGTACGTCTGCCTCGACCGGATGCCCGAACGCACGGCCCTGCTGGCCGGGCTCGTCGATGCGTTGTCCATGATGGACGGTTTCGGACTGCACCCGGTCGGCGACATCCCGTAACGTTCTCATCGCCGGCGAGTGACCGGCAGTGAGAGGTCGGCATGCGGATGACGACGCGACAGCACTCGGGATCAGCTCTCGCCCCGGTCGGCGTCGAGGAGGAGTTCCTCGTCGTGGACGCCGACCGGGGTGAGGTCGTACCCGAGGCGGCCACCGTCGTGGACGGGGCACGCCCGGCGCTCGGCGCGCGGGTCGGCGGCGAGATCACCAAGTTGCAGATCGAGACACGGACCGACCCGTGCCGGCACGTCGACGATCTCGCCGCGCAGCTCGTCGAGGGCCGCGCCGCCGTGCAGAGCGCGGCCCTCTCGGCGGGTCTGCGGGTGATCGCCAGCGGCTCGCCGGTGCTGGGCCACGCCGTCCCACCGCCGATGACCGAGGGACCCCGGCAGGACCGCGGCAACGCCACCTTCCGGGGGCTGCACGACGAGCTGGCCATCTGTGCCGTGCACGTGCACGTGGAGCAGCCCGACCGGGACCGGGCCGTCCTGATCGGCAACCACCTGCGCGAACACCTTCCGGTGTTCATCGCCCTGACCGCCAACTCGCCCTACTGGGCGCAGCGCGACACCGGCTACGCGAGTTGGCGCAGCGTCACGTGGGGCCGCTGGCCGGTGGCCGGCCCACCGCCGTACCTGACGTCGGCGCGACAGTACGACGACCACGTGGACACGCTGCGGGAGGCGGGCGCGATCGTCGACTCCGGCACGATCTTCTGGGATGTGCGCCTGTCCGCGAACCACCCGACGATCGAGGTGCGGGTGGCCGACGTACCCCTCGCCGCCGCCGAGTCCGCGGCCCTCGCGGCCCTGGTGCGGGCCCTGGTGGTGGTGGCCGGGGAGGCCGTCGACCGGGGCGACGAGGGGCCGGAGCTGGCACCCGAGTTGATGCGGCTCGCGTACTGGCGGGCCGCCCGCGACGGCATGGGCGGCCACGGCGTGGACGTCGCCACGGGCCGGCTGCTGCCGGCGGCGGCCCTCGCCGAGCGCCTGGTCGATCGCGCCGGACCGGCGCTCGACGAGGCGGGTGACCGCGAGCGGGTGCGGGCCTGGTTGGCGTGGCTCGCCACCGACGGCGACGGCGCGACCCGCCAGCGGGCAGCCCAGGCGGTACGGGGTCGACTCTCCGACGTGGTCGACGAGATCGCCAACCGGACCGCGCCCGAGGTGTCCACGGGCGAAGAGGGCACAGCCGCGTAACGACAGGCCGTCCCGCCTCCGCGATGCTGAAGGAACCGCAGTCCGTCGCAGCGTGGGAGGCCACAGGTGAACGACACCGACCTGGTACCCAGGGTCCCCGTCCCGCACCACCGTCGGCCACCGGCGGAGATGGTGCGGGACGCGGAGGCGTTCGCGCAGCGGATGGCGCAGCGGCGATCCGTGCGGGACTTCGCCAGCGATCCGCTGCCCGACGGGGTGATCGAGGCCGCGATCCGGGCGGCGTCGACCGCGCCCAGCGGCGCGAACGTACAGCCGTGGCGGTTCGTCGTGCTGACCGATCCGGCCCGCAAACGCCGGCTACGGGAGGCGGCCGAGGCCGAGGAGCGGGCCTTCTACGACCGCCGCGCCTCGGCCGAGTGGCTGGGCGCGATCGCCGGCCTCGGCACCGACTGGCACAAGCCGTTCCTGGAGACCGCGCCCGCCGTCATCGTCGTGTTCGAGGTGCACCAGGGGCCACACAGCCCGAAGCCGTACTACGTCAAGGAATCCGTCGGCATCGCGGTCGGCCTGCTGATCACCGCGCTGCACCACGCCGGCCTGGTCACCCTGACCCACACGCCCAGCCCGATGCGGTTCCTCAACGAGGTGTGCGAGCGTCCACCGGAGGAACGCCCGTACGTGGTGATGCCCGTCGGCTACCCCAGCCCCGACGCCCACGTCCCCGACCTGGCCCGCAAACCCCTCGACGAGGTCATGGTGCGCTGGTGAGGTCCCCGGTCAGGAACTCGACGAGCGGCTCGACGTGCCGGTCCGGGCGTCGCCAGTCGGCCAGCAGGTCCTCCAACAGGTGCTGCTCGTGGACGAGCTCCGCGCCACGGTAACGCCGGATCACCGGGTGGATGAAGGCGCTCTCCCGGGCCCGGTCGGGGCTCGGGTGTCGGTCGATGGCGAAGACGTCGCCGTAGTCGTCCCGCCCCCAGCGCAGGGCGAGCGTGTACCACTGCGAGGAGCCGGCGAAGCGCTCCACCGCGTAGTCCTCCGGCAGGTCCTCGTAGTGGCGCAGGTCGCCGGTGGCGTCGTCGCGGACGAAGGCGTCGCACAGGTACTCGAACTGCGTCCACAGCGCCGACGACCAGTTGACCCGGTCGAGCATCAGCTTGGTCAGCGACACCGGGTCGGCCGGCGTCGTCGTGTACGACAGCGGCACGCCGTCGTAGCGCTCGCGCAGGAGCCGGGTGAACGTGCGCAGGTTGTACCGGAACCCGTCGATGAACGGCGACGACGCGTGCTTGACGTCCCGGGCCTGGGCGATGGTGCCGGCGAAGTAGAGATCGTCGACATTGCTGGACTGCCAGTCCGGGCGCAACCCGGGCATCCGACCGTCGCGCACCAGGTCGGGTCGGGCCGACTCGTCGAACACGCTGGTGTCCATCCGGAAGCCGGTGCAGCGCAGCACCGTGTGGTAATCCAGCTCGGCGGTCTCCCCCTCGGCGTGCGTGTACGTGATCGACACCCGGAACCGCCCGTCGACCGGCCGGATCTCGTCGATCGTGCAGTCCAGCACCGAGTGCAGGGTCTTGAACTGGTAGCTGTCGAGGATCGCGCCGTACTGGCCGCGCACGTCCCCGGGATGCTTGGTGTTCCAGGCCAGCCGCAACGGCTGCCGACTGGCGAGGTGCACCATCGACGCCTGGCCGAGGATCGCCGACGCGGTCTCGAACGCGGAGTTGCCCTTGCCGATGATCAGGACGCGCTGACCGGCGTACTCCGTGGGGTCGACGACCATGTCCTCGTACCCGATGGCATGCTCGATGCCCTTGATGGGCGGCACGAAGGGCCGGCCCCAGCCGGTCGCGACGACCAGGCAGCGCGCGCGGACCTCGCCCTGGTCGGTGGCCACGACGAAACCGTCGCCGGTACGCGTGATCCGCTCGACCGTCGTGCCGAAGCGGATGTTTAGCGCATGGACGCGCTGGAACTCGGCGAGGTAGCGCACCAGGTCGTCGGCCGGCGGCAGATACTCCTGGCTGAAGCGCGGAAACAGCAGGTCCGGCGAGTCGTTGAGCAGCGAGTTCCAGTCCCACCGCAGGCGGATCTCCGGGTCGGTGCTGTCGGTGTGCACCTTGTTCAGTGAGATGAGCCGGCGGTGGCGCGGAAACCGCCGGAAGAAGCCGCCGGGCTCGTCGCCCCTCTCCAGGGTCAGGTAGTCGGCGCCCTGCTGCGCGAGGTAGTAGCTCAGTTGCAGGCCGGCCGGCCCCGCCCCCACGATGACGTACCGGTGTTCGCTGCTGAGCATCCTGTGGCCCTTCGACGGAGGACAGTTCCATCGACCATGGGTTGCTCAGCGACGCCTGTCAATGCTGGGTTCGCGCCTTGGGGCCATGATCGTTGGCTGCTCAGCAGCAAACCGCTCGGCGTGTCGTACCGCTCAACCGCCAACGATCACGGGGACGGCTCGCGCATCCAGGTCTTCGGGTCGCTCACTGTGAAGGGGACCTGATGGTCAGCGCATCCGGTTCCGCGTATCTCGGATCAGCAGTTCCACGAGCTTCGCGAGCCCGGCGGCGCCGTACCTGTCGTGCGCCTGCCGGACGGTCCTCAGCAGTGGCGCGGCGCGGTCGAGAACCACCCCGTCCCGAGCGAGCACGAAGTAGAGCGCCAGCATGGCCGAGCGCGCGTTGCCGTCCTCGAACGGGTGAAAGAAGGCCACGTCGAGGTAGACCCGCGCGGATCGGGAGGGCAGCGGAAGGTCGTCCTCGGTCGCCGCGAGGAGGCACGCCTCGAACCGGTCGGGAAGGTCGGCGTGCCAGTAGTAGCGTTCACGCCCGCCCTTGGCCCGCGCCGGGCCGTCGCGGAACGCGGGCGTCGGCACACCGAGCAGCGTGCCCTGCCAATTCGCGAGCAGGCCGAACGTGAGCGGCCCGCCCTCTGCCGCGGCCCGCCGTGCCTGAGCGACAGCGGCGGCCAACGGCGAGCCGTCCGCCGCGCGACGGGCCGCGTGCTCGGCGATCGCGTCGTCGCCGGTGGCGACGTGACCGGACACCGGCTCGGATGCGCTGGCCCAGTCGACCCGGGCGCGAACGGCCTGCCACGTCTCCAGGTCGTCCGGGCGTCTGCCCCCGGGCCGGCGCTGCTGCCGCGCCCGAGTCCCCCGGGTGGTGGTTCGCGACGATGGCCAATCCTGCGGCCAGGTGTCGGGCCACTCGTCGTCGCGGTGCACGACCGACGGACGCGAATCGACAAGGGATTCACCGACGAGCCGCCGGGCGAGACGCTCCGCGACATCGTTGACGTCGGCCGCGGACGGCTGCACCCAGCTCCGGAACCGTCCGCCGATGGCATGCTCGATCAGAGGCGAATGGCGGTCCTCGGGCACACCGGCAGCGACGAGAAACCACGAGAGGACTTGCTTGCAGTGGCCGTACCAGCCGCTATCGCTGCTCGTGCGACCCACCGTCAGATTGACGAGCTGGGCGACCGCCACCTCCCACGCCATGACGAGAACCTCGGGCGCCTCATCCGGACCGGGCAATGGCAGGAAGTCGTCGAATCGGGCAGCCACGGTCTCCAGCCAGGCTCGCCATTCACCCAGCGAAGCGGCGACCGAGGTCAGGGTCTCCTCCGGCGATGCGATGGAGTGGGAGATGCAGCACCACGAATAGACCGGACCACCGTCGTAGTCGCCCTCGCCCACGGCCCAGCACCAGCCGCTGGCCCAGCGGCCGTAATGGTCGACGAGGGCGTGACTCACCGACTCCCGCCACCGCTCGGCGTCGGCTCGGCCGACGAGCGTGAACCCCTCCCAGAGCGGCGGTGGTGGCACCGGGGATGCGACGCTCCGCACAAGCTCCACCACGGCGTCCGGGTCGAAGGGGTGCCGCGTGGGGTCTACCTCCGGCCAGGTGAGCAGGTGCGGGTTGATTCGCCTACGTGATTCGTCAGCCGTCATCGGTGATCATTTTGCCATCGGACATTGCGACTGTCCGCCCGGATAACGCAGGCCGTGGCACGCCGGGACGAGGGGGCGGAAAACCCGACCTGATGGATGGAGGCTGACGTCGCACCCGCCGTCCATAGTGGTGGACGGTCGCGATGTCACACAGGACGGACAACCGATGATCAAAACGGTAGCCAACCTGGGCCGGTCGGGCATCTCCTCGGTCCCGCTCGACCTGCTGGAGCAGACCGAGCTTGAGGTGCTGTCGCTGTACGGCAACGACATCCACAGACTGCCGCCCGAGATCGGCGCCCTCAGTCAGCTCAGAAAGCTGGACCTCGCCGGCAACAGGCTGAGCGGTCTCCCGCGCGAGATCGGTGAGCTGAAGCACCTCCGCGAGCTGGACCTCGGCGGAAATCGGCTCACCGCCCTGCCCGAGGAGCTTGGCGCGCTGCCCGATCTACAACTGCTGGACCTGCGGGGCAACCTGCTCAAGACCCTCCCGACGAGTCTCGCGCCGCTGCTGATCCGGGGTCAGCTGACCATCCGACTCGACAACAACCCACTGGACCAGACTCTGGTCGAGACGCTGCGCCGTGGCGACGCCGCGCTGGGGACGTACCTGCAGAGCCTGGCTGACGGTGTTCCGCAGTACGAGGCCAAGATCCTGCTGGTCGGCGAGGGGAACGTCGGCAAGACGTCGCTGGTGGGGGCGCTCAACGGCGAGCAGTTCGTGCCGGGTCGTCCGACGACGCACGGCATCCAGATCCGGGAGTTGGCCCTGAGGCACCCGTTCCTGAACGAGATGTTGACACTGCGTACCTGGGACTTCGGTGGCCAGGAGATCTACCGCGTGACCCATCAGTTCTTCTTCAGCCGACGCGCCATCTACCTGCTCGTCTGGCACCCCCGGGAGGGGCAGGAGCAGGGCGAGGTCGAGGGTTGGCTGCGCCGCATCCGGCTGCGGGTGGGAACGGCCGCCAGGGTGATGATCGTGGCGACCCACGCGGACGAGCGGCGGCCGGAGTTGGACTTCCCACGCCTGCGCGAAACGTTCCCGGGGATGATCGCGGGGCAGTACGCCGTGGACAGCGAAACGAACAAGGGCGTGGGCGCGCTGCGTGCGGCAATCGGCGGCGAGGCGGCACGGCTGCCACAGATGGGCCAGTTGTTCAGCCGACGATGGGCCAGCGCGCGGGACGAGATCCTGGCACAGGCCGACGCTCAGCCGCAGATGCCCTTCGAGGACTTCGCCGCGATCTGCCGTCGGCATCAGGTCCGCGACGACGAGGTCGTCCACCTGGCGGAGTTGCTCCACGACCTGGGCCAGGTCATCTACTACGGTGACGATGACGGCCTGCGCGACATCGTGATCCTCAACCCCGAGTGGTTGACCAAGGCGATCAGCCACGTGCTGGAGGACCACGGCGTCCGGGCCAGCGGCGGGATCCTCGACCACCACGAGCTGCGGCGCATCTGGCGTCAGCGGGACGACGGGCTGTCGTACAACCCCGTCCACCACCCGTTCTTCCTGCGACTGATGGAGAAGTTCGACGTCTCCTACCGGCTGAGCGACCGGGATCGGAGCCTCATCGCCCAGTTGGTCCCGTACGAGCGCGCGCAGCCGCCGTGGGAGGCGACACGGCCGCTGCCGGACGGCATCCGGGTGCTGAGGCTCACCTGTGAACTCGGTGAGAGCGCGCCGCCGGGCCTGATCTCGTGGATCACCGTCCGCCATCACGACGCGTCGACGGGCCAGCATTGGCGGCGAGGAGTGTTCCTGCGCCATCCGATCGCGGCGTACCGGTCCGAGGCGCTGGTGGAGTTGCAGGCTGACCACCGCTTGACGATCGAGGTCCGCGCGCCGTCACCCGACCTCTTCTTCAACGTGCTGCGGGACAGCCTGGAGCGTCTTCTCACGACGCGCTGGCCGGGCCTGCCCTTCGCGCTGTTCGTACCGTGCCCGACCCGTGACAACGACGGCGTCGCCTGCACCGGGCGCTTCCCGCTCGACGGGCTGATCAAGTTCCGGGAGCGGTCGACCCGTCCTGGTTCGGTCCAGCCCGTCGGCCTGTTCGAGGCCACCCTGGGGGCCGGGGCGGGCCGGCCGCAGGTCGTACTTCCCTGCTTGACGTGTCACCAGGACCACGACGTCGCCGGCCTGCTGACCGGCTTCGTGGCGCCGCAGCCCTTCGACGCGGAGCTGCAGCAGTTGGAGCGGCGCCTCGGCGCCCTCAGCAAGGAGGTCGGCGTCATCGGGGACCACGTGGCGGAGACCGCGTCGTTCGCCGCAGACACGGCACACCAGCTCCGTCGGTTGGTACGGGCCGTCGGCACGGAGGTGAACGACTGCCCACGGTTGTTCACCGTCACCATGATCCCGTCCGTCGGCTGGCGCCGTCTCTCGTTCGGGCAGCGGCCGATCCGGATCACCCTCTGGTGCGAGCAGCCCGGCGAGTGGCACACCTGGGACGAGGCCAGCTACGAGGTGACCGAGCCGCGCGACTGGCTGCGGAAGGTCGGACCGTACCTGAACCTGGTGTTCAAGACCCTGCGCCTGGTGTATCCGGTGGCGGCCTCAGTGGCCGGATACGTCGCGCCGAACCTGGACCAGGCGCAGCGGGAGCTGGACCTGATGAAGAGCCTCATCGACGCGTTGCCCACGGCGCTCGTCGAAGACGCGCTGCCCGCGCCGACCGAATCACGACACACCCTGTCCGTGGCCGAGGGCGCCGCCCTGCGCTCGTTCAAGGTGCTGCTCATGCAGTTGGACGCCGTCCGCGCCTTCGGTGGGCTGAGCCGGGTGCTCACATCCACCGGGGAGTTCCTGTGGGTGTGCCCGACCCACCGACGCATGCACGATCCGGGACTGCCGGTGCTGCCCGCCTGAGACTCCGCTCAGCCCGTCGTGCGGGTCGCGAGGATCGCCAGGATCTCCCGGCGTACGTCGTCGGCCTCGTGGACCAGGCGGCGATGGGCGAAGCGGACCACCAGGATGCCGACGGTCGCCAGCAGGGCGTCCCGCCGCAGGTCGATCTCCCGCTGTCGGAGGTCGCCATGGGTGGTGGCGCCGTCGAGTTCGATGTTGACCCGCTCCCGCTCGGCGAACATGTCGAGGTAGACGGTGCGCCGCCCCAGACGCATCGGCACCTGCCGGCGGAACACCGGCATGGTCGGGCCGGTGAAGACGTGGTCGTGGCCCCAGATCTCCAAGGGGCTACGGCAGCCCTCGGCGAGGCGGGTCAGCAGCGTCCGCAGCGCTGCCCGGTCGGTCAGCTTCGGCACGGTCTCCACGGCGAGGGTCAGCCGCTCGGGGGTGGTCAGCCAGTCGTTGACCGCCCGGATCACCGGTGCCCGCCGCTCGGCGGACGGCAGGATCGGCCACGAGTCGACGATGGTCCGCTCCAGGCGAGTGACCGTCAGTCCTCGGCGGACGAGCACGTGCGGCGGCGCGATGGCGAGATCCCTACGGCGATGGACCACCACTCCGGGGTGGGCCCGGAGGCCCGTGTTGATCGGGGCGGTGACGTGCAGAGGCTCTCCTGCCGTCTGCGGGCGCAGGCCCCACGCGGCTAGCGCACTGAGATGGCTGAGTGTGGCGCGTCCGCGCGCCCAGGCGAGAGCCGCGAGGGCGGCCACGCCCGGGTCGAGCCGGCTCAGCACCGGAGCGCCCGGTCGGTCGTCCAGCAGGTGCGCCGTCACGAAGACCTCGGGCAGCACCCGTGACAGGTCGCCGGTGCGGCAGGCGTGCTCCAGCACCCACTCCGGCACCACCTGCGTCACCGCCGTACGGGTGACCAGCCCTTCCGAGCGCTCCACCAGGTCCCGCAGCACCGAGTTCACGCCACGAACCGTGCGGTCCGGTGCCGAGGCCCCGCAAGCAGCCACCCCAACCACTGTGGACAGCGCACCCACTGTGGAAAACCCCCACGCGCGCCCGAGTTCTGCTAGCCCTCGATCGTTGGCTGTTCAGCGGTACCCCGCTCGGCGTGTCGTGTCGCCCGGCAACCAACGATCAAGGGGCCCGCCAGCTCACGCCGCGAGGGTCGCGTAGCGGCCCTGGCGATTGAGCAGGGTGTCGTGGTTGCCGGTTTCCACGATGCGGCCGTGGTCGAGGACGGCGATCTGGTCGGCGTCGCGGACCGTGGAGAGGCGGTGGGCGATGGTGATGGTGGTACGGCCCTGGGCGAGCACGTCGAACGCCCTCTGCACGGCGCGCTCGGTCTCGGTGTCCAGGGCGCTGGTGGCCTCGTCGAGGACCAGGATGCGCGGGTCGCGTAGCAGCGTACGGGCGATGGCGAGCCGTTGCTTCTCGCCGCCGGAGAACCGGTGCCCACGGGAGCCGACCTCGGTGTCGTACCCGTCGGGGAGCGCGACGATGAGGTCGTGGATCTGGGCGGCGCGGGCGGCGGCCTCGATCTCGGCGTCGGTGGCGTCCGGCCGGGCGTAGCGCAGGTTCTCCCGGACGGTGGTGTGCAGCAGGTACGTCTCCTGGCTGACCACGCCGACGATCGCGGCCAGGTCGGCCAGGCGCAGGTCGCGCAGGTCGACGCCGTCGATGGTGACGCGGCCGGCGGTCGGGTCGTGCAGGCGGCTGACCAGGCCGGCGAGGGTGCTCTTGCCGGATCCGGTCTCGCCGACGAGGGCGAGGCTGGTGCCGGCGGGCACGTCGAGGGTGATGCCTGCGAGGGCGGCGGTGTCGCTGCCCGGGTAGCCGAAGGTGACGTCTTCCAGGCGCAGGTGACCCTGGACCCGGGCCGGGTCGAGGCGGACCGGTTCGGCGGGGTCGTCCACGTCGACGGGAAGGTCGAGGTATTCGAAGATGCGGGCGAACAGGGCCAGCGACGCGGTCAGCGACACGCCCACGTTGAGCAGGCCCATCAGCGGCCGGAACAGGCCGCCCTGCAGGGCGGTGAAGGCGACCAGGGTGCCGATGCTCAGTGTCCCGGCGGCGCCGGGCAGGCCGGCGGCGAGGTAGATGACGGCCGGCACGGCGGCGAAGATGATGCTCATCGAGGCCATCCGCCAGCGTCCGGCCAGCTCGCTGCGCAGCTCCAGGTCGACGAGGCGGGCCGAGGAGGCGGTGAACCGCTCGATGAGGGCGGGCCCGGTGCCCAGGGTCTTGGCGAGCTGGACGCCGCTGACCGACAGCCCCTCCTCGACGGTGACGTTGAGGTCGGCGAGTTCGCGTTGGCGCTGCGCGGTGATCTCGCGGCGCATCCGGGCGACCCGGCGGGTCAGCCAGATGGCCGGTGGCAGCACCACGAGCGAGACCAGGGAGAGCTGCCAGGAGAGCGCGACCATCGCGACGGCGGTGGCGACCACGGTGGTGAGGTTGGCCGCGACGGCGGTGGCGGTGGACGTGACCACCGACTGCATGCCGCCGATGTCGTTGGTGATCCGCGACTGCACCTCGCCGGTGCGGGTGCGGGTGAAGAAGCCCAGTGACTGACGCTGGAGGTGGCGGAAGACGTCGGTGCGCAGCCGGTGCATGACCCGCTGGCCGACCTGGGTGGAGATCCAGGTCTGCACGACGCCGAGCGCGGCGGTCACGGCGGCGACGGCGACCATGCCGAGGACCAGCCAGACCAGCAGGGTCACGTCACCCTGCGGCAGAGCCCGGTCGATGACGGTACGCAGCAGGAACGGGCTCGCCATCGAGACGATCGAGGACAGCACGATGATCGCGGTGACGATGACCAGGGCGGGTCGGTGGGGGGTGAAGAGGCGGCCGATGCGGCGCAGAGACACCTGGCGGGCCTGCTCCTTCTCCTCGGCGCTGACGGTGCGGTGGCCGCGGTCGCGGCCCATCGGGGTGGGTTCCAAGGGGAACTCCTTCCGGAAGGATATGCTGAGGTTACCTCAACATGAGGGAACAACAGCATCGGCTGCTACCGTATTCCGGTGACCGAGGACACCACCGACAGCGGCGACGAGAGCCTGGCCGAGACGTTCTGGGCGGTCGCGTCCCGTCTGCGCCGGCAGACCCGCGAGTCACTGGCCCCGTGGGACGTCACCCCCAGCCAGGCCCGGGCGCTGGGCGTGCTCGGCCGTCACGGCGAGGTACGCCCCGGCACCCTCGCCGAGCACCTGCGCATCGCGCCCCGCTCGGCCACCGAGGTCGTCGACGACCTCCAGGCCCGGGGGCTCGTCGAGCGGCGACCCGACCCGGCCGACCGGCGGGCCACCCTGGTCGCGCCGACCGCCGAGGGCACCCGGGTCAGCGCCGCGATCCGGGCCGCCCGCCGCGCCGAGGCAGACCGCTTCTTCGGCCACCTCCCGGACACCGACCGGGCCGAGCTGGCCCGCATCCTGCGCACCCTGCGGGGCTGAGCCGGACGCGAATTCACCTGCGGGTTTGTCCGCCCGCTGCGCGGGTAGCCAGCGCCCCCGTTTTCACCGAGGGCCCCGCCACCACCAGTCGGGGAGACCTGACAGGAGGGGTCATGTCCGCCCTGAACCAGCACCGTCCCGCCTGATGTGCGGGATCAGCGGAGAGGCACGCTTCGACGGCCGACCGCCCGACGCGGCGGCGGTCACCCGGATGACCGAGGCGATGCGCTCCCGGGGCCCGGACGCCGAGGGCCTGCTGACCGACGACTGGGTGACCCTCGGGCACCGCCGGTTGACCATCATCGACCTGTCCGACGCCGGCGCCCAGCCCATGGCGCGCGACGACCTGGGCCTGGCGCTGGTCTTCAACGGTTGTGTCTACAACTATCCGGAGCTGCGCGAGGAGCTACAGAACGCCGGGTACGCCTTCCGATCCACCAGCGACACCGAGGTGATCCTGGTGGCGTACGCGCACTGGGGCGAACGCTTCGTCGACCACCTGGTCGGCATGTTCGCGATCGGCCTGGTCGACCGGGTGCGGCGACGGCTCGTCCTGGCCCGTGACCGGCTCGGCATCAAACCGCTCTACCTCGCCGAGACTGCGGGGCGGCTCCGGTTCGCCTCCACCCTGCCCGCGCTGCTGGCGGCCGGGGACGTCGACACCGGCATCGATCCGGTGGCGCTGCACCACTACCTGTCCTGGCACTCCATCGTGCCCGCGCCGCGGACCGTGCTGCGCGGCGTCCGCAAGCTGCCACCGGCCACCCTGCGAATCGTCGAGGCCGACGGGCGCAGCCGGGAGCAGGTGTACTGGCAGCCCGACTACGTGCGGGAACCCGCCGACGCCGGGATGGACGCCGCCGACTGGCGGGCCGCCGTCGGGGACGCGCTGCGCACGGCCGTACGCCGCCGGCTCGTGGCCGACGTCCCGGTCGGTGTGCTGCTCTCCGGCGGTCTGGACTCCAGCCTCATCGTGGCGCTGCTCGCCGAGGCCGGTCAGGAGCACCTGCGTACCTTCAGCATCGGCTTCGACAGTCGGGGCGACGAGTCCGGCGACGAGTTCCACTACTCCGACCTGGTGGCCCGCGCGTACGACACCGACCACCAGCGGATCCGCCTCGCCGACGACGACCTGGCGCCCGCCGTCCGCAACGCCGTACGGGCCATGACCGAGCCGATGGGCAGCCACGACGTGGTCGCCTTCCACCTGCTGTCGGAACAGGTGGCGAAGCACGTGAAAGTGGCCCAGTCCGGGCAGGGCGCGGACGAGGTGTTCGCCGGCTACGGCTACCACCAGCCGCTGATCGACGCGCCCCGGCACGGCGCCGCCGAGACGTTCGCGGCGGCGTTCTTCGACCGTGACCACGACGGGCTGCGTGCCGTCGTCGGCCCGGCGTACGCGCTGGACCACGACGCCAGCCGGGACCTGCTCGCCGGGCACCTCGACGCGCCCGGGGCGCAGACCGCGCTGGACGCGGTGCTGCGCCTGGACACCCACCTCATGCTGCCCGACGACCCGGTCAAGCGGGTGGACAGCATGAGCATGGCGTGGGGATTGGAGGTGCGTACGCCGTTCCTCGACCAGGACCTGGTGGCCCTCGCCGCACACTGCCCACCGGAGCACAAGGTGGCCCAGGGCGGCAAGGGCGTGCTCAAGGAGGTGGCCCGGGAGGTGCTGCCGGGCGAGGTGATCGACCGACCGAAGGGCTACTTCCCGGTGCCGGCGCTGCGCAACGTGGACGGACCGGTGCGCGAGCTGGTCGCCGAGGCGTTGCAGGCCCCGGCGGCCCGCGAGCGCGGGCTGTTCCGCCCCGAGTACGTCTCGCGTCTGCTCGCCGAGCCGGACCGGGCCGAGGCCGCCGCCGGCAGCAACAAGCTGTGGCAGCTCGGCCTGCTGGAGCTGTGGCTACAAACTCACGGCATCACCTGAGAGCGGCCCGGCTCGTCAGGCGGCGGCGGTCTGGGCGGCGAGGTCGTCGATGACGGCACGCAGGTCGCCGGTGTCGTCGAGCACCCGGCGCTGTCGGGTCGCGCCGGTGCCGTCGCGGCGCAGCCGGGCCAGTTGGGCCAGGACGTAGCCGAGGTCGCCGTGCCGCAGCAGCGCCGGGGCGATCGTCGCCATCAGGTCGTCGACCAGGTCCCAGGCCGGGCGGGCGCCGCCGGCCCGCAGGTCGATCAGCTCGCCGTCGAGGCCGTCGTGGGCGGCCCGCCAGTGCGCCGCGGCGACCAGGCAGTCGCGCACCCCCGGGGCGGGCACACCGGCGCGTACGTCGTCGGCGAGCGTCGCGACCAGGCTGCGGACCAGGGCGGCGACCAGCACGGCGTCGTCCACCGTCGGGCAGACGTCGCCGACGCGCACCTCGACCGTCGGGTACGCCGACGACGGCCGGGCGTACCAGTACACCATCGCGGCGTCCAGCATGACGCCGGCGGCGATCAGCTCGTCGACCGTGCGGTCGTAGTCGGTGACCGAGTCGAAGTACGGGGTGGGCCCGATGCTGGGCCAGCGTTCCAACTGCATCGACCGCCAACTGGCGTGGCCGGTGTCGTACCCGTCGTGCAGCGGCGAGTTGGTGGTGAGGGCCTGCACCACCGGCAGCCACACCCGCAGGTGGTTGCAGACCTGCACGGCCAGTTCCCGGTCCGGCAGCCCGACGTGCACGTGACAGCCGCAGACGGCCGGATCGTGTGCCACCGGCCCGTACCGGCGCGACATGGCGTGGTACCGCGGCTCGTCGGGCACCGTCCGGTGCGGTTCGGCCACCGGCGTCGCGCCGACGGCGACGAGCCGGGCCCCCGCTCGGGCGGCGGCCTCGACGGCCGATCGCCGCAGCGCCACCAGGTGGGTACGCAGTTCGTCGAGGTCGGCGCAGACCGGGGTGACCATCTCGACCATGCTGTGCCGGAACTCCTGGCGGCTCTGGTCGCGGGCCGGGCCGCGCAGCGCGGCCCGCACCTCGTCGGCGACCGGCAGGTTGCCTCCGCTGGCCGGGTCGAGCAGCAGGAACTCCTCCTCGACGCCGAGGGTGAGCGTGTCGAGGTCGGCAACGGCGTCGACGGTCGCCGGATGGTACGCCATCTCCGCCTCCATCCGCTGCTGCGGCCACGGGCGGGCAGCCGGGCCGACGGGCGGCTCGGTTTCCCGGTCGGGCCACCGGCAAACGCGCGGTCAGCCCGTGGCCAGCGCCGCCGCCCGTGCGGTGAGGAAGGCCCGCTCGGCCGCGTTGTCCGTCAACGCCACGGCCGTCCGGTACGCCTCGACTGCCTCGGCCTCGCGGCCGAGCCGGGCCAGCAGGTCGGCGCGGACCACGTGTCGCACGTGGTATCCGGGCAGGTCGAGCCGGTCCACCTCGTCCAGCGCCACGGCCGCGCCGGCGACCTCGGCGAGCGCGACGGCCCGGTTCAGCGCCACCACCGGGCCCGGGGCGACGATCGTGAGCTGGTCGTACAGCGTGAGGATCTGTCCCCAGTCGGTGTCGGCGGCGCGGGGCGCGACGCTGTGAACGGCGGCGATCGCGGCCTGGATCTGGTACGGCCCCGGCCGGTCGCGGCGCAGGCAGCGGCGCACCAGCGCCTGCCCCTCGGCGACGAACGCGGCGTCCCACCTGCTCCGGTCCTGCTCGGGCAGCGGCACGAGGTCACCGCCGGGGGTGGTGCGGGCGGTTCGGCGGGATTCGGTGAGCAACATCAGCGCGAGCAGTCCGAGCGCCTCCGGCTCGTCCGGCATCAGCTCGACGAGCAGCCGGGCCAGCCGGATCGCCTCGGCGCACAGGTCGGCGCGGAACAGGTGCGGGCCGGTGCTGGCCGTGTAACCCTCGTTGAAGATCAGGTACAGCACCGCGAGGACGGCGTGCAGCCGGTCGGGCAGGTCGGCGTCGCTCGGCACCCGGTACGGGATGCGCGCGTGGCGGATCTTCGACTTGGCCCGGACCAGCCGCTGCGCCATCGTCGCCTCCGGCACCAGGAACGCGCGGGCGATCTCGGCGGTCCGCAGGCCACCGAGCAGACGCAGGGTGAGCGCGACCCGGGTGGCCGGCGCGAGCGCCGGATGACAGCAGGTGAAGATCAGACGGAGTCGGTCGTCGCGCACGGGCCCCTCCTCGGCGGGTGGGTCGGGGGCGTACAGCAGGGCCGCCTGGGCGTGCCGGTCGGCACGGGTCGCCTCCCGACGCAGCCGGTCGATGGCCTGGTTGCGGGCGGTGGTGATGATCCAACCGGCCGGGCTGGGTGGTGGGCCGGTGGTCGGCCACCGCCGCAGCGCGATCGTGAAGGCGTCCTGCACGGCCTCCTCGGCGAGGTCGATGTCGCCGAGGAGGCGCACCAGGACGGCGACCGCGCGGCCGTACTCGGCGCGGAACACCGCCTCCACGTCGGGCACGGTCAGCCTCCGGCGGCGGACCGGAAGGGACGGACCTCGATCGGCAGGGTGGTGGCCAGCGCGTAACGGCGACCCCAGCGCAGGGCGGCGTCCAGGTCCGGCACGTCGATGATGGTGACCCCGCCCAGGTGTTCCTTGCCCTCTACGAACGGCCCGTCGGTGACCAGGACGTCGCCGTCGCGGGAACGCAGCACGGTGGCGGTCTCCGGCCCGTGCAGGCCCTGACCGAACACCCACGACCCGTCCGCGACGAGCTCGTCCCGCAGTTCACCGACCTCGCGCATGACCTGGGCCAGGAACTCCGGCTCCGGTGTCCCGCCGTCGGGCTGGTGCATGCTGAGCAGATAGAGCGTCATCATTCCTCCTCGCGGGCGGCGGGTCGACCGGACGTCGACCCCTCATCCTCCACACGAACGGCGACCGCCCACATCGACAGGCCGACCGCAACGGTGTCGGCCCGCGGACGCCGAAGGGCCGTGGCGGTACGCCAGGTAACGGCACGGTGGCCAGCGCGTACGGGGTACGGTGTCGCGCCCTCGCCGGTCGGGTGTGATGGTGTAGAAAGGCGGAGTGAGCGCAGCGGTGACTCAGGTGCCGGCCTTCGAGCGAAGGACGGTCCACGGTGGCTGACCACGACCAGCCGCCCGTCCCGCGTGCTGTCGGCACCGCTCTGGTGCAGCTCGGTGACGTACCCCTGGCGGACCTGTTGGCCGGCGCCGGTGACGGGGTCCTGGCGCACGTGCTGCGCACGCTGACCGCCGAGGGTGAGCCGGGTCGGCCCGGCGACGTGTCGGCCTTCGAGTCGAGCTTCTGACCGTGCCGGCCGACGCCCCGCCGTCGGCCACCCGGGGCCGCCCTGCCGTGGCCGCGCCGCACATCCGGCAGGTGGTGCTGAAGGTCCACTCGCGGTGCAACCTGGCCTGCGACTACTGCTACGTCTACCGCCACGCCGACCAGGACTGGCGGTCCCGGCCCCGGATCATGGCCCCGGGCACCGTACGCCGGGTCGCCGACCGGCTCGCCGCCCACCTGGCCCGGCACGGCGCCGACCGTGTCCGGGTGGTGCTGCACGGCGGTGAGCCGCTGCTCGCCGGCCTCGCCGTGCTCGACCGGACGGTCCGCACGCTGCGCGCCGCGCTGCCCACCGGGGTCACGCTCGATGTCGCGATGCAGACCAACGGGCTGCTGCTCGACGAGGCGGCCCTCGACCTGTGCCACACGCACGGCATCGACGTCGGCGTGAGCGTGGACGGTGACCGCACGGCCAACGACCGCCACCGCCGGCACGCCGACGGGCGCGGCAGCTACGCCGAGGTGGCCCGGGCGCTGCGCCTGCTGGCACGACCCGAACACCGAGCCCGCTACGCCGGTCTGCTGTGCACCGTGGACCTGGCCAACGATCCGGTCGCCGTCTACCAGGGCCTGCGGCAGTTCGACCCGCCCCGGCTGGACCTGCTGCTGCCGCACGGCAACTGGAGCGCTCCCCCGCCCGGGCGACACCCCGACGACCCCGCCACCCCGTACGCGGACTGGCTGATCGCCGTCTTCGACCACTGGTACGCGGAGCGGCCCCGGCGGACCGGCATCCGACTCTTCGAGTCGCTGATCGCGCTGCTGCTGGGCGGTCGCAGCGGCACGCAGTCGCTGGGCGTCACCGATCCGGACGTCATGACGATCGAGACCGACGGCACCATCGAGGGCACCGACACGCTCAAGACCACCAGCGCGGCGGCGATGCGGACCGGCTTCGACGTCTTCCGGCACAGCTTCGACGACGCGCTGCGGCATCCGTCCCTCGCCGGGCGTCCCACCGGGATCGCGGCGCTCGCCCCGGCCTGCCGGGCCTGCCCGGTCGTCGGCGTCTGCGGCGGCGGCCTGTACGCGCACCGATTCCGCGACGGCGACGGCTTCGCCCACCCCTCGGTCTACTGTGCCGACCTGTTCCGGCTGATCCGGCACGTGCAGGAGAGGGTGACCGCCGACCTGGCGGCGCTGCGCGATCGGAGCGTGCCGGCGGTACGCCCGTGACGGGCCCGTTGACGGCGAGACAACTCGCCGGGCTGGCCGCCGGCCACGGTGACGCCGACACCATCGCCGTGTTGCGCGGCGGGCAGCTCGGTCGTCGCCGGCTGCTGACCGTGGCCGCGGCCCGCGCCTGCCGCGACGGGCCGCTGGTACGGCAGAGTCTGGAGCTGCTCACCCGGGCCGAGCACGCCGAATCGGCGACGGTCGCCGCGGTGCTGGCCCATCCACCGGTGACCAGTTGGGCCCGCGCCGCGCTCGGTGGCGCGGCCGACCCCACCTATCTGGCGACGCTCGCCACGGTGGCGGCGGTCCGCGCCGGCCTGACGTTCACGCTGACGCTGCCCCGCCCGGCCGACGGTGTGTTGCCGGTGCCGACGATCGGGGCGGCGACGGTCCTGCGCGCCGACGGCGCGATCCGGCTGCGCGGCGCGACCGGCACGCTGCGGATCGACGGCGGCGCGGACGACGACGGGGTACGCGTCGACGCCCGCGCCGGTCGCCTGCTGGACGCGGGCGACGGCGGGATCGAGTGGCAGCCGGCACGCCGGACCGTGCCGTTCGACCCGGCCGGGGTGCTCGTCGACGACCAGGACCCGTGGCGCGACTGCTACCACCGGCCGTCCGCGCCCCGGCTGGACGACGCGGGGGCGGCCCGACTGGACCGTCTCGCCGCCGGGGCCGGGCAGTGGCTGCGCGAGCACCTTCCGGCGCACGTCGACGCGCTGGCCGGCCTGTTGCGCTCGCTCGTGCCGCTGCGTCCGCCGCCCTCGGGCAACCCGGTGAGCGCCACCAGCAGGGACGCGCTGGGAGCCATCGCGCTCTCCGTGCCGGCCGACGCGCAGACCCTCGCGTTGCTGCTCGTGCACGAGGCGCAGCACACCAAACTCGGCGCGCTGCTCGATCTCGTCCCGCTGCACTGCGAGGGTGGGCCGGCGCGCTACCGGGCGCCGTGGCGGCTGGACCCGCGCCCGGTCGGCGCGCTGCTGCAGGGCGCGTACGCCCACCTGGGGGTGGCCGAGGTGTGGCGGCAGCGGCGCCACGAGGGCACCGCGGCCGCGTTCGAGTACGCGTACTGGCGGGAGCAGACCATCCGCGCGGTCCGGCAGCTCGCCGGGGCGACCGAGCTGACCGAGGTCGGCCGGTCGTTCGTGACCGACATGGCCCGTACGTTGCACGGCTGGCGTGACCAGCTCGACGGCCCGGTCGAGGCCGCCGCGCGGGACGTCGCGGACGCCGGCGCGGTGCGCTGGGGCCTGGCCAACCTGCGGCCCGACCCGGACGGGGTGGCCCGCCTGGCGCACGCGTGGCGCCACGGCGTGCCACCGGCCCTCGACGGCGCACCGTCGACGGTCGTCCCGGCCCCCGCCCGGCCCGCTCTCACCGTGGCCGGTGGCCCCGAGGCCGCCGTCCGCCACCGGCTCCTGGGCGGCGGCGGGCCGCACCAGTCGAGCCCGAGCGACCAGGCGTACGCGGCGGGCAACTCCGAGGACGCGTTGGCCGGGTACCGGCGACGTCTCGCGGCCGACTCCGGCGAGGTCGACGCCTGGGTGGGACTCGCCCTGGCCGCCCACCGCACCGGGCAACCGGCGGCGGCGCGGGTGCTGACCCACCGGCCCGAGGTGGTGCGGGCGCTCAGCCAGACCCTCGTGGACGCCGACCCGCTCGCCCTCGCGGCCTGGCTGGCACAGGGTTCCTGACCGGTCGGCTGCAAACAGCAATTCCGCCGGGGCCGGTACGAGGCCAGGGGCCGGCCCAGTCCCGAATATGCGACACCCGGGGTCGGCCCCTCCCGAATGCGACGCCCGGGCCAGCGCCCTTCGGAGGCGACGCCAGGGGTCGGTTGCTCCCTTTGCGTTGCTTCAACGGAGGCAACACTCGCGGCCGTAAAGTGTTTCCTGGAGTGAAGCAGAGCAAAGGACGCAGGAGGGGCGGTCGGGGTCGGATCGCGGCACCGGCGGGGTTTGGCTTCGCCGGCGGCGGGATGGTGCGGGTCTACAGGAGCGCCGGTTCGATGTAGGCGTTGGAGCGTTCCCGCTGGCGGGCCTGCACCACCCGGGGATTGTCGCCGCCGAAGAGCTGCACGAGCTGCCCGAACGCCTCGTCGTAGAGCGCCCGGCCGGCGTCCGCCTCGCTCTCGGTGCCCTGGCGGCTCAACGCGAGGTTGACCGACGCCGAGAGGGTGTCCGGGTGCTCGGCGCCGAACGCCCGGGTCAGCTCCACGTACGCGGTGGTGTCCAGCAGCAACGCGCTCTCCCGGTCACCGAGGGCGAACAGGTCGTTGGCCAGATTGAGGGTGGCCAGCAGCGTGTGCGGGTGCCGCTCGCCGAGGTTGGCCAGCAACTGGTCGCGGACCCGCTGGGACAGCTCCCGGGCCTGGGCGTGGTCGCCCTGCTTGCGCAGCAGCACCCCGAGGTTGTTGAGGCAGGCCAGGGTGATGGCGTGCGATTCGCCGAGCACCTCGTTGTAGCTGACGCTCAGGCGTCGTGCCATCCGTAGGGCGGTGAGGTTGTCACCCACCGCCGACCAGGTCGTGGCGAGGGCCATCTCGGCCGAGAGGGTGTCGGCGTGCTCGGCGCCGAGGGTGCGCTGGTAGCGGACCACCGTCCGCTCGATCAGCCGGTGCGCGTCGGCGAAGCGGCCGAGCTGACGCAGCGTGAGCGCCAGCTCCTTGGCCGTCCGCAGGGTCTCCGGATGGTCCGGGCCGTTCACCTTCTGCTGGCTGGTGTAGGTGCGTTGCAGGACGCTGTGCGACCGCCACAGCTCGCCGGTGTCGCGCAGGCCACGACCGTAGTTGCTGGCCGAGGCCAGGGTGGACGGATCCTCCTCGCCGAAGCGGTCCCGCCGCCGCTCGTGGATGTGCTGGTCGAGCACGGCCGCGCCACGGAAGTCACCGACCAGGCGCAGCGAGACGGCGAGGTTGTTCTCGGCGATCAGCGTACGGCCGCTGTCGTCGCCGAAGCTGCGCACGCTCAGCTCCAGCGTGCGCCGGTCCTGCGCCTCGGCGTCGTGGTAGAGCCCCTGGGCGCGCAGGTCCGCGCCGAGACTACGGGCCGTCATCAGGGTGTAGAGGTGCTCCTCGCCGAAGATCCGTCGCTGCCGGTCGTAGACGTCCCGGTCGATCTCGTACGCCCCGTCGAAGTTGCTCTGCGCGCGCAGCACGTTCGCCAGGTGGAAGCGCATGCGCAGCCGGGTGGGGTCGTCCTCGTCGGTGTCGCGCCACCCGGTCAGCGCATCCTCGGCGAGGGTGCGGCTGCTGTCGTAGTCGCCCCGCCGGTAGAGGTAGCGCACGATGTCCACGACGAGCTGACGCGCCTCGTCCAGAGTGGACAGGTGCAGGCCACTGGGGCGTACGTGCGGCCACAGCTCGGCGTACTCGGGCCAGTTGACCGGCTTGTCGGGATCGCGGGGGTTGGCGGCGGCGAGTAGCAGTTGGGCCTGCCGGCGGGCCTCGTCGGGATCGCTGAGCTGGTCCTGGATGACCAACTGGACCAGCCGGTGGATCCGTACCGTGTTGTTCTCGGCGTCGACCTGGGCCAGGCCGTAGCGGCCCAGCTCGGCGGTGACCAGGCCCTGCAGGATCGGGTCGGTGAGCGTCGGGTCGATCGGCGCCATGAAGCTGGCGAAGCGGTCACCGGTGAGCATGGCGACCGGGATCGGCTCCGGCGCGTAGAACGAGCACAGCTCCAGCAGCCGGGCGGCGGCCGGCTTCTCCTCGCGCAACTGGCCGAGGGTGAACAGCCAGGTGGCGGCGAGCGCCTTGGAGTAGCCGGCGGACTGCCGGCCGTCGAGGATGCGCAGCAGGCCCGGCGTGTCCAGCGAGTTCAGGTACTTCTCGACCTGCATGGCGCTGGCCCGCAGGTACGCGGCGCCCTGCTCGACCGCGAGCGGCAGGTCGCCGAGCTTCTCGGCCACCTGGGTGGCCTCGGCCTCGCTCAGCCCGCGAACCCGGTCACGCAGCAGTTGGACGCTCTCGGCGCGGTCGAAGACGGTCAGCTCGGTCGCGGTGGCGTACTCGCTCCAGCTCTGGTCGCGGGTCGTGAGCAGGACGTGGCCGGGGCCCTGCGGCAGCAGCGCGCGGGTGGCGTGGGTGGGCTTGTCGACGTTGTCCAGGATGATCAGCCAGCGCTGGTCGGGCCCGGCGCGGCGCAGCGCGTCGAGCACCCGGCGGGCCGCCTCGGCCCCACCGCCGGTGCCCAGCCCCATCGCCTGCCCGAGGTCGCCGAGGCCGCCGCGGATGCGGTCCTCGCTGTCGGCCGGGATCCACCAGACCAGGTCGTACCCGCGGCCGAAGCGCAGCGCGTACTCGGCGGCGAGCTGGGTCTTGCCCACGCCGCCGAGGCCGTGCACCACCTGGATGGCCGAGTCCGGCGAGGTGGTGAGCCGGTCGCGCAGGGCTTCGAGTTGGGCGGCGCGCCCGACGAACGGGGTGCCGTGCTGACGGACGTTGGAGATCGCCGGGAACGGACCGGGGAAGCGGCCGACCACGCGACCGCCGGCCATGGCGGTCGTCCCTCCGGCCGCATCCAGCAGGCGGGTTCGCGCGGTGGACGGGTCGACGTCGGTGAGGTCGACCGGGCTGTGGTCGCTGTACGGCATCGTCAGCCGCGACTCGTCGACGCGCAGCGGCACCAGCACACCCGCGTCGCCGAGCTGGTCCCGGCCGGTGGCGTTCTTCCACACCTCGCCGGCGAGGGGCGTGCTGGCGTAGTGCCGGGTGAGGACGGCCAGCACCCGGCTCGCGCCGCTGACGGCCCGGTCGAACTCGGCCCGCCCGGCGGAGAGCACCGGCACGTCCAGCGCGCGGCGATCCACCCGCAGCCCGGCGTCCTCCAACTGGTCGGTGATCCACTCGGCCCAGAGCCGGTCGGCCGAGGCGTAGCTGAGCAGCACGGCCTGCTCGGCGGTGAGCCGGCTGCGCTCGAACTCGGCCAGCGAGCGGCGTCGGTCCGCCTCGCCGATCGGGTGCAACTGGGTGATGCGCCCGTCGGTGATCACCGAGGCGAGTTGCTCGTACGCGGCCAGCAGGGTGCCGACCTGCTCGGGCCGGTCGCCGAACGCGGCGAGGATCTCCTCGTAGGCGTAGAAGGTGCGGTAGGGCACCTCGATGGTGTTCCAGTAGCGGGCGGCCGCCGCCTCCGAGAGGTGGTCGAGGAACGGGGCGAACTCGGCCCGTACCAGGTCACGCCCGGTCTCCAGCTTGCGCAGCTCGGCGTCCTCCACGCGCATCGGCACCGGCAGCAGCAGCGGCGGGTCGTCCGGGCGCTGGCTGCGGATCGAGCGGGCCACCGCCGCCGCGCCCCGGATGCTCTGGGTGGACATGGTGAAGCAGTTGACCACCAGGTCGGGCAGTTGCACGGTGCAGATGCCGGCCACGTCACTGAGGCCGGTGCGGCTGTCGATCAGCACCACGTCGTACTCGGCGCGCATCTGCGCCCGGACCGCGTCGATGAACGACGCGCCGCCCTGACGCTCGTAGAAGTTGGCCCAGTCGAAGGTGCTCACCAACCGGGAGTACGCCGAGTCCTGCTGGCCGGCGGCCACGAAGTCGATCACACCGCCGTGGCTGAAGTCCCAGTTCAGCGAGACCGCACGACGTTGGATCTTGGCGTGGCCGCTGGGGAGTTCCTGGGAGTCCTCGTCCCGGTTGCGCTGCATCGTGGCGATCGAGTAATCCCAGATCATCTCGATGACGCCCGGGGTGGCCCGCAGCTCCTTGTCCCGCAGGAACGGGTGAAAGTAGCGGTGCAGACCCGGAGACTCCAGGTCCCAGTCGACGACCAGCACCTGCAGGCCCTGACTCGCGAGGATCCAGGCCACGTTGGCCAGCGCCATCGTGCGGCCGGTGCCACCCTTGTACGAGTAGAAGGTCACGATCTGGCCGCGTGCCGTCTCGTTCAGCGCCATGACGTGCCTCCCCTAGGGACCTTCGAGGATCGGGCGGGTACCGGGGCCGTCGGTGGGCGGCTCCTGGTAGACGGTGCCCGTACGGTAGATCCGGCCCTGTTCGACGACGAGCACGTCCTCCAGCTCCTCCTGGAAGCGTGCGCAGGTCGCGATCTCGGTGCGCCACACGTCGCGGGTGTTGTGCACCACGTGGTACGGGAGCACCCGGGCCAGGGTGTCCCACATCTTGCGGTTGCCACCGGCGGCCGCGTTGTCGGCGGCCGTCCACGGCACCAGCACCGGCGCACGGGGCGCGGTCACCTCGCGGTCGTGACGCATCAGGCTCTGCCGGTAGCGCGGCAGGTCGGCGGACCAGACGTCGACCACCAGCACGACGATCTGGTTGTGCGCCCGCGCCCACTCCCGTACCGCCGCCAACTCCTCGGCGTCCTCCACCGTCCAGCCGTAACTCTTGGTGGTGGCGATGGCCCCGGCCCAACTGCCGATGGGCACCTCCAGCTCGGGCTGGTACGGACGCCAGTCCCGGGAGACCGCGCCGTAACGGTCCTCGGCCCCGGGGCGACTGCCGGCGAGCTCGGCGGAGCTGCCGGCGACCAGGACGATGTGCACGTGCCGCGCGTTGGTGGCCCGCTGCACCGCCGTCGTCGCGGCGGCGCCGTCGTACGCCTGCGGCCGTGGCGGCAGCTCGAAGGCGCTCGTCACCTTGGACAGCACCGGGCGCTGCGCGGGCCGGTGCAGCTTGTGGTCCCGGGCGGTCTGCACGATGTGCTTGGCGAGCGCGTCGACGAAGTCCTCGTAGTCGTCCTCGTGCCGTTTGCGCTGCTTGAGGGTGAGCAGACCGTCCTGCGCGTACGCGGTGCCGGTCGGGAAGTTGCGGTACTGGTAGCCGGCGACCGCCGCGGGCAGCTTGTCGCACGGGATCCACTGGACCGGCACGATCGCGGGTGGACGGACGTTGAACAGCCGCTCGTGCTCGTCGATCCGGTCGGCGAAGACCCGGAACTCCCGACCGCAGTAGTCGCTGACGACGTACCGGGGTGAGGTCAGCGCGATCAGACAGGCGCTGGTGGACAGTGCGTCGGACAGCGTGTCGGTCCACGTGCTGCCGAGCAGGATCTGCCCGTCGATGAAACCCGCCTCGTCCCAACGGACGGCGGCCAGCCCGGCCACCGCGTCGCTGAGATCGCCGAAGAACTTCTGGATCTGACCGTTGCGGTTGTCCTCTTGGGCGTAGCTCAGGAAGAAAAGTGGCACGCCCGCCTCCGCTCACGGGTTCCACGACCGGTAGGCACAGTATAGGACCGTCGATGCCAGCCCACCCGAGCCGCGATCATCAGCGCGGGCGCGCGGAGAGTCGTATGCCCGACGCTTACGGGTGGCCGACGACGCGGCGTACGCGGACACGACCGTGGCCGGCCCGGTCTTCGGCGGGACCGGGCCGGCCTCGGCCCTGGGTACGACCCGCGCCGGCCCGGTCAGATGAGTCGACCGGATCGGCGCGGGCGTCCCGGTCAGGGGTAGTTCGTCAGGTACACCGTCTGGTTGGCCGCGTTCGCGGTGCCACCGGCGTTGTTGATCACCCGGTTGATGGTGCCGACGCCACCGAGCGAGACGGTGACCATGTTGGTGAAGCGCACGTTCGAGTTGACCGGCACCTCGAAGGAGTGCTCCTCGACCACGGCGGGGTTGACGTTGAAGTAGCTGTAGCTGCCCAGCCCGAACGCCTGGTGGCTGGTCACCGAGTCGGCCACCTTGTAGGCGGCGTAGCCCCGGGTGGACCCGTTCATCCAGGCCGCCTGGTTCGGCACGTCGTACGGCAGTTCGTTCTGGTAGAAGTACGTCCGCCCACCGTTGCCGTTCCAGATGGTCTGGTACTTCTGGTAGTGCTCGACGAACAGGCCGTACATGGTGACGTCGTCGCCGTTGACGGTGAGCCCGGTGTCGGCGGTGTTCAGCGTCCACCCGGTGGGCACGCCCTGGGCGGCGTGGTCGGCCCGCCACAGCCACATGTGGTCACCGAACACGTTGTCGCTGTTGACGGTCAGCGTGTTGGTGGCCTTGCCGACGATCGGACCGCCGATGCGGAAGAACACGTCGTGCAGCGAGGTCGGGTTGCTGGCGTGGCTCGCGGACGAGCCGGACGGGCCGACCTCCATGAGCACCGGCGAGTTGGTGGTGCCGGCCTCGAACATGATGCCGGCGACCTTCACGCCGTCCACGTCGGCGACCCGCATCCCGACGCTGCCGTTGTCGGCCTGGATGGTGGCCAGGCCGAGGCCGAGGATGACCGTGTCGGCCCGGTTGACCTGGATCGGCTCGGTGACGTGGTGCACGCCCGGGGTGAAGAGCAGGTGCTTGCCCTGGGCGAGGGCGGCGTTGATGGTGGCCGCGCTGGTGCCGGGCTGGACGACGAAGAACTGCGACAGCGAGATCGACGAGCCGGCCGGGGTCTTGTTGTACCAGCTCGTGCCGGTGGAGTTGGTGCGCAGCGCGGGCACGAAGACCCGGTACTCGCCGCTGCCCGTCACGTAGAGGAACGGCTTCTCGCGGACCTGCGGGGTCTGCGCGATGACGGTGTGCGACGGGTTGGGGAAGCTCGGCGGCGGAGCGCCGTTGACGCCCTGGAAGACCATGTTCCACACCGAGCCGGTCCAGCCGTTGCCGAACTCGCTGTTGCGCGAGTACCACTGCTGCTGCGAGCCGGAGACCACCAGGCCGTCGATGCGGGTGTCGGCCAGCAGGCCGCCGCTGGACCAGCCGTCGCCGCCGTTCCAGAGCTGGATCTGGTTCTGCGCGCCGCGCAGGTGCATCCGCCGGTACGGCGCGGCCTGCGACACCGCCCACCGCTCCACGCTGACGCCGGACGGCAGGGTCACCGAGAGGTTCTCCGCGGCTCGCCAGAAGTTCTGGGTGGCGTTGCCGCCGAACCAGGTCGCCTCGGCCCGGACGTGGCCGTTGAGGTTGACGTCGTCGGGGCTCATGCCGAGGCCGGCGACCTGGGTGAAGAAGCCGAGGTTGACGTCGGCGGTGTAGGTGCCCGGCTTGAACAGCACGGCGTAGCGCTGCGCGCCGAACTGGTTGGTCTCCTGCTGGGTGAAGATGGTGTTCAGTCGACTCTGGATCGTCGCGGTCGGCGTGCTCGGGTCGAAGACGTACGTGTTCGCGCCGAGGTTGGGGTTGTACGGGTCGGTCGTGCCGACCGGCGGTTCGGTGGTGCCGCCGCCGGTCGTGTTGACCGCCACCTCCCACAGCGAGTAGCCGTAGGCGGTGCCCCGGGCGGTGCCGTACACGCGCAGGTAGCGTCCGGTGCCGGTGACGGTGAGGTTCTGCGTGCCACCGGTGGCCGTGGTGGTGGAGTAGATCGTGGTCCAGGTGGAACCGTCGGCCGAGGTCTGGAGCTGGAAGGCCCGGGCGTACGCGGCCTCCCAGGTCAACGTGACCCGGCAGATCGTGCGGCTGCTGCCCAGGTCGACACGCAGCCACTGCGGGTCGCTGGCGGCGCTGGCCCAGCGGGTGCCGGTGTTGCCGTCGACGGCGGCTGAGGCGGGGGTGCCGGCGTTCTCGGTGGACGAGGCGGTCACCGGGCTGCCCTGCGCCACGTTGGCGCTGCCGCAGGTGGACGTGTCGCCGCCGGTCTCACCGTAGACCTGGAACTCCCACAGGGAGTAGCCGTAGGCGGTGCCCCGGGCGGTGCCGTACATCCGCACGTACCGGCCGGCGCCGGTCACGGTGAGGTTCTGCGTGCCGCCCGCGCCGGTGGTGGTCGAGTAGATCGTCGTCCAGGTGGCAGCGTCGTCGGAGGTCTGGATCTGGAAGGCGCGGCCGTAGGCGCCCTCCCAGAGCAGGTTGACCTGGCTGATGGTGGCCCGCGCGCCGAGGTCGACCTGGAGCCACTGCGGGTCGCTGAAGGCGCTGGCCCAGCGGGTTCCGGTGTTGCCGTCGACCGCGGCCGAGGCGGGGGTGCCGGCGTTCTCGGTGGACGAGGCGGTGGCCGGGCGGCCCTGCGAGAGCAGGGTGGGGGCGGCCTGCGCGGGCGCCGTGGCCACCGCCGGGGTCAGGGCAGCCACCAGGGCCACCGCGACTCCGGTGAGGAGGTGCCGAACGGTCCGCCGCCGGGGACGCGGGCGTACGGATGTAGCACGAGATGTCATGACATCGCCTGTCGATAGGGCGTTACGGACGCCGTGGGGGTGGGGTCGGTCTTCGCCCGTGGTGCCGTGGGTCGTGCCGCCGATGCGACGCCGCGGGGAGAGGAGAGCGCTCTCGTAGGAGTGTTGCGGCGAGATTGCGGTGGCGTCAAGACATCGATCTATAACTTCGTTATTTATCCCGAGAATCAGATTTTGTGTAATTCCACCCCCTCCCCGACAGTCAGGAGGGGCGGACTCCGCCGGCGGTGAGGAAGCGGGCTATCGGGAGGGTGGCCGCGCCGAGGGCCACCGCGTCGACGCCCAGGCGGCACAGCTCGATCGACGCCTGCTCGTACGGCTGGCGCAGCGCCTGCCGGCCGGCGGCCTCGCGGACGGCCGGCAGCAGGTCGCCCAGCGCCATCGCCGCCCACCCGCCGAGCACCACCCGCTCCGGGTTGAACAGGTTGATCAGGTTGGCCACTCCGGCACCCAGGTAGCCGGCCGTGTCGTCCAGCACCCGCCGGGCGGTGGCCGAGCTGTCGGCGGCGGCGACCAGCGCGGCGAGCTGGGACTCCTCGTCCTCGCCGGGAACCACGCGTCCCCGACGGGCCTCCCGGTAACGGTCGATGATCGCCTCCGCGCCCACGTACGCCTCGAGGCAGCCGCGTGCGCCGCACCGGCACGTGCGGCCGCCGTACACCAGGGTGGTGTGGCCCCACTCCCCCGCGCTGCTGGACGCGCCCCGATAGGTCGCGCCGTTGGTCACCACGGCGGCGCCCACGCCCGACCCGACCAGCGCGAAGACGGCGTGCCGGGCCCCGCGCCCGGCGCCGAACCACATCTCGGCCTGCCCGAGGGTCTTCGCGCCGTTGTCGATGTGCAGCGGCAGGTCGGTGCCGGCGCCGATGAGGCGTTCCAGCGGCACCCGGTCCCAGCCGAGGGCCTGGGCGTGCACGACCGCCTCGTCGCCCTGCTCGACCACGCCGGAGACGCCGATGCCGACGCCGAGCACGTCGGCGGTGGCCACGCCGGCCTGGCCGGTCACCATCTCGATGCCGGCCAGCACGTGCCCGGCCACCAGGTCCGGCTCGGTACGCGCCGGGTCGAGCGGGTACTCGACGCTGGCGAGCAGCGTCATCGCGAAGTCGAAGAGCTCGACCCGGACCCGGGTCTCGCCGACGTCCACGCCGATCACGAAGGCGTACCGGGAGGCGACCCGCAGCAGCATGCTGGGGCGGCCGCCGTCGGACTCGGCGGCCCCGGCCTCGACGACGATGCCCTCGTCGATCAGGTCGGTCACCACGTTGCTCACCGCCGGCTGACTCAGCCCGGTGCTGCGCACCAGGTCCTGCCGGGTGAGCGGGGCATCGAGAAAGAGCTTCGTCAGCAGGGCGGACCGGTTGCGCAGCCGGACGCTCCGGTTGGTGGCACGCGCCAGCTCCACTCGTCACCTCGTTCCCGTCGGCCGTAGGTGGCGACTGTAACCGCACCGTGCTTGACGACCCACCGGCCAACCACTTTAATGACGACATTCATTAAGCCGTGATGTAACTCCCGGGAAACGCCGAAGGACCTCCGACGGCGCGTCCGGAGAAACCCCGTCCGCAGCCGACCGCCGTCGCCTCACCCCTATCGACGACGACGGCCGGCGGACCCCCACCACGTACCGGAAGGGCTGACCGTGTCGAGACGACACCTCGGGATATTCGCTGCCGCCGTACTGGCTGCCGCATCGCTGACCGCCTGCGGCGGCTCCGGCGACGACTCCGCCTCCTCGCCCAAGACCCTCACCTACTGGGCCAGCAACCAGGGCGCCAGCCTGGAGGCCGACAAGACCACCCTCCAGCCCGAGCTGGACAAGTTCGAGAAGCAGACCGGCATCAAGGTCAACGTCGAGGTGGTCCCCTGGTCGGACCTGCTCAACCGGCTGCTCGCCGCCGCCACCTCGGGCAAGGGCCCGGACGTGGTGAACATCGGCAACACCTGGTCGGCGTCGCTGCAGGCCACCGGCGCGCTCGTCGAGTTCGACGACGCCACCCTGCAGGCCGTGGGCGGCAAGGACCGGATCGTGCCCGCCGCGCTCGCCGCCGCCGGCGCGCCCGGCAAGCCCCCGGCCGCCGTGCCGCTCTACTCCATGGCGTACAGCCTGTACTACAACAAGAAGATGTTCGCCGACGCGGGCATCACCGCCCCGCCGACGACCTGGGAGCAGGTCGTCGAGTACGGCAAGAAGCTCAGCACCGGTGGCAAGTGGGGCCTCGCGATCGAGGGTGCCAACCCGTCGGAGAACGCCCACCACGCGTTCACCTTCAGCCAGCAGTACGGCGGCGAGTGGTTCGACTCGGCCGGCAAGCCGACCTTCGACACCCCGCAGAACGTCTCGGCCATCAAGCGCTACATCGACTTCATGGCCGCTGACAAGATCACCAACCCGAGCAACGCCGAGTACGCGCAGAACCAGTCGGTCTCGGACTTCGCCAACGGCAAGGCCGCCATGCTGCTGTGGCAGTCCGCCGGCTCGAACCTGAAGACGCAGAACATGGCCGCCGACGCGTACGGCGTGGCCCCGGTGCCGTTCCTGGCCAACCCGCCGGCCGGCGGCAAGAAGGTCAACAGCATGGTGGCGGGCATCAACATGGCCGTCTTCAAGCACACCAAGAACAAGGACGGCGCGTTGAGCTTCGTCAAGTTCATGACCAGCGACGAGGAGCAGACGATCCTCAACAAGACGTACGGCTCGCTGCCGGCCGTCAAGACCGCCGGCGCCGACCCGGCGTTCAGCGCCCCGGAGCAGAAGAGCATCCAGGAGACCCTGGTCACCACCGCGGCCCCGCTGCCGCAGGTGCCCGAGGAGAGCACCTTCGAGACCCTGGTCGGCACCGCGATGAAGGAGTTGTTCGCCGACGCGGCGAGCGGCAAGCCGGTCACCGAGGCATCGGTGAAGGCGAAGCTGACCGACGCGCAGCAGAAGATGCGCTGACCCACGCAGCGCCGGTGGCCGTGGTCGGGCTCGTCGCCTGACCACGGCCACCGCCTCCGAGAGGACCCCGATGGCAACCAGCACCACCGCGCCGGACGCCGACCGGCGCGCACCCCGGGCCGGGTCACCCGCCCGGGGGGCCGCCCGCCGGCCGCGCGGCCCCCGCCGTTCCCCCCTGCCGTACCTGCTGCTCGCGCCGGCCATCGTGCTGGAACTCGCCATCCACGTGATCCCGATGGTGGTCGGGGTCTGGATGAGCATGCTGGAGCTGACCCAGTTCCACATCCGCGACTGGTCCACCGCACCCTTCGTCGGCCTGGAGAACTACCGGGCCACCCTCGACTTCAACAGCGCCGCCGGCAAGGAACTGCTGCACTCGTTCTGGGTGACGCTGGCCTACAGCGTGCTCTCGGTCGGGTTCGCCTGGCTGCTGGGCATCGCGGCGGCCGTGGTGCTGCAGAAGCCGTTCCGTGGGCGGGCCATCCTGCGGGCGCTGTTCCTCACCCCGTACGCGCTGCCGGTCTACGCCGCCGTGATCACCTGGAGCTTCCTGCTCCAGCGCGACACCGGCCTGGTCAACCACGTGCTCGTCGACCAACTCGGCCTGCTGAACGAACGGCCGTTCTGGCTGATCGGCGACAACAGCTTCTGGTCGCTGCTGGTGGTGTCGGTGTGGCGCAACTGGCCGTTCGCGTTCCTCTGCCTGATGGCCGGTCTGCAGAACGTGCCCGGCGAGCTGTACGAGGCCGCCGCGATCGACGGCGCCGGGTTCTGGCGTCGGCTGCGCTCGGTCACCCTGCCCATGCTGCGGCCGGTGAACCTGGTGCTGCTGCTGGTGCTCTTCCTCTGGACGTTCAACGACTTCAACACGCCGTTCGTGCTCTTCGGCGGCTCCGCGCCCGCGCAGGCCGACCTGATCTCCATCCACATCTACCGCAGCTCCTTCAAGACCTGGGACTTCGGGTCGGGCTCGGCGATGTCGGTGGCGCTGCTGCTGTTCCTGCTGGTCGTCTCGGCCGCGTACCTGCTGATCACCAACCGCCGGAGGGACGACCATGCGTGAGACCGCCGGTGAGCGCTGGGGCCGACGCATCGTGCTGACCCTGCTCACCCTCTTCGTCGTCATCCCGCTCTACGTGATGGTGACCTCCGCGGCGAAGCCGCTGCGGGACGTGCAGAACGGGTTCACCTGGTGGCCCAGCCGGCCCACCCTGCAACCGTTCGTCGACATGTGGAGCACCGTGCCGCTGGCGCGCTACCTGGTGAACAGCCTCGTGGTGTCGAGCCTCGCGGCGGTCTGCTCGGTCGCGATCGCCATCTTCGCCGCCTTCGCGGTCAGCCGGTACCGGTTCCGTGGCCGGGGCGTCTTCACGGTGACGGTGCTGTCCACGCAGATGTTCCCCGGCATCCTGTTCCTGCTGCCGCTGTTCCTCATCTACGTCAACCTGGGCAATGCCACCGGCATCGAGCTGTACGCCAGCCGGACCGGCCTGGTCATCACGTACCTGACCTTCTCGCTGCCGTTCTCGATCTGGATGCTGGTCGGTTACTTCGACTCGATCCCGCGCGGGCTGGACGAGGCGGCGCAGGTCGACGGCGCCGGGGCGCTCCGCACGCTGTTCCAGGTCATCCTGCCGGCCGCGGTGCCCGGCGTGGTCGCGGTGACCGTGTACGCGTTCATGACCGCCTGGGGTGAGGTGCTGTTCGCCTCGGTGATGACCGACGAGGGCAGCCGCACCCTGGCCGTCGGCCTGCAGGGCTACTCGACCCAGTTCAACGTCTACTGGAACCAGATCATGGCCGCGTCGCTGGTGGTGAGCATCCCGGTCGTCGCCGGGTTCCTGGCCCTGCAGCGGTACTTCGTCGCCGGCCTCACCGCCGGCGCCGTCAAGTGAGTCACCCCAACCCAGAGGAGAGCCTTCCCGTGCCGGACCTGTCCAAGCTGCCACCCGACTTCCTCTGGGGCGTCGCCACGGCGGCGTACCAGATCGAGGGGGCCGTCGACGTCGACGGCCGGGCGCCGTCCATCTGGGACACCTTCTCGGCCGCTCCCGGCAACGTCGACAACGGCGACACCGGGGCGGTGGCCTGCGACCACTACCACCGGTGGTCGGAGGACCTGGCGCTGCTGCCCCGACTCGGCGTGGACGCGTACCGGTTCTCGGTGGCCTGGCCCCGGGTGATGCCCCAGGGCGTGGGCACGGTCAACACCGCCGGGCTGGACTTCTACGACCGGCTCGTCGACACGCTGCTCGCCGACGGGATCCGGCCGTTCGTCACGCTCTACCACTGGGATCTGCCGCAGACCCTGCAGGACGCCGGCGGCTGGCCGGAGCGCGCCACGGCCGAGGCGTTCGCCGACTACGCGGCGGTCGTGGCCGGCCGCCTGGGCGACCGGGTGGCCGACTGGTGCACGGTCAACGAGCCGCTCTGCGTGTGCTGGATCGGGCACCTGGAGGGGAACATGGCCCCCGGCGAGCGGGACCTGACCCGCGCGGTGCGTGCCTCGCACCACGTGCTGCTCGGGCACGGTCTCGCCACGCAGGCGATCCGGGCGAACGCGGCCCGGCCCGCCTCGGTGGGCCTGGTCGTCAACCTCAGCCCGATCGAGCCGGCGACCGACCGGCCGGAGGACGTGGCGGCGGCGCGGCGGGCCGACGGGCACGTCAACCGCTGGTGGCTGGACCCGATCCACGGGCGGGGCTACCCCGCCGACATGGTCGAGACGTACGGGGTCGAGCCGCCGGTCCGCGGTGACGACCTCGCGGTGATCGCGACGCCCACCGACTTCCTCGGGGTGAACTACTACTTCCGGCAGTTGGTGGTCGACGACCCGACCGGCCCGGCGCCGTACGCGAAGCAGGTGCCGGTCCCCGGCTCGGTGGAGACCGCGATGGGCTGGGAGATGTACCCGGCGGGCCTGGAGCGGCTGCTCGTCGACGTGCACGAGCGGTACGGACCGGCCCGGATCATCGTCACCGAGAGCGGCTCGGCGTGGCACGACGAGATCACCCCCGAGGGCACGGTGGAGGACAAGGAGCGCACCGACCACCTGGAGCAGCACCTGGCGGCGTGCGCGTCGGCGGTGGCCCGGGGCGTGCCGCTGGACGGCTACTTCGTGTGGTCGCTGCTGGACAACTTCGAGTGGGCGTACGGCTACGACAAGCGCTTCGGGCTGGTGCACGTCGACTACACCACCCAGCGGCGGACGATGAAGGCGAGCGGTCTGCGTTACGCGGAGCTGATCCGCGCGCACCGGAACCTCGCCCGGGCCGCCCCGGTGGCCTGAGACGGGGGCGGGCGGACGGACGGCCGCCCGGGTTGCGCTGCGGCGCGTACCGGGGCGCCCGTCGCCGTTTGCGGGGCGGACGCGCCACGGCGAAGCGCTCTTCGCGTTATTCGCCCGTATTTGTCCCCAGCATGGCTAATCTGGGGCGGTGTCCGCAGCAGCAGAGAGACAGACGGTCGTCGACGCGCAGCACGCGTCACGGGTGGCGTTCGACGTCAACGACGCCCCACGCGAGGTGACGCTTGACAACCGCACCACCCTGCTCGACACGTTGCGCGAGCATCTCGGCCTCACCGGGGCCAAGAAGGGCTGCGACCACGGCCAGTGCGGCTCCTGCACGGTGCTGCTCGACGGTCGCCGGGTGAAGAGTTGCCTGCTCCTCGCGGTCACCCTGGACGGCCACTCGGTGGTCACCGTGGAGGGGCTGGCCGACGGGGAGGAACTGTCGCCGTTGCAGGCCGCCTTCATCGCGCACGACGCCTTCCAGTGCGGCTACTGCACCCCCGGGCAGCTCTGCTCGGCGCGCGGAATGCTCGACGAGGTCGAACGGGGCTGGCCCAGCGCGGTCACCGAGGACATCACCGCCGCGCCCGACCTCACCGACGCCGAGATCCGCGAGCGGATGGCCGGCAACCTATGCCGCTGCGCCGCGTACCCGCACATCGTGGCGGCCGTGCGCGAGACGGCGGCGGCGCGATGAGGCCGTTCCGCTACCACCGGCCCACCGACGTGGCCGACGCCGTCGCCGTGCTGGCCGCCGAGCCGCAGGCGGCGTATCTCGCCGGCGGCACCAACCTGGTGGACCTCATGAAACTCGGCGTGCAGCGCCCCGACGTGCTGGTGGACGTGAACCGGCTGCCCCTGGACACCGTCGAGGAGCTGCCCGACGGCGGACTGCGGATCGGCGCGACGGTGCGCAACAGCGACCTGGCCGCGCACCCGGCGGTCCGCCGCGACTACCCGGTGCTGACCCGCGCCCTGCTCGCCGCCGCCTCCGGGCAACTGCGCAACATGGCCACCACGGGCGGCAACCTGTTGCAGCGCACCCGCTGCCCGTACTTCCAGGACACCGGCAAGGCCTGCAACAAGCGCGACCCGGGCAGCGGATGCGCCGCCCTGCACGGCGAGAACCGCGACCTCGCGGTGCTGGACTGGTCCGAGCAGTGCGTGGCCACCCACCCGTCGGACCTGGCCGTCGCCCTCGCCGCGCTGGACGCTGTGGTGGAGGTGCACGACACCGACGGTGTCCGGGACGTCCCCATGGTCGACCTGCACCGCTCGCCCGGCGCCCATCCGGAACGGGAGACCACCCTGGCCCGAGGCGCGCTGATCACCGCCGTACGGCTGCCGGCGCTGCCGGCCGCGCGCCGCTCGACGTACCTCAAGGCGCGCGACCGGGCGTCGTTCGCCTTCGCGGCCGGCTCGGTGGCCGCGGTGCTGGACCTCGACGGCGACGTCGTCCGCGACGTGCGGCTGGCCTACGGGGCGTTGGCCCACCGGCCGTGGCGCGCGTACCGGGCCGAGCAGGAGCTGCGCGGCCACCCGTTCAGCCTCGAGCTGGCGGCGCGGGCCGCCGACGCGGAGCTGGCCGAGGCGCGCCCGCTGAGCGACAACGGCTTCAAGCTGCCGCTGACCCGCTCCATCACCGTGCGGGTGCTCAGCGAACTGGCGGAGTCGTGAGCACCGGGGCGATCGGTCAGGCGCACCCCCGGCTGGAGGGCCGGGAGAAGGTCACCGGCGCGGCACGGTACGCGGTGGAGTACCCGGTCGACGGCGTCACCTACGGCTGGGTGGTGCCCGCGACCGTGGTGCGCGGTCGGATCACCCGGGTCGACACCACCGAGGCGCTGGCCTCGCCCGGCGTGCTGGCCGTCGTGCACCACGGCAACGCGCCCCGACTGGCGACCTGCGTGGAGCCGGACCTGTGGCTGCTTCAGGACCCGGTGGTGCACTACCGGGGGCAGTACGTCGCGGTGGTGGTGGCGACGAGCCTGGAGGCGGCCCGCGAGGGCGCCCGGCTGGTGCGCGTCGAGTACGACACGGGTCCACACAGCACCGTGCTCACCGACGACCACCCCGGTCTGTACAAGCCGGACGAGGTCAATCCCCACTACCCGACGGACACCGCCGAGGGCGACTTCGACGCGGGGTACGCGGCCGCGCCGGTCCGGATGGACGCCACCTACCGGACCCCGGCCTACCACAACAACCCCATGGAGCCGCACGCCACCACGGCGCAGTGGACCGACGGGCGGCTGCTCGTGCACGACTCCAACCAGGGCGCGTCATCGGTGCGGGCCACCCTCAGCGAGCTGTTCGACCTGCCCCGCGAGTCGGTCCGGGTGATCGCCGAGCACGTCGGCGGGGGCTTCGGCAGCAAGGGGTACGCCAAGGCCGCCGTGGTGTTGACCTCCCTCGCCGCCCGACACGTGGACCGGCCGGTGAAACTGGCGCTGACCCGCCAGCAGATCTTCGGGCCGATCGGCTACCGCACGCCCACCATCCAGCGGGTCCGCCTCGCCGCCGACACGGATGGGCGACTCACCGCGATCAGCCACGATGCGATCAGCCAGAGCTCGATGATCCGCGAGTTCGCCGAGCAGACCGCCGTCTACACCCGCAGCATGTACGCCGCGCCGCACCGCCGTACGACACATCGACTGGCCCGCCTCGACGTGCCCACCCCGTTCTGGATGCGGGCGCCGGGCGAGTGCCCCGGCGCGTACGCGCTGGAGTCGGCGATGGACGAGCTGGCCGTGGCCGTCGGCATCGACCCGGTGGAGCTGCGTATCCGCAACGACCCCGAGGTCGACCCCGACCAGGGAAAACCGTTCACCAGTCGGAATCTGGTGGCCTGCCTGCGCGAGGGCGCGCGGCGGTTCGGCTGGGCCGACCGGAATCCGACGCCCCGGTCCCGGCGCGAGGGACGCTTCCTGGTCGGCTCCGGCGTGGCCGGCTCGGCCTACCCGACCCGCTCCCGCCCGTCCTCGGCGCGGGTCACCGCCCGTCCCGACGGCGGCTTCCTGGTCCAGATCAACGCCACCGACATCGGCACCGGGGCGCGTACGGCGCTCTGGCTGGTCGCCGCCGACGCCCTGGGGGTGCCGCCCCAACGGATCGAGATCAGGATCGGTGACAGCGACCTGCCCACGGCCCCGTTGGCCGGTGGCTCGATGGGCACCTCCAGTTGGAGCTGGGCGGTGATCCGGGCGTGTGCGGCGCTGCGCGCCAAGCTGCCCGACGGCAGGCCGCCGGACGCCGAGGTGAGCGCCGAGGCGGACACCACCGACGAGATCGGCGAGCAGGCCGCACTCCCCCGGTACGCGTACGGGGCGCAGTTCGTCGAGGTCCGGGTGGACACCACCACCGGCGAGATCCGGCTCAACCGGATGCTCGGCGTGTTCGCGGCCGGCCGGATCGTCAACCCCACGACGGCCCGCAGCCAACTCATCGGGGGCATGACGATGGGCCTGTCGATGGCGCTGCACGAGGGGGGCCTGCTCGACGAGCGGTACGGCGACTGGGTCAACCACGACCTGGCCACCTACCACATCACCGCCTGCCCGGACGTGGAGTCGATCGAGGCGTACTGGGTGGACGAGCACGACGACGAGCTGAATCTCGCCGGGGTGAAGGGCATCGGGGAGATCGGGATCGTGGGCGCGGCGGCGGCGGTCGCCAACGCGGTGTACCACGCCACCGGCGTGCGCATTCGTGACCTGCCGATCCAGCTCGACAAGCTCGTCGGAGTATCGGAGCTGGCTTAAATAAGCCAGGAGTGATAAAACTGTCGCCGTGCACGCCTTCGACGTGCTGGGCGATCCGGTCCGGCGCCGCATCCTGGAACTGCTCGCCGACGGCGAGCAGAGCGCCGGCGCCGTGAGCGCGGTCATCCGCGACGAGTTCGGCATCTCCCAGCCCGCCGTGTCCCAGCACCTCAAGGTGTTGCGGGACAACGGCTTCGCCACCGTACGTCCGGACGGCACCCGGCGGCTCTACGCGGTCGACCCGCGCCCGTTGCGCGAGGTGGACGGCTGGCTGGAGCACTTCCGCCGATTCTGGGCGCCACCCCTGGCGGCGCTCGCCACCGAGCTGGCCCGGGGCCGACGCGAGCGGCGCCTACGCGGTCCCGCCGACCCACCCGACGAGAGGAACACCTGATGTTCGACGCCACCGAGCAGATCAACGCCGTCCAGCGACAGGTCGGCAGCCGCACCCTGGCCGCCGGCGAGGCCCGCGTGACCACGATCAGCCAGACCTACCAGGCGACGGCCGAGGACCTGTGGGACGCCTGCACCAACGCCGAGCGCATCCCCCGCTGGTTCCTGCCGATCAGCGGCGACCTGCGGCTGCACGGCACGTACCAGCTCGAGGGCAACGCGGGCGGCACCGTCGAGACCTGCGAACCCCCGCACCGCTTCACCGCCACCTGGGAGATGGGCGGCGAGGTGAGCTGGATCGACGTGCGGGTCACGCCGGTGGGCGACGATCAGGCCCGCCTCGACCTGGACCACATCGCGCACGTCGACCAGGACCGGTGGGCCCAGTTCGGGCCGGGGGCCGTCGGTGTCGGCTGGGACCTGGGCCTGCTCGGCCTCGCCACGTACCTCTCCGGCGGCGTCGGCGTGCGACCGGAGGACGGCGCCGAGTGGGTCGCCTCCGCCGAGGGGCGGCGGGCCATGGAGCTGAGCAGCCACCTGTGGGGCGAGGCGAGCATCGCCGCCGGCACCGACCCCGACGAGGCCAAGGCCGCCGCCGAGCGCACCACCGCCTTCTACACCGGCACGCCAATCGAATGAACGCGGCCGGCGGGTAACGTGCTGCGGCATGACCGGTACGCCGTACTCGCACTGCTCCTACTGCGGCGCCGCCTACCCCGCGACGGCCGGCTGGCCGCGGGTCTGCGCGGCCTGCGGCGAGACCGTCTGGCGCAACCCACTGCCCGTCGCGGTGGCGGTGCTCCCGGTCCGCACGGCCGCGGGCCTCGGCGTGGTGGTGGTCCGCCGGGCCATCGAGCCGGCCCGCGGGCTGCTCGCGCTGCCCGGCGGTTTCATCGAGTACGGCGAGGAGTGGTCCGACGCGCTGGTGCGTGAGCTGTGGGAGGAGACCGGGCTGGTCGCGGACGCCGCCGACGCCCGGCTCCTCGCCGTACGGGGCGCACCACAGGGCGGCACCATGATGATCTTCGGGATGCTGCCGGAGCGGCCCGCCGAGGATCTGCCGCCGTCGCGGCCCACCGAGGAGGCGACCGAGTGGTTGGTCCTCACCGACCCGGTCCAGTTGGCGTTCTCCACCCACACCCGCGTCCTGGCCGACGTCCTCACCGCACCCCACCAACCCTGACCACGGCCCCCCGAGGGCCGGCCCCCGCCACCTGATCGACTCCAGATCGCCGAGGTGGGGGATCCCACCGCCGCGATGCCCCCGCATCGCCGACCCGAGTGGATCACCGCACCCAAGCGCGATGATCCACTCGAGTTCGGTGATGTCGGGCCGTCCTCGGCGGCGAGACACCCCGGATTCCCTGAACCCGAGTGGATCAAGCCCGACGCCAGGCTCATTGGCCGGCGATCTTGCACTTACTGCGGCGACATAGGGCGCATACCCACCGAATTCGACAACCGAAAGTGCAAGATCGCGAGGGCGGGGCGGGGGGCGAGGGCGGGGGCGGGGATCAGGGGCGGTGGGCTTCGCTGGTGTGGGCGCGGTAGCCGCTGGCCTGTAGCTCGAACAGCTCGCGGTAGAGGCCCCCGGTTGCCATCAACTCGTCGTGGCTGCCCTGCTGTACGAGACGACCCTGGTCCATGACGAAGATCCGGTCGGCGTGCCGGACGTTGGCCAGCCGGTGGGTGATCAGGACGACCGCCCGGTCGGGCCGGCGACGCAGGTGCTGGAACAGGGCGTGTTCGGCGCGGGCGTCCAGGGCCGCCGACGGCTCGTCGCAGATCAGCAGGGCGGCGTCCCGGTAGAGGCCGCGCGCGGCGACCAGTCGCTGCCACTGTCCGCCGGACAGCTCGTGGCCGTTCTTGAACTCCCGGTCGAGCAGGGTGTCGTAGCCGTGCGGCAGGCCCACGATCATGTCGTGGGCGGCGGCCGCGCCGGCGGCCTCCTGCACGCTGGGGCCGGGCCGGTCGGGCGTACGGTCGTGCCGGCCCACCCTGATGTTCTGACCGGCTGTGAACGGGAACTTCCAGTACTCCTGCGTCATCACCGCGACCTGTGCGCCGAGCGCGCGCGGATCCAGCTCGACGGCGTCGACGCCGTCCCAGCGGATCGTGCCGCCGGTCGGCTGGTAGAGACCGGCGATCAGCTTGGCGAGGGTGGTCTTGCCGGAGCCGTTCTCACCGACCAGCGCCACCACCTCGCCGCGCCGGATCGTCAGACTGACCCGGTCCACGGCGGGCGCGTCGGTGTCGGGGTAGCGCAGGCTCACCTTGTGCAGGTCGATCGCCTCGACACCGTCGGCCGTCCGGCTGCCGCCGACCGGCACCCGTCCCTGCGCCCGGGTGAGGAAGTCCCGGTAGTCCTGGTAGTAGAGGGCGTCCTCGTACAGCGAGTTGGTGGCGACGACCGCGACGCCCAGGCTGGTCCGGGCGGACTGGAGGGCGAGCAGGGCGGTGGCCGCGGCGGCGAGGGCGACCATGCCGGCGAGCAGCAGGCCGCCGAGCACCGCGTACACGCCGAAGGTGGCCAGGCCCGCCACGGTGGCGCCGGCCACGCGGGTGCCGGTCTGTGAGCGGACCAGTCGCAGTTGGGCGCGGGTCTCGACGGCCATCACACCCCGGTACTCGGCGAGCAGGAACTCGCGCATCTGATAGGCGCGCACCTCGGCGGCGGTGTGCCGGTTGGCCATCAGGTGGGCGAGCATCCACATTCGCCGCCGGCGGGTGATCCGGGCCAGCATCGCCAGGTACTCCCGGCGGGCCATCCGCACGGCCGTGACGGCCTGGGGCACCGCCGCGAGCAGCAGGCACGGCAGCAGCAGCGGCTGGATGACGGTCACCGCGACGGCGGTGGCGAGCATCCCGACCACCCCGGTGACCAGGTTGACGGTGTGGTCGACGATCCAGGCCGCCTCGCCCATCCCCCGGTCGCGAACGCGGTCCATCTCCTCGGCGAACCCGGCGTCGTCGAACGCGGCCAGGTCGACCGCCGTGGTGGCCTCGAACAGCCGCAGCTCGACCTGGTAGTTGATCTGTGGGGTGAGCCGGGCCTGGGCCCACCCGGCGGCGATCGTCAGGCCGCCGCGCGCCGAGATCGCCGTCGCGGCCACGATCAGCGCCGGCAGGGCGGCGCGCACCCGGTCCGGGGTGGGACCGGCGGCGAAGAGCTCCCGCAGTACGCCGGTCGTGGCGAGCAGGCCGAAGGTGGTCATCACCCCGGCGGCGACGTTCAGGCCGATGGAGGCGGCCGTGTCCGTGCGGTTGGTGGCCCAGGCCAGGGCCACCGCCTCACGGACCAGTCTCGGCAGCCGGCGGGCCACCGCCCAGAAGCTGGTGTGCGCGAAGGTGTGCGCGTGGTGCATCCAGACGGCGTCCTCCAGCTCGGGCAGCACGGAGCTGTCGTCGGGGGGATCGTTCGGCTGGTCGTCGTGGGTCGCGGTACGCGGGCGGGCCATCGAGTCCACGGAAGCTCCTCGGGGGGCGGGAAGCACGGACGCCGCCCGAGACTACTGCCCGCAACCGCTCGATGTCTCTAGGTAGTCGGCGTGTCAGGGCAGCGCGGCCGCGTCCTCGGTGATCGGCAGCAGGACCCGGAAGGTGGTGTGCCCCGGCTCGGTCTCCACCCGGATGTCGCCGTGGTGCTTGTTGACCACGATCCGGTACGAGATGTCCAGTCCCAACCCGGTGCCCGAGCCGACCGGCTTGGTGGTGAAGAACGGCTCGAAGATGCGCGGCCGCACCTCCGGCGGGATGCCGGGACCGGTGTCGGTGATCTCCACGGCCAAGAGGTCGCCGGTCCGTCCGGTGCGGACGGTCAGCACGCCCTTCTCCCCCATCGCGCCCAGCGCGTTGTCGACGAGGTTGGTCCAGACCTGGTTCAGCTCCGCCGCGTACGCCGGGATCGGCGGCAGGGTCCGGTCGTACTCGCGGACGAGTTTGACCTCGGCCGGGATCTTGCCCTTGAACATGACGAGCGTCGCGTCCAGCAGGTCGTGCACGTCCACGACCCGGTGCGGCGCGCGATCGAGCTGGGAGTACTGCTTGGCCGCGCCCACCAGACCCGAGATCCGGGTCACCGCGTCGCCGATCTCGCGCATCAGAAGTTCGGTGTCGACCGTGTACGACAGCCACCGCACCGCGGCCTCCAGGTCCGCCGGCCCGACGGCCGCCTTCACCTGGGCGAGCCACGCCGCGTCCAGCCCCCCGGCGACCAGGATGGGCGCCAGGTCCCACGCGCCACCCACACCGTGGTCCTCCAACCAGTCGGTGAGGACGTCCTCGGCGTCGGCGGTGGCGACCGGGGTCAGCTTCGGCGCGGTCGCCACCCGGGCCACCGCCTCCTCCTGCAACGCGACCAGCCCGTGCAGCGCCCGCCCGTCGAGCCGCCCGTCGGCGATCATCGCGAGCTTGTGTCGCATCCCCGCGACCCGGTCCCGCAACACCGACGTGGCCCGCACCGCCGCGGCGGCCGGATTGTTCAGCTCGTGGGTCAACCCCGCCGAGAGCGAGCCGAGCGCCAGCAGCCGCTCCCGCTCGCCCACGATGGTCTGGCTGTCCCGCATGCCGAAGAACAGCCCCTCCAACAGGTGCATCGGCATCGGGAACCAGGACCGCAGGGCGTGCGCGAAGTCCTCCGCCGGCAGCACGAAGAAGTCGGCGTCGACGAGCGCGCGCAGGCTGTTGCGGTACGTCTGCTCGACCTGGTCGCCCAGGTACGCCTGGGTGGCCCCGCCGTACACGCCGCGCTGGTCGGTGCGGCTGACCTCGACGTCGTCGCCACGGACCTGGCGGCTCAGCGCCACCGCGCCGCGCAGCAGCACGAAGAAGCAGGTGGCGGCCTCGCCCTCGCCGTACACGAGGGTGCCGCCGGCGCGCTGCTCCACGCGGCCGTGCTCGCTCAGCCAGTCGAGCTGCGCGTCGTCGAGGGCCTCGAACAGGAACAGCTCACGTAGCTCTGCCGGGGTCAGCCGATCGGACGCGGTCGTCATTGGGCCTCCAGGTAGCGGTGCACGAGCGACACGGCCATCGCGCCCTCGCCGACTGCCGAGGCGACGCGTTTGACCGACTCGGCGCGGACGTCACCGGCGGCGAAGACCCCCGGCAGGCTGGTCTCCAGGTGGTACGGGTCGCGGGACAACGACCAACCGGCCGGGCGTCGCCCACCGGCCAGCAGATCGGGGCCGGTGACGATGAAGCCACGACCGTCCCGCACGAGCACACCGTCCAGCCAGTCGGTGCGGGGTTCGGCGCCGATGAAGATGAACAGCCAGGAGGTGTCGACCGTGCGACTCTCCCCGGTACGGGTGTCGCAGAGGGTGAGCCGTTCCAGGTGGTCGTCGCCGCCCGCGCCGACCACGGCGGTGTGCGGGTGCACGGTGATCCGGTCGATGCGCGCCAACTGGTCGATGAGGTAGCTCGACATCGACGCCGTCAGGTCCGCGCCGCGGATGAGCAGGTGGACGCGCGCGGCGTACCGCGAGAAGTGCACGGCCGCCTGGCCGGCCGAGTTGGCCCCGCCCACGATGTACACGTCCTGGTCGACACAGCTCGGCGCCTCGGTGGCGGCCGCGCCGTAGAACACCCCCCGACCGGTGAAGTCGGCCAGCCCGGGGGCGTCGAGCACCCGGTACGACACGCCGGTCGCCAGCACCACCGTGTGCGCGGCGATCTCGCTGCCGTCGCCGAAGCGCAGCAGCCGGGCGCCGCCGGCCTCGCTCAGGCCGACCACCTCGCGGGCGCTGAGCAGCTCCGCGCCGAACTTCACCGCCTGCCGGCGGGCCCGGTCGGTCAACTGCGCGCCGGAGACACCGTCCGGGAAGCCCAGGTAGTTCTCGATCCGGCTGCTCTGCCCGGCCTGCCCGCCGGTCGCCCGCCGCTCGACGAGTACGGTCCGCAGCCCCTCGGACGCGCCGTACACGGCCGAGCCCAGGCCCGCCGGGCCGCCGCCGATGACCACGAGGTCGTAGAAGTCGGACGCGGGCACCACCGTCAGCCCGGCCAACGCGGCCAGCTCGGCCTCGCTGGGGGCCACCAGCGCCTTGCCCTCGGCGGTCACCACCAGGGGTACGTCCGCCTCGGTGGCCCCGGCCGCGTCGAGCAGCCGGGCGCCCTCCGGGTCGTCCGAGAGCAACCAGCGGTACGGCACGAGGTTGCGGGCCAGAAAGTCACGGATCTTGAACGACGGCGCCGACCAGCGGTGCCCGACCACGCGGATCTCGGCGCTCGTGGCGTCCGGGGTCACCGACCAGGCCTCCAGGAGCCCGTCGACGACCGGGTACAGCTTCTCCTCCGGCGGGTGCCACGGCTTGAGCAGGTAGTGGTCCAGGTCCACCACGTTGATCGCCTCGATGGCCGCGTCGGTGTCCGCGTACGCGGTGAGCAGCACCCGGCGGGCCGCCGGGAAGATGTCCATGGCGGCCTCGAGGAACTCGACGCCGGTCATCTCCGGCATCCGGTGGTCGGCCAGCAGCAGCGCCACCTGCTCACCCCGTAACTTGACCTCCCGCAGCGCGTCCAGCGCCTCCGGCCCGGAGGCGGCGCGCAGCACCCGGTAGCGGTCGCCGTAGCGGCGCCGGATGTCCCGGGCCACCGCCCGGGACACCGCGGGATCGTCGTCGACGGTCAGGATCACCGGGTTTGCCATGGCGCCAATAGAACCACCTCGCCGGGCCGCGCCGCACCACCGGCGGGCAGCGACGCGAGGCGTGACCCGGCTCGGGGCGGGTAAGCCGCACCGCCGCGGGCGGCCGGCGCCGCGACCAGCCGGCTGTCACACACCTCGGGGGGCTCATGGCGGACGCGTCGCCGACCGGACCGGAGACAGGTCGGATCGTGGAGCTGCGGGTGCACGGCGTCTCGGGCGCGGCTGCCGACCAGGTGCTCGACCGGCCGCACGTCCACCAGGTCGCCGGCGACCGCAGCGGGGGGTTCTACCGCCCTCGACCGGGCTACCCGGACTCGACCGGCACGGACGGCGTGACGCTCGAGGCGTACCGCTGGAGTGACCTGCCCTCCGGCACGGCCGTACGGACGCTGTCGCTGGTGTTCCTGCTGCCCTTCATGCTCTGCAACGTGGCGCTCTGGATGCGCCCGGCCAACGATTCGGCGAAGCACGCCGTCGTCGCGTTGGGTCGGGTGCTCGCACTCACCCTCACGATGCTCTACGTGCTCACCATCGTCGGGGTGGCGGTGGACCTCGTCGCCTGGCGGTGCATGGGCACGCCGAGCTGCCTGGACGGACGCAACTGGCTGTCCTGGCTCGGCGGGCGTTCGCCCGGCGTACGCCTGGGCGTGCTGGCCCTGGTGCCGGTCGCCGCCATCGGGATCGTGTGGCGGCTGTCCGCTCGGCCGAGCCACTCGTTCGACGCCTTCCGCACCGGGGCGGTCCAGGAGACGTCCGTGTCGCAGTTGAGCGCGGTCGGCCAGTGGGACGGCGCTCCGGTGGTGGGGCGGCTGCGTTCCGTGCACGTCGCGGCCGCGTTCGCCACGCTGGACGGCAGCCTGCTGGCCGCCTGGGACAGCGAGAACTCCTCGTGGGTGCGGGTGGCCCTCGCGGTGGCTACGGGCATCGTGCTGCTCGCCTGCCTGGTCCTGCTGACCCAGGTGAGCGGCATGGACCGGACCAGTTTCGTGCCCGGGCTGGAGGGCGTCACGCGCGGGCTCCGTACGATCGCCTGCGGCCTGACGATCCTGGTGATCGCGTACACCCTGGCCAGTGGCGAGCCCTGGCCGCACAGCCAGATGCTGCCCGGGTACAGCGCCACCGTGGCCTGGTTGTTCGTCAGCCAGACCTTCCTGCTGGTCATCCTCGCGGCGACGGTGCTCTGGGCGCGCGGCGGCGCACGGCGTGCCGACGGACAACGGCTCCCGCGGCTGCGCGCGCTGGGCGCGCCGGTCTTCGTCACGGTCGCCGCCGGACTCGCGGTCGCGTTCTCCGCCGAGTTGGTCTACCGCGTGGCGGACGTGTTGGACCGCGATGGGCGGCACACAGACCGGTTCGCGTTCGGCCCGCCGCTGGCGTACAAATGGGCGATCTTCGGGTTCTTCCTGGCGGTGGCCGCGGCGGTGCTGGTGGGCGTGCTGGTCACAGTCGCGACCCGTGCCAGCCGGTGGCGGGCCGCGCGGGCGATCGTGGCCGCCGACTACCCGGACGCGCCGCCGGAGGCGGCGACCCGGCTGCGACGGGTCGAGCAGGCGGTCGCCCGGGCCCGGTTCACCGAACGCGTGGAACCCCTCGCCGTGGTCTACGCCGCATTCGCCGCGATCGGGCTGGCCACCAGCCTGCTCGGCCTGTTGCAGCTCTATCCCGGCGACCTGTTCCAGGCGTACCTCGGTGTGCCCGACAGCTTCGTCAACTTCCTCATCGGGGCGGGCAACTACGCGATCGCCGCGATCCTGATCGGGCTCGTGATCGGCGGCATCTTCGCCTACCGGACGGCCGGGTTCCGCCGGTACGTGGGCGTCCTGTGGGACCTGGGCACCTTCTGGCCCCGAGGCGCGCATCCCTTCGCGCCGCCGTGCTACGCCGAACGGGCGGTGCCCGAGTTGACCAAGCGGATCACCTACCTGGTGGACCAGGGCGAGGCGGTGCTGCTGGCGGGACACAGTCACGGCTCGGTGCTGCTCGCGGCCACACTGCTCCAACTGCCGCAGCGGGTCACCGACCGGGTGGCCCTGCTCACCTACGGGTCACCGCTGAGCCGGCTGTACTCGCGGCTGTTCCCCACCTACGTCGACACGTCGACGCTGGAGGACATCGGCGAGCGTGTCGGCTGGCGCTGGGTGAACCTGTGGCGCGACACCGACCCGATCGGTGGCTGGATCTTCGCACCGCACCGGCCCGGGGACACGGCGACGCCGGCCGGGCCGGAGGCCGCGGTGGACCGCCGGTCGACCGACCCGCAGGGCGTCGTCCCGCCGCCCAGCGACAGTGTGCCGCCACCCATCCTCGCTCACCTGCCGTGCGAGTCGCAGGAGGAGTTCACGCAGGCGGTGCGCGACCTGGCGGCGCGGCTGCGTGCCGAGCGCCGGACGGGAGGCTGAGGCGGCGGCCGGATATCGTCGCCGGGTGAGCCCGTCCCGCAAGCCCGAACGCCGACTCATCGCCTCGAACAAGAAGGCGCGACACGAGTACACCGTGCTGCGCACGTACGAGGCGGGCATCGTGCTGGTCGGCACCGAGGTGAAGTCGCTGCGCGACGGGCGGGCATCGCTCGTGGACGCGTTCGCGCACGAGCGCGACGGCGAGATCATGCTGTACGGGCTGCACATCGCCGAGTACCGCTACGGCACGTGGACCAACCACGCGCCCCGCCGTAACCGCAAGCTGCTGCTGCACCGCTCCGAGATCGGCAAGATCCTCCAGGAGGTCCGCGAGGGCGGGGTGACCCTGGTGCCGCTGTCGATGTACTTCGACAACGGGTGGGCCAAGGTCGAACTGGCCCTGGCCAAGGGCAAGCGCACGTACGACAAGCGGCAGTCCCTCGCCGAACGGGACGCCAACCGCGAGATCGCCCGGGAGCTGGGCAGACACCTCAAGGGCCATCCCCGCCGCAACTCCTGAGTCAGCGACCGATCGTGTCCAGCTCGACGAGGTCGTCGTCGGACAGCACGAGTGCGGCGCCCGTGATGTTCTCGCGCAGGTGTGCCACGGACGACGTGCCGGGGATCAGCAGGATGTTCGGCGACCGCCGCAGCAGCCAGGCGAGGGCGACGGACATCGGTGTCGCCTTCAGCCGCGTGGCGACGGCCGAGAGGACGGCGGACTGCAACGGGCTGAAGCCGCCCAACGGAAAGAACGGCACGTAGGCGACGCCCTGGTCGGCGAGCGCGTCGATCATCTTGTCGTCCTGGCGGTACGCGAGGTTGTACATGTTCTGCACACACACGATCGGCGCGACCGACTGCGCCTCGGCGACCTGCTCCGGCGTCGCGTTGCTCACCCCGAGGTGCCGGACCAGGCCCTGCCGCTGGAGGTCCACGAGCGCGTCGAGCGCCTCCGCCACCGGCCCGGGTTGGGGCCCCTCGGCGTTGCCGAGCCGCAGGTTCACCACGTCGAGCACGTCGAGGCCGAGCGTCTGCAGGTTCGCGTGGACAGCCCGGCGCAGGCTCTGCGGGTCGCGGGCAGGAGGCCATCCGCCCTGTTCGTCGCGGGTCGCGCCAACCTTGGTCACGATGTGCAGCGAATCGGGGTACGGGTGCAGCGCCTCCCGGATCAGCTCGTTGGTGAAATGCGGCCCGTACGCCTCGGAGGTGTCGATGTGGGTGACACCGCTGTCGACGGCCTCGCGGAGGACGGCAAGGGCGCCGTCCCGGTCGGCCGGCGGTCCCATGACCCAGGGGCCGGCGAGCTGCATGGCGCCGTAGCCGAACCGGGTGACGTCCAGGTCGCCCAGCTTCCAGGTGCCGCCGGGAAGAGAGGGGGAAGCCATCTTCGTACCTCTGACTTTCACATCGCACCGGGCGTGGTGCCGGTGCCTCACTGTTACCGGAACCAACTATCAGCGGGTAACTTCCTAACGGAAAGTAGGCACCCCAAAGTGCGTAGCTCACCCTCATGAAGGAGCAGGGCGATGGCGACGGCGACAGCGGCCCAGAAGAGGGCGCAGGCCAAGTCGGAGTACGACGCGTTCCTGGCGCAGTGTCCGAGCCGCAAGCTGCTCGACCGGATCGCGGACAAGTGGGTCACTCTGGTGCTGGCCGCGCTGCGCGGCGCAGGCTCGCCGCAGTCCGGTGCCGACTGCGCCGGCGAACCCCGGCCGATGCGCTACTCGGAACTGTCGCGCCAGCTCGCCGGTGTCAGCCAGAAGATGCTCACGCAGACACTGCGCTCGCTGGAGCGGGACGGCTTGATCACCCGGACCGTGGAGCCGACCGTGCCCGTCACGGTCACGTACGAGCTCACCGATCTGGGCCTCTCCCTGCATGAGGTGGTGCGGGGTCTGAAGGGCTGGGCCGAGACGCACATGGACGACGTGTTCGCCAACCGCGCGACGTACGACGGTCGGGCCTGACACTGGCTCGCAGCTGCGACCGATATCGCTTCCCCAACACGCAGATCTCGCCCTGATCCGCTCTTTCCCCTCGCAGATGCGGCAGCTATGGTGATCCGGTGACGACCTTCCGGATCGGCGCGGCGGCCGACCTGCTCGGCGTCAGCGCCGACACGATCCGCCGCTGGGTGGACGCCGGGCGGCTGCCCGCCGGGCGTGACGAGCACGGCCACCGGATCATCGACGGCGTCGACCTCGCGGCGTTCGCCCGGGCGCAGGCCGCCGACCCGGACGCGGGCGCCGAGTTCTCCTCGGCGCGCAACCGGCTTCGCGGCATCGTCGTCGACGTCCGCAAGGACACGGTGATGGCCCAGGTCGACATTCAGGCCGGCCCGTTCCGGGTGGTGTCGCTGATGAGCCGGGAGGCGGTCGACGACCTCGACCTGCGGGTCGGCTCGGTCGCCGTCGCCGTGATCAAGTCGACCACCGTGGTGGTGGAGCGCGCCGCGCCCACCGCCCCGGCCGGGGCCAGGGGGAACGGGTGAGGCCTCGAACCCGATTCGTCGCGGTGGCGCTGGCGGTGGCCGTGCTGGCAACGGCCGGCTGCGACCGCGCCGGCGATCCGGCGACCGGGGGTGACACCCGGGACGGTCGGGTCAGGGGCACGGTGACCGTGTTCGCCGCCGCCTCGCTGACCGAGTCGTTCACCCGCATCGGGAAGGACTTCGAGGCCGCCAACCCGGGCGTCACCGTCACCCTCAACCTCGCCGGCAGCTCGGCCCTGGCCAACCAGATCACCCAGGGCGCTCCGGCGGACGTCTTCGCCTCGGCGGCGCCGAAGAACATGGAGACCGTGACGCGGGCCGGCGACACCGACGGCACGCCGTTCGTCTTCGCCCGCAACCAACTGGTGGTCGCGGTGCCCAGCGGCAACCCGAAGGGCGTGACCGGTCTCGCCGACCTGGCCCGTCCGGGGGTGAAGGTCGCGCTCTGCGCCGAGCAGGTGCCCTGCGGTGCGGCGGCGCGTACCGCCCTGACCGCAGCCGGCGTCGCGCTGACGCCGGTCACCCTCGAACAGGACGTCAAGGGTGCGCTGGCCAAGGTCAAGCTCGGCGAGGTCGACGCGGCCCTCGTCTACCGCACGGACGCCCGTGCCGCGAGCGCCGACGTGACGGGTGTCGAGTTCCCCGAATCGGCCCGGGCGATCAACGACTACCCGATCGTCGCCCTGAAGGACGCGCCGAATCGGGCGGGCGCGCGCGCCTTCGTCGCGTACGTCCGCTCGACGCCGGCACAGGCGGTCCTCGCCGAGGCGGGGTTCCAGGCCGCGTCGTGAGCCTGGTCCGCGAGCCCACCACTTCACGACGTCGCCCAAGGGTGCCGGCGGCGTTGCTGATCCCGGCCGGGCTGGGCCTGCTCTTCCTGGTCCTGCCGCTGGCCGGGCTGGTGGTCCGGGCGCCGTGGGCGACGCTGCCGCAGCGGCTCACCGCGCCGGGGGCGCTGACGGCGCTGCGCCTGTCGGTGCAGACCGCGACCCTGGCCACGCTGCTCTGCCTGCTGCTCGGGGTGCCCCTGGCGTGGTTGCTGGCCCGGGTCGACTTCCCCGGCCGCCGGCTGGCGCGCGCCCTGGTCACCGTGCCGCTGGTGCTGCCGCCGGTGGTCGGCGGCGTGGCGCTGCTGCTGGTCTTCGGCCGACGCGGGCTGCTCGGCGGCTGGCTCGACGCCACGTTCGGCGTCACCCTGCCGTTCACGACCGCGGGCGTGGTGCTGGCCGAGGCGTTCGTCGCCATGCCGTTCCTCGTCATCGCCGTCGAGGGCGCGCTCCGCGCGGCCGACCACCGCTACGAGGAGGCCGCCGCGACACTGGGGGCCAACCGGTGGACGACCTTCACGCACGTCACGTTGCCGCTGGTGGCACCCGGGATCGCCGCCGGAGCGGTGCTGTGCTGGGCGCGGGCGCTCGGCGAGTTCGGCGCCACCATCACCTTCGCCGGCAACTATCCCGGGCGTACGCAGACGATGCCGTTGGCCGTCTACCTGGCGCTGGAGACCGACCTGGAGTCCGCCATCGTGCTCAGCCTGGTGCTGCTGATCGTCTCGGTGGGCATCCTGGCCGCGCTGCGCGACCGCTGGATGGCGGCCCCGTGACCGCGCCACCGCCCAGCGACCAGCCCGTGACCGCGCGACCGCCCACCGAGAAGCCCGTCACCGCGCCGCTGTTGGATGCCCGGCTGGTCGTCGACCGGGGCGCCTTCCGGTTGGACGTACCGCTGCGGGTCGCGCCGGGTGAGGTCGTCGCGCTGCTCGGGCCCAACGGGGCCGGCAAGACCACCGCGCTGCGCGCCCTGGCCGGGCTGCACCCGCTCACCGCCGGGCACGTCACCCTCGACGGCGTCGACCTGGACCGCCCGACGAGCCGGAGCTGGGTGCCCACCGAGCGCCGGCCGATCGGCGTGGTCTTCCAGGACTACCTGCTGTTTCCGCACCTCGACGCGTTGGACAACGTGGCGTTCGGGCCGCGCCGGCACGGCGTCGACCGGCGGGCGGCACGGGCCACCGCGCGGAGCTGGCTCGACCGGGTGGGCCTCGCCGGCCAGGCACACCGCAAGCCCCGCCAGCTCTCCGGCGGGCAGGCGCAGCGGGTGGCGCTGGCCCGTGCGCTGGCCGTCGGGCCGTCGCTGCTGCTGCTCGACGAGCCGCTGGCCGCCCTGGACGCCCGTACGCGCCTGGAGACCCGCGCGCAGCTGCACCGCCACCTGGCCGCGCACCCTGGGGCGACGGTGCTGGTCACCCACGATCCGCTGGACGCGTTGGCGTTGGCCGACCGTCTGGTCATCGTCGAGGGCGGGCGCGTCGTCCAGGAGGGCGACGGCCCGAGCGTCACGGCACGGCCGCGCACCGACTACGTGGCACGTCTGGTCGGGCTGAACCTCTACCGGGGTCGGGCCGAGGGCCACGGCGTACGTGTCGCGCCGGAGTTGACGCTGAGCGTCGCCGACCGGCTCGACGGCGACGCGTTCGTGGCGTTCCGCCCGGCGGCGGTGGCGCTGCACCCGTCGCGACCTGACGGCAGCCCCCGCAACACGTGGGCGGGCACGGTGAGCGGCGTCCAGCGCCACGGCGACAACGTGCGGGTGCAGGTGGATGGACCGGTCGGCGTGGCCGCCGACGTCACACCGGCCGCGGCGGCCCAGCTCCGGCTGATCCCGGGCCAACGGATCTGGGTGGCGGTCAAGGCGACCGAGACCCACGCCTACCCGGCGACGAGCTGACGCCGCCGGACGGCGAGCGGATCATGCCCGCCGCTGCCGGCCCCCGGTGCGCAGGGCGGGGCCGGACCGCGCAGCCCACCGCTTCGCGGCGCCCAGGCCGACGCCCGGACCGCACGGGCCACCGCCGCACGGTGGGCAGGCCGACGCCGGACGCGCACGACCCCGGCAAGCGGAGGTCAGTCGGCCAGCAGGTCGGCGTGCGCGGCGCGCAGCCGGGCCAGCGTCGGGTCGCTGCCCGGGACCACCCGCCGGTCCAGCTCGGCCCACACCTCGGCCAGCGCCGCGCGGACCGCGCCCAGCTCGGCGGCGTGCCGCTGGCTGCTGCGGCGGTGCTGCTCGTCGAGGCGGCGGGCCCACCCGGCGGTGACCGCGGCGAGCCGGTCGGCGTCGGCGCGGGCCTGGGCGGCGCTGCGGGCCGCGGCGGCGGGAACGATCGCGGCGACCGGGCGGGGATCGCCGTCGCGGGTGACGACGGTGACCGCGTCGGTCAGCTCGGCCAACGCGACGAGCTGGCTGAACCGGGTGCGCGCCTCGCGCAGCGGCACGGAGCGCGGCGGGTCGGTATGCGGGGTGAGCGCGGGGATGGCCATGGATGCATGCTGCCGCCCGGGTACGACAGAAATCCGTCGTCGTCAGTGGACGGTGGGTGGCGGCGCGGACGCGGCCCGCCACTCGTCGGCCAGCACCGACCAGATCTCCAGGTCGATGCGACCGTGCCGGCCCGGGTAGACCTGGCGCAGGGTGCCGTCGTGGCGCAGGCCCAGCCGGCGGGCGAGGGCGATGCTGCGGACGTTGGCGGCGTTCGTCCGCCACTCGACGCGCTGGATGCCGCGCTCCCGCACCGCCCAGTCGACGATCCGCCGTACCGCGGGGGCGACGAATCCCTGGCCCTGCGCCGCCGGCTCCACCCAGCAGCCGACCTCGCACAGGCCAAGCGTGACGTCGAACGACACGAACATCACCCCGCCGACCAGCGTGCCGCGCCACCACAGGCCCCAGATACCGCCGGCGTCGGCTGCCCAGCGGTCGGCGTAGCGCTGCAGCACGGCCCGGGCCGACGGCAGGTCGGTGGCGACGAAGGATGGTGCCACCCAGGGACTTATGTGCTCTCGCGCCCGGTCCAGGTGGGCGAGGAACTCCTCGGCCCGCCAGGGGTCCAACGCGCGCAGCTCGACATCCTCGTTCAGCGCCAGGGCGAACACCGGGCCTCCATTCCCCCGCACGCGACGGTACGACGGGTACCAGGCTCGCACAGGGCCGCCGGGACTCAGACCGGCAGGTGGGTCCGCAGGGCGGCGAACTGGGCCACCGTCAGGTACGAGGGGTTGGCCGCCTGCGGCTGTCGGAGCACCTCCAGAGCGGCGAGCCGGTCGTCGGCACGCAACACGCCTCGGGACACGCGGTCCGGCTCGGCGAGGATGGGCAGCTCCACGGGCACCGACCAGGGTCGCCCCGGCGGCCCCGGCTCGGCCGGCGCGGTGACCCGGCCGACGCCCCACACCCCGTACGGCAGGCGGGCGCGGCTGCCGCTGGCCCAGAACACCACGGGCTGCCCGGCGCGCATCAGCCGGGCCCGGTAGCCGGGGCGTACGCACCAGCTCGTCACCAGGGGTTCGCGGGCGAAGCGGGCGGCCAGGTCGACGCTGTCCGCGTTGCCCTTGATCAGCCAGGCGCCCAGGTCGTCGAGGCGTACCCGTGGGTCGGTCATCGCCTCATCCTGCCCCGACCGACATGCGTCCAATCAGATGATCATGTGGGTCCAGTAGCTGAGCCAGAGCACGAACAGCGCGCCCTGCACGAGGGCGAGCGCCGCCGTGAGCCACACGTCGGCGCTCGCCCGGCTGGCCCAGCGGGCCAGCACCAGGGCCACCGGGAACGCCGCCAGCAGGTAGCGCAGCAGGCTCTTGTAGACCGCCGGACCCAACGACAGCGGCACCACCACCATGAGCACGCCGTAGACGAGATAGGGCAGCTCCCGACGGCGGAACCCGGCGGCCAGGACGGCCAGCACGACCAGGGCGAACAGGACCCGGGCGGCGTCGCGCGGCTCGCCGGTGAGCCCGCCCAGGACCACCGGAAGGGGGTTCTGCGCCTCGATCCCCCAGCCGGCCTTCTGGGCGTGCTGGTAGGCGAACCAGTCCCCGCCCCGCCACTTGCAGAACGCCATGAAGGTGAACCATCCGGCGGGCAGCAGCAGCAACGGCCAGCCGGTCCGCAGGTATCCGAGCAGGGCACGCGGACCGAGCCGCCAGTCGTGCTGGCGCAGCAGCACGAGCGCCAACGGCAGGACGACGAGCAGTCCGAGAGACCGGCTCATCGCCAGGAAGTAGCCGACCACGCCGACAAGTAGCCACCGGCGGCGCTCGGCGTAGTAGAAGGCGGCCAGCGCGAGGCAGACGAATAGCGACTCGGTCAGCGCGGCCTGGAACAGGAAGGCCGTCGGCAGGAGAACCAGGTAGCGGGTGAATCGACGAGCCGCGTCGGCGTCACCGAACAGCAGTTCGGCCAGCCGGTAGCCGTACCCGAGGGCGCCCAGGAACGCGACATTGCTGATCAACAGTAGGGCCAGCGCGTTGTCACCGCCCAGTAGCGCGCCGACCGGACGGGCGAGGAAGGGGTAGAGCAGCGGAAAGCCGAAGTCCCCCCACGGCCGCCCGGTCAGTGGCAGCTCGCTCAGCCGCACGTAGAGCAGCGCGTCCCAGGCGAACCACAGGGAGATCCACCGGTGCCCGGAGATCTCCCGCTGCTGCGCCCACATCAGCGCCTCGTCTGGCGGTGGCGCACCTGGAATGCCGTCCCAGGCGTGCAGGACCAGGAGGCCGAGCAGGGTCAGCAACAGCTTCGCGCCGAAAAAGAGCCCGATCAGGTACGGCCAGGGCTGGGGAACCCGGCGGACCAGTCGCGCGCCCGTCTGGACCAGCGCCCTCGCGCGCCGCCGGCCGCCCCGCCACCGGTGCATCCGCCCCGCTCCCCCGGTCCGCCGAACCGCCCGCCGCCCTCCCCGTTGTACGCCCCGGCGGACCTCGCCGGAGGAGAAACCCACCAGGACCCGAGGTGACAACCCGGTCATAACGGGTACGCGGGCCGCCTCGACCAGCAACAGGGAGTCGGCGGCATGAGCGAGCAACACGGCACGGTGGTCATCGGCGCGGGGCCGGCAGGGCTCACGGCGGCGTACGAGTTGCTCCGCCACGGGCGGCCGGTCCGGGTCTTCGAGGCCGACGAGGTGGTCGGCGGGATCAGCCGGACCGTGGAACGCGACGGGTGGCGCTTCGACATCGGCGGACACCGGTTCTTCACCAAGGTCCACCGGGTGGAGGCGTTCTGGCACGAGATCCTGCCCGACGAGGACTTCCTGACCCGGCCCCGGATGAGTCGGATCTTCTACCGGGGCGCCCTGTTCAACTACCCGCTGAGCGCGACGAACGCGCTGCGCAACCTGGGTCTGCCGGAGGCGGTGCGGTGCCTCGCCTCGTACGCCCGGGCGCGGGTTCGCCCACCGCGCGACCAGTCGCACTTCGAAGGCTGGGTGTCGGCCCGGTTCGGCTGGCGGCTGTACTCGATCTTCTTCAAGACGTACACCGAGAAGGTCTGGGGTATGCCCGCGGACCGGCTGCGGGCCGACTGGGCCGCGCAGCGGATCAAGAACCTGTCGCTGGCCACGGCGATCCGCAACGCGGTGCTGCCTGGACGCCGCCGCACCGACGTGACCAGCCTGATCGAGGAGTTCCAGTACCCGAAGTACGGGCCGGGGATGATGTGGGAACGCTGCGCCGACCAGGTACGCCAGCGCGGCGGGGAGGTGTCGACCGGCACCTGGGTGACCGCCGTGCACCGTGACCCGAAACGACGCCGGGCGATCGGCGTGACGGTCAACGGCGCGGGCGGGCAGCGTACCGAGCCGGCCGACGATGTGATCTCGTCGATGCCGATCTCGGAGTTGGTCGCCGCGCTCCGCCCGCCGGCTCCCCCGCACGTGCTGGCCTGCGCCGCCGACCTGCGCTACCGCGACTTCCTGACCGTCGCCCTGGTGGTGCCGGCCGAGTTCTCGTTCCCCGACAATTGGATCTACGTGCACGATCCCGCGGTGCGGGTGGGCCGGATCCAGAACTTCGGCTCCTGGTCGCCGTACCTCGTCAAGGACGGGCGCACCTGCCTGGGCCTGGAGTACTTCGTCTTCGAGGACGACGAGATGTGGCGTACCGCCGACGCCGACCTGGTGGCCCTCGCGACCGCGGAGCTGGAGCGGTTGGGCCTGGTCCGGCCGGGGGTCGTCGAGGCCGGCTACGTCGTGCGCATGCCGAAGGCCTATCCGGTGTACGACGAGCGCTACCAGCACAACGTGGACGTGATCCGGGCGTGGCTGGCCGAGGCCGTGCCGAACGTGCACCCGGTGGGACGCAACGGCATGCACCGCTACAACAACCAGGACCATTCGATGCTCACGGCGATGTTGACCGTGGAGAACATCGTCACCGGCAGCGCCCACGACATCTGGTCGGTCAACGTGGAGCAGGACTACCACGAGCAGTCGACCGACGGCGGGGCGCGGCGAGGCACGGGCCGGGACGCGCCGGTGCTGCCGAGCCGGATCATCACCGCGCCGATCGCCGCTCCCGAGGGCGTCCGCGCAGCCGGCGACGGCGACCGGTCGGCGCAGGCGCCGCTCGTCTGACGGACCGGAGCTCGTTACGCGAACGCCGGCGTCAGATCGGGCCGCTGGTGTAAATCTTCGTGCTGCTCTCGTTGCCGATAAACGGGTTGTTGACGGCCCACAGCAGGCCAGGATCGTCATTCGGGTGCTGGACGATAGCAGCCGGGCCGTCGCTCAAGCCGATTTGGACGGTGGCACATCATCTGCCACTGAACGCAGACTCGGACACCTGGCTTGAGACCTACTCGTCTAGGGCTCGAGTGTGGCGGGCATGCTGAACACGGCGACGTGACGGGCACCGATGAAGGCGTTGCTCTCTACGATCTTCCCGTTCTCGATCCGAAGTACGTCGACGACCAACGCCTCGTAGTGCGGGCTGCCGGGCCGGCGGAGATAGTTGATCAGCGCCGGGCGCCCGTTGGCTGAGGTGGGGAACGTACGCCAGTCGAGCGGGCGGGCAAGGAACTCCGCGACCGCGTCGATCCCGACGACCGGCGGCTCGGGCGGCATCGTGATCCGTACGTCCTCGGCGAGCAGTGCCCGGATCGTCTCCGGGTCCTTCGCGTTGGCGTAGCGGCGCAGGATCTCTTCGTCCTCCCTGGTGAGCTGCGGGCGGCGCCAGTCCTTCGGGTCCGACGGAGTGCGCCCGCGGAGGGTGTGGCGGGCCCGCTGGAGGAGGCTGTTGACGGCCGCCACGGCGGTGTCGAGCGCGGCGGCGATCTCCTGCGGCGTCCAGCCGTGGACGTCGCGCAGTACGGAGGCTGCCCGCTGCCGTGGCGGCAGGTGCATGAGCGCTGCTATCACGGCCAGCTCGACGGTCTCCCGGGCGGCGATACCGGTCTGCGGATCGTCGGCCAGCAGGGCGTCCGGATAGGGACCGAGCTCGGTGGACCACTCCAGCGGATCCCCGGACGGTACCGTCCGGTGACCGGCCGCCTTGCGGCTGTCGAGGAAGACGTTCGTGGCGATCCGATAGAACCAGGTACGCGCCGACGCCCGACCCTCGAAGCGGTCGCGAGCCCGCCAGGCACGCAGGAATGTCTCCTGCACCAGGTCGTCCGCGTCGGTGACGTTCCCGGCAAGGCGGTAGCAGTGCACGTGTAACTCGCGCCGGTGCTCGCCGAAGGCGCGCTGCAGCCAGACCGCCTGCTCATCGGTCGAGTCGGACACCTGATTTCCCCGGGGCTGAATGATCCTCACCACCGTACTGACGACCGCGGACCCATCCGTCATCGGTCACCGATGACGATCGCCGACTCGGTCGTCTGTACCTGTGACCGATCCTCACCTACCAAGGAGAACGCCATGACGGCAACCCCCGCCTTCAGCGCCGCCGCGCCCCCGGTCGTCGACCGGGAGACCTGGCTGCGCGAGCGCGACGAACTGCTGGTCCGGGAGAAGGCCCATACCCGCGAAGGAGACGCGATCGCAGCCGCTCGCCGTCAGCTGCCGATGACCTTGATGCCGACGGTGACGGTGCGGGGCCCTGGCGGGGACACCCCGCTGGTGGAGGTGTTCGAGGGCCGCCGGATGCTCATCGCCTACTTCCACATGTGGCACGACGACAAGCCGTACGAGCATCAGTGTGAGGGATGCACCTTCTCGACCTGCCACATGCAGACGCTGGACTACCTGCACGCTCGGGACGTCACCTACGCCGTGTTCTGCCAGGGCCCCTACGACGAGAGCGCCCCGTTCGCGGAGTTCATGGGCTACAGGTTCCCCTGGTATTCGGCGAAAGACTCCGACCCGGCTCTGGCCGACGGTCGCGGCTTCGGGTTCATCGCGTGCTACCTACGCGACGGCGACAACGTCTACGAGACCTACTGGACCACCGGGCGGGGCGTCGAAGCGTTGATGACCACTTACCACGCCCTGGACCTCACCGTGTACGGCCGGCAGGAGAACTGGGAGAACTCGCCGGAAGGCTGGCCGCGGGTCACCGGGCACCCGTGGCGTCTCAACGGCCGCCCCACCGCGCAATGGTCACGCCCCGGCGTCGCACCGCGATGACGTCCTGATGATCGGGCGTGATCCGGCCACCGCGCGGGCCCGATCAGCGAAAAGTGGCGGTCACCTCAGGTAGGCGGCGAGCGGGATGTTCTGCGCCCGCAGGGCGGTGGCGACCAGGCCGGCGATCTGTCTGGCCCCGGCGGTCTCGAAGTGGGTGTGGTCGTTGCAGAAGAACGCGCCCACCGCGCCCGTCGAGTAGTCACCGTTGTTCGGGCACAACCGGAGCGTGTTGTAGAGCGCCACGCTCCTCGCGTGCAGGTCGATGACCGGTACGCCGTTGGCGGCGGCCGCGGCCGTCGTCTCGGCGACGAACCCACGATTGCCGACGGCGGTGTTGCCGCTACAGGTGATCGCCGCGACCGGGGTGACGAAGATCGGCTTCACACCTCTGGCCTTGGCGGCCGTCGCCATCACGCCGAGCAGTTCCTTGAAGCGGTTGGCGCCGACGTGTCGCGGGCAGGCCGAGTCACCGTCGTTGATACCGAACTGGATGATCAGAAAGTCGCCGGCCCGGAAGCCACTGCCGGTGTCCAGCATCGCCGACCACCGCGCGCTGTAGGCGGTCGAGCTGAGCGCGCACTCGCCCGCCGAGTTCTTGGAGGAGGTCACACTGCCCTCGTACAACCAGGTCTGGATGCTGCGACCGCCGACGGCGCTGTTCTGCACGGTGACCTTCGAGGTGAGGTAGGACGCGAACTGGCTGCCCCAGCCGATCGGACAGGAACTGGCGTTCATCATCGTGGAGTCGCCCGCCATCCACACCTTGGTCGGCGCGGGCGTCGGTGACGTGGACGGGCTGGCCGGCGGCGTGCTCGGGCCGGTGCAGGGTGTCGGCGCCGGCGATGGCGTCGATGTCGGCGACGGCGCGGTGGGCGACGGCGTCGGCGCGGTGGGCGTCGCTGCCGGTGGACCGGCACAGGTGGTGCCGTTGAACGAGAACGACGACGGCACCGGGTTGCTGCCGCTCCACGAGCCGGTGAAGCCGAAGGTGACCGACGCGCCGGTGCCGACGGCGCCGTTGTAGCTCACGTTGGTGGCGGTGGCCGCCGAGCCGGTGACCGTGACGGTGGCGTTCCACGCCTGCGTCACGCCCTGCCCGGGAGCGAAGCTCCACGCCAGGCTCCAACTGGTCACCGCGTCACCGAGGTTGGTGACGACGACATCGGCGCCGAACCCGCCGGCCCACTGGCTGGTGACCCGGTAGTCGACAGCACACGCCGGGGTGGCGGCCTGGGCGGTGGCGATGCCGAGCCCGCCGGCCACGACGGTCAGGACCGTTGCTGCCAGAACCACGAGACGCGATCGGCGAACCGTCATCGGGTTACTCCTGCCTTGATCGGAGGCGCTCGCCGTCACCCGACGGCGGCGCACGGGGAGCCGTTGAGGGCGAAACCGGTCGCTCCGGCGAGCGGGCTGTCGGTGATGAATCCGAAGCTGGTCGAGCCGGCGGCCGGAATCACCGCGTTCCAGGCGGCGTTCACCGCCGTGGCCGCAGCGCCGGACTGGGTGACGGTGGCGTTCCAGGACTGGTTGATCCGCTGGCCGCCCGGCAGGGACCAGGTCAGCGTCCACCCGTTGACTCCGACGGTGGAGGTGTTGGTGAGCGTCACGTCGAACTGGGCGCCCGTACCCCAGTCACCGGTCTTGCGGTAGGTGACCGCGCAGGCCGCGCCCGCAGACGGCGTCGGCGCGGGCGTCGTCGGCGGCGGAGTGGTCGGCGCGGGCGTCGTCGGCGCGGGCGTCGTCGGGGCCGGGGTCGCGTTCAGTCGCGCGCTGAGAATCGGGGCCAGCCGGTCGGTGATGGCCTGGTGGCCGGCGTCGTTCGGGTGCACCGAGTCGCTCAGGCCGCCGGACGGCAGCCAGCCGGTGGTGTCGACGTAGAACACGTTGGTGTCGCCCACCGCGTTGCGTGCCCGTACCGCCGCCTCCGTCTCCGTCGCGTAGCGACCGATGAACGTCCGCATGGCGAAGAGCGTGGCATTCGGAAACCTGGCCCGGATCCTGGTGAGGAAGGTGGTGTACGCCGCCTGGAAGGCCGCGCCGCTCACGCCGTGGCTCTTGTCGTTGGTCCCCAGGTTGATCACCACGCCGTCGGCGGTGTAGCGGGAGAAGTCCCACGGCTCGGTGCCGGCCTGACCACCGGAGGACATCCAGTAGCGTGTCTCCTGCGCCCAGCACCCGTCGGTCGTCTCGGCCAGACACATGCCACCGATCGCGATCTGGGTGTGGTCGTAGCCGAGCCGCTCACCGACCTTGAACGCGTAGTCCGTCACGGCGAGTTGACTGCTCGTGGCCCCTGCGGTGATCGAGTCACCGACGAACTCGACCAGCTTGGGGCGGGTCGGTGGCGCGAAGGTGCCCGCGCCGAAGTCGAGGATCAACCCCTGGAAGACCGCGTCACCGGTGTAGGAGCCGGCCACCTGCCGGTAGCTGACGATCAGCGTGTGGCTGCCGGCCGCCAGCGCGGTCGGCGTCAGGTTGATCGTGCCGGAGCCGGTGAAGGACGTGAACGCCCCACCGTCGATGCTCGCCCACAGCTGGATGGTGTTGCGCTGCCGGAGCTTCACCGTTCTCCCGGTGAACCCGACGCGCAGGTACGCGCCGGCCCAGTACGGCACGTACGCCGAGGCGTTCGTCCTGTTCCACCGGCCGACGAAGCTGATGTTCGAGTCGGCCGGCGTGCCGTCGCCGGCCGCTGCCTCGGCGCTGAGCACCGGCAGACCGGCGGCGAGCACCCCGGCGGCGACCGCGAGGAGGGCCGCGGTACGCAGGGAACGGATCGTCGTCATCGGATGGGGTTCCAGCCGTCGGTACCCGCCAGGTAGGCGGTGGGTGTGTACTGGGTGGCGGTGGAGGCGCTCATCTGCGGCCGGTTGGCGTTGATGACGGCGCCCGGCCCGGTGCTGCCGTACTCGGCGAAGCGGGCGTTCCGCCACGAGAAGCCGGACATGTCGGTCCAGGGGTCGGTGCGGATGTGCGCGCCCATCGTGACGCCCCGGTAGAGCACCTGACCGCGGGCGTTCACGTCACCGCTGGGGTGCCAGGGCCGGCCCAGGTAGACGGTCCTGGCGGGAGCGTTGCTGGTCAGCGTGGTTCCCCAGAACAGGAAGCCGAACCTGTTGTTGATGTCGGTGGCCGCGGCGGTGAGGTAGCCGTTGTTCGACGACGAGCCCCGGGTGAGCGAGTGCACGGTGCCGTTCTGGAAGACCATGGTGCCCCGCCCGAAGATGAAGTCGACGTCGCCCTCCACGTAGGAGTTGCGGACGTAGAGACGCCGGACCGAGCTGACACTTGGCGCGTTGACCAGCAGGGTGTCCTGGTTGCCGAGGACGCGGACGTTGTCGAACTGCACCCGGTCGCCGGAGGTGTTGACAGCGACGGCCTGCTCGGCGTCGAGGGTGTTGGCGGCCTCGTCGAAGTCGTTCGACATGGTCAGGTTCCTGATCGTGGTGTCGTTGGCGTTGACGAAGACCGAGGCGCTGCCGGACGTGCCGTACGTACCGCCACCGGGCTTGGTCTGGCCGGAGGCATGCCCTTCGACGATCACCACCTGGGCGGCGGAACTGCCGGCGCCGACCAGGGTGAGGTAGGGCTTGTTGGCGGGAATGGTGACCACGCCCCGGTAGGTGCCGGGTTTGATGGTGATGGTGACCGGAACGCCGTTGTTCGCCGCGACACTGTCGATGGCGGCCTGCACGGTCGTGTAGGCGCCGCTGCCGTCGGCAGCCACGGTGATGGTCGTCGCGGACGCGGACGCGGCCACCGGGACCGCGGTGGCGAGGGCGCACACCGTCAGCACCGCCACCGTGCGCACCCGAAGAACCATGCCGGACGTGGTCATAAGCGTTCTCCGATCCCGGGCCGCTGCCGACGACGATGTCGACCGGCAGACGACGACGTTAAGTGAACGTTAACATCGACGACTGGGAATATGAAGCGAATGGTCACGGAAGGTCACCCGACCCGGACGTCACGCCCGGACGTGTTGGCCGCGACGGCCACCGACGGTGTCCGCCGGGGCAGCAACAGCGGAGTGGCCAGCAACAGGACTCCGGACAGCGTGATCGCGGCGAGCGGGCTGGTGAGTGTGGCGAGAAGACCCCAGCCCACCATCAGGGCAGCCTGCAGGAGCTTGCCGACGGCACTCCACGTGCTGAGCACCCGCGCGGCGTGACCCGCGGGGACCCGGCGCAGGCGTTCGGTCGCGTAGATCGGATTGAAGACTCCCATGCACGTGATCAGCAGTCCCTCGACGACGATCACGGTGACGAGTCCGGGCACACCCGGCTGGACGAGGGCGAGACCGAGTGGGAAGACCGAACGCAGCCAGCCGAAAACGATCATGACCCGGTGCCGGCCGTGGCGGCTCACGAGGCGCGCGGAGAGGCGGGCGCCCAGCAGCCCACCGAGAGCCGGGATGCCGAAGGCGAGGCCGTACTGCCATGCCGGAAGGTGGTACTGGCCCAGCAGGAGCACGGCCAGCAACGGCGCGGTGGCCATGATGAGGCCGCCGACCAGGATCGAGTTGAGGAACAGCCCGCGCAGGACGCCGTCGCCGAGGATGAGCCTCCCCCCGTGCAGCAGGTCGGCGGGCCGCAGCCCCGTCGCGCGGCCACGAGGTGTGGCGACGTCGCCGGCCCGAACACGCAGGATCGCGAACGCGGACAGCAGGTAGCTGACGGCGTCGGCCAGGACGGTCACGACCGGACCGAGCAGCCCGGCGAGCGCGCCGCCCAGGGGCGGCCCGGCCGCTGTCGCCACCCAGGCCGTGCCCTCGAACCGCCCGTTGGCCGCCAGCAGGTCCGCGCCACGCACCAGATGTTTCAGGTACGCCCCGGACGCGGCGGAGAAGGCGATGCCCGCAGTCCCCGAAATGATCGACACAACCAGCAGTTGACCGTACGACAGAATTCCGAGGCCGTACGCGACCGGGACGCTGACCATCGCGGTGCAGCGGACGAGGTCCATCGCGATCATCACCGGTCGCTTCGCACGGTGCTCGACCCAGGGCCCGAGCGCGAAGGCCACGACCGCCGCGACCGCGAGGCCGGCCGCCTCCAGCAGCGCCACGGCGACCGCCGAGGAGTCCAGCACGCGGACGGCGATCAGCGCAAAGGCACCGAAGGCGAGCCAGGTGCCGTACGTGCTGGCGGCGTACGCCGACCACAGCCAACCGAAGTCGCTCCCCAACCGCCCCCGCATGCGACCCTCCCGAATCCACCGACGCCCCGGGGCAGCACACCTCTCGCGCCCGCGCGGAAGCAAACAACCGGGATCCCGAGAGCCACAACCAACAGTTGTGGATCGGCATAATGAGCCGGTGGATACCGAGGCGGTGCGATCGTTCGTGCGGGCCGCCGAGTTCGGGCAGTTGCAGCACGCGGCCGACGAGCTGGGGGTGACGCAGCAGGCGATCTCCAAGCGGATCGCGGCGCTCGAACGGGCGCTCGACGTCCGGTTGTTCAGGCGTACCCCCCGAGGGGTCGAGCTGACACTCGACGGCCAGGCGTTCCTCCCGCACGCCCGGGGCATCGTCGCCGGGGCGGACCGCGCGGTCGCCGCGATCAGACCGGGCTCGCGGGCCCTGCGGATCGACGTTCTCGGCCTGCGCTCCGCGCAGGCCGTCGTCCTGCACGACTACTGGCGCTCGCATCCGCAGATCGCGCTCGACGTCGTGATACTGCGGGTCAACGACCCGCGCGAGGCGGTCGCCGCCGTCCAGGCGGGCGACGTCGACGCCTCGTTCCGATCCGTCACCGACCCGACGACGCTGCCGCGCGAGGTGCGGATGGTCCACGCCTTCGACTCGGCGCTGGAACTGCTCGTCGGCCCACGGCACCCGCTCGCCTCCGCGCGCACGCTGACGCCGGCGCAGCTTCGGGGGCACCGGATCTGGGTGCCGGGCATCGCGCCGCACAGCGAGTGGGCGGCCTTCTACGACCAGCTCACCGCCGCCTTCGACCTACGGATCGACGCCGCCGGCCCACACTTCGGCGATGAGGTGCTCCTCGACATCCTCGCCGAATCCACCGACGTGGCGACCCTCGTCGGCTCGCGCGACCGCTACCTCTGGCCGACGAGCCACGACCTGCGCCGCATCCCGATCGCGCGCCCCACGCTCGCGTACCCGATCGCGCTTCTGCTGCGCCGCGAGAACCCGCACCCGGGCCTGCGTGCGGTACTGGACCACTGCGCGGGCCTGACGCCGCTACCCCCGACGACCTGGCGTCCCTCCTGGGCGTCAGGGCCTGGTTCATAAGAGGGCGGTGAAACTGGGCCGCGTCGACCACCCGGTGGCGGCCCGCTTCGTGGCACCGGCGCGAGCCCACGCCGCACCCGTCGGAGAATTCTCCGCGACGGTGTCGATGTGCGGGCCGCTCGTTCGACATAGGGGCGCGAGGGGCGAGTGGCGACCCCGCCGGAGGAGGAGAAGGCGATGGCGAAGTACATGCTGATCATGCGGGGCACCGATGAGTCGAACGCGGCGATGATGGCGTCGATCGACGAGGCGATGGCCGCGACCGGCCGGTTCATCGAGGAGATGCTGAAGGCCGGCGTCCTCCTCGCGGCCGAAGGACTGGACGATCCGGGACAGGGCGTCGTGGTGGAGTTCGGCGGCGAGGCGCCCGTGGTCACGGACGGGCCGTACGGCGAAACCAGGGAGCTGTTCGGGGGCTACTTCCTGCTCGACGTCGCCTCGAAGCAGGAGGCCGTCGAGTGGGCCAGGCGGGTCCCGGCGGTCCGTGGGTCCAAGATCGAGGTCCGGCGCGTGGCCGAGGCCGACGAGCTCCCGCCGGGCAGCGACACCAACGGTCGGCCCTGATGGGCACGGCCGACGTCGAGGCCGTCTGGCGAGCCGAGTCGGCGCGGATCGTCGCCGCGCTGACCCGGTTCACCGGTGACGTCGGGCTGGCCGAGGATGCCGCCCAGGAGGCGGTGGCCGAGGCGCTGCTGTCGTGGCCGCGCGCTTCCCCGGCCAATCCGGCCGGCTGGCTCATGGCCACCGCGCGACGGCGCGCCATCGACACGATCCGCCGCCGGAGCGCCCTGCGGGAGCGGTACGCGCTGCTGGCGGTCGACGCGGCGACCGGCGAGGGCCTGGACGAGGCCGTCGACCCCGATCGCATCGACGACGACACCCTCGCCCTGATGTTCGTCAGCTGCCACCCGGTGCTCTCCCCCGAGGCGCGGGTGGCGCTGACCCTGCGGGTGGTCGGCGGGCTGTCCAGCGAGGAGATCGCCCGCGCGTTCCTCGTGCCCGTGCCGACCGTGCAGGCCCGCATCACCCGCGCCAAGAAGACGATCGCGGCGGCTGGCGTGCCGTTCGAGCTGCCCCCGGCCAGCGAACGTCGGGCACGGCTGAACGGCGTGCTCCACGTCCTGTACCTGATCTTCACCGAGGGGTCGACGGCCACCTCTGGCGACCGCCTGCTGCGCCCCGACGTCGCGTACGAGGCGATCCGACTGACCCGTACGCTGGCCACCCTCCAACCCGACGAGCCGGAGGTGCACGGCCTGCTCGCGCTGTGCGAGCTGACCGCCGCGCGGTTCCCCGCCCGGACCGCCCCGGACGGGACTCCGGTCCTGCTCGAGGAGCAGGACCGACGGCGGTGGGACGCCTCGGCGATCCGCCGGGGACTGGCCGCGCTGGCCCAGGCGTCGAGCGGTGGTCTCGGCCGCTACGGCCTGCAGGCCGCGATCGCCGCCGCACACGCCTCGGCGCCCTCCGTGCAGGCGACCGACTGGGACAGCATCGTTCTGCTCTACGACGCGCTCGGCCGGGTCGCGCCATCGCCGGTGGTCGATCTCAACCGGGCCGTCGCCGTGGCCATGGCCTCCGGGCCGGCCCCGGCTCTGGCCATCGTGGACGAGCTGGTCGCCGCAGGGCGGCTCCCCGGGTCACATCTGCTCCCCACCGTACGCGGTGAGCTGCTGACGCGACTCGGCCGGCACCCGGAGGCGCGCGCCGAATTGGAGGCCGCGGCTCGGCTCTGCGCCAACCAACGCGAGCGCGCGGTGCTGCTGCGCAAGGCCGCGCTCACGGCGATGTTGACCGTGGAGAACATCGTCACCGGCAGCGCCCACGACAGCATCGCCGCTCCCGAGGGCGTCCGCGCGGCCGGTGACGGCGACCGACCGGCGCAGGCGCCGCTGGTCTGAACCGCATCCAAGGAGCGCAATCTCAGAGAAGTCCCGCCGGCCCGGATGCCCGAAGCTGTGGGACGTGACTGACACGGCCGGCCCGGACCGCTGGGACCTGGCGCACACGGCGCTCCGAACGGCTACCGACCGGCTCAGTTACCTGGTGACCGCCTCGTCGTCGCCAACGGTCATGGCGACCGCCGACTGGACCATCGCCGACACCGTCGCACACGTCCTCTCTATCGCCGAGCTGTACGTGGCCAGGCTGGAGGGCACCGAGGTCGCCATCGCGGTGCCAGGTCTGGAGGACATGCTCGCCGTGACGAACGTCGACACGGTGGCCGAGGTCAACAGGCACGTGCTCGCCCACTTCGCCGAGCGGGACCCCGGGGTCCTGCTGTCACGGCTGAACGAAGCGGTCGACCGCCTCCTGGCCACGACCTCGCACCCGCGCTCGACGGTGAGCTGGCTGGGCAACGCGCGGGTGACGGTCGGAGGTCTGTTCGCCCACCTGACCAACGAACTGCTCGTGCACGGCTGGGACATCGCACGGGCGCTGCGCCGCCCGTGGCCGATGCCGGACGAGCATGCCGCGCTCTACTGGGACCTGTTCATGTTCGACATGCTGCGTGACTCGTACGGGGTGCTGCTGAACACCGAACTGCGGATGCCTCGCCACCACGTGTCGGTGCAGTTCCGGTCACGGTTCACGTCGACCACGACACTGACGTTGGGCGACCGTCGGGTGTGGATCCCGCCGCCCGGCGCCCCGTACGACGCGTTCGTGGCGTTCCATCCCGCCCGCTTCAACCTGATGATGTTCGGCCGGATCGGTGTCGCCCAGGCGGTGCTGCGGCGCGACATCGTCATCGGTGGCCCGCGACCGTGGCGGCTGCCCGCGTTCCTACGCGTCGTCCACATGCCCAATGGTCGGCTCGCGCCAGCGGCGCGAGGGGGGCGGGGCCGCGAGCGAGCATGAGGGGGCATGATCGGCGGCCGCGCGTGGTATCCGCAAAGGCAGCATCGCGGCCAGCAGGCTGGTGAGTGTGGCGAAAATGCCCCAGATCACCACGTCCGGCTGCCGACGCCGCCGCGTGCGGCAGTGTGGTGGCGTGAACGCCGACGACGTGCGAGTTCCCCGAGCCCAGATCGGGCCCAGCCCGCAGCACCTGCTGGCGACCGTGCTCGGCGAGTACCTCGACTCCACCGACGCCGACCTGCCCTCGGCGGCGGTCATCGCGATCCTGGGCGAGTTCGGGATCAGCGAGTCCAGCGCCCGTGCCGCGCTGTCCCGACTGGTCAAGCGCGGCCTCATCGCGATGAGGGCGAGTCGGCGGCCTCCGGTCTACCACCTGACGCCCGGAGCGATCGCCCGGCATCGCGCGCGGATGCGGCACTTCCTGACCTTCGGCGCCCACCCGCCGCGGTGGACCGGCGACTGGGTGCTGGCCACCTTCTCGGTCCCGACCTCGGGACAGGCGTCGCGGCACGCCGTGCGCCGGGCGCTGAGCGCACTGCGCTTCGCCAGCCTCTACGACAGCGCGTGGATCCGGCCGGGATCGGACGCCGCGCCGGCGAAGGGGGCGCTGAGCGAATTGCTGGACCACGTCGAGGGCGCCCGGTGGTCGGTGATGCGCGTCCGGTTCGACGAGGAGTCCGGACCACATGGGCCGGCCGGCGCGTACGACCTGGCCGCGCTCGCGTCCGAGTACTCGACCTTCATCCGGCGGTACGCCCCGCTGCGGGCGGCCGTACGCGACAACGAGGTGGACGCGGCACGGGCGCTGGTGGCCCGAACCTCGGCCATGGACTCCTGGCGGAGGTTCGCCGACCTCGACCCGGACCTGCCCGACCACCTGCTGCCGACGCCGTGGCCCCGCCAGGAGGCCAGGGACACCTTCCTGGAGATCCACTCCGCGCTCGGCGCGCTCGCGCAGGCGCGGCTGGTCGAGGTGGCGACACCGCACTGGCCGGACGCCGCCGCGTGGATCACCCACTTCGAGGCGTCGGAGGACCTCCCGACGGCCGGGTCGAGTGGCAGCGGGACGGCACGCCGACGCCGGCGTTGAACGCCCACAGACATTGACACTTTTCGTTGCGGCAGTGATAGTAACTGCACACCGCTCCCATCGGATCGCCTGTGGGGACCCCGCCGGGTGGTCGACGCGTACCTATCGACCTGGCCCGTGGCCTGCGCTCGCCGCGCGAACGTACAGCCGCCACCGCCGCCGCGGGGAGCCCCACCGTGACATCCGTTGGAGGCGCGCATGAGAAGAAGATCGAAGATCTACGCGGGGTTGGTGGCCGCCGTCGTCCCGATCGCCTCGATGATCATTACGCTCGGCGCGACGCCGGCCGATGCCGCCGTCGGCGGTTCCGGTCCCTACCCCGCCGACTACGAGACCTCGGCCAGCCTGGCCAACCACACCATCTTCCGGCCGCAGACGCTTCCGTCCGAGCGCCTGCCCATCTTCGTCTGGGGCAACGGCGGCTGCTCGGCCAACGGCCTCTCCCAAGGCAACTTCCTGCGCGAGATCGCCTCGCACGGCTTCCTCGCGATCGCCAACGGCGCCCCGAACGGCTCCGGCTCGACCAACTCCCAGATGCTCACCCAGTCGATCGACTGGGCCATCGCGGAGAACTCCCGGCAGGGCAGCAAGTACTTCAACAAGATCGACACGACGAAGGTCGCGGTCGCGGGCTTCTCCTGCGGCGGGCTGGAGGCGTACGCGGTCTCCAACGACCCGCGCGTCACCACCACCGGCATCTTCAGCAGCGGCCTGCTCAACGACGCCGACGACTACCAGCTCAGAAGGCTGACCAAGCCGATCGCCTACATCATCGGCGGGCCCAGCGACATCGCCTACCCGAACGCCATCGACGACTGGGGCAAGCTGCCGTCCACGCTGCCCGCCTTCATGGGCAACCTCAACGTCGGGCACGGCGGCACGTACGACCAGACCAACGGTGGCGAGTTCGGCCGCGTCGCGGTGCTCTACCTCAAGTGGCGGCTCAAGGGCGACACCACCGCCGGGGCCAACTTCGTCGGGCCCAACTGCGGCCTGTGCGGTACCCAGTGGACGGTCCAGCAGAAGAACCTGACGCTGGACCCCGGCACGCCGCCGACCACGCCTCCACCGACCACGCCTCCGCCCACGACTCCCCCGCCGACCACGCCTCCGCCCACCACGCCTCCGCCGACCACGCCGCCGCCCACGGGTGCCGGCTGCACCGCGACCTACGCCGTGCAGGACCAGTGGAATGGCGGCTTCGTCGCCAACGTCACCGTCACCGCCGGAAGCACCGCCCTCAGCGGTTGGCGGGTCACCCTCAACCTGCCCAGTGGCGCCTCAATCACCTCGCTGTGGAACGGCGTCGCGACCGGTAGCAGCGGGACCGTCACCGTCGCCAACCAGAGCTACAATGGACGGCTGGCTGCGGGCCAGACCACCAACTTCGGATTCCAGGGCACCGGAAACGGCGGCGGCACCACCGCCACCTGCACCGGAAGCTGAACCCGAACCAGCTCGGCGGTCGGCGCGCCACGCGCCGGCCGCCGAGCGCGTTCCGACGACCCGAGGAGACGACGATCGCCGAGAGTACGCTGGCCGACATCCTGCGCGCCGCGGCGAACGGGCACTTCCCGCCGGCCGACGGCGGGACCACCGTCGTACCGCAGCCGTGCCACCGCGACGCCGGCGTCATCGCGTTCACCGCGCACTCCGTGGTGTTCACCGACGAGGACCCCGAATGGGTACGCCGCACGCTGGCCACTCTCGACTGCGACGGCCTGGCGGCCACGATGAATCCGCGCTTTCTCGTCGCGCTGCTGGACCGCACCGGGCGCCGCACCGACACCATCGACCTCCTGACCGTCGCGGGTCCGCTGCCCGGCCCGCCCCCGCTGCGGCTGACCGAGGTCCCGGACGCCGGTCACGCCCGAGCGGGCCGGGCACGTCGCCGTCGCGACGACGTTCGGGTCTGGGCCGCCGACGGCGGGGTGGTCGTGCTCGGCCGAGGCGTGGCGGGCCGCTGGGAGACGGCGATCGAGGTCGACGAGGACTGCCGCCACCGCGGCCTGGGGCGGGCGCTGGCCACTGCCGCCCGGCACCTCGTACCCGACGGGCAACCACTCTGGGCACAGCAGGCCGCCGGCAACGCCCGCAGCGTACGCGCCTTCCAGGCGGCCGGGTTCCGCCCGGTCGGCGCGGAGGCGCTGCTGTTGGCGACGGACCGGCCGTAGGACGCCGGACGTCATCGGCGGAGCGGTAGGCCGGTTCCCGGCGAGCACGTCGGCGGGGAGGCCGGGCCTCGTTGCGCCAGCGGAACCCGTCGGCCCCTGCCGAAGAGTCGGGAAACCGCCCGCTCAGGTGCGGGTTCGCGTGGCCGCGCCCTCTGGTCACGCACGCGAGAGGACGTCGTGTTAGCCTGCTCATGCGCCCCAGATGGGCCTACCCCCGGAGGTTCTGGCTACTTCAGCCGCCGTGCCGAGATCGACGCGTACGCGTCTCCTGCATGGGTCCGGGGCGTTGCCGCCTTCGGGGTTCTGTCAATCAGTGCGGCTGCTGGACGCCGTGTGCTTCCGGTCGGGTCTTCGGATCGACCGAGAGACAGGTACGCGTGACAGTCACGTTCAACCACACGATCATCGCCGCGAAGGACAAGCACGCCTCGGCGGCGTTCTACCGGGAACTGTTCGGGCTCCCGGAGGCGCCCTCGTGGGGGCTGTTCGTCAACGTTCTGCTCGACGAGGGCGTACTGCTCCAGTTCGCCGAGCCACCGGTGGACATCCAGATGCAGCACTACGCGTTCCTCGTCGATGACGAGTTGTTCCCGCGATGCCTCGCGTACATCGAGGAACGAGGCATCACGTACTGGGCGGACCCGCAGATGAAGCGGCCCGGAGAGACCAACAGCGAGCACGGTGGTCGCGGGGTGTACTTCAAGGACCCCGCAGGACACGCGATCGAACTGATCACGCGCCCGTACCTCTAGCAGCCGCCCCTGGTCGGACGCTGTGGCTCAACGTCCGACCAGGGCGGGTGGGCGATCCGCGTTACCGCCCCCGGACGGCGAGGCGGATGTGTACGACGTCGCCGAGGGCGATGCCCTCCTTGGTGCGCACCGAGTCCCGCAGCGGGAGGAGATAGCCCCCGTCCTTCGGGAACAGCGAGGTGCGCCACCGGCTTCGCCCGAGCTGGACCTCCACCGGGATCATGCCCCAGCCGTAGGTGACGGCCGAGGCCACCTGACGCACCATGTCGACGCAGTCGGGTGGGATCGTCACGAAGTGGTACGGCGACGGCCCTCGCCACTCCCATACGGCACCTTCGAACTCGTACTCCAGCACGGCACCAGACGGTAGTGGGCCACGGTGGCATCGTCCGGAACCAGGGCGTCAGAGCCGCCGCGCACCTGGTCTTCGAACTCACGGACCCGGCGGAGGACACCGGACGGACCGTCGGAGGCGAGCAGATCCCGCACACCCCGCCAGTCGGTCAGGCCGTACGGACCGACGATCCGGCTGGCGCCGTTGCTGAGCAGAGCGATGCCGTGCAACTCGTCGAGGGAGTGACTGCCGGTAACCGCCTCCCACGCCGCGCGCGGATCGTCCTTGGCTATCCAGTAACCGCCCGGCTGGTTCCGACGAGCGCGCAGCGCCAGGGCGCAGGAGGCGCGGATGTGGTCGTATTCCGGGGTTCCGGGTGTGCTGCCGGCCAGGGGCGCCGCGCACTCCCGACGGGCGGCCACCTCGCGCTCGTCGGTGACCACCCGCACGCCGCCGCCGACCTCCTCGAGCATGAGGTACGAGTCCGCGAGCAGAAGGTGCTCCAGCCGTCCCCGGTGGGCGCGGGCAATCAGGACGGTCGCCTGCGGGCTGCTGGGATCGGCGATGTCGCAGGTGGCGCGATGGGCGGCGGCCGTCTCCGCGATGGCGTCGGCGAGGATGGCCGCGAGGTCCCGCCCGTCGGCCCGCGAAAGTCCGCCGAGCAGCGTGCCGCCCAGGCGGTGGGTGTACCAGGCGACCCCGTGCGCGCAGAGCGCCTCGGACCCTGGAATGCCGGCGCCGTCCAGCAGGACGACAGCGCCGGGGACCGCCCCGATGAAGTCCTCGTTCGGCCGGCTCGCCCGACCGGCGCTCGTCGCGAGACTGACGTGCACGGGCCGCTCCTTGCCACGAGTGATCACCGTGCCGCGTTCAGATAGCGCAGCACGGCGAGAACTCGCCGGTGGTCGGTCCGCGCCTGGGGTAGGTCGAGTTTGGTGAAGATGGCCGTCACGTGTTTCTCCACGCTGCGCGGGGCGAGGTGGAGCGACTCGCAGATGGCGAGGTTGGACCGGCCCTCGGCCAGCATCCCCAGGACCTCGCGCTCCCGCTCGCTCAGCCGGGCGACGCCCGCGTCCACCGACGGCGCCGCCAACAACTGGCGCACCACCTCGGGATCCAGAGCGGTCCCGCCGGCGGCCACCCTCCGCAGCGCGTCGATGAAGTCCTCGGTGCTGACGATCCGGTCCTTCAGCAGGTAACCGATCCGACCCGGGTGTTCGGCGATCAGCTGCCGCGCGTACCGGGTCTCCACCCACTGGGAGAAGACCAGCACGCCGGTGTCCGGGTGGGCCACCCGGATCGCCAGCGCCGCTCGCAGGCCTTCGTCGGTGAAGGTCGGTGGCATCCGCACGTCGACGACCGCCGCGTCCGGTCGGTGTTCGTCGACCGCCGCGCGCAGACCGTCACCGTTGTCCACGGTCGACACGACGGTGATCCCGTGATCGTTCAGCAGCAACGTGATCCCGTCGCGCAGCAACGGGTTGTCCTCGGCGATCACTACTCGCACGGCAGCTCCACGGTGATGGTCGTCGGTCCACCGGGCGGGCTGTCCAGCCAGAGCGCGCCGTCCAGCGATTCGGCTCGCCGGATCAGCCCCACCAGACCCGTACCCCTGCTCCCGGATCGTGCCCCGCCGTGCCCGTCGTCGGTGACAGTCAGGCGCAGGACGCCATCCTGCGCGCGAAGGTCGAGCCGGATCCGGCTGGCCCCGGCGTGTTTCGTCACGTTGGTGAGGAGTTCGGCGGCGCTGAAGTACAGCGCCGACTCCAGGTCGGGCGTCGGGCGCTGAGGCAGGTCCACGTGTACGTCGACGGGTACCGCGCTACGCGCGGCCAGGGTCTCGATCGCGGTGCTCAGGCCGGCGTCGAGCACGGGCGGGTGGATGCCCCGCACGATGTCCCGCAGCTCATCCAGCGCCTCCACCACCGCGCCCCGGGCCTGCGTCACCATCGCCTTCAGCTCCGGGTCGCCGGCGCGCCGCTCGATGCGCGACAGACCCACGCCGAGCGCGACCAGCCGGGCCTGCGTACCGTCGTGCAGATCCCGCTCCACCCGCCGCAGCAGCGCGGCCGCGTCCGCCCGCAGCGCGGCCCGGCTGGCCTCCAGAGCCGCTATCCGGACCCGCTCGGGGACCGGCTCGAGCAGGGCCCGCACCAACCACCGGTCCAGCGACACGATGAGCCGGAAGTACCACGGAAACACCAGCAGCGCGGCCAACCCCTGCGCGGCCAGTCCCCAGTTACCGCCCCACGGCGGGTCTTGCGGAAAGCGGTGCACCCACACGGGGTAGGTCACGCCCACCAGCCCTCCGACGACGAGGGCCCCGCCGAGGTACGCCCCCGCGGCCATCAGCGGCAGCCGGGCGAAGCAGTAGGCGAGGGCCTTCCAGGCGCTGGCGTCCGTCAACACCGCGCGCGCCCAGCGCACCGGGCCCGTCCCCCGGCGGCCCACGGGCGGCGGGTTCGGCCAGCTCCAGCCGAGGAACAGCCGGGCCGGTCCACGGAAGTACCGCACGGTCAGCCGCCCGAGCACCAGCACACCGGTCAGCGGTGGCAGGCCGATCGTCAGCAGCGACAGCACGGAGAACACCACCCCCAGCAGTGCTATCGCGAACGTCGGCACGGCCAGCACGGTGCCGGTCACCGTGTAGCCGACCGCACGCCAGGTACGGGCGGCCGTCGGAGCACGCAGGACCGCGCTGACGACCGGCCTCACGTGTCCGCCGCCAGCGATTCCACCGCCGGGCGGCGCATCGCGACCAGCGCCGGCACGACGGTGCCGAGCAGCACCAGGCCGATCACCGCGGTCAGGCCACCGGCAAGCTGCCCGGTTGGCAGGTACGGCGTCCACGTGCCCAGCATGCCGTGCAGCATCGGAACCGTGGTGACCATCGCGACAACGGTACCCATCGCCAGGGCGGTCACCGTCACCAGCAGGGCTTCGCAGACGACCATGGCCAGCGCCCGCATCCTGCTCGCGCCGACCAGCCGGGTCACCGCAAGCTCGCGGCGTCGGGCCAGCAGTACGGTCGCCAGCGTGTTCACCGCGGCGACGGCGGCGAAGGCGACGTAGACGGCTGTCCCGGAGTACTCCGTCCACACCCGCGCCGCCGGCTCGGGGACGCCCCGCACGTGCACGGACGTGGTGTGCGTGACCACCTTCACCATGGCGAACGCGATCGCCAGGACCAGTGGTACGAGAGCGCCGGACAGCGCCTTGGCACGCACCGCGAGGTTGTCCGCGGCCAGCGCCCCGGTACCCCCGAACAGTCGCGTGAGCGGAGCGGCCAGCCGCAGCAGGACCGGACCGAGGAAGCCGACCCCCACGCACATCGCCAGCATCGTGAAGAAGCTCGACTCGCCGGCCTTCGCCGGGTCGCCACCCGTGATCTGGATCGACAGCGCCACGCCGCCGGCCACGAGCACCACCCCGATCGCGGTACGTACCAGGCTGATCCGGCGCGGCGGAGCGGCCGTCTCGGTCAGCGCGGCGGCGGGGCGTACCCGTGCCGGGCGCGTCCCGGCGATCAGCGCACCGACCATCGACGCCCCGACGGCGATGCCCAGCGCCACGGGCAGTGCCGCAGACGACGGGTGGAACGTCACACCGGGTGGGATCGCCTGGTGTCCGGTGAGCCCCGCCAGCCAGGCGTGGGCGAGCAGGGCACCGAGCGGTACGCCGAGCACGGTCGCCGGCACCGCCACCGCGGCGGCCTGGGTCGCCACCGCGCGGCGCACCCGGCCGGGAGTGGCGCCGAGCGCCCGTACCAGCGCGATGTCCCGGGCCTGCCGGGCGATCGACGACGTCATGGTCAACCCGACGACCAACGCGGTCAGGTACACCGACACCACCACGAACAGCATGGCCATCTCGGGGATCGAGCTCTCGGTCAGCACCTGCCGGGCGCTCGGGTCCAGCCTCGCACCGGACAGCGATGAACTGGCGCCCAACGCGCCGGACACCAGCGCGGCGGCCAGGCACTGCGTGACGAACGGACCGGCGAAGGACCACGGCTGCTTGCGCAGCGCCTGCCTGGTCAGCCCCGCGCTCATTGGGCCGCCACCGGGTCCCCCGTGGTGGCCCGCAACCGCTGGGCGATGCTCGCCGGATCGGGCGTCGGGACGTCCGCCACCACCTCGCCGTCGCGCAGCAGGACGAGCCGGTCGCTCCAAACCGCGGCCAGCGGATCGTGGGTGACCATCACCACCGTCGCCCCGGACCGGTCCACCCCGTCACGCAGCAGGCGCAGCACCTGCTCACCGGTCGCCGGATCCAACGCCCCAGTCGGCTCGTCAGCGAAGACGACGGCGGGACGGCCAGCCAACGCGCGGGCGATGGCGACCCGTTGGCGCTGGCCTCCGGACAGCTCACCGACCGACCGGCCCGCCAGCCCGGACAGGCCCACCTCGGCCAGCACCTCGTCGAGCGGGCGCGGGCGCGGTCCACCCAGCCGCCGGGGCAGCAGCACGTTCTGCCGCACCGTCAACTCCGACAGCAGGTTGTACGACTGGAAGACGAAACCCACCCGGTCGCGACGCAGCCGGGTCAGCGCGCCTTCGCGCATTCGGGTGACGTCCCGGCCGACCAGCCGAACCCGCCCCGACGTGGGCCGGTCCAACCCCGCCGCGCACTGCAGCAGGGTGCTCTTGCCCGAGCCGGTAGCTCCCATCACCGCCACGAACGTCCCCTCCGGCACCACGAGCGAGATGCCGCGAAGAGCGGCGATGGGCCGTTTGCGCGAGCCGTAGGTGCGTGTCACCCCGTCGAGTTCCACCACGTTGTCCATGCGTTCCACCCTCGACGCTGGCGGCGATCCGGACATCCGGGCGACCCGAACGATCGTGGTGCGGTTATCCGTACCCGCGCCGCGCTGCGGCAGCCCGCCAGGAAACCGCTTACCTCTGCTCTATTGACGTTCGTAACTGCGCGTCAGTACGTTGATGCGGCAGCGAGAAAGCGCTTTCCGACCCTCACCGTCCGACAGGGAGCGCCCCCATGCCCAAACACCTGCGCGCGATCTGCCTCGCCCTGCTCACCGTCGCCACCGTCCTGAGCACCACCACCGCCCTGCCCGCCGAGGCCGCCCCGCGCTTCCGGGTGCTGGTCTTCTCGAAGATCACCAACTTCTACCACGACTCGATCCCGGCCGGCGTCGCCGCGATCCAGCAGCTCGGCGCCACCGGAAACTTCGAGGTCGTCGCCACCACCGACGCGGCCGCCTTCACCGACGCCAACCTCGCCACCTTCGACGCCCTGGTCTTCAACAACACCAACTCCACCCCGGCCTCGGGCGACCTGCTCAACGCCAGCCAGCGCGCGGCGTTGCAGACGTTCATCCGCAACGGCGGCGGCTGGGCCGGCCTGCACGCCGCCTCGGCCAGCGAACGTGACTGGTCCTGGTACGAGGGCCTGGTCGGCACCATCTTCGACTACCACCCGGACTTCTCGGCCACCGGCGGCACGTACCCCGGGCGGGTGAAGGTCCTCGACCGCGCCCACCCCTCCACCCGCAACCTGCCGGAGCTGTGGGAGCAGAGCGAGGAGTGGTACAACTGGCGGACCAACCCGACCGGCAACGTGCACACCCTCGCGCAGATCAAGGTGCGTGACGGGATCAGCGGCCTGGACGAGGGCGTCGACCACGCGTACTCCTGGTGTCAGCGCTACGACGGCGGCCGATCCTGGTTCACCGCCGGTGGGCACGCCAGCTCCCAGTTCAGCAGCGCCCCGTTCCTGGAGCACCTGCGCTACGGCATCGAGTGGGCCGCGGGCGCGGTCGCCGGGGACTGCTCGGCCAGCAAGACCGGCACGTTCGAACGCGTCGGGCTGGTCACCGAGAACCTGGCCGACCCGTTCGAGCTGGCCGTCGCGCCGGACCGCAGGGTCTACTACATCCAGCGCACCGGTGCGCTCAAGGTGGTCGACTCGGAAACGCTCCAGGTCACCACGCTGCTCGACTTCGCGTACACCTCGGCGATGACCGACCAGTCCGACGGGCTGCTCGGGATGACCCTGGACCGCGACTTCGCCAGCAACGGCTGGGTCTACCTGCTCTGGTCCGACAAGACCCTCAAACAGCTCAACCTGTCCCGGTTCACCGTGGCGAACAACAGCGTGGCGCTCTCCTCGGAGAAGCGGCTGCTGACCGTCCCGACGTACCGGGGCGTGGGTCGGGCCAACTCACACATGGGCGGATCGCTGGCCATGGACACGGCCGGTCGCCTGTACGCCGCGATCGGCGACAACACCGACCCCTTCGCGTCCAGCGGTTACACCCCGATCGACGAGCAGTCCGGGCGGGCCGCCTGGGACGCCCAGGGCACCGCCGGCAACACCAACGACCTGCGCGGCAAGATCCTGCGGATCATCCCGCAGGCCGACGGCACGTACACCGTGCCCAGCGGCAACCTCTTCGCGGCCGGCACCGCGCGGACCCGACCGGAGATCTACGCGATGGGCATGCGCAACCCGTTCCGGATCACCATCGAGCCGGGAACGAACGCGGTGCTGGTCGGTGACTACGGCCCGGACGCCCGCGCGGCCGATGCGAGCCGTGGACCGGAGGGGACCGTCGAGTTCAACCGCATCACCGCAGCCGGCAACTACGGCTGGCCGTACTGCGTGGGCAACAACATCCCGTTCAACGACTACAACTTCGCGACCAGCACCTCCGGGGCGAAGTTCAACTGCGCGGCGCCGGTGAACAACTCCCCCAACAACACCGGCCTGACCACCCTGCCGGCGGCGAAACCGGCGCTGGTCTGGTACGCGTACTCCGCCTCCACCCAGTTCCCCGAAGTGGGCACCGGCGGCGGCGGCCCGATGAGCGGGCCGGTCTACGACTTCGACCCGGCGAACACCCGCACCACGAAGTTCCCCGAGTACTTCGAGGGCAAGTGGATCACGTACGAGTTCACCCGCAGGTGGTTCAAGACGCTCTCGATCCACAAGACGGCGCAGACCTTCAGCAACTCGCGTTTCGCCCCCACCGCCGTCGGTGACCTCCAGTCGATCAACGGGATCTTCGAGAACATGAGCTGGATCCAGCCCTTCGAGGCGGAGTTCGGCCCGGACGGCTCGCTCTACGTCATCGACTTCGGCGAGGGCACCGGCAGCGGTCGCGGCGGCAGCAACGCCGGCGCCGGCATCTACCGGATCGACTACGTGGCGAACGGCCGCCCACCGACCGCGAAGATCACCGCCAGTCCGGACACCGGGCGTACGCCGCTGACGGTCGGCTTCTCCTCGGCCGGCACGACGGCCGGCGACGGCACCGCCCTCAGCTACGCCTGGGACTTCACCAACGACGGCACCACCGACTCCACCGCCGCCAACCCGAGCTTCACCTACTCGGCCGCCGGGAAGTTCACCGCCCGGCTGACCGTCCGCAACAGCGGCAACGCTCTGACCGCCACCGCCGTCACCGACGTGGTGGTCGGCAACACCCGGCCGACGGTCACCGTCACCGTGCCCGACGGCGGCTTCTTCGACTTCGGCGACAAGATCCCGTACACGGTGACGGTCACCGATCCGGAGGACACCACCATCGACTGCGCGAAGGTGACCGTACAGACGCAGCTCGGCCACGACACCCACGCCCACCCGCTGGACGTCTACACCGGCTGCTCGGGGCTGCTGGCCACCGAAGCCGACGCCGGTGACGGACACGGACCGGGACAGAACCTCTACACCCTGATCACCGCGCAGTACACCGACGGTGGCGCGGCCGGCGGAGTACCGGCGCTGACCGGCTCGACCCGGATCCAGTTGCAGTCCAAGAGCAAGGAGGCCGAGCACTTCAGCGCCCAGTCCGGCCTGATCGTCAACGACCGGACCACCGCCCGCGCCGGCAAGCGGCTCGGCGACGTCGACCACAACGACTGGGCGGCGTACGGACCGGTGGACCTGCGCAACATCGGCTCGGTCACGCTCGGGGTCACCAACGGCGGCCTCGGCGGCACCATCGAGCTGCGAACCGGTTCATCCACCGGGACGCTGATCGGTACGGCCACCGTCGGCTCCACCGGCGGATGGGACAACCTGGTGTCGCCCACGGTCACGCTGACCAACAAGCCGACCGGCACCACCACCCTGTACGCGAAGTTCGTCAACGCCGCGCAGGTCGGCGGCACGCCGGACCTGATGTCGTTGGACTGGATGCGGTTCAACGGCGCCGGCGTCAAGCAGGAGCCGGGCGGAAGCCTGGCGATCGCGGCCAACCCGACCAGCGGCGCCGCACCGCTGACCACCACGTTGACCGCCACCGCGACCGCGCCGTCCGGGCAGAGCATCACCGATTACGAGTGGGACTTCGGCGACAACACCACCGGTGCGCACGGCGCGACGCTGCGGTCGACAAGTCACAGCTACGCGCGCAAGGGCACCTTCACCGCCCGCGTGACGATCACCTACACCGGGGGTGAGACCCGCTCGCTCAACCTGACCGTCACGGTCACCTGATGTGAATCGGTTTCGGGCGGGTCAACCCGCCCGCCACCGCGGAGCCTGTGACAGTCGAGATCTTGGACAGTTTCCGTCAGCTCATGACGAAACTGTCCAAGATCTGCGGCCTCGGGCCGGTGGCGTCGTGCGCGGACGACGACCTGGAGGTGTTGCCGGATCTCAACCTCGCAAGGCTCGGCACGCCCGCCGATTCGACCTTCTGACCGGGCCGGTAGAGGCATCTTCGTCACGGAGACGCACGCCTGAGTGGCCCGGCGAGCGCTAACTCGACAGGCCCTCTGGTACGGGTAGCTCGAGATGTGCCAGGAGGGCGGCGACCTCGCGGTCGAGCTGCAGGCCCACCTCGTGGATCGCGTCCAGGCCGAACGAGCCGAACGTGCAGCTGGGCTGCTCGATCACGAACCGCACCCCGCCGTCGGGCACATCGCCGATCACCGTGCGCAACGGCGCGTACAGTATGGCTCTCGGGTCGTGCCGGTACATCTTCTCGGCGATGGTGTGGTTGCCCATCAGGTACTCGACCGCGTTGCCGGCGTCACCCGCGAGGCTCATCATCGGCCGCAGCTCGCCACTGCTCCAGTAGATGAGGAAGTCGTGGGGCGCACGCTCGCGCATCAGGGCGAGCACGTCGTCCCAGGGGGCGTCGCGGGCCACCAGGGCGTCGAACGCCGCGGCGTCGTAGCGCGGGACGGCCTGCTCGTACTGCCGCCGGAACTCCTCGAACGGTCGATCGACGCCGATGTCCAGGCGTCGGGCCTGGTAGTCGCGTTCGGTGTACCCCTGCTTCATCCCGCGTTCCCCGATCCCCATCGAGCTATTTCACGAGCGTCACCACTTTAGTCCGAAATGCGCCCTTAGGATCGGGGCATTGTTAGTTCAGCCGTCGGTGAGGTGATGTGTGTGAACGGCGCGGAAGCACTGCTGCGGACGCTGGCCGACGGCGGGGTGGAGGTGCTCTTCACGAACCCCGGAACCACCGAGCTGCACCTGGTCGGGGCGCTGGAGTCGGTTCCCGAACTGCGCGGAGTGCTCGCCCTCTTCGAGGGCGTCGTCACCGGCGCGGCCGACGGCTACGCCCGTATCGCGGGCAAGCCGGCGGCGACCCTGCTGCATCTCGGGCCCGGGCTCGCGTACGGGCTCACGAATCTGCACAACAGCCGACGCGCCAACTCGCCGGTGGTCAACATCGTCGGGGACCACGCGACGTTCCACACCGCCTTTGATCCCCCGTTGAACTCGGACATCGCCGCCCTGGGCGGATGGCTGCGTGGCCCGGTCCGTCGACCGGAGGACGCGGCCGGGGCCGGGACCGACGGCGCGGCCACGCTCGCCGCCGTACTGGAGCCGCCCGGTCAGATCGCCACCGTCATCATGCCGGCGGACGTGTCGTGGTCGGACGGCGGCACGGCCGTACCGCCGATCGGGCCTCGCTCGGCGCCAACCGTCAGCGAGGAGGTGCCCGCGCAGATCGCGGAGGTCCTTCGTGCCGGGGAGGCCACCGCCCTGATCATCGGCGGGACCGCGCTACGCGAGGCGGGTCTGTTGGCCGCTGGTCGTATCGCGGCGTCGACGGGCGCGCGGGTGCTCCAGGAGCTGTACTCCAACCGGGTCGAGCGCGGGGCCGGCCTGCCCATGTTTCCCCGGCTCGGCTTCTATCCGAATCAGGTGCTCGACCAACTGCACGGGATACGGCACGTCATCGTCGCGGGCACCAAGGCGCCCGTCTCCTTCTTCGCCTACTCCGATCAACCGAGCCTGCTCGTACCCGAGGGAGCGCAGACGCACGTCCTGGCCGAGGTGGGCCAGGACGCCGTCGCCGCGCTCGACCGACTTGCCGACCTGGTGGCACCGGGAACGACCGCCCCGGTGACCGAACCGCGTCGACCGGCGCTGCCGAAGGGGAACCTCACCCTCCAGAACTGGACGGACGTCGTCGCGGCGTTGCTGCCGGAACGCGCCATCGTCATCGACGAGACTGTCAGCTCCGGCACCGCCCTGGCTGCCGCCACCGCCGGCGCACCGCGCCACGACGTGCTCATGCAGACGGGCGGAGCGATGGGTGACGGCCTGCCCCTCGCCGTCGGTGCCGCCGTCGCGGCACCCGACCGGCCGGTACTGGCGCTGGTGGCCGACGGCTGCGTCATGTACACCGTCACCGCGCTGTGGACCCAGGTCCGCGAACAGTTGAACATCACCAACGTGGTCCTCAACAACCACGCGTACGCGATTCTGCGCCAGGAGTGGGAGTACTTCAGTAATCGTCCGGGTCGCACCGACCCGGACGGAAACCCGCTGTTCGACCTGGCCAACCCTCAGATCGACTTCGTGGGTCTGGCGAACGCCTTCGGCATGCCGGCCAGTCGTGCCACCACCGCCGAGCAACTCGCGGAACAGCTCTCCCGAGCGCTGGCCCATGACGGCCCGCACCTCATCGAGGCCGTCATCCCCGCCGCCGCGTAGACGCATCCGGTCCCGCGAGGCGACCGCCCGAACCGTGTCGGCACGGCGACATTGATCGTTTCCGGTCGCCGCTGGCGGGGAACTTCCCAGGTCGAGGTGAGGGGGAACCATGAGCCGATACGCACTACCGTCGATCGTCCGAGCGCCTCGGATGTTCGGACTGATCCTGCCGTTGGTGGGCACCGTCGCGCTGAGCACCGCCTGCACGGCTGCCGAGGACGGGTCCGACGCGACGCCGTCGAGCGCGGCGACGACGTCGGCCCCGGCCAGTCCGACCGACCAGCCGTCCGGCAGCGCCAGCGCCCCGACGACCATCCCGACGTCGGCCTTCGTGGAGCTACCGTCCGAGCTGCGCAAATCTGCCCGCCGTACGACGGATGTCAGCGCGGCCCTGCCGAAGCTGTGCGCAAACGAGTTCGGCACCGGGGGTCGACAGGTCACCGCGAGCGCGGCCATGACGGTGACGTACAAGAAGGCCGGCGAGCCCGACAGCAACACGCCGCAGGGCATGATCCACCAGACCATCTTCACCTTCGACGGCGACGGCGCGGCGGACTACCTGCGCCGCCTCGGCGACGCGGTCCGGGCGTGCCCGTCCTTCGACCAGGACGGCAACAAGGTCACGGTCCAGAGCAAGGCGGTGACCGGTGTCGGGGACGAGGCGTTGCTCGTGACTCATACGCGGCCCGCCACCAGCTTGGGCGGCGAGCGTACCGGCGGCGAGACCTCCAGCCAGATCGCCGTGGCTCGGGTCGACACCGTGGTGACGGTGTTCAACGACCAGGGCTGGGAGGGCAGCAGCGGCAATCCCGCCATCCTGGACCGGACCATGCGCGACGGTGTGCGCGTCATCGACGCCTGGCAGAGCTAGAAAGGCCAGTGGGGCGGCGCACGACAGCGCCGCCCCACTGCTTGTACGGCTACTCCTCCCAGGAACTCTGCTGGGTGTTCACGAGGTTGCCGGGAACGACCGTGCCGTTGGTGCGGTACTCGGTGTACGCCCAGAAGTCGCCCTCGGGCAGCGGCCGGTTGGGCTTCAACGTGAAGTTGAGGCTCATCCCGCGCTCGGTCGTCGACGGCAACGTCAGCGTCGCCGGCGCGTAGGTGGCGTTGCGGCCGATGATGGCGTGGCTCAACTGGAAGTCCACGACCGGGCCGCCGGGCACCTGCGCGAACACGTAGGCCGTGTAGCGCCCCGGCTCGGGCAGGAACTTGTACGCCTGCTCCGCGCTGGTCCAGTACCTGTCACTGCTGTAGACGAGCTTGTCGCCCTTGTACAGGTACAGGTCGAGGTTCGTGTTCGGATCCTCGGTGTTGGCCTCGACGATGATGCCGGCGGTGTTCGCCGGCACCGTGAAGTCGACCTTCTTCACGCCGGACGCGCTCGGGTCGAACACACCGCCGTACACGCCGGCCGGCATCGAGTACGACTCCCGGAGCATCGGCGTGTAGCCGGTGCTGCGACCGGTGAGCGGGCCGGTGAAGCCCGGCTGGGCATAGCCGAACGAGCCGCTGGTCATCCGGCCGAACTCCTCGCCGTCGTCAGCGTACGGCCGGGGGGTGATGCCCCACGGGCGGGCGGCGACGGGGATCCGGGCACTGTGGACCTTGCCCCGCCAGGTGATCGACCCGGTGACGTACCGGTCCCAGGGGGCGCTGCCCCGGCGCAGCGTGATGGACACCGTCGCGGACTTGCCGGGCGCGAGCGTCACCGACGCGGGCGACACCGTGACCGTCATGCCGGGCAGGCCGGACACCGACGACCGGTAGGTCTCCCGCGTCGTACCCACGTTGGTCAGGGTGCGCTTGATGGTCACCGCGTGGGTGCCGTCGTACTCGCGCAGCGAGATGGCCGGCAGGTTGAGTTCCTTGCCGTCGGGCTGGGCCGTCTCGCTGAACTCGACCAGATCGGCCGCGGTCGGCTCGATGACCAGGCCCGGGTCCTTGGCTCCGGTCAGGTTGATGAAGCCGCTGCCCTGGTCCAGCGGGTTGGTGGTGCCCCGGGTGTCGGTGGCGGTGGTCCGCAGGGCCGAGGCGACCGTCCCCGGCGACCACGTGGGGTGCGTGGCGCGCAGGATCGCCGCCGCGCCGGCCACGTACGGCGAGGCCATCGAGGTACCGGAGTACGCGTCGTAGCTCCGCCCGAAGTTACCCGACGGTGAGACCGCGGCGATGATGTCCGTCCCCGGTGCTACCAGGTCCGGCTTGAAGACGCCCAGGGTCACCTTGTCCGGGCCGGTGGAGGAGAAGTCCGCCACGCTCGGGATCCCCGGGACGCTGGAGCCGTCGCCACCGGTGCGCAGCGACACCTTGGCATCGGTGGGGTGACGCATCAGGTAGTTGAACAGCGTGCCGGCCTGCTTCTCGGTGTTCAGGTAGACCACCGGGAAGTTGTAGATGGAGTTGACGCGGTAGTTGCCGCTCGGGTCGAACACCACCATCGCCGCACCGCCCTTCTCCTTCACCTCCAGCGCGGAGTTGAAGGGGGTCGACAGCGCGCAGGCGACCACCTTGCCCTTGATCTTGGCCGCGTCCAGGCTGCCGGGTTCGCAGTACGCCGACCCCTGCTCCAGCGAGCCGGCCTGGTCGCCGAAGACCATCGGCCGCGAGGCGTCGCCGGGCAGCGCGTCCAGTGAGCCGCCGACCAGCTTCGTGCCGTCGCCCAGCTTGACCGTCGCCTCGTTGGCGTTGGTCACCGCCGCGCCCACCGTGGTGACCCAGGGCGCCGCGTTGCTGATGGCACCGCTCACGATGCCGGTGTTGCCCGCCGACGCCGCCACGAAGACGCCGGACAGCGTGGCGTTGAGGAAGGCGACGCCGATGGGCGTGTTGGCCTCCCAGTCGCCGAGGTCGCTGCCGATGGAGAAGTTCAGGACCTGCACACCGTCGGAGACGGCCGCGTCGATGCCGGCGATGATGTCGGCGTCGTAGCCCATCCCGCCCCAGAGCACCTTGTAGACGGCGATCTGGGCGTCCGGCGCGACACCGGAGACGGCACCGTAGGAGCGGCCGTCGATGGTGACGTCCCGCACCGGCAGACCGGCTGCCGTGGAGGCGGTGTGGGTGCCGTGCCCGGCCGCGTCGCGGGGCGACAGGAACTCACCCTCGGGTACGGACCCACCTCCGGCGAGCCAGGTGTCGGCGAAGTACCGGGCACCGACGATCTTGCCGTTGCAGTGCTCGGCCACGAAGGCCACGCCGGTCTGGCAGGTGCCGTGCCACGTCTTGGGCGCCGGCATCTTCTTGGCGAACGACGCGCTCTCCGGCCAGATGCCGGTGTCCAGGACGCCGACGACCATGCCCGCGCCGGTGGCCGGGCCGGGCTTGACCGGCTTGGCCGGCTTCGCGGCCGCGTCCGTCGTGGACGCGGCGGCCGCCGAGGAGGTCGGCGTACCGGCGGCGGGGGCGCTCGGGGCGGCCGCGAGCGGCATCGCCGATCGGGTGCCCAGCGCCCGTGCGGCGGTGACGGCGCGGACGCGCTTGTCGGCCCGCAGCGCGGTCGCCTGCTTGGCGGTCAGCGTCGCCGAGAACCCGTTGAAGGCGGCGGTGTACGCGGCCTTCACCTGGACGCCGGCCGCGCCGGCGACGGCGGATCGCTGCGCGTCGAGGTGCCGGCGGTACGCCTGCGACGGCGCCGACGTCACGTCCAGGCGGGCGCCCGGCGCGGGGCGGGTCCGCGCGAGCCCGGACGTCCCGCCGACGTACGTGGTCAGTGGCGCCTCGGCCAGCTCGACGACGTAGACGCCCGAGCCGTTGGCGTCCACGGCGGTCTTCGGGCTGGTCCCGTCGGCGTCGGCGCGACGATCGGCGCCGTCGGTCAGCGTGGTGCGCCGGTCAGATCCCTTGGTGAAGTAGCCGACCCCGCCGCTGGCCGACCGGTCGCCCGGCGCTGCCGACGCTGATCCCGCGACACCGGTCGTGCCGGCGAGCATCGCTGCGACCAGCGTCGGTATCGCCAGTCTTCGCAGATTTCTTCCGCTCGTGCGTGTGGACACGAGACTCCTTCCATCGCCCCTGTGTGGAGCTCCTCGTCAACCGCGACCCGCATGGGAGCGCTCCCCCACCTAAGCCCTCGACGGTTAATCGAGGATTCGATCGGTGTTACGGATCATGACGCAGATAAGATCATGATGTTTCACCCGTGCCTAGATCATGTTTTTTCGCCGCAGGTGAGGGACAATCACCGGCTACGGCCAGAGCCGCACCACGGCGAAGACAGCGGCGATGACGATCGCGGGAAGCACCACGTAGATCACCAGGAGCACCCAGGGCAACAGCCGGAACGCCCTGCCCAGAGTGCTCTCCGGCGGGGTGTAGCGGACCGGCGACCCCAGACCCGTCCGCTCCCACACCAGCCCGGCCGCGTCGGTGAAGCGGATCCTCGCCTGCCCCATGTACGCGGCAGTGCCGGTCAAATCGAAGCGCACCGCCTCGGACCTCTCCACCACGGCGAAGCGTCTGCCCCCGTTCGCGATCACGGTGCCCCGCATCTCTCGACGACGTCCGGGCCAGCGGAACGATTCCTGCCAGGCCACGTCGACATGGACGTCGAAGATGGGCGCGGCGCTGTGGTTGACGAGGGTCACCGTCGCCTCGGTCGGGTCGCGCCGGACCACGACGCCGTCGCTCTCGTCGTCATCGCGGGTCAGTACCGGGATGACCAGGCGGGCCTGCGCCGCCTCGCGGCTCTCCTGCTCCTCCCGACGGACCCGGGTCTCGTGACGGAACAGCAGACCGGTGAAGACGACGGCAAAGGTCGACATGACCAACCCGGCCAGGCTCCCCCACGCCTGCATCCAGTCCGTGATCTTCGGGGCTTCGGTGGCCAGCATCGGATCAGGGTAGGTACGGCCGGTGGGTCGCGTCGATCGGGAAGCGGCCCTGACGCCACTGCCAGTGCCGGCCGGCCGACAGGTGGTCGACGATCGCGCGTTGCAGGGCGGTACGGCGCGGCAGCTCGTCGAGCGGCGTGCTCAGGGTACGGAACACGAACCGCAGCACCTCGACGTCGGCGTCCAGCCCCTCCGGCTCCTCGTAGGGCTCCAGCTCGAACCGTCGCTGGAACCGGATGATGTTCGAGTCCTCGGGCAGGTATTCCCCCAGCTGGGGATCGAGCAGCCACGAGCCGCAGGAGAACGCCGTGTAGCTCTCGTCCGGGAAGTGCCGCGGGAAGAAGGCGCGACCCTCGTCGAGCGACGCCGAGACCGCCTCCGGCGTCAGCGGCCCCGCGTCGGGGATGTGCAGGCCGATGGCGCCGTCGCCGCGATGGTGCTGCAACCGGCCCAACTCGTAGACCGCGCCGCGCACGTGCAGCGTCAACCAGCTCTGCATGACCGGCCAACCCTCGCCGCGCATCCGCCGGTCGACGGCGAGGTTACGGCCCAGGTCGGCGAGCGTCGACCAGGAGACGGCGTCGGGAACGCCGTGGTCACGGTGGTAGCCCCGGACGACCTCGACCAGCGCGAGGTACGCGTACACGTAGAGATGCCGCCAGGCCAGACCACGGTCGCGCGGCAGCTCCGGGCCGGGCGGCAGCCAGACGTACCCGCCGAGATCCGCGCGGACCAGCGCGATCGAACGGTCGAGCAGCCAGCGCAGCTCCGGCGTCCACAGTGGCGAGGAGTCGTCCGGCCAGCCCGCCATGATCTCGGTGGCGTCGTCGGACGGCACCGCGAGCCGGTCGAGGATCGCCGGCGCGTCGGCCTTGGCGGGCAGGGGGGCCGAGGGCCGGTCGCCGGCCAGCCAGTGCACCCGCTCGACAGCCTCGACGGGCACCCCGAGCAGGGCCGCGGTCTCCTCCAGATCCACGCCGACGACCCTACCGCCGCTCGGCGTTCCGCTGCGCCCCGCGCCGGTCAGACGACATGGCGCAGATAGCCGGCGATCGCCGCGTCCAGCACCTGCGCGCCCGGCCGCGCCCAGACCTCGGCGGAGAAGACCTCCACCTCGATCGGACCGCGGTAGCCAGCCGCGTCCACCGCCTCGCGCAGCCGCCGCAGCTCGATGCACCCGTCGCCGGGCAGCGCCCGGCCGAGCAGCACGCCCTCCGGCAGCGGTGTAACCCAGTCGCAGACCTGGAACGCCGCGATCCGCGTGCCGGCCCGGGCGATCTGCGCGTACACGGTGTCGTCCCACCACACGTGGTACGCGTCGACGACCACCCCGACCACCGCCGGATCGAATCGCTCGGCGATGTCGAGCGCCTGACCGAGGGTGGCGATCACACAGCGGTCGGCGGCGAACATCGGGTGCAGCGGTTCGATCGCCAGCCGGACGCCGGCCGCCGCCGCGTCCGGCGCCAGCTCGCCGATCGCGTCGGCGACCCGACGGCGGGCATCGTCGACGTCGCGACTGCCCGCCGGCAGTCCGCCGGAGACGAGCACCAGCTCGGGTGCGCCCAGCGCGGCGGCCTCCTCGATGGCCCGCAGGTTCTCCGCACGCCAGTCGTCGGCGGTAAAGAACCCGCCCCGGCACAGCGACGTGACGGTGAGGCCCGCGTCGCGGACCAGCTTCGCCGAGCGGGCCAACCCGTACTCGGCCACCGGCTCCCGCCACAGTCCGATGCCCGGCACGCCGGCCGTCACACAGCCGGCGACCACGTCGGGCAGCGGCCAGCGCTGCGCGGTGGCCTGGTTGAACGAGAACCGCGCGAGACTCACTGGACTGCTCTCCGTTCGCGACTGCGGGGCTCGCAAAACCGGCTCACTCCTCGCGCTCACTGGGCTGCTCTCCGTTCGCGACTGCGGGGCTCGCAAAACCGGCTCACTCCTCGCGCTCACTGGACCACCCCCGCGACGGTGAAGAACGCCCGTGCGCGGGCGGCGGCCAGCTCCGCGTCGGGCAGCAGCCCGGCGGCGTCGGCGAGGGTGAGCAGGGTCGCCAGGTGCGCCGGGGACCGGCCGGACTGCGCGCCGCCGACCATCGTGAAGTGGTCCTGGTGCCCGGCCAGCCACGCCAGGAACACGATGCCCGTCTTGTAGTGCCAGGTCGGCGCCGCGAACAGGTGCCGGGCCAGCGGCACGGTCGGCGCGAAGATCTCGTCGTACGACGTCAGGTCACCCCGGTCGAGAGCATCCAGCGCGGCGGCGGCGGCCGGCGCGATGGCCGCGAACACGCCGAGCAGCGCGTCGGAGTGGCCCACCTCGTCGCCCCGGATCAGCTCCGGGTAGTGGAAGTCGTCGCCGGTGTAGAGGCGTACCCCGGCCGGCAGTCGACGCCGTAACGCCACCTCCCGGTCGGCGTCGAGCAGCGACACCTTGATGCCGTCCACCGTCGACTGGTGGGCCTTGACCAGCTCGACCACCGTATCGGCGGCCAGGTCCAGGTCGACCGACCCCCAGTAGCCGGTCAGCGCCGGGTCGAACATCGGGCCCAGCCAGTGCAGCACGACCGGCTCGCCGGCGGCGGTCAGCAGCTCGTCGTACACCCGTAGGTAGTCCTCGGCGTCGCGGGCGGTGGCGGCCAGGTGCCGGCTGCACATCAGCACCGGCCGCGCGCCGGCGGCGCGGACGTCGTCGAGCTGCTCGCGGTACGCGGCGGTGACCTCGGCCAGGCTGGCCGGGCCGGCCGGGAGCTGGTCGGTGCCGACACCGGCGACGATCCGCCCGCCCACGGCCCGGGCCTCGGCGGCGCTGCGCCGGACCAGCTCCCGGGTCGCCGGATAGTCCAGCCCCATCCCCCGCTGGGCGGTGTCCATCGCCTCGGCGACACCCAGCCCGTACGACCACAGGTGCCGCCGGAACGCGAGGGTGGCGTCCCAGTCCACCGTCGCCGGGGCGCCCGGTACGTTCTCCGCGCCCGGATCGGCGACCACGTGCGCGGCGGCGTACGCGATCCGGCTGGTCGCCGGCGCGGCCGGGCGGGCGAATCCGCCGGCCCCGGTGAGCCGGTGACGCCGGCCGCCCGGCAGCGCCACGTCGACGGCGTTCACGGGTGCAGCTCCGGAACCTCGACGCGGACGCCCTCGCGGGCCGCGCGCAGCCCCAGCTCGGCGAGCTGCACGCCGCGCGCGCCGGCCAGGAAGTCCCATTGGAACGGCTCGCCGGCCACGACGTGCCGCAGGAACGCCTCCCACTGCACCTTGAAGCCGTTGTCGAACTCCTCGTTGTCGGGCACCTCGGTCCACTGGGCGCGGAAGTCCTCGGTGACCGGCAGGTCCGGGTTCCACACCGGTTTCGGGGTGACCGCCCGGTGCTGCACCCGGCAGTGCCGCAGCCCGGCGACGGCGCTGCCCTCGGTGCCGTCGACCTGGAACTCCACCAGCTCGTCGCGGTACACCCGCACACCCCACGACGAGTTGATCTGCGCGATCACGCCGCCGTCGAGTTCGAAGATGGCGTACGCGGCGTCGTCGGCGGTGGCGGCGTACGCGCGGCCGTCCTCGTCGAACCGCTCGGGCACGTGGGTGGCGGTCACACAGGTGACCGCGGTGACCCGGCCGAACAGCTCCTGAAGCACGTAGTGCCAGTGCGGGAACATGTCGGAGGTGATGCCGCCGCCGGCCTCGGCTCGGTAGTTCCACGAGGGACGCTGGGCCGGCTGCCAGTCACCCTCGAAGACCCAGTAGCCGAACTCGCCGCGCACCGAGAGGATCCGACCGAAGAAACCGCCGTCGACGAGCCGCTTGAGTTTGCGCAGCCCGGGCAGGAACAGCTTGTCCTGCACGACGCCGGTGCGGACACCGGCCGCGTCGGCGGCGCGGGCCAGGTCGAGCGCGGCGGCGGTGTCCTCGGCGAGCGGCTTCTCCGTGTAGATGTGCTTGCCGGCCTCGATCGCCTGGCGGATCGCCTTCTCCCGCTGCTGGGTGACCAGTGCGTCGAAGTAGATCTCGACGTCGTCGCGGGCCAGCGCGGCGGTCAGGTCGGTGGTCCAGTCGGTGAGGCCGTGCCGCCCGGCGAGTTCGCGGAGCTTGGTCTCGTTGCGCCCCACCAGGACCGGTTCCGGCCAGATGGTCGTGCCGTCGGCCAACGCCACGCCGCCGGACTCGCGGATGGCCAGCAGGGACCGGACGAGGTGCTGGCGGTAGCCCATCCGTCCGGTCACGCCGTTGACGATGATGCCGATCGACCTGCGGGTCATGGTGGTCCCCTTCGTCGTGCTGGTCGTTCAGTGGTTGGCGGCCGCGCTGCCGAGCAGTCCGCGCAGTTCGGTGGCGAGCCGGTCGAAGCGGGCGTCCGACATCACCTGCGCGTAGTCGCGGTGCGCCGGCAGCTCGACGTCGAAGGCGCGGATGATCCGGCCGGGCCGGGCGCTCATCACCACGACCCGGGTGCCGAGAAAGACCGCCTCGGCGATGGAGTGGGTGACCAGCACCACCGTGGTGCCGGTCTCCCGCCAGATGCGGTGCAGCTCGGCGTTCATCTGCTCGCGGGTCAGCGCGTCCAGGGCGCCGAACGGTTCGTCCATGAGCAGCACCGGTGGGGCGTGCAGCAGCGCGCGGCAGAGCGCCACCCGCTGCTGCATACCGCCGGACAGCTCGTGCGGCAGCGCCTTCTCGAAGCCGGTCAGCCCGGTCATCTCGATCAGCTCGTCCGCCCGACGGGCTGCCCGCGCCCGGTCCATGCCGCGCATCTCGGCCTGGAGCAGGATGTTGGCCCGCGCGCCACGCCACTGGAGCAGCGCGGCCTTCTGGAAGACGAAGCCGATCTCCTTCTGCGGGCCGCGCACCGGCTGTCGCAGCAGTGAGACCTCGCCGCTGGTGGGCTTCACCAGTCCGGCGACGATCTTCAGCAGGGTGGACTTGCCGCAGCCGGACGGACCGACGATGGTGACGAACTCGCCCGGCTCGATGTGCAGGGACACGTCGTCGAGGGCGGTGGTCCGCGAACGTCGGGTGGTGAACCGGACGGTCACCCCGGACATCCCGATGGCGGTGCCGGTGGTCGCCGGCGCGGCGCTCACCTCGTCACCCCTTGGCCGCGTACGACGAGTCCCAGTACGCGTTCGGCGCGCCCGGATCCTTCAGCTCCGCGTAGCGGGCCATCAGGTCGATGGTCTCCGACCACTGGGCTTCGGTGTTCACCCCGGCCGGACCGTCGCCGCCGAGCAGCGGCAGGTTGAGGGTGAGCTGCTTGGTGAGCACCTCGGGGGCGGGCTCGTTCTCGGCGAGCGCGACCATGGCGCTCACCGCGCCGGCCGGGTCGCGCGCCGCGTCGGCCCAGGACTTCTGGGTGGCCCGGACGAACTTGCGGGCCAGCTCCGGGTCCTTCTGCAGGGTCTGGGTGTTGGCGATCAGGCCGGTGCCGAGCAGGTTCATCCCGTAGTCGGCGAAGAGCAGCACGTCGACTTTCTTGCCGGTCTTGCTCTCGATGGTGGGCGCCTGGTCGTGGAAGAAGCCCATGATGGCGTCGACCTTGCCCTCGGCCAGCGCGGCGATCTTGCCGGCGGCGTCCACGTTGACCACCTTGACGTCGTCCTTCTTGAGGCCGTTCTTCTCCAGCCAGGCCGGGAAGGTCGCGTAGAGGGCGTCGCCGGGTGTGCCGCCGACGGTCTTGCCCTTGAGGTCGGCCGGTGTCCTGATGTTCTTCTCGGTGAAGAACTCCACCGAGGACGGGCCCTTCTCCAGGTACGCGCCGAGGCTGCGCACCGGCATCCCGCTGGCCACCGACTTCAGCAGGACGGGACTGTCGGCCCAGCCGAAGTCGGTCTGTTTCTGGGCGACCTGCTTGACGGTGTTGCCGGACCCGTTGCCGGGCAGGATCTTCAGGTCGATGCCCTCGGCGGAGTAGTAGCCCTTCTGCAGGCCGTAGTAGAAGGGCGCGTGCTCGCCGTACGGCACCCAGTTGAGGGTGAGGGTGACCTGCTTTTTTCCGTCGGCGCCGGTCTTGCCGGCGGAGTCCGAGCCGCCGCAGCCGGCGGCGGCGAGCAACAGGGCGGCGGTGGCCAGGATGGTGGTGGCGGTGCGCTTCATCGGTGCCTCCGTGATGGGGTCGGTCAGGAGGTGGTGAGGGACACGCCGGCGCGACGGCTGGCGTGCCACGGGATGAGCAGCGCCTCGGCGATCTCGACCAGGACGAACAGGACGATGCCGATGGCGGACATCAGGATCAGGTCGGCGAACAGCAGCGGGGCGTCGAGGTTGCCGTTGGCCAGCAACAGGACGTAGCCGAGCCCTTCGCTGGCGCCGACGAACTCGCCGACCACGGCGCCGACCACCGCGAGGGTGACCGCCACCTTCAGGCCGGCCATGAGGTGCGGCAACGCGTTCGGGAAGCGGATCTTGCGGAAGGTCCGCCAGGGCCCAGCGCCCATCGTGGCGGAGAGGTCGAGCAGTTCCGGGTCGGTCGAACGCAGGCCGGCGACGCCGGAGATGACCACCGGGAAGAACGCGATGAGCACCGCCAGGATGATCTTCGGAGTGAGGCCGAGACCGAACCAGACAACCAGTAGCGGCGCGATGGCGATCTTCGGGATGACCTGTGCGAACAGGACGATCGGGTAGAGCGCCTTGTCCAGGGTGCGCGAGTAGGCGATGGCGACGGCGGTGGCCAGCCCCAGCGCGGCGGCCAGGACGAAGCCGAGCACGGTCTCGTAGAGGGTGACCAGGGTGTGTCGGGCCAACTCGGACCACTGGTCGGTCATCGTGGTCCAGACCTGACCGGGGGTGGGCACGAGGTAGTTCGGCACGTACTCCCGGGCGGCGACGAACCACCAGGCGAGGACGAAGGCGGCCAGCACGAGCGCCGGCCGCCAGAGCGAGTCGGCGACCGCCGCCGCACGGCGGCCGAGCGTGCGTCGGGGTGACCGGTCACCGTCGTCCGGCGTCGGACCCGCCTCTCCGGATCCAAGCCCACTTTCGACGCGGACCGGAGCGTCGGCCGATCCGGGCGAGGAGTCGGCGGTGGCGGCGGACTCCGCTCTCCGCTCACCGCTCGCCTGGTCGGCGGCGTGCCGGCCTGCCGTGTCCAAAGAGTTCTCAGTCACGTGAACCTCCTCGGGGCCCGGCGCGGCACCCGGGAGCAGGGCCGGTCGGCGGGTCAGGCAAACGCTTTCCTGGGAGCGTAGGCGGCCTCCAGACAGCAGGCAAGGCCTTTCCTCGATCTATTCGACGCCAGCGGGACCGCCAGCTGGTGGCGTCACGCACGGTCGGCTTACCGCAAACCGGGCCCTACCTGAGCCCCGTACAGCACGGCTTCCCCGCACCCGGGGTGGATCATCACCCTGACGGTCCGAGCTGGACTCGTCGCGTCAGCCGGCAGCCGGATAGGTGTCGAGCAGGCCGCACATCCCCAACCGGCCGCGCTCGACGGGAGCGTCCACCGCGTACACGCCGGCCTCACCCAGATATCCGGAGTCGTCCCGCTCCAGGGCGTCCAACTGGGCGCCGGTGTCGGCCGCCGCCCGACCCGCACCGTCCGCCCACCGCCGCCGCCAGGCCGTCAGCAGCGGCCGGCGCAGCGCCACCGCCGCCGCGTGGAAGGCCGCCAGCGCCGCCGGACCGCCGGCCCGCAGCGCCTGGAAGCCGGTAACGGCGAGGTCCCGTCGACGGTACGCGCTCCGCACGTCCACCCCCGGCGCTCCCCCGTCCGGCAGCGCCGCGGCTTCCGCGTACGCCTCGGGGTCGGCCAGCACCTCGGGCGGGAAGGTCAGGACCGCGTCGCCGGCCTCGGGCAGGCCGCTGTTCTGCATGAGCACCACGATGGACAGACCGCCGCCGTTCACCAGGCGGTGCACGGTGCCCGGCTCGAACCAGACCACTGTGCCCGCCCGCAGCGGGGTCTCCCGGAAGCCCTCGCTGCCGAGGGTCTGCACCGCGCCCTCGCCGCCGGTCACCACGTACCCCTCGGTGCAGCACAGGTGCACGTGCGGGGTGCCGCCGACCACGCCGTCCGGCGCCGCCGTGTCGTAGACGCGCAGCCGGGACACTCCGATACCGCCGGGCAGCGCCGCGAAGCGTTCCGACATGGCCGGGCCTCCCTGCGGGAAAGGGCTTTCTCTGCGGTACGGTGACGCTAGCCGGCGCGGCGAAACGCCGTCAACAGACCGAGGGGGCGGGCCATGGCGACCCTGTCCGACGTGGCGCGGCGCGCGGGCGTCTCACCCGCCACGGCCTCGCGCGTCATCAACGGCAGCAGCAAGCCGGTCACCGACGAGCTGCGCGAGCGGGTGCTCGCGGCCGTCGCCGAGTTGCAGTACGTGCCGAACGCGCACGCCCAACTGCTGGCCCGCTCGCACCGCAGCGCGGTCGGCGTGATCGTGCACGACGTCTCCGACCCGTACTTCGCCGAGATCACCCGCGGCCTGCAACGCGTCGCCACCGACCAGGGCCGGCTGCTGATGATCTGCAACAGCTACCGCGACCCGGACCGCGAGCTGGAGTACGTGGAGCTGCTGCGCGGCCACCAGGTGGCGGCGCTGATCCTGGCCGGGTCCGGCTATCACGACGACGCCTTCACCCGGCAGCTCAACGAGAAGCTCGCCGCGTACGAGGCGACCGGGGGGCGGGTCGCGGTCATCGGCCGCCACGAGCACTCCGGCGACGCGGTCATGCCGGACAACCGGGCCGGCGGTCACCTCGCCGGCCGTGAACTCTGCGCGCTGGGCCACCGGGCGATCGGCGTGGTCGCCGGCCCGCGCATCCTCACCACCACCACCGACCGGCTGGCGGGGCTCCGACAGGCCCTGGCCGAGCACGACCTCGACCTGCCCGAGCGGCGCATCCGGTACGCCGAGTTCGACCGGGACGGCGGCGCGGAGGCCACCGCCCGGCTGCTCGACTCGGATCCGGAGCTGACCGCCATCGTGGCGCTCAACGACTCGATGGCCATCGGCGCCCTCGCCACCCTGCGGGCCCGCTCGCTCGCCGTACCGGCACGGATCTCCGTCATGGGCTTCGACGACATGCCGATCGCCCGCGACGTCACACCCGCGTTGACCACGGTGCGGCTCCCCCTCGTCGACATGGGGGTCCGGGCCATGTCGCTGGTGCTCGGCGCGGCGGCGCCGGCCCCCCGGGTCGAGGTGCTGCCGGCCGAGCTGATCCGGCGCGACACCGCCGGGCCGGCGCCGGGTCCACCACGCGCCAGGACGACACCCCGCGCCCGGCGGGCCAACGCCGCCTCGTGACAGGCCCGCAAATCCCGTTGTCCCCGCCAGCGTGTCCTGCGTAGCCTGCGCCGGTGTTGATTCGTGCGTTCGCCGACCAGGACTGGCCGCAGGTGTGGCCGATCATCGAGGACGTGGTCCGGGCGCAGGAGACCTTCGCCTACGACCCGGGGATGACCGCGCAGCAGGCGTACGCCCTCTGGGTGGAGGCCCCACCCGGACGGACCGTCGTCGCGACCGACGGTGATCGGGTGCTGGGCAGCGCGAAGATGGGGGCCAACCGTCCCGGGCCGGGCGCGCACGTCAGCACCGCCAGCTTCCTGGTGGCCGCCGACGCCCGCGGCCGGGGCGTGGGCACCGCGCTGTGCCGCGACGCTCTGACCTGGGCCCGCCTCGCGGGGTACGCCGGGATGCAGTTCAACGCCGTGGTGGAGACGAACCGGACGGCCGTCGAGCTGTACCGGCGGGAGGGCTTCGAGGTGGTCGGCACCGTGCCCGGCGCGTTCCACCACCGGACCCTCGGGCGGGTCGGCCTGCACGTCATGTACCGGGAGTTCTGACTCCCCGCCCTGCGGTGCCTCAGCCGCCGGTCGCGCCCACGGCCGGGGCCGGCCCGAGTCCCGGTGCGGTGGACGCCGGTTCGGCGCCCGCGCGGCGGATCGGGGTGAACAGCCCGCCGACCGCGACCAGCAGGCAGCCGACGCCGGCCACGAGCGCCACCGTCGGTACGCCGTACCGGCCGGCGGCCCAGGTCAGGATGGCCGCGCCGGCCGGGCCGAGGGCGTAGTGCGTGCTCCAGAACGCCGAGGTGACTCGGCCGAGCAGGTAGTCGGGGGTGATCTCCTGGCGCAGTGACATCGAGCAGATCCCGCCGACACTGACGCAGCACAGGTAGACGGCGGTCAGGGCGGTGACCGTCGGCACGGTCGTCGCGACGCCGACGCCCGCCACCGCGAACCCGCAGATCGCGTGCGCGCCGATCCAGGTGGCGCCGAATCCGCGTCGCCGACGCAGCGGCGCTACCAGCAGCGCCCCGGCGACCGTGCCCAGGGCCGCCAGGCCGAGGACGGTGCCGACCGTCCCCTCGGTGCCGCCGAGGTCGTGTGTCACGTGGTAGATCAGCACGTCGGTGAAGCCGTAGGTCAGGAAGATGAACACCGACAGCAGGACGGTCAGCGCGCGGAGCACGGGCTGCCGCCACAGGAACCGCGCGCCGGCCAGGAACTCGACCAGCGGGCGTTCCCGGGCCATCGGCGCGGTGTCGGCGGGCTGGGCGGTGCGCAAGCGGATCAGCCGCAGGCCAACGGCCGAGAGGGCGAAGCTGGCGGCGTTGACGGCGATGGCGACCGCCGGGCCGAAGCGGGCCGACACCACACCGGCGAGCAGCGGCCCGAGGACGGCGGTCACCGCGAACGTCGCCTGGAGCCGGCCGTTGGCCTCGGTGATCCGGTCGGCGTCGACGAGGTTGCGGACGGCGGTCACCGCGGCGACCTGGAACAGCATGCCGGCCGCCGCGCAGATCGGCAGCACGACGAAGAGCAGCCAGACCTGTGGGCTGATGAGCCAGACGAGCGGCACGAGACCGAAGAGGACCAACCGGACCAGGTCCGCGACGATCATCAGCCGACGCCGGTCGTACCTGTCGACCAGCACCCCGCCGAAGACACCGGCGATCACCGACGCGGCGCCCCCGACGGCGGTGAGCAGGCCCATCTGCGCGACCGATCCGGTCGCTTCGAGGACCAGCAGCGGCACCGCCAGGTAGGCGAACGCGTTGCCGGCCGCGGAGAGCGTCTGGGCGATCCAGTACGTGCCGAAGGCACGGTCGCGCCACAGTGGGGCCCGGCCGCCACGAGGCTCTGCGCTCATCCCGCCGAGGTTATCGTGCTCGACCACGGCGGTGGGTACGCGGACGGCCGCAGGAGCGAGTCCCGCGGCCGTCTCGAGGCGTACCCGAAAGGGTCAGCCCTGGCGCAGCGGCGCGAGCGCGGTGCTCCAGGCCACGACCTGGTCGAGGGTGGTGGTCAGCGCCGACAGGTGCTGGTCGCCGGGCTTGAAGGTGCTGAAGTTCTCGAAGTCGGTGTAGAGCGAGAGCGCGACCTGCGAGCGCACGTCGGCCATCTGCAGCTCACCGGCGATCAGGCGCAGGTGCTCGACGGCGCGGGCGCCACCGAGGGAGCCGTAGCTGACGAACCCGACGGCCTTGTTGTTCCACTCGTTGTAGAGGAAGTCGATGGCGTTCTTCAGCGCGCCGGAGGTCGAGTGGTTGTACTCGGGCGTCACCATCACGAAGCCGTCGAACGACGCGATGGTCTCGGCCCAGCGCACCGTGTGGGGCTGGCTGTACTGGCCCATCGCCGGCGGCATCGCCTCGTCGAGGTGCGGCAGCTTGTAGTCGAGCAGGTCGATCAGCTCGAACTGCGCGTCGGTGCGCTGCTGGGCGATCTCGTGGACCCAGCGGGCGACGGCTCCGCCGTTGCGCCCCGGGCGGGTGCTTCCGAGGATGATCCCGATCCTGGTCATGGCTGCGCCTTTCAGTAGTCCGAATCTGACCGCCGGAACGCTAGCCGCTGCTTGCTTCGTCAAGCAACTAACCGTCGTATGAGCACCCTCACACCCACCGTAAGCAATTGATCAATCAAGCAACTATGCTGGAGAGATGGCCGATTCCCGCCCGGAGGCGCAGCGACCCCTCGATCCCGACGAGGAGGCGCTGGTCCGCGCCCTGGGCCAGGTGATGTACGTGCTGCCACGCACGATCGATGCCGACATGGTCGGTGACCGGCAGTTGCCGCTGACCGAGTACACCGCGCTGATGAACCTCTCCGAGGCGCCCGAGCGGCGGATGCGGATGCACGAACTCGCCGCGGCCTGCCACCTGTCGCTGAGCGGCATGACCCGGACGATCATCCGGCTGGAGGGCCAGGGGCTGGTCAAGCGGGAACGGTGCGAGGAGGATGCCCGGGGCTGGAACGCGGTGCTCACCGACGCCGGTTTCGCCCGGCTCGAGGAGTCCTGGCCCAGCCACCTGGCAGCCGTACGCCGGCGGTTCCTGCGCCACTTCGAGGGTCTGGACCTGGCCGAGCTGGCGCGCGCGTTCCGTCGCGCGGGAACGGCCGACTGAGCGTCAGTCGACGGCCGGGGCCGGCTCCGCCTGTTCGACCTGCTGGATGAGTTGCTTGAGGTGGGCGATCTCGTCGCGAAGGGCCGCCTGACCGGCAGCGGTGAGAGTCACCCAGGTGCGTGGGCGCTTGCCCTCGTAGCCCTTCTCGATCCGGATCAGCTCGGCCTTCTCCAGGACGGTCAGGTGCTGCCCCAGGTTGCCCGCGGTCAACTGCAGGGTGGTGCGCAGGAAGCCGAACTCGACCTGGCGGGCCTGGTGCGCGATGGCCAGGATGCCCAGTCGGACGCGCTGGTGGACCACGTCGTCCAGGCCGCTGGTGGGGTGGTCGGTCATCGCCGCGGAACCTCGATGCGCGGCCGGAACAGGGCGAAGGCGGCACTGCCGAGCAGCAGCAGAGCCGCCGAGACGAGCAGGTGCGGCAGGAAGAACCACGGCGAGGTCGAGTGGATGACCTGGCTGCCCTGCACCATCACGATCACCAGGTAGACGAGGCTGTACGCCAGCAGCGCCCAGTTGCGTTCGACCCACGCGAGCACCAGCAGCGCCAGTGCGATGACCGCGACGGGACTGGCCAGTCCGTTGACGAGCCACGCCGCCGGCCCGACCTCGATCTCGACCGGGTCGGTGGAGAAGGGGTCGGCGGGGACGGGCAGGAGCGGGTGGAACGTCAGCCAGATCGACACGGCGGCCATCAGCACGGCCAACGCGACGCCGACCAGGACGTAGGGGCGGATCGGGGTGCCCACGCCACGGAGTCGGGACTGCCGCACGTAGAAGCCGGCGATCGCCACGTACGCGAGCACCAGCGCGACGGTCCAGTACCCGAGCTCCGCCGGATTGGGCTGCATGCAGACCGTCTGCTGCTCGCGGGATCGGCAGGTGTCGAACAGGTCGAGGTAGGGGGCGTACCGGTAGACGGGTATCGCGGCCAGGGTGACCACCGCGAGGACCAGCAGCGCGAACCAGGTGCCGCGCTGGGCGACCTGGACCTGTCGGGTCAGGTCGCGCACGGAGGCCAACAGCTCCCGAGGGCCGTCCGCCTGCGGAGCGGATTCGTGTGTCATGAAGTTAGCTTTGCATTACAGACCTATCCGCGCAAGAGAGTTCGCGGACCGCGTCCAGAGAGCACCGGGGGCGTGTGTCGACATCCTCGGCTCAGGATGTCGACACACGCCCCGGTCGGGACGAGCCCGTGCGGTGACTGCCTAGGCGTTGGCCACCAGCCGCCAGCGGTTGTCGTTGGTGCCGTTGTCCGAATCCTGCACCGCCTGCGCGCCCCGGGCGGTGGAGTTGTTCAGGATGCCGAGCAGCTTGCCGCTGTTCACGTTGCGGATCTTGTAGGTGCCGTCGCCGTTGTTGACCAGGGTCCACCGGTGGTCGGCGGTGCCGTTGTCCGACCACTGCAGGACGCGGGCGCCGTCGGCGGTGGACATGTTCTCCACACCGAGGACCTTGCCGCTGTTGACGTTGCGGAACCGGACGGCGTCGCCATCGGTGATCATGACCCAGTTGTGGTCGGCGGTGCCGCTGTCGTCCCACTGCAGGGCCAGCCCGCCGTCCGCGGTGGACATGTTCTGGATGCCGAGGACCATCCCGCTGCCCACGTTGACCAGCCGGTAACTGCCTCCGCCGCTGCTGGTGCTGGTGTTCCAGTACACCGTGTAGTTGTAGCCGTGGGCGTCCTGGAACGGCGCGAGGTTGACGGTGGAGCCGTTCGCGGTGGCGGTGAACGCGAGCGAACTGGTGCTGGTCCGCGCGATCGACGAAACCACCAGTGACGGCAGCGAGTTGAGCGTGGTGTTGCCGTAGTTGCCGCAGAGCACGCTCGGGCCGTACGTGACGGCGGCGACGCTGGGATTGTCGTTGGCCGCCCGCATGACGACCCGCATGGGCAGTCGTACGGTGATGGTGTCGCCGGCGGCCCAGGTGCGGGTGACGGTGGCGTAGCTGCCCGGCGTCGTGGTGACCGACTCGGCCACACCGTTGACGCTGATGGTCGCGCCGCTCGTCCACGCCGGGATGCGCACCCGGATGCTCCACGACCCGCTCATCGTGCCGGAGAGCGTGAGCGTGCTGGTGTCGCTCACCGGGTACGTGGTGTTCTGGGTGACCGTGATCCCCCGCTGCGACCAGTTCAGCTCGGACGACACGAAGAGGTTCACCGTGAGCGTCGTGCCGCTGTAGAAGTAGACGGAGTCCATCAACTTCGTGTTGATCTCCAGACCGGTGCCCTGGCAGCACCAGAACGAGTTGTAGTCGGTGCTCCAGGTGCCACCGCCCCACGCCGGGCCCACACCCCGTCGACCCCCGGGCTTGAGCGGGGTGAAGTAGGTGATGTGACCGCGGCTGTCGGCCGGGTTCTGCGCGCCGATCAGGTGGTTGATCATCGCGCGCTCGTAGAAGTCGAAGTAGTCGGTCCGGTTCGGGTCGAGCAGCCACAGCTCACGCGTCAGCTTGAGCATGTTGTAGGTGTTGCACTGCTCGCAGGTGTCGTTGCTCAGGTAACCGGCGATGGCGTTCGGCGCGCGGAAGTGCTCGGCCTGGCTGTTGCCGCCGATGACGTAGGAGTGCGCGCCCACCGTGATGTTCCACGCGTTGCTGGCGATGTCCCGGTAGCGGGTGGTCCCGGTGGCCTTGAACTCGCGGGCGGCGCCGATCCACTTGGGCACCTGCGTGTTGGCGTGCAGGCCGTTGAGCTGGTCCTGGTTGTTGGCCAGGGGGTTGAACACCGCGGCGTGGTCGAACCGCTGGGCGGTCGTGAGCCACCGGCTGTCACCGGTCATCTGGTAGATGTCCGTCAGCACGTCGTTCATGCCGCCGAATTCGGTGCCGAGCATCGACTGCATCTGGCTGGAGCTGAGCCGGGACGTGCGGGTGTCGACCCAGCCGGCGAGGGCCAGCAGCACCGTACGGGCCTGGGTGTTGCCGGTGTAGCGCCAGACGTCGAGCAGGCCGGCGAGCGTCTTGTGGATGCAGTAGTACGGCACGTTGCCGTTGGACAGGGTCCGCGCCTCGAGCGCGGAGAAGTCCGACTCCGGGAAGCCGGAGAGGTAGCCCGCGCCGAACCCGGCCGCGCCGTTGTTCGCCTGGCACTTGGCCATCTCGGCGACCATGTAGTTCGCCTTGTCCCGGCAGGTGGTGTCGCCCAGCACCGCGTAGGCATGGGACCACGCGGTCAGGAAGTGCCCCTGCATGTGCGTACGGAACGGAAAGTTCGGCGCGTCCCACCCACCGTTGGTAGCGGCGCCGTTGGTGGACAGCCGGTGGTTGGCGCGGAAGTTGTAGAGCATCCGGTCGACGTCGACGAAGCGCAGGTAGTTCAGGGTGCGGTTCTGGTTGTCCAGCCAACGGCCGCTGGTCAGTCGTACCTGACCGGGGTCGAAGGCGTAGGCCGCGACGCCGATGTCCGCGCGCGCTGGCGGGACCACCGCGGCGGCGGCGGGGCCGGCGCCCAGCGTCGCGGCGCCGGTCGCGGAGACCACGGCGGTGGCGCCGGCGGCCTGCAGAACGCGGCGTCGGCTGAGGGGCAGGGACGACATGGGACCTCCAAATGAGCGCAACCGGCGATGGGGCGGCAACCGGGCGGGACGGGCTCGGCAGGATGCAGGGGTCCGAACGTTAGCGTTCACATCCGTGTTCGGCATGTTACGGCTGGACTACGCACAAATTCAAGGTTCTAACTATTACGGCTCCCTGTGCACCACGGCTGAGCTGCCAGATCAGGCGGGGCGACGCGGGTGCGGTAGAGGGCTTCACCTCGTGTTATCGATAACACCGGTGGATCTCTGCACAGTGCGGTCGCCGTCGGAGCGCATCGAAACGGGGTGCGCGCCGACCGGTGTCGCTGGTGGAATCTCGGGATGGAGCACGGTCTTGTACGTCCCCCGAAGGCGCGCCCCGGCGACCGCATCGCGGTCCTGTCGCCGTCCTTCGCCGCCGCCGGCGCCTTTCCCGAAGTCCACGAGCAGGCCATGCGCCGGCTCGCCGACCTGACCGGCCTCGTCCCGGTCGAGTACCCCACCACCCGCACGGTCGGCGCGAGCGCGCGGGCCCGCGCGGCGGACGTCAACGCCGCCTTCGCCGATCCTCGGGTACGCGCGATCCTGGCCGTCGTCGGCGGCGACGACCAGATCACCGTCGTCCCCCACCTGGACGCCGACCTGGCCCGCGCCGACCCGAAGCCGTTCCTGGGCACCAGCGACAACACCAACCTGCACCAGTGGCTCTGGGGACTCGGCATCGCGAGCTTCTACGGCGGGTCGTCCCAGGTGCACCTCGGCCCCGGTCCCGCCGTGGACGACATCCACGCCCGCTCGCTGCGCGCCGCGCTGCTCACCGGCGAGCGGTTGGAGATCACCGATCCCGGCGAGTCCGAGGATGTCGGGATTCCCTGGGACGATCCGCGGGCGTTGCAGTCGTTCGGGGAGCGCGAGCCGACCGAGCCGTGGAGCTGGCACGGTCCACGCCGTACGGTCACCGGCCCCACCTGGGGTGGCTGCCTGGAGGTCCTCCAGTGGCTCCTCACGGCCGGGCGCTTCCCGTTCGGACCGGAGGTGCTGCGGGGCGGCGTGCTGATCATTGAGACGTCGGAGGAGCTGTTGCCCGCGCGCGAGGTCGGTTGGATCGTCCGCTCGCTGGGTGAGCGCGGTCTCCTGGCCGCCGTCGACGCGGTCCTGGTCGCCCGTCCCCCGGTCTCCGACTTCGACCGCCGGCCCGACGCCGGGAAGCGGGCACGGCTACGCGAGCAGCAGCGCGACACGGTCGTCGACGTGGTGCGCCGCTACAACCCGGAGGCGGTGGTCTGCGTCGGCGTGCCGTTCGGTCACACCAGACCGCAGTGGATCCTCCCGCACGGCGGCCCGGTCACCGTCGACGGTGTGCAACGGCGGATCTTCGCCGACTACCGGTAGCCGGCGGTTGCTCCGCGTCCCGGCCGGCGGCCGGGACGCGGAGTGGGGCGTCAGCCGGCCGGGGCGTGGGCGGCCAGCGGATTGGTGAGGGTGCCGACGAACTGCAGGGCGGCCGACGGATCGGCCAGGTCGATCATCTGCTGGTTGTCGCGCAGCTGAAGGCGGTTGAGGCAGGACAGCGCGAACTCGGGAGCGAACAGGTCGTAGTGGCGTACGCGCTCGGCCAGGTGGGGCACCCGCGCGAAGTAGTCGGCGGCACAGTCCGCGACCGTGCCCCAGAACGCGTCCTCGGTGAGCACCCCGGCCTCGACGAGGACGGCGTTGAGATGGCGCAGGAAGCAGTCAACCACGTCGGTGAAGATGGTCAGCAGCTTGGTGTCGTCGGGCACCTCGACCCGGACGCGCTCCACCTCGGCCGGCAGCTCGACGTCGGCGCTCAACACCGCGATCTCCTCGGCGATGTCCTTGAAGATCACCCGCTGGACGGTGTCGTGCTCGTCGAGGACCAGGATCACGTTCTCGCCGTGCGGCATGAAGGCCAGGTCGTGGGCGTAGAAGCTGTGCAGCAGCGGGGTCAGGTAGGCGTCCAGGTAGCGGCGCAGCCACACCTCGGGCGCGAGGCCGGACCGGTCGATCAGCGCCGCCGCCAGCGAGCCGCCATCGTCGTCGACGTGCAGCAGCGCGGCCATCGTGGACAGTCGCTCCCCCGGGGCCAGACCCGGCACCGGGCTCTCCCGCCACAGGGCGGCGAGCATCTTGCGGTACGGGGAGGTCCGCTCGGTGGCCGCCTCGTACTGCCGGTGTCGGTAGCCGACCGCGGCCCGTTCCCGGATGACCGTCAGGCCCGTGCCGGCCAACACCTCGTCGTTGGCGATCAGATCGGCCAGCCAGTCGTTGATGGCCGGCGTGGCGGCCATGTACGCGGCCGACAGCCCGCGCATGAAGCCCATGTTCAGCACCGACAGCGCGGTCTTGACGTAGTGCCGGCCGGGCTCGCTGACGTTGAAGAAGGTACGGATGGACTGCTGCGCCAGGTACGAGTCGGGGCCGGGGCCGAGGTGCACGAGCCGCCGTTCGGCCAACTCACCCGCGAACGTCACCGCCAGCTTGTTCCACCACTGCCAGGGGTGCGCCGGGATGAGGTGGTAGTCGGCGAGATCGAGCCCGAGGTCGGCCATCGTGGCCGCGAACCCGGCCCGCGTGTCCGCGTCCAACTCGCCCTCGACGAGCGTGTCGTAGTCGAGGTCGGTGGCGCTGCTGAACGTCGAGTGGTCCCGGTGCGCGGCCAGCCACTCCAGGCGTACCGGCGTGGCGGTTTCCGGGGCGTAGCGGTGGTACTCGTCGACCCCGAAGCCGAGGCGGCCGTTGTTGGCCACGAAGCAGGGGTGGCCCTCGGTCATGGACGTCTCGATGGTCTGGAAGTCCGCGCCGGCCAGCTCGGCGGCGCCCGGCGCACCCTGGGCCAGCTTGTACGCCGTACCGGCCAGGGTGGAGGTGATCTCTTCCAGGTAGACGGGCAGCACCCGAGCGGAGAGCCCGAGAGTGCCGCGCAGCTCGACGATCAGGTCCACCGCGTCGGGTGGCAGCGCGGTGCCGTCGCGGTGCCGGGTGATGCTGTCCGCGTCGATCTGCCAGTGCGCCAGGGCGAGCACCCGGGCGGCGAACCGGTAGGTGACGGATTCGTCGTCGCTGCGGACCTCGTACCACTGCCGGTCGTCGGGGCCCGGCACGGGCGCCGGGGTGAGCAGCCGCTCGTGGGTGAACTCGGCGAGCGCCTTGCGGACCAGCATCCGGTTGGCCCGCGCCCAGCGCTGCGGGGTGAGGTGCGCGACCGGGTCGCCCGGGACGGCCGGGCCGGCGACGGTCGGCGAGGTGGGGACGGCGGTGGTGGTCACGCCGGGGCTCCTTCTGCTGCGGTGGCGGCGGCCGGCTCGGTGGCGGCCTGGAACTGGGCGCGGGTGCAGGCGCTGAGCAGCGCCTCCTTCTCCGGCTTGGTGATCGGGCCGACGACCTCGAACCCGACGGCGGCGTTCAGCGCGTGCACGGCCGTGTTGCGCACGTCCGGCTCGACCACCACGCGCACGGTCGCCGGGTCGGCGAAGAGCCAGGCCATGACGGTACGGATCACCGCGCGGGTGAAGCCGTGCACCGGCGTACCGGCGGGCGCGCACAGGAAGTGCATGCCCACGTCGCCGGGTTGGTGGTCGTAGAGGCCGACCAGCTCCACGTGGGCCGGGTCGTAGCGCTCGGCCAGGAACGCCGGACTCCCCCGCCACAGGCCCAGGTACGCGTCGTGGTGCGGGTGCGCGGCGATGCGCCGGTACTCCTCGACGACCTGGGCCTCGTCGGTGTCCTGCATCAACCAGAACGCCGACTTCGGGTGGGTCACCCAGCCGTGCAGCACCCCGGCGTCGCCCTCGGGATCGAGGGTACGCAGGGCGAAGTCCCCGAGCCGGTCGTCGGCGCGGGTGAAGACCACGCTCACGACACCACCCCGAACTCCTGGAAGGTGATGCTCTTCTCGATCGGGTAGTGCTCGCGGCCGAGCAGCTCGCGGATGATCCAGGAGTTGCGGTACGCGCCCATGCCCAGGTCGGGTGAGGTGATGCTGTGCGTGTGGGTGCCCGCGTTCTGCAGGAAGATGCCCCGCCCGTCGTGGTCGATGCTGTAGTTGCGGGCCACGTCGAAGCGGCCGTGCGCGTCCCAGCGGATGCGCTCACGCACCGGTTCGAGGAACGTCGGCACCCGGTAGTGGTAGCCGGTGGCCAGGACCAGACCCTCGGTCCGCAGGGTGAAGTCCCGCTCCTGCTCCACCTGCCGCAGCCCGAGCGTGTACTCCCCGTCGTGGTGGGTGGCGTCGACCAGCTCCGTGTTGGTGATCAGCCGGGTGTTCACCGGACCGTCGACGCTGTGCGCGTAGAGCAGGTCGAAGATGTCGTTGATCAGGTCGGCGTTGATCCCCTTGAACAGGCCCTTCTGCTCGGATTCCAGCCGGTAGCGGGTCTCCTCGGGCAGCGCGTGGAAGTAGTCCACGTAGTCCGGTGAGGTCATCTCCAACGTCAGCTTGGTGTATTCGAGGGGGAAGAACCGGGGCGAGCGGGTGACCCAGTTGAGCTGGTACCCGTACCGACCGATGTCGCCGAGCAGGTCGTGGTAGATCTCGGCGGCGCTCTGCCCGCTGCCCACCACGGTGATGCTGCGCCTGGTCCGCAGCGCGTCCCGGTGCTCCAGGTAGCGCGAGTTGTGCACGGCGTCCCCGGCGAGCCCGGCGACGGCGGCCGGCAGGTGCGGCGGCGTGCCGGTGCCGAGCACCAGGTGTCGCGCCCGGTACTCGACGCTCTCGGACCCGCCGGTGGTGGCCCGCACCACGTACCGCCCGTCGGCGCTGTCGTACTCCACGGTGGTCACCGTCTGGCCGAAGCGCAGGTTCGGCAGCTTCGCCGCCGCCCACCGGCAGTACGCGTCGTACTCGCTGCGCAGCGGGTAGAAGCTCTCCCGGATGTAGAACGGGTAGAGGCGGCCGATCTCCTTGAGGTAGTTGAGGAACGAGTACGGGGAGGTCGGATCGGCGAGGCTGACCAGGTCGGCGATGAACGGGGTCTGCAACCGGGCCGACTCCAGCAGCATGCCGGGGTGCCAGGCGAGGCTGGGTCGAGCCTCCAGGAACACCCCGTCCAGCTCGTCGATCGGCGCGGTGAGACAGGCCAGGCCCAGGTTGTACGGGCCGAGCCCGATAGCGACGAAGTCGTGGGTGGACATCTTCTTCTCCAGGCGGGGGTTCGGGGTCAGCCGACGGGGCAGGTCAAGTCGGCGGCGACGGTGTCGCGCACGTACCGCCCGGCGTGGCCGGCGATCAGTTCGAGGACGTGGCCGACGTCGGCGACGGTCGTGGCCGGGTTCAGCAGCGTGAACTTGAGGAAGTGCCGGCCGTCCACCCGGGTGGCGGCGACCACGGCGAGGCCGGAGGCGGCCAGCGCCTCCCGGGCGAACAGGTTCGCGGCGTCGGCCAGCTCACGGCCCGGACCGGTGGGCAGATAGCGGAAGACCACGGTGCTCAACTGCGAGCGGGTCACCACCTCGAAGCGGGGGTCCTCGCTGACGAGTTGCCAGGCGTCGGCCGCGGCGTCGACCACCTCGTCGAAGAGTTCGCCGAGCGCGTCCGGGCCCATCACCCGCAGGGTCAGCCACAGCTTCAGCGCGTCGAAGCGGCGGGTGGTCTGCAGGCTCTTGTCGACCTGGTTGGGAATCCGCTGCTCCACCATCCGTGCCGGGTTGAGGTAGTCGGCGTGGTAGGTGGCGTGCCCCAGCGTCCGCCGGTCCCGGACCAGCAGCGCGCTGGAGCTGACCGGCTGGAAGAACGACTTGTGGTAGTCGACGGTCACCGAGTCGGCGCGTTCGACGCCGTCGAGCAGGTGCCGGCGCGTCGGCGAGACGAGCAGACCGCAGCCGTACGCGGCGTCGACGTGCAGCCAGACACCGGTCTCCGCGCAGACCTCGGCCAGGTCCGCGAGCGGGTCGATGGAGCCGAAGTCGGTGGTGCCGGCGGTCCCGACGACGGCCATCGGGACCAGTCCGGCCGCCCGGCACCGGGCGATCTCCTCGCGGACGGCGGCGGGCCGGATGCGTCGCCGCGCGTCGGTGGGCACCGCGATCACCGCGTCCGGAGCGAGGCCGAGGAGCTTGGCGGACTTCTGGACGCTGAAGTGCCCGGCGACGGAGGTGAGCACCCGCAGGCGGGGCAGCAGGTCCAGGCGTGCCGCCGGGGTGGTCGCGGCGAGGCACGCCTCCTCCCGGGCCAGCAGCAGCGCCTGGAGGTTGGACTGGCTGCCGCCGCTGGTGAACACTCCGTCGGCGTCCGGGCCGAGACCGATCCGGGCGGCGGTCCAGTCGATCAACCGTCGCTCGATGAGCGTCGCGCCGGCACTCTGGTCCCAGGTGTCCAGGGAGGAGTTGACCGCGCTGAGCACCGCCTCGCCGAGCAGCGCCGGAATGACCACGGGACAGTTCAGGTGGGCCAGGTAGCGGGGGTGGTGGAACCAGACCGCGTCCCGCAGGTAGACGCCCTCCAGCTCGTCCAACGCCGCGCCGGCGTCGCCCAGGGGCCGGTCCAGGTCGACGCTGTCGACGAGGGGCGCCAGCTCGCCCGGAGCGATTCCGGTGGTGGGCCGGTCCACCGTGGCGACCCGCCGGGCGACCCGGTCGACGCCGTCGGCGATCACGCGCCGGTACTGCTCGACCGATCCGTCGTGCAGCAGGTGGGCACGCGCCGCGGCCGACGCCCGGGTCGGTGGTGGGGCGGCCAGCGCGCTGCTCGGCACGGGCGGGTCGGTCTCGCCGGGGTACGTCGGCACGGTCACGGGATGTCCTTCCACGTTCTGACGATGGGCAGCCGGAACCCTCCCCCGGCGCGTGCGCGCACCGGGGGCCGTGCTGCGTTGGGTGGTGTCGCCGGTCAGGCGGTGGCGCCGGCCAGCGCCTCGGCGCGCAGGTCCTCCTCGGAGAGCCCGCACCGCCAGTAGCCGGCGAAGGTCACCCGTCGACGGTCGAAGCCGCGCTCGCCGACCAGGTGCCGGCGCAGCGCCCGCACCACGCCGGACTCGCCGGCGATCCAGGCGTACGGCGTGACGGCCGGAAGTCGAGCGGCGCGCAGCGCGCTGACCAGCAGGTCGCTCCCGGGCGCGGTGCTGCCGCGCACGATCCAGCGGATCTCGGCGTCGGCGGCGGTGGGCAGCTCGGTGATGTCCGCCGCGTCCGGGACCTCGATCCAGGCGCGGACCCGGGTGCCGGCGGGCAGCCAGGCCAGGATCCCGGCGGTGGCCGGCAGCGCGGTCTCGTCGGCGGCCAGCACCACGAGGTCGGTGTCGTCCGGTGGCCGGAAGCAGACGCTGCGGTTGTCGTGGACCGCCGGACCGAGCAGCAGCACCCGGTCACCGGACACCGCCAGGCTGGCCCACCGCGAGGCGGGACCGGTGCCGCCGTGGCCGACGAAGTCGATGTCCACCTCGCCGACCGCCGGACGGTGCTCCCGGATGGTGTACGAGCGCATGACCGCGCGGACGTCCGGCGGGAGGGCCCGCCAGGCGCCGAACCAGTCCTCGCCGCGCTCGACCGGGACGACCGGGGCGTCCTGACCCGGGTGCGGCAGGAACAGCGAGACGCTCTGGTCCCGGCCGCCGCCGGCGAAGTCGGCCAGTTCCGCGCCGTCGAAGGTGACCCGGATCAGCGAGGCGCCGACCCGACGGGCCCGCACCACGTGCGCGGCGAAGAAGCGGTACTGCAGGGTGACGGGTTCGACGGTGCTCGTACTCATGGCGTCAGCCGACCTTCTTCGCGTTCCGGATGGCGGTGGCGAGGTTCTCCAGCAGCGGCGCGGAGCCGGCGTACGAGAAGCGGGGCACCGCGTCCCACGGCGTCACCTGGTTGGCCCGCACGGCGGGCAGCTGCGCCCAGGTCGGCTTGGCGGCGAGGTCCTTGGGCTGCAACGCGGTGCTGCGGTTGTCCAGCAGGATCAGGTCGGCGGGGAACTTGCCGGCGTTCTCCCAGCTCAGCGCCTCGAAGTAGTCGCCGGCTTCGAGCTTGGTCGGCACCACGATCTCGACGCCCAGCTCGGCGAAGTACATGAGGTCGGTGCTGACCTTGGGGTTCGACACGTAGAACAGGTCGGGGCTGCCCGAGCAGGCCATCACCCGGATGCCCGGGTTGGCCTTGACCGCCTGGCGGACGGCGTCGGCGGCGGCGTCGAAGCGGGCCTTCGCGTCGGTGACCTTCTTGGCCGACAGGTCGGCCCCGAGCGACTCTGCCAACGCGGCGTACCGCTCGATGGGCTTGGTCATCGGCACCCGCGCGGTGGTGATCGCCACGCTGGGCGCGAGCGGGAGGATCTTGTCCTTGCTCTCGTCCGGCACGTACCAGAGGGCGTCCGGGTCGTACATGTGCGTGACCAGCAGCTCGGGGCGCAGGGCCGCGTACTTCTCCAGGCTGAACTCGCCCCACACGTTGCCGAGGATCTCGACGGACTCCACGTTCAGGTCACCGGCCTGCGGGTCCTTCGTGCCGTCGGCGCGCTTGGTCTCGCCGAACACACCCACGAGCTGCTTATCGAGACCGAAATCGACCAGGGCCGCCGCCACGCCGGTGAAGGCCACCACGCGCGCCGGACGGGCCGCCGCCTCGACCTTCCTGTTGCGGTCGTCGGTGAACGACCAGGGGCCGGCGGCGTTGTCGCTGCCCGAAGGTTTGGCGTTGTCGTCCTTGCCGCAGCCGGCGAGCAGCGCGGCCAGTGTGGCAGCGCCGCCAGCGGCCAGCAGGCCACGACGGGAGAAGCGACGGGCGGACAGTGCATCGGGCATGGTGTCGTCTTTCGATCAAAGGAAGGCCGGGGTCGACCGGGACAGCGGGGTTAGGTTAGCCTAACCTCGCTCGTTGTCAACAGCGGTTCGCCGTTTCGCCACACCCCGGAGCCCACACTGGACGCCACACCCACCGTCACCAGCCCGACACCATCCGTGTCGGACGTGTCGACGGCACCCGCACCGAAGCGACGCCGGGCGACCCGCGCCGCCGGCCTGCTCGCCGCCGTGGCGCTGCTCGGCGTGATCCTGGTGCTCAGCATCGCGGTCGGCGCGAAGTCGCTGCCGCTCGCCGACGTCTGGTCCGGGCTGCTGCACCGCGACGCCACCGAGTACGCCGTGGTGCACCGGATGCGCCTGCCCCGCACCCTGCTCGGGCTGCTCGCCGGCACGGCGCTCGGCGTGGCCGGCGCCGTGATGCAGGCGCTCACCCGCAATCCCCTCGCCGACCCCGGGCTGCTCGGCATCAACGCCGGCGCGTCCGCCGCCGTGGCCACCGCCGCCGCCTTCCTGGGCGTCACGGCCATCGGCGGGTACGTCTGGTTCGCGCTGCTCGGCGCGGCCCTGGTCACCGCGCTGGTCTATGCCGTCGGCGGTGGGCGCGGCGCCACCCCGGCCCGGCTCGCGTTGGCCGGTGCGGCGCTCAACGCCACCCTCTACTCGTTCGTGAGCGCGGTCATGCTGCTGGACACCGCCTCGCTGGACCGGCTGCGGTTCTGGACGGTCGGTTCGCTGGCCAGCGCGGACGCAGCGACGGTGGCCCGGGTGACGCCGTTCATCCTGGTCGGCCTGCTGGTCGCCCTCGGCGCGGCCCGTCCGCTGAACGCCCTCGCGCTCGGTGACGACGCGGCCCGGGCGCTGGGCGCCCGACCGGCGGTGATCCGGGCCGCCGTGATCGTCGCGGTGACCCTGCTCTGCGGCGCGGCGACGGCGGCCTGCGGTCCCATCGTCTTCGTCGGCCTGCTCGTGCCGCACCTGGTACGCGTGCTCACCGGGCCCGACCTGCGCTGGCTGCTGCCGTACTGCGCGGTGCTCGCGCCGGTCCTGCTGCTCGGCGCCGACGTGCTGGGCCGGGTGCTCGGACGCCCGGGCGAACTCCAGGTCGGCATGGTCACCGCCGTGCTGGGCGGCCCGCTGTTCCTCTGGCTGGTCAGCCGCTCACGGGTGGCCCACCCGTGAGCGCGCGTACCCGCGGTGGCGCGCCGCGAAGCGGGGCGGCGACATGACGGTCATCCGTACCCCCGGTGGGTTGTCGGTGCGGTTCCGCCCCCGGGCCCTGGCCGTCGGTCTCGGCGCGACGCTGCTCGCCGCCGGGCTCTCGCTGGTCGCGATGGGCAGCGGCGACTACCCGATGGGCCCGACCGACGTGCTGCGCGTCCTGACCGGCGGCGGCAGCGTGGCGGAGCAGTTCATCGTGACCGAGCTGCGCCTGCCCCGACTGGTCACGGCCCTGCTGGTCGGCGCCGCGCTGGCGTTGGGCGGCACGCTGTTCCAGTCGCTGGTCCGTAACCCGCTGGGCAGCCCGGACATCCTGGGCTTCACCCAGGGCGCGTCGACCGGCGCGCTGGTGGTGGTCGTCGTGGGCGGCGGGAGCCTGGCCCTGGCCGGCGCGGCGGTCGTCGGTGGGCTCGCCACCGGCCTGCTGATCTACGCGCTCGCGTGGCGGCGGGGCGTGCACGGCTACCGCCTCGTCCTGGTCGGCATCGGCGTCGCCGCGATCCTCACCGGCGTCAACGGCTACCTGCTGACCCGCGCCCCGCTGATGGACGCCGCCCGCGCGGTGCTGTGGCTCACCGGCAGCCTGGACGGACGGGGTTGGGCCAACGCCGGGCCGCTGTTGGCCGTCACCGCCGTGCTCACGCCGCTGGTGCTCGTCGGTTGCGCGCCGGCGCTGCGGATGATGGAGCTGGGCGACGACACGGCCAGCGCGCTCGGCGTGCCGGTACGCCGGACGCGCCTGGTGCTGCTCGCCGCGGCGGTGCTGCTCGTGTCGTTCGCGGCGGCGGCGGCCGGTCCCGTGTCGTTCGTGGCGCTCGTCGCGCCGCACGTCGCGAAGCGGCTGACCCGCGCGCCCGGGCCGAACCTGCTGCCCTCGATGGCGGTCGGCGCGGCCCTGCTGGTCGGCGCCGACCTGGTGGCCCAGCGCGCGTTCGCCGGGCATCAGCTTCCGGTCGGCGTGGTGACCGGCGTGCTCGGCGGCGGCTACCTGGTCTGGCTGCTGGCCGTCGAACGCCGGGCGGGCCGGCTGTGACCAACTGTGAACAAGGAGCACCCATGACCTCCCGCCTTGGCGGCAGAGCGCTGACCCTCGCCTACGACCGGCGCACCATCTCCGAGAACCTCACCGTGGCGGTGCCCGACGGGTCCTTCACGGTGATCATCGGACCGAACGCGTGCGGCAAGTCGACGCTGCTGCGCGCGCTGTCGCGGATGCTGCGCCCGAGCGCGGGCGCGGTGCTGCTGGACGGCCGGGACATCCACGACCAGCCCGCCCGCAAGGTGGCCCGGACCCTCGGCCTGCTGCCCCAGACGTCGATCGCGCCGGACGGGATCGGCGTCGCCGAGCTGGTCGCCCGGGGTCGCTACCCGCACCAGGGGCTGCTGCGCCAGTGGTCGCGCGAGGACGAGCGGATCGTCGACGAGTCGATGGCCGCGACCGGGGTCGCCGACCTCGCCGACCGGCCGGTGGACGAGCTGTCCGGCGGCCAACGGCAGCGCGTGTGGATCGCGATGGCGCTGGCGCAGCAGACGCCGCTGCTCCTGCTCGACGAGCCGACGACCTACCTCGACATCGCCCACCAGATCGACATCCTGGACCTGTGCGCCCGGCTGCACGAGGAGCAGGGCCGTACGCTCGTCGCGGTGCTGCACGACCTCAACCACGCCGCCCGGTACGCCACCCATCTCATCGCCATGCGCGACGGTCGGGTGGTGGCCGCCGGCGACCCGCGCGAGGTGGTGACCGCCGACCTGGTGGCCGAGGTGTTCGGGCTGCCCTGCCGGGTGATCGACGACCCGGAGACCGGCACCCCGCTGGTCGTACCGGCCGCCCGCCGACGCGCGACCGAAACGGCATGACGGCGCGACTGTTCCGCGACCCGTGGGGCGTGCCGCACGTCCGCGCCGACGACCCGCTCGCCCTGGCCACGGCGCAGGGTCGGGTGACCGCGTACGACCGGGCGTGGCAGATCGAGGTCGAGCGGCACCGGTCGCAGGGCACCAGCGCCGCCTTCCTCGGCGTCGACGCGCTCGGCTGGGACCGCTTCGCCCGGCAGGTGCGGCTGGACGACACCGCCCGCCGCGCTCACGCCAACCTGGACGCGGCGACCGCCGAGTGGGTGGGCGCGTACGTGGCCGGGGTGAACGCCGGCCTCGCCGCCGGGGCGGCCCGCGCGCCGGAGTTCGCCGCCGTCGGCCTCGCACCGGGCCGGTGGGAGCCGTGGACGCCGCTCGCGGTGTGGCTGGGGCATCACATCCTGTTCGCGGGGTTCCCCGGCAAGCTCTGGCGCGAGCACGTCGCGCGCTGTCTCGGCCCGGCGGCGGTCGAGGCGTTCGCCACCGACGGGCCGGCGATCGCGGGCAGCAACGGGTGGTTGCTCGCCGGTTCCCGCACGGCCAGCGGCGCGGCGCTGCTGGCCGGCGACCCGCACCGGATCCTGGAGGACCCGGGCGTCTACCAGCAGATCCGGCTGGCCTGCCCGGAGTACGACGTGGTCGGCCTGGCCGTGCCCGGCGTGCCGGGCATCGCACACTTCGGGCACGCCGGCCCGGTGGCGTGGGCGATCACCAACGCGATGGCCGACTACCAGGACGTCTACGTCGAGCGGCTGCGCCGGCACGACACGGGTGTACGGGCGCTCGGCCCGGACGGCTGGCGGGAGGCGTCCGTCCACGTCGAGACGATCGAGGTGGCCGGCGCGGACCCGGTCGAGGTGGAGGTGGTGGAGACCGACCGGGGCCCGGTGATCGCCGGCGGGCCGGACGACGAGACGGCCCTGAGCCTGCGCTATCCGCCCCGGGTCACCGGCGAGCTGGGCTTCGCGGCGATACCGGAGCTGCTGCGGGCCCGTAGTGTGTCCGACGTGGACTCTGCTCTGCGGCACTGGGTGGAGCCCGTCAACGTGGTGCAGGCGGCCGACACCGCCGGTGGTCTGCTGCACCGGGTCGCGGGGGTGGTGCCCGTGCGGCACCCGGACAACGGCCGCCGGCCGGTCCCGGCATGGGAGGCCGCGTACGCCTGGCAGGGCTGGTACGCGCCGGTGCCTCGGGCCGAGGTGGCCGACCGGGCGGTGATGGCCAACGAACGCGGGCTGTCCGCGCCGCTCGGCGTCGAGTTCGCCCCACCGCACCGCGCGCACCGGATCGCCGCTCTGCTCGACGCCGGCCGTGACTTCACCGCCGCGGACATGACGGCGATCCACACCGACACGTACCTCGGTTCCGCCGGGGCGCTGCTGGGGGTGCTCGACGCGGTGACCGGGCTCGGTCCGGCCGCCGCCGCGCTGCGCGACCGGCTGCTGCGCTGGGACCGGCGGATGGACGCCGACAGCGTGGACGCCGCCGAGTTCGCCCTTCTGCGCGCCGCCGTCGTACGCCGGATCGCCGACCACCCGGCCCTGGCCGCGCTGGCCGAGCCGCCCGCGTACCCCGAGGTGTTCGCGCCCTGGTTGGCGCTGCGGGCGCGGGTCGGTTACGCGCTGGAGCACCTGCTGGGCGCGGCCCCGCTGCCCGGCCTCGACGTCGCGGCGGTGGTGCGCGCGGCGGCCGAGGAGGTCGCGGCCGCGACGGACGGCACCGTGCGCTGGGGCGACCTGCACCGGCTGACGACCTGGCGGGCGCTGCCCGACCCGGACGCCGCGCCCGGCCCCCGCCTCGACGGCGACCACGACTGCGTGCTGGCCACGTCGAGCGTGCCCGGGATCACCCACGGATGCTTCCGGGGGCCGGCCGCGCGGTACGTCTGGGACCTGGCCCGGCGGGAGGACAGCCGGTGGGTGGTCCCGTCGGGCGCCGACGGGGTGCCGGGCGACGAGCACCACCACGACCAGCGGTCCGCGTGGCTGGCCGGTGAGCTGCTGCCGGTGACGACCGACTGGGACCGCCTCACCGAGGAGCCGGATGAGCACTGACCGACAGCACTACCGACGCGACGTCCCGGGATTCGGTGTGGTCACCATCCGGCCGGTACGCCCCGACGACGACGCCGACCTGCTGCACGGTTGGGTCGCCGCCGACCGGGCCCGGTTCTGGGGGATGCGCGACGCCAGCCGCGAGCGGGTGCGCGAGATCTACGCGTACCTGGATTCGCTGGACACCCACCACGCGTACCTGGTGCACCGCGACGGCGTGCCGGCGGCGCTGGCGCAGACGTACGAGCCCGGGGCCGACCCGGTCGGCGACTGCTACGAGGTACGTCCCGGCGACGTCGGCGTCCACCTGCTGATCGGCCCCGCGGCGACCGTCGAGCGGGGCTTCACGGGCGCGCTGTTCGGCGCGATCCTGGCGTTCGTCCTCGCCGACCCGGGCCGGCTGCGGGTCGTCATGGAGCCGGACGTACGCAACGACCGGATGCACCGGCGACTGCTGCGCAGCGGCTTTCGTCCCGGCCCGGAGATCGAGCTGCCGGAGAAGAGCGCGCGGCTGTACTTCCTCGACCGGCCGGAAGGCACCGACCTCGCGACCGGCTGAGCCCACGACGGCGACGGCCGCCGGCCGGGATGCGGGCGCACCCCGACCGGCGGCCGGTCCGGCACTACCGCAGGCCGAACGCCCGGGTGATGCGCTGGCTCACGGTGTTGCCGGCCGCGTCGCGCGCGGTCGTCCGCAGGCTCACGAAACGGGCCTTCGCCGGCGCGTCCAGCGTCGTACGCCAGCCGTCACCGTGCCGGCTGAGCCGCGACTTCTGCCACGTCCCGCCGTCGTCGTAGGACACCTCGACGGTGACCGAACCCACCGTGACCGAGACACCGGGCAGCTGGGAGGCCACCACGGTGAGCGGCGCCCGCCGGGACGCCGTACCGTCGCGGTCGATGGCCACCTCGTAGTCGAGCTGGATCATCGGCAGCGCCTCGGCCGACTCCGCGCCGGTGGCCGCCGAGCTGAAGCCCCACTCGGTGCGGGTCTGCCGGGAGTACGGGTTGGTCCAGGCCGCCCGGTCGTTCTCCACCACCAGGCGGTACGGCAGCCGCTGCGCGGACAGGCCGCCCACCTGGAGGTACTCGGCGTTACCCCAGTTCAGCTCCTTGTCCCCCTGGTAGAGGGTGGTCCGGTTGACCATGTCGAAGTTGGCGTACGCCTCACCGATGTGCCCACCGCCGTCGCCCCACCCGGGCGCGGGCAGGTAGACGGTGTCCAGGTAGCGCACGGGAACGTAGCTCCCACCCATGCGGGGGCGTTGGATGGGCCCGAACCAGGTGACCGCGCTCGGCTTGTTCGCCGCGTAGGTGGTCACCGCCATCGGGTGCTGCCCGGTCTCCCCGGGGATGAACGCGTCGTCGAGCCAGCGCTGGTCGGCGCTCACCCAGTCGGTGCGCCGGCCCTGCGCCGGTGCGATCTCCTGGTTGCCGGACGCGAAGCCCTTCCAGATGTCGGTGCGGAACTCGAGCGCCCGGCCCTGCCGGTAGTTGCGGAACTCCACGTCCACCCGGGCCAGTTGCCGCTTCGTGAACCGGTAGGTCGGGTCGACCGGAACCGCGCCCGTCCAGTGGTGCGCCACGTCGTACAGGTAGCTCGTCTCCGGGTGCGACTCGACGGTCAGCCGCACCGGGCCGCGCTCCAACGCCGCGACGAGCTGGTCACCCTCGTCGGCGCTGAGGCTCGCCACGGTCAGCGGAGGGGCAGGGCTCTCCGGGCCCCACATCGCCTCGTCCCACGGCTGAAGCCGGCCGACGCCGTCGTTGACCACCAGCAGCAGCTTCGCCCCGGCCGCCGCGGCGGCCTGCGCCTGGGTGGCGACGTCCACGGTGTCGCTGCGCCGGACCACCACCGCCCGGTCCCGGACCGGCCGCTTCGCCAGCTCCTTCGCGGACGCGTCGGCGACGTAGACCGCGTCGAGCTGGCGACGACCCTCCGGCAACGCCGGGTTCGAGCGCTTCACCCGCAGATCGTCGTACGACCGGCCGCCAGCCGCCACGGTCAGCGCCGGCTGCTCCAGCCGCCACCGCGCGCCGAACTCGAACTCGCCGTCGGTGACCGCACGGCCCGTCGGCAACGCCCACATGCTGTCGTACGAGTCGTCGGGCAGCACCTGACTCTCGGTGAGACTGTTGCCGGTGGAGCGGTGGATGTCCATCCGCAGCGAGGTGGCGGTGGCCTCCTGCGGCACCTCCGCCCGCACCTGCCGGGCCTTGCGCGCGTCCAGGATGACGGTGCGGTCGGCGCTCAGGTCGACGTCGACGAAGCTGAGCATGGCCATGCCCTTGGAGCGCGGCCCGTGCGCACCGCGCACGTCGGCGGTGATCCAACCGGACCAGCTCGCCACCGGCAGCCGCAGCGTGGCGGTGCCGCTCTCGGGCAGGTCGACGGCGGTGAACAGGCCGTCGGTGGTGAGCAGGACCTTGCCGGCGAGCGGCTTGCCGTCCCGGTCCTTCGCGACCAGCGTCAGGTTCTGCCGCTGCCCCTCCCGGCTCGCCCCGATCAGGGTGCGACCACGGACCGTACCGGCGGCGTCGGTGGCGACGATCATGCCGCTGACCTGCTTCTCGACCGGAAGCTTGTCGTACGCGGCGGTGAGGGTGACGGTGGCCGTGCCGTTCGCGGGCACGGTCACCGTGTCGGCGGAGAGCGCGAAGAGGCCGGCCGGGGCGCTCGGCGCGTCGAGGGCGAGCTTCAGGGTGACCGGCGCGCTGCCGACGTTGGTGTAGGTGACCGTCCGGTCGACCGTCGTACCCGGCTGCTGGGGCCATCCCTGGAAGCCGGAGTAGGCGCTCGGGGTGGCGAAGACGGTGGCGTGCACGGCGGCGACCGCGTCCACCCGCCCGGCGCCGGCCTGGTACGGGGTGTAGTCCGGGGTGGCCTTGACCGTGCTGACCAGCGCCTCCTTGATGCGCTGCCCGGTCCAGTCGGGGTGCGCGGCGGCGACCAGCGCGGCCGTGCCGGCCACGTGCGGAGTCGCCATCGAGGTGCCGCTCATCAGCGTGTAGTCCCCGGAGCCGCCGCGCACCAGGTGCGAGCGCGCGGCCAGGATGTCCACGCCGGGCGCGGTGATCTCGGGCTTGAGGCCACCGTCGCCCGCGCGCGGCCCCTGGCTGGAGAAGTCGGCGAGGTGGTCGGTCGAGTCGACGGCGCCCACGGTGAGCGCGGAGTTCGCCGCGCCGGGGCTGCCGATGGTCGCTGGGCCGCTGTTGCCGGCGGCGACCACGAAGAGCGCGCCGGTCTCGGCGCTGAGCCGGTCGACGGCCTGGCTCAGCGGGTCGCTGCCGTCGGTGGACTCACCACCCAGGCTCATGCTGATGATCCGGGCCTTCTGCTCCCGGGCCGCCCACTCCATGCCGGCGATGATCCACGAGTCCTGCCCGCCGCCCTCGCTGTTGAGCACCTTGCCGACGTGCAGCCGCGCGCCGGGGGCGACACCCCGCTCGACACCCCCGGACGCGGCGCCGGTGCCGGCGATCGTCGAGGCGGTGTGCGTGCCGTGCCCCTGGTAGTCGAGGATGTCGGGCTCGTCCGGCACGAAGCTGCTGGACGCGGCGATCTGGCCGGCGAGGTCCGGGTGCTCGGCGTCCGCCCCCGTGTCGAGGACGGCAACGTCCACACCGGCGGCGGTGTTGCCCTCGGCCCACACCTTCGGCGCGCCGATCTGCGCGGTCGACTCGGCGAGGTCTCCCCGGACCCGGCCGTCCAGCCAGACCTTGGCGATACCGCTCGCGAGCGTCGGGGTTCCGCCGGTCCGGCGGGCCGTGCCGGCGGTCAGCGCGCCCCAGAACTTCTCGGCGCTCTCACGCGGGCGGTTCAGTGCCGCGCCCCGCACGCTGTCCAGAGGCCGCACCAGCTCGGAGCCGTCCACAGTGGGGCGGGTACGCGCCCGGGCCGCGGCGTCGGTCAGGGTGACGATCAGCGGCAGCGCGTTCGTGTGCGCGTCGTCGTACCCGTCGGCGATCAGGTCGGTGACGTTGAACAGCCTCTTGTCGACCAGGCCGCTCGTGACGTACGGCAGCGCGGCGTCCGGGTAGACGTAGGTGTCGCCGTCGAGCACGGTGCGGTGGAAGGTCGGCGTGCTGCCGTCGGGCCGGCGAACGGCCGTGACGGTGCTGCCGTCGGCCGCCGTGGTGACCGTGACGAGGTCCCCGGTGAGCAGGGTGACGGTGGACGCCCGACCCGGGGCCGCGGGCGGTTGGCCGGTCGGGCGGGTGGGGTTGCCGGGCGGGGCGGCGGACGCCCCCGTGCCGGGTGGGGTGAACCCGGCGGTCAGAGCGAGGGCGGTACCGAGGGCGATCAGCCCGGATCGGCGACGCCTGGGAGACAGAGCCACGATGACCTCTTTGTGTCGAGGAGCGGTACGCAGCACAGCATCAAGGCAACGCCCCGCTGTCCCACCCCGCCGACCCCCGGCGCGTTCATGCCATGGCACAAACCCGCCACCCCCTTCCCCTCGCCGATCTTGCACTTACTGTCGCCGATGCGTCCCGATTCACGACTTTCGTCGGCGCAGAAAGTGCAAGATCGGCGAGGGGAAGGGGGTGGGGGTCAGGGGTGGGGGGTTGTCAGTTTGGCTAGGTGGTCCAGCTGTTCGGGATCGGTTAGGGCGGAGCCGACGGCTACCACGCGGACGCCGGCGTCCAGGAACGCGGCGGCGTTCGTGGCGTCCAGGCCGCCCGTCGCGACGAAGCGGAGCTGCGGGAAGGGGCCGGCGATGGCCTTGAACCAGGCCGGGCCGAGAGAGATCGCGGGGAACGCCTTGAGCCAGGTGAGGCCGTGCCGCAGCGCCGCCTGCGCCTCGGTGGGGGTGGCAACGCCGGGAAGGTGCGGCAGACCGCGCGCCGCGGCGGCGTCGGCCACCGCGAGGTCCAGGCCGGGCGCGACGGTGAACGCGGCGCCCGCGTCGGCGGCCGCCGCGACCGTCTCGTCGTCGAGCACCGTGCCGGCGCCGACGATCCGGCCCCGTGCGGCGCCCGCCTCGACGGCGGCGCGCAGGGCGGGCACCGCGTCGGCGGTGGCGACCGGCACCTCCACCACCTCGATGCCGAGGTCCCAGGCGCGTTCGGCGAGCCGGACCGTCTCGGCGACCGGCAGGCCGCGCAGGATCGCCATCACCCGGGCGCCGCCGAAGAGGTGCGCGAAGTCCGCTGTGGTCATGGTCCACTCCATCCGAGGTCGCGGGAGATCTGCTGGGTGGTGGCCAGCAGTCGGGGTAGTAGGGCGCGCAGGTCGACGAGGGTGGCCACCACCGTCGGCGCGGTCACCGACACCGCGGCCGTGACCGCGCCGTCGACCTGCCGGACCGGCGCGGCCACACAGTTGATCAGCGGCTCGAACTCGCCGTCGTCGGCGGCCCAACCCCGCGCGGCGACGGCCGCCAGCTCCGCGCGCAGCGCCGCCGGGTCGCAGATGGTGGCCGGGGTGTACGCCGGCAGTGTGCCGCCGTCGACCAGCTGGGACACCCGGGACTCCGGACCGTACGCCAGCACCACCTTGCCCACCCCGCTGGCGTGCAGCGGCGCGGTGCGGCCGATCCGGGAGTACATGCGGACCTGGCCCCGGGCCTCGATCTTGTCGACGTAGACGAGGTCGTCGTCGACCACCTGCGCGAGGTGGATGGTGTGCCCACAGTCGCGGCCCAGCGCCGCCAGGTGGGGGCGGGCCACCGCGCGGACGTCCAGGGAGTCCAGGGCCTGCTGGGCGAGGTCGATCAGCCGCAGACCCACCGTCCAGCCGCCGTCGGCGCGGCGCGCGAAGCCACCCGCCTCGAGCGTCTGCAGCAGCCGCAGCGCGGTGGACTTGTGCACGCCCAGGTGGGTGGCCACGCCGCCGAGCTGCGCCGGCTCGCGGGCCAGGAGTTCGAGCACCCGCATCGCCCGGTCGACGCCCTCGGACACCGCTCAGCCCTCTGCTCGGGCGACGGTCAGGTCGGGTGGCGACCAGGGACCGTCGAGCAGCCGCTCGAACCACGACCACGGCGGCAACGGCGCGTCGTCACCGGTGCTGCCCAGCGCCTGCGCGGCGACGAGGTGACCGAGGCGCAGCCGTCGCGTCGGGTCGAGGTCGCGCAGCAGTCCGGCCAGGTAGCCGGCGGCGAAGGCGTCACCCGCGCCCACCGGTTCCACCACCGACACGCGGGGGGCCGGTACGACGACCGGCCCGGCGTCGCGGAACAGGACGGTGGCACACACCGCGCCGTCCTTGACGACCACCGCCTGGGGGCCGGGCAGCAGTCGGCGTACGGCGGCCGCATCGCTCGTGCCCCAGAGGGCGTACGCCTCGTCCTGCCCGACGAAGACCAGGTCGCTGCGGTCGGCGAGGTCGCGTAGCACGGGCGCGGCCCGTTCGGCGGGCCAGAGCCGGGCCCGGTGGTTGACGTCGAAGCTGACCAGCGCACCCGGTAGCGGCCGGTCGGTCACCGCGCGCTCGACCAGCGCCCGGCAGGAGGCCGAGAGCGCCGGGGTGATCCCGGACAGGTGCAGCACCCGTGCGCCGGCCAGTCGTGGGTCGGCCAGGGTGTCGCCGTCCATCCGGGACGCGGCCGAGCCGGCCCGGTAGTAGTGCACGGCGGTGGCCGTGGGGCCGGGGTCCTTGGCATAGAGGCCGGTGGGCGCGGCCGGGTCCACCGCCACCAGGTCGACGTCGACGCCGGTGTCGGCGACGTGCCGCACGACCAGCCGGCCGAAGGGGTCGTCGCCGACCCGGCCCACCCAGGTCGCCCGGTGGCCGAGCCGGGCCAGGTAGCCGGCCACATTGGACTCCGCGCCGCCGACCGAGACCGTCACGCGTTCGGCGTGCTCCAGCGGCTCACCCGCGGGCGGGCACAGCATCACCATGGTCTCGCCCACCGTGACCACCTCGGCCGGCGGGGGGCCGGCCGAGGTGGTCGTGCGGTCGGGTCGGGGCTCGCTCGGCATCGCGGCGCACGTCCTCGGGGAGGGGTCCGGGGTCCCGCCGAGCCTAGGCGCGTTGTGCCACGTGAGCAACCCGTTGCGCAGAGCGCAACAACGATCAGGGCAGGGTCAGTCCGTACGCCGCCAGCACCTCCGCGATGGGCTGGTAGTAGGTCGTTCCACCGGACGTGCAGTTGCCGCTGCCCCCGGAGAGGATGCCGATGATGGTGCCGGTGGACGCCACGTACAGCGGCCCGCCGCTGTCCCCCGCCTCGGCGCAGATGTTGGTGCGGATCAGGCCGTAGACCACGCCGGTGGCGTAGTTGACGGTCTGGTTGAGCCCGGTGACCGTGCCGCAGCGCACGCCGGTGGTGACGCCGCTGCGGCACACCGCCTGACCCACGTACGCGGTGCCCGGTCCGTTGATGGTCAGCAGCCCGGGATAGGTGTAGACGGCGCTGGGATGCGCGATCCGGCCCGTGTAGCGGATCAGCCCGTAGTCGTTGCCCGGATAGCTGGTGGCGGTACGGGTGCCCAGGACGGTGGTCTGCGCGCTGTCGGCGTACCAGGTGCTGACGGTCCCGGTGCAGTGCCCGGCCGTGACCACGTAGTAGGTGCTGCCGCTGCGCACGTTCGCGCCCAGCGAGCAGCGACTGCCACCGCCGTAGATGCCCTGGCCGGCGGCGATCAGGGTGCGCAGCGTGCCGGACTCCCGGCGCAGCAGCGCGCCGACGCGGTCGGCCACCGCCCGCAGCCTCGCCAGCTCGGCGGACGCCACGGTCTCGTCGACGGTGACGGTCATCCGGCCGCTGGCCGGGTCGAGCCCCCAGGCGGTGCCCGGTGTGCGTACCCCGGACAGGACGCCGGCCGCGTCGGACGCGGCACGGTCGGGCGGAGCGGCCTGCGCCGCGCCCGGCGCGGCGAGGAGCAGGGCGGTCAGGACGAGGGCGACGAACGGGGAACGGCGCATCCGAACCTCCGACGGAGATCGAGATCGATGGATGTCGACAAGCGTCGCCCCGACCCGGCGCCATGGCAACCTCCGGTCGCCCTCTTCCCCGCTCAGCGGGAATCGCCGATCCGGGGACGCGCCGCGCCCCCGCCGCCGATAATCCTCGAAGACACGGCGGGAGGCCGGGCATGACCACCGGAGGCACCGCGGCGCTGGTACGCCGTCCGGACGGGTCGACCCGGGCGACGCTGCTCGAACTGCTCTTCGATGTGGTCTTCGTGGCCGCGCTCGCGCAGACCTCGACGCTGCTCGCCGACCAGCGGTCCTGGGCCGAGAGCGCGTCGGTCGCGCTGATGCTGACCGCGATCTGGTGGACGTGGTCGGTCACCACCACCACGACCGAGTTCTACGACCCGCAGCAACGCCCGATCCAGGCCATCCTGATGATCGCCATGGTCGGGTCGGTCGGGATGGCGGCATCGCTGCCGATGATCACCACAGCGCAGTCGCTGGCCTTCGCACTCGTCTACGTCGGCACCCACGTGACGCGCGGGATCATCCTGGTCAGCACGTTGCACCGGCAGCAGCATCGCGCGGCGATGGCCCGCGCCACCCGGTTCCTCTTCTGGTTCCTGGTGTCCGGCGTCCTCTGGATCGTGGGGACGCTCGTCGACGACGACCGATGGTGGATCTGGACCACCGCGATCGCCATCGACCTGCTCTCCGCGGCGGCACGCTACCCGACACCGTGGCTCGGCCGGGTGCCCCTCGACCAGTACAACCGGACCACCGCGCACCTCGGCGAGCGGTACCAGCAGTTCGTCATCCTGGCCCTCGGCGACATCATCCTGGTGCCCACCCTGGAAATCAGCCGCAGCGAGTTCGACCGCTCCAGGATCATCGCGCTGCTCTGCGCGTTCGCCATCATGCTGCTGCTCTGGCAGGTGTACGTCTTCCGGGCCGGCGAGTTGCTCGAGACGGCGGAGTCCCTGGTGCCCGGCCGGTCCACCCGGGTCGCTCCGTACACCCATCTCGTGCTGCTGGCCGGCGTGGCCGTCACGGCGGCCTCCTTCGACCTGGTCGTCAACCGCCCGACCGGAACGACCCCGACGCGGTGGCTGATGCTGATCATCGGCGGGCCGCTGGTGTTCGTGCTCGGTCGGGCACTCTTCGCCTACCTGCTGTTCGCCCGCGTGCCGTGGCGACGGGTGGCGTCACAACTTCTGCCCCTACTGGTACTGCCCTGGGCCGGTGGCTGGCCACCGGTGGTGGTCACCGCGATCGTGGCCCTCACGCTCGCCGCGCACGTCCTGGCACCCAGGGCCGGCGGCCGGGAGACCACCCGAGGGCTCCGCCCGCGAGGGCTGACCGGCTGACCCCTCTACCAGTCAGGCGAAATGTCGACCGACCCAGTCGGCGAGATCCCGGGCGCAGTCGTCGACCGACTCCTGCCAGGTCCGGGCCGCGCCCTCCCCCGCCTCGTCACTGACCTGCTTGACCAGCCGACACGGCACCCCCGCCTGCGCGGCGGCCCAGGCCACCGCGTACCCCTCCATGTCCACCAGGTCGGCGTGCTGCGCCAGCCGGTCCCGCGCGTCGTCGTCAGCCACGAAGGTGTCGCCGGTGGCCAGCACCGCGCCCTCGGCGGCCAGCGCGAGCGGCGCGCCGCAGGTCTGACCCGTGAGGGTACGCAGGAAAGCGGTGTCCAGGTCGTGCTGGAGCACGGTGGCGACCTCGTGGATACCCGTCCACCCGGGGCGCAGCGCGCCGGCCGTACCCAGGTTGAGCAGCAGGCTGGGACGCGGGCCGGCCGCCAGCACCGCCGCGACCGCGCTGGCGGCGTTGACCTTGCCCATGCCGGTGAGCAGCACCGGCAGCTCCGCCGGTAGGTAGCGGGCCTCCTCCCCCACGGCGAGTACCACCAGCGGACGATCGGCACGCACGACACCCCGGAGAATCACCGGAGCATCGTACGGGCCGCCGTCCACGGATCCGCTCCGCACCCGACCGGCATCTGTCCGGCCGGCGGTCAGTCGTCGGCGAACCGGTACAGCACGAAGTCCTTGTCCGCGCCGCACGCGATCACCCGCGTGTTCCACGAACAGGACGCGCTGCGCACGTCGACGAGTTGGCCCAACTCGTCGACCTCGCCCGACTCGGCCCAGACGCCGGCCACGCTCCGATTGTCCGCCACCGTGCTGGTCGGCTCGGCGAAGACGAGCAGGTTGCCGGCGTCCAGTCGGGCCGCCACGCCGGGGCGGTCGGTCAGTACCGCCTTGCCGGCCGTGTCGAAGAGGGTGACCGTCGCCTTCGGGTATTCCCGTTGGGTGAGCACCTGCTCGCCGACCGGCACCAGAGTGGTCGCGCCCGGCGCCGACCAGGAGATCGCCGGCTTCCCCTCGGTCGCCGCCACCACCTCGGTGTGCTCGGCGTCGCTGTTGCGTACCTGCACCAGACAGGCCCGCCGCTCGCCGCAGGCCACCAGCGCCTTCGGCCGGTACTCCGCGTTCTCGGACCGGTAGACAACCACCGGCGCCGCGTCGGAACCCAGGTCGTACGCCAGCACCTGGTATCCGCCGTCGGTGGGGGCCACGAAGAGGCGGTTCTCGTGCGCCACCACCAGGTCGTCGAGGTCGGCCACGTTGCCCCACTCGCGCAGCACCGAGCCGGAGGACATGTCGAGCAGTCGCGCCGAGCGGTCCGCGCCGATCTGCACGAGTCGTCGCCCCTTGCCCGTCCACGGGTCGCGGGCAGCGCCGTCGAGGTACGCCGGCCCACCCGCCGCCTCGTCGGTGCCCACCGGCCGCACGACGGTCCGTGCGCCGCCGTACTGGTCGCGCGGGTTGGGCTTGCTCCACTTGTCGGTGCCGTCGCCCAGCTTCAGGCCGACCAACCGCCCGGCGGCCCGGTCCACCAGCACTGCGGTGTCGTCGGAGAAGTAGACGTCGTCGTCGCCGCGGACCGCCCGGTGCCAGCGCTGGGCGCCAGAGCGGCCGTCCAGCACAGCCAGTTCACGCGGTGTGCTGTCGCCCGGCGCGTCCGCGAGAACAACAACCGCTCCCGGTACGGCGACCAGGCCGGCCCAGTCGTCGGCGGTGACGCCGGTCTGTCGGCGCCACAGCTCGTCGCCGGTGCCGGTATCCACGGCGATGACTTCCAGCCGGTCGTCCGGCAGCGGGTACCCGAGATAGGCCCGGTCGCCGAGCACCGCGGTCCACGTGTCAGTGGGCCGCGCGGTGCCGGCCGACGGCCTCGACAGCTCGCGCAACGGCCCGAACTCCAGGTCCGGATAGCGGTCCCGCAGCAGGTAGAGCGTCGCCGCGGTGGCCACCCCGGCCAGGGCGAGCACCGCCCCGAGCACCACCCACCGGGCCCGCCGCCAGGTCGTACCGCCGCTCGGAATGGGCGGGCTGGGCGTCGGGGTGGCGCCCGGTCCGCTCGGCCTGGCCGATGCCGGCCCGGGTTGCGACGGCACGGTCGGCGCGTTCTCCGCCGCAGCCGGCACCGCCGGCGGACCGGCCGGGGCCGGCACGGGCGACACCTCAGCCGGCGCGGACGGGCCAGCCGGCGAGGCCTGCGGGGCGGCCTGCGGGCCCGCGTACGCCGGCAGCGCTCGACGCAGCGGGAGGTCCGTCAGCGCGCCCTCGGCCACCGGCAGTTCCGGCTGGTCCAGCACCGTCGGCGCCACTCCCAGCTCGGCGTGCAGCATTCGTCCCACCAGCGGAATCCGCGAGGAGCCGCCCACCAGGAACAGCCCGGCGAGCTGGTCGGGGCGCAGGCCGGCCGCGGCGATCACCTCCCGGGCCCGCTCCATGGCACGACGCAACAGCGGCGCCGCCACCCGCTCGACGTCGTCGCGCGTCAACCGCACCGGCTCGGCCACCCCGGGAACCGCGACCGGCGCCACAGTGGCTCGGGACAGCGTCTCCTTCGCGCCGCGTACCTCGTCCCACAGTCGGACCTGGTCGCGGCGCTGCGCCGGGTCCGACGGGCGGACCAGGCGCGCCCACCGCCGGGCGTGCCGCTCGCCCAGCAGCTCGCCGACCCGCTGCACCAGCGCCGCGTCCAGGTCGAGGCCGCCCAGGTCGGGCAGACCGCCGTCGGCGACCACCCGGAACCCCGAGTCACCCCACGGGTCGGCGCCCTCGTTGCGCAACACCGCGACGTCGAGCGTCCCGCCGCCGAAGTCGAACACCGCGATCGCCCCACCGACCGGCACCGGCCGGTGTAGGACCTGGGTGTAGTAGCGGGCAGCCGCCACCGGCTCACGCAGCAGACGCGTGCCCGGTGGCGTCGGCCCCGCAAGCGTGTGCTCGGCCGCCTGCGGCCACCCGGCCCGCAACAGCGCGTCGGCGAGCACCTGCCGCCGTGACTCGTCCCAGGCCGCCGGGCAGGTGAGCACGGCCGGAGGCAGGAAGCCGACCGCACCCACCGCGGCCCGGGCGACCGCCGCCAGCACCGCGGCGAGCAGTTCCGCCGGCGGGTACGACCGGTCACCGAGCAGCACGGTCGGCTCGTCCACCCGACGCTTCGGGTTCGCCTCGAACCGGGCCGGATCGGCCTGCGCCAGCCGCCGGGCGTCCCAGCCGACGTGCAGCGTGCCGTCCGGGTCGGCGTACACGGCCGACGGGCTGACCGGCTGACCGTCCATCAGCACCGGACGGGTCCGACCGTCCGGCCAGCGCAGCACGGCCACCGTGTTGGACGTGCCGAGGTCGACGCCGAGGGCGAAACCCTCGTGCTGGCCTGCCATCTGCCCGATACCTCCGCCGCGACGAGGGAACTCAGCCCCGCATCGTACGCAGCCCGCGCCGCGGCGCTGATCACTCGGCCCGTCAGGAGGCCGACGAGCAGCTCACTGTCTGTTGGACTCCCTCACCGGCGCCGAGCAGCCCAGAGCGGAGCACACCTGGAAGATGAGTTCGGAACCCTTGTATCCGAACGCGTTGACGGAGCTGTTCTCGTAGTAGTCCTTGTTGCACACACCCCAGCTGCCGGCGCCGAGATCGTTGAAACAGGTCCCCTCGCGGTAGAGGACCCAACTCGCGCCGTTCCAGAGCGTGTTCTTCCAGACGAGGTACATGTCCTCACCGCGGACGTTCACCGACCACCACTGATCGCCGTACAACCTCAGACAGCCCTTCGCGTTCACGTTGCCCTGCTTGTGGGTCGCGCAGATCAGGTCCGAGGGTGGGCTGCCGGGCGTCGCGTAGTTCCACTCGTCCGCTGGATCGGGTGGCGCGGACCGCGCCGCCTGAGCCGGTGCCGCGGCGATCGCGGAGACGAGGCCGAGCGTGAGAGTGGCGCCAGCCAGAATCTGTCGTATTCGCATGTCGTCCTCCTTCGACCAGGCCAAACGTAGTCAGCAGGGGTGGGGCGGCAAGCTATTCGGCCCTCGTTGAAAGCTCTTGACCTGGGAAGAGCGGCGGGAGAATATCGACCTCTGACGCTGCGCGGGCTGGTGGATGCTGGTGATCCGGATACGGTTTGGAGTCGAGGATCTTTCCCGACTGACCTTCGCCCTCCCGGGCCCGTACTGCGAACTGGCCGTCAGCGCGCAGGCACTGCAACAGCCGTCCAGCGGGTTCCGTCAGCTCTGGCAAGCCGAGCGCACCGGGCCCGTCCCGCCCTCGGCCCGCCAACTGCTGGACCTCGTACCGGCGCACGGCGGCATCCCGGACTTCCTCACCCCGGACGGCGCCGGTTCCCTCGACGAAGCGCTCGACACCGTCCAGTCAACGCCGCCCGCTCGCCTGCGCGCCGAACTAGCCGCGCTGCCGTGTGCCACCCAGGGGGCATCGTCCTGGGTCCAGGACCTCGGCCGAGGCCGGGTCGCCGCGGTGGAGCACCTCGGCCAGGTCATCCGCACCTACCACGAGCACGTCCTGGCGCCGCTGTGGCCGGGAATCCGCGCCGCCGCCGTACACGAGCTGGAACGCCGGGCCCGGCAGCTCACCGCCGAGGGAGCGGCCGCGACGCTGAACTCGCTGCATCCGATGATCCGATGGCGCACGCCGGTCCTGGAGGTCGACGGGCCGTTCGACGCGGACGTCGATCTCGGCGGTCAGGGACTGCGGCTGATGCCGTCGGTCTGGACCCGCCCCGGTCTGGCCCTGCCCTGGAGACACACCACGCTTGTCTATCCCATGGCGGCCGGGGGCCGGAGCCACGCCGATCAGCCGGACCGGCGCCAGGAGGCGCTCGACCGCCTCCTCGGGCCGACCCGGGCCAACGTCCTGCGTGCGTTGACCACCGAGCGCACCACGAGCGGCCTCGCGGAGACACTCGGCATCAGCGTGGCCTCGGCCTCCGGGCACGCCACCGCACTGAGATCCACCGGCCTCGCCGTCACCAGGCGGACCGGCCAGTCGGTGCGTCACCGTGTCACTCCGCTCGGTCGGGCCATGTTGCGGGGCCGCGAGTGGTGATAGGCCGCAGGTCCAGGCGCTCGGGGTACGGACGTAAGGAGACCACAAGATCTGCGGAATCGCCGGCCGCATCGGCCCTGGCTAGGCTGGCCGCGGGGAGGTGACCGGTGGCGCAGCGGGTGCTCGTGGTCGACGACGACCGGACGGTCAGCGACGTGGTCTGCCGCTACCTGGAACACGCCGGGTACGAGGTGAGCCACGTCGCGGACGGGCTGGCCGCCCTGGAGGCCGTCCAGGACCGGCCGCCGCACCTGGTCGTGCTGGACCTGATGCTCCCCGGACTGGACGGGTTGCAGGTGTGCCGGCGACTGCGGGAGCGGCCGGACGGCGTACCCATCATCATGCTGACGGCGCGCGGCGACGAGGCGGACCGGGTGCTCGGGCTGCAACTCGGCGCCGACGACTACCTGGGTAAGCCGTTCTCGCCGCGGGAGCTGGTACTGCGGGTCGGTTCGGTGCTGCGCCGGGCCGGTGAGCCGACCGCGCCGGCGGCCGAACTGCTGGCCGACGCGGGGCTGGAGGTGGCCACCGGGCCCCGGATCGCTCGCCTGCACGGCCGCGAACTGGCCCTGACGTTGCGCGAGTTCGACCTCCTGGCGCACCTGATGCGGCACCCGACACGGGCGTTCAAGCGCACCGAGCTGCTGGAGCGCGTGTGGGGGTGGAACTTCGGCGACCAGTCCACGGTGACGGTGCACGTCCGCCGGTTACGGGAGAAGATCGAGGACGACCCGGCCGAGCCACGACGCATCGTCACGGTCTGGGGCGTCGGCTACCGGTACGAGCCGGCCGATGCGTGACCTGGCGCTGATCTTCGGGGCGGCGCTCGCGGCCGCGCTCGGCGTGGGCCTGCTCGGCGCGCTGACCCTGCGACTGCTGCGGTACCGGTCGATCACCGTGCACGTGTGCGTCCTGCTCACCATCACCGTGGTCGCCGTGGTGGCCGGGGTGGTGGTGGTCGCGCAGGCGATGTTCCTGTCCCCGCACGACCTCCAGGTCGTCCTGCTCACGGTCGCCGCGGCGGCGGTGGTGAGCCTCGGCGTGGGCTGGTACTTCGGGCGTCGACTGGCCGTGGCGGCGGTCTGGGCGGCCCAGGCCCGGGAACGGGAACGGCGGGTCGAGAAGGGCCGCCGGGACCTGGTCGCCTGGGTGTCGCACGACCTGCGGACGCCGCTGGCCGGCCTGCGGGCGATGGCCGAGGCGCTGGAGGACCGGGTGGTCGACGACCCGGCGACGGTCGCCGAGTACCACCGGCGCATCCGTGTGCAGACCGATCGGATGACCCGACTCGTCGACGACCTGTTCGAGCTGTCCCGGATCAACGCCGGCGCGCTGCGCCTGACCCTGTCGGCGGTACCGCTGGGTGAGGTCGTCTCCGACGCCCTCGCCGGCACCGCACCCCTGGCCAAGGCCCGGCGCATCCGGTTGGAGGCCGCCGAGTCGGGCTGGCCCACCGTGCTGGCCAGCGAACCCGAGCTGGCCCGGGTGGTGGGCAACCTGCTGCTCAACGCGGTGCACTACACGCCGAGCGACGGCACGGTGCGGGTGGACGCCGGCTCTGAACGCGACGCCGTCTGGCTGGCGATCGCCGACACCTGCGGCGGTATCCCCGAGGACGACCTGCCCCGACTGTTCGACGTCGCGTTCCGGGGCGAGCCGGCCCGTACACCCCGCCCCGGTGGCGAGGGTTCCGGCGGGCTGGGGTTGGCGATCGTACGCGGACTGGTCGAGGCGCACGGCGGTCGGGTGGACGTGCAGAACGTCGGCGGTGGGTGCCGGTTCGTGGTGCGCCTGCCGGCGGCCTGACGCCCGCCCTCTCAGCGGTTCGCCCGCAGCTCGGCGAACCAGCGCCGCCCCTGCCGGAACACGTCCCGGACCGCCAGGCCGGCGGCGTCGGCGACCGCGGGCACCGCACGCGCGTCGACCCGGGCCCAGCGGAACACCGGGCCGAGCAGCACCCGGCCGGCCCGCTGCTCGGCGGCCACCCGGGCCTGGCCCTGCCACGACCCCGCGCCGGGCGGCTCCAGCTCGACCAGGACCGTGCCACCCGGTGCGAGCAGGTCCCGGCAGCGGCGCAGCAGCGCCACCGGCTCGCCGCCGATGCCGATGTTCCCGTCGATCAGCACCGCGTGCGCCCACCGACCCTCGGCGGGCAGCGGCCCGAACAGGTCACCGCGCACCGCGACCGCGCCACGGGCGCGGGTGAGCCGCACCGCCGTCGGCGAGACGTCCACGCCGACCGCGGTCAGGCCGGCCCGGGTCAGCGCCACGGTGAGCCGACCCGGCCCGCACCCGAGGTCGAGCGTCGGGCCGCCGCAGCGGGCGACGAGGCCGGTGACCGCCGCCTCGGCCGTGCCGTGCCAGCGGTCCACCGGGAGCCGGCTACGGACACCGTCGCCGTGCACCAGCCACCGCCGCAGGGCCACCCGGTCGGCGGCGAGCGCGGCGGCGAAGGGGTCGCCGGATCCGTCGTACCCCCGGCGCGGCGTCGGCCCGGACGGTGACCGTACCGGCGGCGCGGCCTCGACCGGGGCGGTGTCGACGGGGTTCACCGCCGGCCCTTTGGCAGCAGGGTGAGGCGGACCGCCGCGACCTGGCGGGCGAAGCGTCCACCGGGAACCTCCACGGCCACCGCGAGGGCGTCGGACCACTTGTCGACGTCCCGCAGGACCGGCAGTGGCGCGGTCCGCAGGCCACGCCCGGTCAGGGCCGCCCAGGTGTCGCGACCGGTGTCGGGCGTCGACATGGGAACGTCCCGCAACACCCGGGCGTGCCGTGGGTCGCGCAGCCCCAACGACCACCAACCGCCGTCGTGCGCCCGACCGAGCACCGCGTCGGAGGCGCGCAGCCCCGCCACCGCCGCGGCCAGCCGGCCCGGCGTCACCTGCGGGGTGTCCATCCCGATCTGTACCACCGGCCGCCCGGGGTACGCGGCAGCGACCTCGGCGTACGCGTTGGCGAGCCGCTCGCCGAGCCCGGTGCCGCGCTGCTCCAGCACCGACCAGCCGTCCAGCGCGGCGGTCAACGCGTCGGCGTCCTCCGCCTCGGCCAACCGACCCGACCAGGCCAGCGCGGGAGTGACACCGGGGGTGGCGCGGACGGCGTCGAGGGTGTCGCGCAGTGCGGCGGCGGCGATCCGGGCCGCCTGGGCCGGTGTGACCGGCGGGCAGAGCCGCGTCTTCACCGCCCCGGCGACCGGCGCCTTGGCGACCACCAGCAGGACGGTCACCGGGAGCCGTCCACGGTCCGCAGCACACCGGCGAAGTCGCGGGTGGCACGCAGGGTGCCCCGCACCGAACCGGAGACCTTGGACCGGGTGCCGGCGGCGCGGGGCGCGTAGGTGACGTCCGTCTCGTGGATGCGCCAGCCGGCCGCGGCGGCCCGGATCAGCAGTTCGAGGGGGTAGCCGAAGGCCCGGTCGGTGACACCGAGGTCGAGCAGCGCCTGGCGGCGGGCCACCCGGATCGGGCTGAGGTCCCGCAACGGTACGCCCCGACGGCGCAGCAACGCGGCCACCAGCGCCGTGCCGGCACGGGCGTGCCACGGCCACACTCCCGCCCCGACCGGCCGACGCCGACCCACGCTGAGGTCGGCCGTACCGGCGGACACGGGTGCCACCAGGGCCGGCAGCTCGGCGGGGTCGAACGACCCGTCGGCGTCGAGGACGCACACCAGTTCGGCGTCGGCGGCCTCCAGGCCGGCGTGCACCGCCGCGCCGTAGCCGCGTCGGGGTTCGTGCACCACCCGGGCGCCGTACCGGACGGCCACCTCGGGCGAGCCGTCCCGGGAACCGTTGTCCACCACGATGGCCCGGTAGCCGGGCGGCAGCGCGGTGAGCACACCCGGCAGGGCGGCTGCCTCGTCCAGGCAGGGCAGCACCACGTCGATCTCAGTCGCCATACCGCCGACGCTAGGACGGCACCCGCGCGGCGGAGGCCGGAATGTGCTTACCGAACCCTTACCACCAGGGCATTTCTTACCGTCCGGTGACGGGCCGCCGATTGGCGAGCGCGAGGGTGGGCTGCCGCCGTACCGTCCGGTGGTCATGGCCTCGACCACCGCTCACGCCGCCGCCCCCGGGCGGACCGCGCCTCGCCGCCGCACCGGGGACCTTCTCGTGCTGGGCCTGGAAGCGGCGCTGCTCGGCGTCGCCGTGCTGGTGGGTGCCCTGCTCAACGCGAGCGGTGTCGGCCTGCACGCGGACGCCGCTCCGCTGTACGCGACGTGGCGGCCCCACGTCGGCTGGGGCAGCCCGGCCGCGCTGGTGGTGGCGGTCGCGGTGGTGGGCTGGGGCGCCCGGTGGGCCCGCACCGCCCGGTGGGGCCGCCTGCTGGCTGCCGCGTGGCTGACGGCGGTGGCCTGGACCATGTCGTTGGCCCTGGTCGACGGCGCGTCGGCGGGGCTGACCCGACGGCTCACCCCGCAGGCCGAGTACCTGCACGAGGTTCCCGGCGTGACCGACATCCCGACGATGCTGGCCGGATTCACCAACCGGATCGTGGACTTCCAACCCGACTCCTGGTCCACCCACACCGCCGGCCATCCGCCGGGCGCGCTGCTCATCTTCGTCTGGCTGGACCGCGTCGGCCTCGGCGGAGGCACGGCCGCCGCGCTGGCCTGCGTCCTGCTCGGCGCCACGATCGCGGTGTCGGTGCCGGTGACGCTGCGCGCGCTCGGCGCGCCCGACGCGGCCCGCGCGGTGGTGCCCTTCCTGGTGCTGCTGCCGGGGGCCGTCTGGGTGGGCGCCTCGGCCGACGGCATCTTCGCCGCCGTGGTCGCGGCCGGTCTGGCGCTGCTGGTGGTCCGGGGACGCGTGGCCGCCCTGGCCGGTGGGGCGTTGCTCGGCTTCGCGCTGCACCTGTCGTACGGATTCCTCCTCGTGGGTGTGCTCGCGCTGGCCGTGGTCGCGCTGCGCCATACCCGCCGACTGGGCGCGCTGCTCGCCGCCGCCGCCGGCGTCGCGGCCGTGACGGCGGTGTTCATCGCCGCGGGTTTCCACTGGTGGGACGGGTACCACCTCGTCGTCCAGCGGTACTACCAGGGCTGGGCCGCCGACCGGCCGTACGCCTACTGGGTGTGGGCCAACCTGGCCGCGCTGCTGCTCAGCGCCGGTCCGGTCCTGGGGCCGGCCCTGCGCCGCGCGCTGGCGGCCGCGCCCGGCTGGCGGGCCGCCGGGCGGTTGGCCCTGCCTACGGCAGCAGGAGTACGAGCAGCCGGCCCCACGGTGCTGCTACCGCTGGCGGCCCTGGTGGCGGTCCTCGGCGCGGACCTGTCCGGGCTGAGCAAGGCCGAGGTGGAGCGCATCTGGCTACCGTTCGTCGGCTGGCTGCTGGTTGCCACGGCCCACCTGCCGGCGACCTCACGACGCTGGTGGCTAACCGCACAGGCGCTAACCGCCCTGGCCGTCAACCACCTGCTCTGGACGGTCTCCTGACCACCCCTGCCGCGCCCCGCCCCCCTTGACGCGTCGATCTTGCGGTTTCGGTTGTCGATATGGACTTCGTGCCCACATTTGTCGCAGCAGAAAGTGCAAGATCGGCGCGCGACAGGGCGGGGTGCCGGGGGGTCAGCCTGCTACGGCGGCTGGTTCGCGGAGGGGGTCGGTGGCGAAGCCGGCCACGCCGTCGGCGAAGCCGACCCGGGCGGTGTAGCCGAGCAGTTCCGCGGCACGGCGTGGATCGGCGACCACGTGCCGCACGTCGGCCGCGCGAGCCCCGCCCACGACCTGTGGGGCCGGGCCGCCCATCGCCTCGGCCAGGGCGACCGCCAGCTCCCCGACGGTGTGCGGCTCGCCCGAGCACACGTTCACCGGCACCAGGGTGGCCGGTGGCAGGTCGCTGGCGAGCGCCAGCAGGTTGGCCCGCGCCACGTCGGTGACGTGCACGAAGTCCCGCCGTTGCCGGCCGTCCTCCAGCACGCGCGGGGCCATCCCGGCCGCCAGCGCCGACCGGAAGATGGACGCTACTCCGGCGTACGGGGTGTCGCGGGGCATCCGAGGGCCGTAGACGTTGTGGTAGCGCAGCGCCCACACCGTCCCACCGGTCTGTCGGGCCCAGGCGGCGGCCAGGTGTTCCTGCGCGAGCTTGCTGGCGGCGTACGTGCTGCGCGGCTCCAGCGGCGCGTCCTCGGGCACGAGCACCGGGTCGAGTCCCCGACCACAGTGGGGGCACGTCGGGTCGTACCGGCCGGCCGCCACGTCCTCGTTGCGCCGGGGCGCGGGACGCACCGTGGCGTGCTCGGGGCAGGCGTAGCGCCCCTCGCCGTACACCACCATCGAGCTGGCCAGCACCAAACGACCGAGTCCCGCCCGGTGCAGGGCGGCCAGCAGCACGGCCGTGCCGTAGTCGTTGTGCGTGACGTAGTCGGGGCCGTCCGACGGGTCCAGGCCGTGGCCGACCATCGCCGCCTGGTGACAGACCGCGTCCACACCGGGCAGCAGGCGATCCAGCAGGGCGCCGTCACGGACGTCGCCGCGCACCACCTGGTGCTCACGTGACCAGGCAGGCAGCTCGCCGCCGTGCGCCTGCGGCAGCAGCGCGTCCAGCGCCACCACCTCGTGGCCCTGCTCGACGAGCAGGTCGACGACCTGCGACCCGATGAACCCGGCCGCGCCGGTGACCAGTACGCGCATGTCGGACACGGTAGGGCCGATCGGGCGTCCGACGGGCCGGTTCGGCGCAGCCGTAAGGAGTTCGCAACAGCTCGGCGGCCGCGGTGGCCCGGTAAGCGTTTGGTAATGCGGTAAACCGCGTTGCGTCGTACCCCTGCGGTCTAACCTGCCGGCAGTGCCCGCCGCCGGCGCTCGCGCCCGGCGGGCCGACGACGGCGGAGCGTGACGACGAGGAGGGAACAGCGAGTGCCAGTAGTCAGGCCCGGCGCGGGCGACAGCGGTTCCCCGGCGTCGGATGCGGACGGCTACGGCGCGCCGCGCGGGCTCTGGCGGGGGCTGGCCCGGCATCGTCCGCCGGGTGTGGACGCGGCCGGACGCGCCTGGCGCAGTCCGTTGCGCGGTCCCTGGCTGACCGCCGTCTACGGGTCGGCGCTGCTGGTGGCGCTGCCGTTGGTGATCATCACGGGGCTGCTCGACTACGCCGCCTACGGCCCCCGTTTCGACCAGGCGTTCCCGCAGGACGTCGGCTGGCTGCGGCTGCCCGTCTTCGACTGGCCCACGCGGCCGTCCTGGCTGTTCCGGGTCACCCAGGGCCTGCACGTGACGCTCGGGATCGTGCTCGTCCCGGTGGTGCTGGGCAAGCTGTGGTCGGTGCTGCCGAAGCTGTTCGCCTGGCCGCCGGCCCGCTCGGTGGCGCAGGTGCTGGAACGGCTCACCCTGCTGCTGCTGGTCGGCGGGATCCTGTTCCAGATCGCCACCGGCCTGCTCAACATCCAGTACTCGTACGTGTTCGGCTTCGACTTCTACACCGCCCACTACTTCGGCGCGTGGATCTTCACGGTGGCCTTCGTGGCCCACGTGATCATCAAGTTTCCCCGGTTGGTGACCGCGCTGCGGTCCCGCCCGCCGGGTGTGGAGCTGCGGACGACGCGCGCCGACACGCGACCAGAGCCGCCCGACCCGGACGGCCTGGTCGCGACCGAACCGGGCCCGGCCACGGTCAGCCGACGTGGGGCGGTCGCGCTGGTGGGCGGCGGCGCGCTGCTGCTGGCCGTACTGACCATCGGGGAGAGCCTGGACGGCCCGCTGCGGCGGACCGCGCTGCTGCTGCCCCGGGGGCGACAGCCCGGCACCGGGCCGAACGGCTTCCCGGTCAACCGCACCGTGGCCGCCGCCGGCGTACGCCCCGAGCAGACCGACGCGAGCTGGCGACTGACGCTGCGCGGCGGTGGACGCACGGTCACCCTGGACCGACCCGGCCTGCTGGCCCTGACCCAGCACACGGCCGCGCTGCCCATCGCCTGCGTGGAGGGCTGGTCGACCCGGCAGAGGTGGACCGGTGTCCGTCTCCGTGACCTGGCCGCGCTCGCCGGCGTCCCCGACCCGACCTCGGCGCGGGTGTCGTCGCTGGAGCAGGCCGGTCTGTTCCGCACAGCGGTGCTCGCGGGCAACCAGATCCTCGATCCCGACTCGCTGCTGGCGTTGCGGGTCAACGACGTCGACCTCTCCCCCGACCACGGCTATCCGGCCCGGGTCATCGTGCCCGCCCTGCCCGGGGTGCACTGCACCAAGTGGGTCGCCGAGATCGACTTCCGGGAGCGGACCGATGACTGAGCGGACCGGGCCGACGCAGGGATCGGCCGGGCGCACGGCCCGGCTGCGGGCGGCCTACGGCGCGGCGCCCTGGCATCTCGCCCTGGTGACGGCGGTGATCGTCCTCGCCGGTTGGGTGGCGCTACGCCTCGCCGACGAGGCGACGTTCGGCCGGATGCTGCTCTGGTTCGTGGGCGCGGTCGTCGCACACGACCTGGTGCTGTTCCCGGTGTACGCGAGCGCCGACCGCGTGCTGCGGGCGGCGGCACGTGGTCGCGTCGTGCTGCTCAACCACCTGCGGGTACCGGCGCTCGGCACGGCGCTGCTGTTCCTGGTCTACTCCCCCGGCATCCTGCGCTGGGGCGAGACGACCCACGAGGCGGCCACCGGCCAGACGCAGCGGCCGTACCTGCTGCGCTGGCTGGCGCTCAGCGGGGCGCTCTTCCTGCTCAGCGCGCTCGCCTACGCGCTGCGGCGTCGCCGTCAGTCGTCGGGGCAGCGGTCGGAGAGCGCGTAGCGCAGCAACACCACGTCGCCGATCTGGCGCGTCTCGGCCAGTCGGGCCCGGCGGCCCGGATTCCAGGGAAAGCGGCCCTCGTCGACGAAGCGCGGCGCCCGACGGTCGCCGACGAAGAACGGGGCGACGACCAGGTGCAGCTCGTCGGCGAGGCCGGCGGTGAGGAACTGGGCGTGGACCGTGCCGCCACCCTCGACCATGAGACGGCGCACCCCCCGCGCCGCCAGGTCGGCCAGGACCCCTCCGAGGTCGACCGGCTCTCCCCCGTCGATGACGGTGGCCAGCCCGCCGACCCGCTCCCGGGTCTTGTCCAGGGCGCCGCTGGCGCAGTAGACCAGCCGGGTGGAGTCGCCCGCGGTGAAGAACCGGGCGGTCGGGTCGAGGTCCCCGCCCGCGGTCAACGTCACCTTGACCGGCGAGGCGGGCTGGCCGCACGCCAGGCGCTCGGTCCGCCGCGCCGCCGATCGCACCAGCAGGCGGGGGTCGTCACGGCGGACGGTGGCGGCACCGACCAGGATCGCGTCACAGCCGGCCCGGACCGCGTCGACGCGGTCGAGGTCGTCCTCGTTGGACAGCAACAGACGCTGGTCGGAGGCGTCGTCGATGTACCCGTCGATGGAGGTGGCGCAGCTCAGCAGCACGTAGGGCCGTGGCGACGCCGGCCGGCAGCTCACCGGGAGACGGGCCGGTCAGGGGTGCGGCCCGCCCGCTCCTCGGCCGTCGCTGCCTCCGCCACCTCGGCCGCCTCCGTCTCGGCCACCTCGGCCGCCTCCGTCTCGGCCGCCTTGGCCGCCTTCGCCGCCAGGTAGTCGGCGTTGGCCGGGGAGAGGAAGACGCTGGTGGGGACGCGCTCCACGACGTCGACGCCCAGCCGGGTCAACTGTTCGGCCTTGTCGGGGTTGCTGCTGAGCAGGCGTACGCGCGGCACGTCGAGCGTGGCCAGCATCTGCGCGGCGGCGGTGTAGTCGCGCTCGTCCTCGCCTCGGCCCAGCGCCACGTTGGCCTGGTAGGTGTCCAGGCCGGCGTCCTGGAGGGCGTACGCGTCGAGCTTCGCGTACAGGCCGATGCCCCGGCCCTCCTGACGCAGGTAGAGCAGGAAGCCGCCGGCCTCGGCGATGCGCTGCACCGCCTCGCGCAGTTGCGGCCCGCAGTCGCAGCGCTGGCTGCCGAACACGTCCCCGGTCAGGCACTCGCTGTGCGGGCGGACCAGCGGCGGCTCCCCACCGGCGGCAAGCCGGTCCAGCGCGCCGGCCCAGTCGCCCAGGCCGAGGGCGAGGTGTTCGCGACCGTCCACCAGGCCCTTGAAGGTGAACACCCGGACGGTGGTGGTGTAGCCGTCGGGGAACGCCAACGGCACCGTGACCTGCGTACGGACCGTGGCGACCGGCAGTGCTTCGGGCATGGGACTCCTTTGTCCGGCGCCGCGGGACGGCGGCGACGCGTACCGTTTCACCACTGGATCAACAGCCGCCGGGCAAGGCGGCTTCCCGATCGGTGGTGGGTTCGCGGGCCCGCCGGGCCAGCAGCACGGCCGCGCCGGGCAGGCTGGCCACCAGCACGAGCGCGCCGTAGACGGTGGCGGTGGCGACACCCTCGGAGGCGCTGAGACCGGCCGCGCCGAACACCCAGGCCGCCACCCCCTCGCGGGGGCCGAAGCCCGCGACGTTCAACGGCAGGCCCATGGCCAGCAGGGCGAGAAGGGTCAGCGGCAGCAACCTCGTCAGCGGCGCGTCGGATCCGGCGGTCCGGGCCGCCACCAGGAAGGTGGCCAGGTGACCGGCGACCATCACGGCCGAGGCGACCAGCACGCCGAGCCAGGTCCGCCGGCCCAGCAGTCCGGCCCGCACGTCGGCGACGGCGGTGCGCACGCCACGCGCCCACCGGGACCGGCCGGTCCCGGGCAACAGCCGAGCCAGGAGTACGACGGTCAGCCCGACCGCCACGAGCAGCGCGGCGGCGGCCGGCAGGTACGGACGCACCGGGGACGGGAACGCCGCGAGCACGACCAGGGCGACGCCCACCAGAACCACCTGACCGGCGGTACGTTCCCAGACCACCGCGCGGATGCCCCGGCTGACGTCGCCGGCGTCGCGGCCGTGGCGCACCGCCCGGTGCACGTCGCCGAGCACCCCGCCGGGCAGGGTGGCGTTGAGGAAGACGGCCCGGTAGCAGTGCGCCACCGCGGTCGCCAGCGGCAGCCGCACGCCCAGGCCACCGGCGACGAGACTCCACCGCCACGCGGCGCAGACCGTGGTGAGCGCGCCGATGAGCAGGGCCGCGGCCAGCGCCGGGGCGTCGATCAGCCGTACGCCGGCGAGGAACGCGCCGCCGCCCACCTGCCACAGCAGGACGGCGAGCAGGCCCACCCCGCCGACCACTCGTGCCCAGGCCCACACCATCGACGCCGGTCCTCCCTGAAGATCGTCCACTCTCTTAGTGCACGTACCCAGGGTGTGGATGGTTCATCCACCGGCCAGCAGGTCCTGGTGCTCGACCACCACGCCCAGCCGGCCGGCCGCCGCCTCGGCCAGCCGACGCCGGGCGTACGCCTCGGCCGGGCCGGCCAGGTCGGGCCGCTGCTCGCAGGCTGCGCCCAGCCAGCCCCGGAACCACTCGGCGGCCAGGTCGGCCTGCTGCGGGCCGAGTCGCCACGGGCTGGGCCGCTCCCGCACGGGCACGCCCCGCCGGGCGAACGCGGCGGCGGTGACGGCGGCGGCGTCCGGGCCGAGCAACCGGCGGCCGTCGACGGTACGCCGCTGGTGCGCGTTGAACGCCTCCTCGACCGCGTCGTCGAGCGGGTCCTCGGGGGTGAGCCGGACCCGTCCGGTGACCGAGACCGCGAACAGGGCGGGACGGCCGGCCTCCACACAGGCCGTGACCACCCGCTCGACCTCCTCGGCGGTCAACATGTCCAGCAGCGCGGACGCGGTGACCAGCGCGCCGTCGGAGAGGTCGGCGGCGCTGAGCCGGGTCAGGTCATCGCAGCGGGTGTGGACGGTGACCGGCGCTCCGTCGGCGGCGGTCACCCCGACCATGCTGTCGGCGGCCCGGGCCAGCAGGTCGGCGTCCCGGTCGTGCAGCACCCACCGCTGCGGTCCGCTCAGCCGGGCGGCGAGCCAGCGGCTCATCGAACCGGTGCCGCTGCCCAGGTCGTGGATCACTATCGGGTCGTGGCCGGCCAGCCGGGGTCGGACGGCGTCCACCAGGTCGTCGGCGCGGGCCGCCGCGTCGGCCGGCTCCCGCAGACGCAGCCAGTCGGCGAACGGCAGGGTCTCCTCGACGGTCACCCCGTCACCTCCTCCAGCACGGTGGCCAGGCGCGCGGTCGTCACCGGCCAGTCGGTCAGGTTGTCGCGGCGGGCGAGCGCGGCGCGCCGCAGCCGGGACCGCAGCTCCTCGTCGCCCAGCCACCGGCTCAGCGCGCCGGCCAGGGCGGCCGGATCGTCCGGCGGGACCAGCAGACCGGGCACGACGCCGTCGGGGGCGCGACCCAGCGCCTCGGGAAGGCCCCCCACGTCGGTGCCCAGCACCGGCACGCCACGCGCGAGGGCCTCGGTGACGACCATCCCGTACGTCTCGCCCCGCGAGGGCAGGACCAGCAGGTCGGCGGCGGCGTACGCGGCGTCGAGCGCCGGGCCGGTCAGCGGGCCGGCCAGTCGGACCCGGTGCGCCAGGCCGGCACCGGCGAGCCGGTCGCGCAGCCGGCCCACCAGCTCGGGTTCTCGGGTCAGCGTGCCGGCGCAGACCAGCGTCCAGGGCGTCTCGGCCAGCACGCACAGCGCGTCGACCAGCACGTCGTGACCCTTGTGACGGGTGACCGCGGCGACGCAGAGCAACCGGTCACCGGCGGCGTTGCCACCAGGCGTCACCGGCGCGGGCGTCACCCCGGGAGGCGCGACGTGGACCCGCTCGGCGGGCAACGCGTGGCGGGCCAGCAGCCGGCGGCGGGTCCACTCGCTGGTGCTGACGACGGCTCGCGCGGTGGCCAGCGCACGGCCCTCGGCCTCGTCGTCGAGCGGCATGTGTACCAGCGCGACGAGGCGCAGCCGTGTCGCGTGCGGGGCGAGCAGGTCTGGCACCGTCGAGGCGATCAGGCCGTCGACGAGCACCACGGCGTCGTCCGGGGTGGTGGCGAGCAGCCGGGCCAGCGCTGCCCGGTCGGCCGGGTCGGGGTACGGCCACGCGCCGGGTACCGGGTGCTCGTGCACCGCCCAGCCACGCTCGGCGAGCCCGGCGCAGACCCGCCGGTCGTACGTGTTGCCGCCGCTGGGCGTGCCCGGGTCGTCGATGTCCCCCGGCAGGACGACGTGCACCGTACGTCGGCGCGGAGCGTCGGTAGCGTGGGCCGGCGGCGGCCGGCCCGCGTCGGTCACAGTGACCGCTCGTAGCTGGCCCAGGCGACGTGTGACTCATGCAGGGTGACGGTGATGCCGGCCAGCTCCCGGGCACCGGCCCCCAGGTCGCCGGCGTGCACCCGCTCGGCCAGTCGGTCGGCGACGGTACGGGCGAGCACCTCGGTCGTGGTGTTCATCCCGGCGAACGCGGGCTCGTCGTCGAGGTTGCGGTAGGACAGCTCCCCCACCACGGCCCGGAGCTGCTCGGTGGCGAGGCCGATGTCCACGACGATGCCGTCGGCGTCCAGGTCGGGCCGGCGGAACGTCGCGTCCACCACGAACGTCGCCCCGTGCAGGCGCTGCGCCGGGCCGAACACCTCGCCCCGGAAACTGTGGGCGATCATCATGTGATCCCGAACGGTCACGCTGAACACGGTCACTCCCCGTCGTCGTAGGTGATGAGGTGGCAGAGCGCGGGCAGGTCGCCCGAACTCAGTCGGGCAAGTACGTCGGGTAGCTCCGTGAACCGGGACGCGCCGGTGATCAGCGCGTCGAACGCCGGGTCGTCGAGCAGGTCCAGGGCCAGCGCCAACCGGTCGGTGTAGCTGCGGCGGCCGCGCCGCGCGGGCGCGACCATGCCGACCTGGCTGCTGCGCACGGTGAGCCGTCCGGAGTGGAAGGCCCCACCGAGGGACACCTGCACCTGGCGGTCGCCGTACCAGCTCAGCTCGACCACCGTGCCCTCGGGCGCGAGCAGGTCCAGCGCCTGTTGCAGGCCGGCGGACGTGGCGCTGGCGTGCACGACCAGGTCCCGGTCGCCGGTCGCGTCGGCGGGTCGGGCGAACCGGACGCCGAGCGCCCCGGCCACCCCGGCCCGGCGGGTGTCGGTGTCGACCAGCTCGACGTCCACACCGGGGAACCGGGCCACCAGCGCCGCGACGCAGCAGCCCACCATGCCCGCGCCGATCACGCTGACCCGGTCGCCGAGCAGGGGCGCGGCGTCCCACAGGGCGTTCACGGCGGTCTCCACCGTGCCGGCGAGCACGGCGCGGGCGGGCGGCACGTCGTCCGGCACCGGCACCACGGCGGTCGCCGGCACGACGTACGCGCTCTGGTGCGGGTGCAGGCAGAACACCGTACGCCCGAGCAGTTCCGGCGGGCCCTCTTCGACCACGCCGACGCTGAGGTAGCCGTACTTGACCGGGCCGGGGAAGTCGCCCTCCTGGAACGGGGCGCGCATCGCCGCGTACTGGTCGACGGGCACCCGACCGGCGAACACCAGCGTCTCGGTGCCCCGGCTGACCCCGGAGTAGCGGGCGCGGACCAGCACGTCGTCGGGACCCGGCGTGGGCAGCGACACCGGTCGGATCTCCGCCGCGCCGGGCTCGCGCACCCAGCAGGCGTACGCTTCGCGGTTCACCTCGTACACCTCACCTTTTGTCCCGGTCGAACCGAACAGCCCTGATTTCCGTGTTGTCTGTCGGGGTCGTCGATCATAAACACGGAGGTACGGTGCCCACAGTTCGAAGCGGTCCGGTGATCGGTCTCACCGCGCAACTGGTCGTGCTGGCGACGCTGGCCGCCACCGTGGGTCTGGACACGGCGGGTTGGCTGGCCGGCGTCGGCTACGCGGCGGTCACCTGCCTCGCGTTGAGCCGGGGCCTGCACCTGTCCGGCGCGTCCCGCCTGGGCCCCGCCGACCGGGTGACGTTGGCCCGGGGCGTCCTGGTCGGCGCGGTCACCGCGCTGGTCGTGGACTCGTTCGACCGCCCGACTCCGGTGGGGCTGCTGGTCGCGTTGAGCACGGTGGCCCTGCTGCTGGACGCCGTGGACGGCCAGGTCGCCCGGCGCACCGGCACCGCCAGCGCCCTGGGGGCCCGCTTCGACATGGAGGTCGACGCGTTCCTCATCCTGGTCCTCAGCGTCTACGTCGCCCCGACGGCCGGGAGTTGGGTGCTGGCCATCGGCGCGATGCGGTACGCCTTCGTCGCGGCGAGCGCGGTCCTGCCCTGGCTGCGGGGCACGTTGCCGCCGCGCTTCTGGCGCAAGCTGGTGGCCGCCGCCCAGGGGGTGCTGTTGACGGTGGCCGCCGCCCGGGCGCTCCCGGAGCCGTGGACCACGCTGGTCCTGGTGGTGGCGTTGGCGCTGCTGGTCGAGTCGTTCGGCCGGGACGTGGCCTGGCTGTGGCGTCGCCGCCCGGCGTCCCGACCGGCTCGCTCACTGCTGCCGGTGCCCGCGCCCACACTGCCGCTGCCCAGGCCCGCGCTGGCGGCGCGCTCGGGCGGTAGGGTCCACTCCGACTGGAGGCCCCGATGACCCTCGCACCTCGGCGACGCCGGCTCGCCGACCGGCTGCGCGGGCGCTCCGCGTCGACCGGCGACGCCGCTGGTCGTACCCCCGTGGTGTCGCCCGCATCGGGCGGCCCGGCGCGGCGGGCGCTGCGGTGGGTCGGCACGGTGCTGGCGGTCCTGCTGGTGTACGCGGTCCTGGTCGGACCGGACCGCCTCGGTGAGCTGACCCCCGGCGCGTTCGTGCGGATCCCGCTGGAGGGCCTGCTGGTGGCCGCGCTGCTGCTGGCGCTGCCGTCGCGACCACGACGGATGGTGGTGGCCGTGCTCGGGCCGCTGCTCGGCCTGCTGGCCATCGTGAAACTCGCCGACCTGGGGTTCCGCACGGCCCTCGACCGGCCGTTCGACCTGGTGCTGGACTGGCTGTTGCTGGACGACGCGTTCGGCTTCGTCCGGGACTCGGCGGGGCGGGCCGGCGCGCTCGGCGCGGTGGTCGGCGTCGTGCTGCTGATCGGAGCGCTGCTGGTCGTGGTGACCGTGGCCCTGCGACGGCTGGCGTCGCTGCTGGTGGACCACGAGCGGACGGCGACGCGGGCGGTGGCCGCGCTGACGGTCGTCTGGGTGGTCTGCGCCGTCGCCGGGGCGCGGATCGTCCCGGGTGTGCCGGTGGCCGACGCCGGGACCACCGCGCTGGTGGGCGCGCACGCCGAGCAGGTGGACGCGCGGCTGCACGACCGGAGCCGGTTCACCGCCCAGATCGACGCCGACCCGTTCCAGGACGCCCCGGGCGAGCAGTTGCTGACCGGGCTGCGCGGCAAGGACGTCGTCCTCGCCTTCGTGGAGAGCTACGGGCGCGACGCCGTCGAGGACCCGGAGTTGGCGCCGCAGGTCAACGGGGTGCTGGACGCCGGGAGCGCGAGCCTGCGCGCTGCCGGATACGGCTCCCGCAGCGGCTTTCTCACCTCCCCCACGTCCGGCGGGGGTAGTTGGTTGGCGCACGACACCCTGCTGTCGGGTCTGTGGACGGACAACGAGCAGCGGCACCGCAGTCTGCTGGCCAGCGACCGGCTCACCCTCAACGGCGCGTTCCGCCGAGCCGGCTGGCAGACCGTCGGGGTGCTGCCGGCGGCGACCCAGCCCTGGCCGGAGAAGGACTTCTTCTCGTACGACCGCTACTACGACACCGAGGCGCTCGGCTACCGGGGCCCGAAGTTCGCCTACGCGCCGATGCCCGACCAGTACACCCTGTCCTTCTTCCAGCGGCACGTGCGCGCCGACGCGGACCGTCCGATCATGGCGGAGATCCCGCTGATCTCCAGCCACTCGCCGTGGACGGCGGTGCCCCGCATGATCGGCTGGGACGCGGTGGGCGACGGCTCGGTCTACCACGGCGACGCCGGGGCGAAGGAGAGCGGTAAGGACGACCGGGACACCGGCCGGGTCCGGGCCGGCTACCGGCAGGCGATCGCCTACTCGCTCCAGTCGCTGATCTCCTACGTGCAGACCTACGGCGACGACGATCTGGTTCTGGTCTTTCTCGGCGACCACCAGCCCGCACCTGTCGTGACCGGCGAGGGCGCGAGCCGGGACGTGCCGATCACGATCGTCGCCCGGGACCCGAAGGTCCTCGAACAGATCGCCGGGTGGGGCTGGCAGGACGGCCTGCGGCCGGGTCCACAGGCGCCGGTGTGGCCGATGGACTCCTTCCGCGACCGGTTCCTGACCGCCTTCGGGCCGACGACGCCACCGTTGGCCGCACCCCGCTGAGCTATTCGGACAAAAGCTACCAATAGCCACAATTGCCTCGTTACGCTTCGCTCGCACATCGAGCAACGGGGGCGTGATGAGGATGTTTGCGTGGGGCAGCCGCGGGTCGCGGACGACGGCACTGCTCGCCGTCGGCGGAATGCTGGCGGTCACCGGTCTGCTGCCGGCGTCCGTCGCGCCCACCCGGATCAACCGGGTGCTCGCCGCGGTCGACGAGGCGATCGGACCGGTGGACCCGGTCGCCGAGGCGCTGAGCTTCGGAGTGATGACCGAGGGCAACGCCAGTGTGATCAACGACGAGAACGAGGGCACCCTCGCCGTCGGCGGTGACCTCACCTTCGGCAACTACCAGCTCGCCGGGCAGACCGCCGGCTCGTTCGTCGTACCGGGCGACGCCCGCCCGAGCGCTCTCGTCGTCGGCGGACGCGTCAACTTCGCCGGCAGCGCCGGTGGCACCCGCCTTCAGGTGCTCTCCAACGGGTACGCGAAGGTCGGCAACCTGACCGGCACCGTCGTACGCGACACCGACAACAACGGTGCCCAGGTCAACACGCGGATCCTGCCGACGGACAACTACGACGCGTTCCCCCGGGTCGAGCTGGTCACCCGGCAGCCCGTCGCCAGCGTCGGGCCCACCTCGCCGATCAACTTCGGCGCGGCGTTCGCCGCCTTCCGCGACACCACCGCCGGTCTGGCCACCTGCGACAACACGGTGGTGCTCCGGACGCCCAACGGCGACGTGCTGCCCCGACCGATCCCACCGGGCAGCAACGCCGTGGTCACCCTCACCCCGGGTGTGACGAACGTGCTCAACCTGACCGCCACCGACCTGGCCAACATCCAGATCCTGACCTTCGCCAGCCAGCCCACCGCGACCACCCCGCTGCTGGTCAACGTGGACACCACCGGCGTCGGCAACACGTTCAACTGGACCGCCCCGAACTTCGCCGGCATCGGCGGCGAACAGGCTCGCTACATCCTGTTCAACTTCCCGACCGCGACCGCGCTGACCCTCACCCCGCAGGCCGCCACGGTGGAGGGGACCATCTACGCCCCCAACGCCAGCCTCACCGACCTCTCCTCCAGCAACACCGAGGGCAGCGTCATCACCCGCACGCTCGACCATCGCGGCGGCGAGATCCACTACTTCCCGTTCGCCACCACGCTCTCCTGCGAGGGCGCCACCCCGGCCGACATCGCGCTGATCAAGTCGTCGACGACGACGTTGATCACCACCGTGGGGCAGCAGGTCCCGTACTCGTTCCACGTGGTCAACACCGGTGGCGTGCCGCTGACCGGCATCTCGGTGGCCGACACCCAGACACCGCCGTCATCGAACGACAACCTCGGCCCGATCACCTGCGCCACCACCACGCTCGCACCCGGTGCGCGCACGGCGTGCACCGCCACCTACACCGTCACGCAGGCCGACCTCGACAACGGCGGGGTGACCAACACGGCAACCGCGCGGGGCACCCCACCCAGCGGCCAGCCCGTCGTCTCCGAGCCGAACACCCTGACCATCCCGGCACAGGCGCTCACCGCCGCCGTCGCCGTCATCAAGTCGTCCACCACCGCTTCGATCACCACGGTCGGGCAGCAGGTGCCGTACCGGTACCTGGTCACCAACACCGGCGGCCTGACGCTCACCGCCATCGCCGTCACCGACGTGCAGACACCGCCGTCGTCGAACGCCAACCTCGGCCCGATCACCTGCCCACAGACCACCCTCGCGCCCGGACAGTCCACCACCTGCACCGCCACCTACACGGTCACCCAGGCCGACCTGGACAACGACGGGGTGCGCGACACCGCCACCGCGCGGGGCACGCCACCGACCGGCCCGCCGGTGACCTCGCCGCCGTCCACGCTGACCATCCCGGCGGCCGGGCTGACCCCGTCGATCGCGGTCACGAAGACCTCCACCACCGCCTCGATCACGACCGTCGGGCAGCAGGTGCCGTACTCGTTCCACGTGGTCAACACCGGTGGACTCACCCTGACCAACGTCACCGTCACGGACGTCCAGGCGCCGCCGTCGTCGAACGACAACCTCGGCCCGATCACCTGCGCCGCCACGACCCTCGCTCCCGGGGCGCGGACCACGTGCACCGCCACCTACACCGTCACCCAGGCCGACCTGGACAACGACGGGGTCACCGACACCGCCACCGCACACGGCACCCCACCCGGGGGTACGCCGATCGACTCGCCACCCTCGACCCTGACCATCCCGGAGACCGGCCTGGTCGCCGCGATCGCGGTCGTGAAGACGTCCACCACCGTCTCGATCGAGACGGTCGGGCAGCAGGTGCCGTACGTGTTCCACGTGGTCAACACCGGCGGGCTCACCCTGACCAACGTCGCCGTCACCGACGTACAGACGCCGCCGTCGTCGAACGACAACCTCGGCCCGATCACCTGCCCACAGACCACCCTCGCCCCCGGCGCGCAGACCGACTGCACCGCCACCTACACGGTCACCCAGGCCGACCTGGACTTCGGCTCCGTCCGCGACACCGCGACCGCGCGGGGCACCCCGCCCGGCGGCAGGCCGCCGGTACAGTCCCCTCCGTCGACGTTGACGATCCCCGGCGACGCGCCCGCCCCGGCCATCTCGCTGGTGAAGTCGTCCACCAGCGCGACCATCAGCGCCGTCGGCCAGCAGGTGCCCTACCACTTCCTGGTCGCCAACACCGGCGGCGTCACGCTCACCAACGTCAACGTCACCGACGTGCAGACACCGCCGTCGTCGAACGCGGACCTCGGCCCGATCACCTGCCCACAGACGACCCTCGCACCCGGCGAGACCACCACCTGCACCGCCACCTACACGGTCACCCAGGCTGACCTGGACAACGACGAGGTCACCAACGTCGCGACCGCGCACGGAACCCCGACCGGCACCGAGCAGCCCGTCGACTCGGACCAGTCCGTGCTGACCATTCCGGCGGCCGACGTCACGCCGTCGATCGCGGTCATCAAGTCGTCGACCACGGTGGCGATCACCACGGTCGGCCAGCAGGTGCCCTACCAGTTCCTGGTGACCAACACCGGTGGCGTCACGCTCACCAACGTCAACGTGACCGACGTGCAGACACCGCCGTCGTCGAACGCGAACCTCGGGCCGATCACCTGCCCACAGACCACCCTCGCACCCGGCGAGGCGACGGCCTGCACGGCCACCTACACGGTCACCCAGGCCGACCTCGACAACGACGCCGTCGCCGACACCGCCACCGCGCACGGCACGCCACCCAACAGCGAGACGCCGGTGGACTCGCCGCCGTCCACACTGACGATCCCCGAATCCGGGTTGGTGGCCGCGATCTCGGTGGTCAAGACCTCCGAGGTCACCACGATCGGCATGGTCGGTCAGCAGGTGCCGTACCGGTTCCACGTGGTCAACACCGGCGGACTCACCCTGACCAACGTGAACGTCACCGACGTCCAGGCACCGCCGTCGTCGAACGCGAACCTCGGCCCGATCACCTGCGCGGTGACCACGCTCGTGCCGGGTGAGACGACCACCTGCACGGCCACCTACACGGTCACCCAGGCCGACCTGGACAACGACGGGGTCACCGACACCGCCACCGCACACGGCACCCCACCCGGGGGCACGCCGGTGGACTCGCCGCCCTCGACGCTGACCATTCCCCAGGCGGGGGTCGTCCCCGGCATCGAGGTGATCAAGTCGTCGACCACGGTGGCGATCACCGCGCCGGGCCAGCAGGTGCCGTACACCTTCCTGGTGGTCAACACCGGCGGCCTGACCCTCACCGGCGTGACCGTCAACGACACCGTGCTGCCGCCGTCCCCCCGGGCCGAACTGGGCGAGATCACCTGCGGTCCGCAGAACATCCCGAACGGCGAGGTGACCCTGGAGCCGGGCGCGTCGATCCAGTGCCGCACGACCTACACGGTGACCGAGGAGGACTTCACCGGTTCGTCGCTGCGCAACGTCGCCACCGCCACTGGCACGCCACCGTTCGGGCCGCCCCCGGTCTCGCCGCCGTCCCCGTTGGACATCCCGATCCCGCACCCGGCGATCGCCATCACCAAGTCGGCCACACCCACCGTGGTGTCGGCGGCCGGTGACGTGGTCACCTACCGGTTCGTGGTGAGCAACACCGGCAACACTCCGCTCACCTCGGTGACCGTCGACGAGACGGAGTTCTCCGGAACCGGCACGCCCGGGACGATCACCTGCGGGACCCCGCCCGTCCCGAACGGCAGCGTCACCCTGCTCGCCGGGGCGAGCACCGCCTGCACCTCGACGTACACCGTCACGGCGGCGGACATCGAGGCCGGCCGGATCACCAACACGGCCGTGGCGGCCGGCACGCCGCCGACGATCCCGGGCCAGGAGCCACCCGCACCGGTACGCTCCGGACCCGTCACCGCCGAGGTCACCGCCACCCGGGGCGCGGCGATCACCGTGGTGAAGTCCAGCAGCACCGAAAAGATCAGCCGGCCCGGTCAGCAGGTGCCGTTCCAGTTCCTCGTCACCAACACCGGGCAGGTGACGCTGACCGGCGTCACGATCACCGACACCCTCACGGCGCCGGCGTCACCGGCCAACCTCGGCCCGATCACCTGCGGGCCGGACCGGACACCCAACGGCGCGGTCACCCTGGCCGCGGGTGCGGCGGTGACCTGCACGGCGACGTACACGGTCAGCAAGGCCGACATCCACCACGGTTCGGTGCGCAACAGCGCGACGGCGACGGGCACCCCGCCGGACGGCCCCGCGCCGGTCGCGCCGGAGTCCACCATCACCATCCCGGTGAAGGGCAAGCTCCCGGTGACCGGTACGTCGTTCCCGATCGGCGGATGGATGACCGCCGGGGTGCTGGCGGTACTGCTCGGTGCCGCATTGCTGCTGGCCGTCCGGCAACGCAGACTCCGCGCCTAGCGGGGACGTCGCGGGGGTCGGACCGGAGGGGAACCGGTCCGGCCCCCGCGCATGTCCGCCCATGACACAACGTCGGCGATGTCGGGGTATCCCGACATTGCCAACGTCGTGATGATCATCGTTCATTCGGACGTGGTGGGTCGGGCGCGTACGTGCAGCCGTTCGCCCTGCGGCCCGAAGAGGCTGAGCGCCTCGGCGGTGCCCGGACCGGGGTTCATGATCAGGTGCGGGATGCGGGTGTCGAACTCGGCCACCTCTCCGTGCGTCAGGATCAGGTCGCGGTCACCGAGCACCAGGCGCAGTCGACCCGAGAGGACGTACAGCCACTCGTACCCCTCGTGGACCTGCGGGGTTCGTCCCCCGGCGGTCGGATCCGGCGGGAAGATCTGCTTGAACGCCTGCAGGCCACCCGGACGGCGGGTCAGCGGCAGGTGCGTCACGCCGTGGATCACGATCGGCTTGGGGCGTACGCGGGGGTCGCCGGTGGCCGGGGCGTCCACCAGCTCATCCAGGGCCACCTGGTAGGCGCGGGCCAATGGAAGCAGCAGCTCCAGGGTGGGTTTGCGGCTGCCGGACTCGAGCCGGGACAGGGTGCTCACCGAGATGCCGGTCAGGTCGGCGAGCTGGGTCAACGTGGTGCCGCGCTGGTGGCGCAGGGCGCGCAACCGGGGGCCGACGGCGGCCAGCGCGGCGTTGTCGTCGTTTGCCATAACGGCAACGATACTTGCCATCTCGGTGGCGGCGACGGATGGTGGGCTCAGCCGACAAGAGGGAGACATTCCGGTGGACGAGACGTACGACGTGGTGGTGGTGGGCGGTGGCGCGGCCGGGCTCAGTGGCGCTCTGGCGCTGAGCCGTGCACGGCGGTCGGTGCTGGTGATCGACTCGGGCGAGCCGCGTAACGCGCCCGCCGACCACGTGCACAACTACCTGGGCCGGGAGGGGACGCCGCCGGCCGAGCTGATCGCCGCCGGACGCGGCGAGGTGGCCGGGTACGGCGGGCAGTTCCGCGACGGCCGGGTCCGTGAGGTGACAAGGGCGGACGACGGCTTCCGGATCGCCCTCGACGACGGCGACGCGGTGCGGGCCCGCCGGCTCCTGGTGGCGACCGGGCTCACCGACGAGCTGCCCGACGTGCCCGGGGTGGCCGAGCGGTGGGGTCGCGACGTGCTGCACTGCCCGTACTGCCACGGCTGGGAGGTCCGGGACCGGCGGATCGGCATCCTGGCGACCGGGCCGATGGCCGCGCACCAGGCCGAGATGTGGCGGCAGTGGTCCTCCGACGTGCTGCTCCTGCTGCACGACGCACCGACCCCGGACGAGGAGACGGCCGAACGGCTCGCCGCCCGGAGCATCCCGGTGGTACCCGGCCCGATCGCCGCGCTCGAGGTGACCGGGGACGCGCTCAGCGGTGTCCGGCTCGCCGACGGCCGCGTCGTGGCGCTCGACGCCGTCGTGGTCGCCACCCGCACGTCGCCCCGCGCCGACCTGCTCGTGGGGCTGGGTCTCGCCCCGGAGGAGGTGACGATGGGCGGGCACGTGGTGGGCACCCAGATCCCCGCCGACGCCACCGGCGCGACGACCGTGCCGGGCGTGTGGGTGGCCGGCAACGTGGCCGACCTGCGTGGTCAGGTCATCACCTCCGCCGCTGCCGGGCTGATGGCCGGGGCGGCGATCAACGCCGACCTCATCGCCGAGGAGACCCGGGACGCGGTGACCGCGTACCGGCAGTTGGTCGCCACGACCTTCGAGGAGCCGGCGTGGGAGGAGCGGTACCTGTCGAAGCCGGCGGTGTGGAGTGGCCGCCCGAACCCGCAGCTGGTCGCCGAGACGGCCGATCTCAGCCCCGGGCGGGCGCTGGACGTGGGCAGCGGTGAGGGCGCCGACGCGGTGTGGCTGGCCCAGCGGGGCTGGCAGGTGACCGCAGTGGACATCTCGACCACCGCCCTGGGTCGGGCCGCCGAGCACGCCGACGCGGCCGGGGTCGGTCACCGGATCGAGTTCACCCACGCCGACCTGCGCGACAAGCCGCCCGCCGAGGGGGCCTACGACCTGGTGACGGCGCACTACATGCACCTGCCCCCGACGCAGCGGCGGGAGTTGTTCGCCCACCTGGCCGCCGCGGTGGCCCCGGGCGGCGTGCTGCTGATCGTGGGCCACCACCCGATGGACCTGTGGACGTCGAGCCACCGGATGCACATGCCGGACATGATGTACACCGCCGAGGACGTCGCCGCCGAGCTGGACCCGACCCACTGGGACGTCCAGACCACCGCGACCCGCCCCCGCCCCGGCCCCCACGACGCGGTCCACCACGACGCGGTCCTACGAGCCCGCCGCCGCTGACCCGCCAACCGTCGATCATGGAGTCGTGCTGGATGACAAGAGCCGCCAATCAGGGCCTTCCGGGCACCACGACTCCGTGATCGGCGAATGAGGGGTGCGTGCCTTCGCACGGGGGTGGGCGCGGCGGTAGCGTTGCGCCACACTCACGGCCCGCAGGGCGGTTGACCTTGCGCCCGACCGTACGGAGGATGGTGCATGTCCATCGGCGCTGAGCCGCTCGCAACACGCGACGATGCGGCCTCGCGGCCGAGCTTCGAGCTCGCCCTGCGCGGCTACGACAAACGCCAGGTGGACCGGCACCTGGAGCAGCTCGACGGGCAGATCGCCATGCTCAGCGGCGAGCACGGGCGGTCGGCGGTACGGGTGCGCGAGCTGACCGCCGAGGTGCAGCGGCTGCGGGCCGAGCTGGCCGAGATGCACGAGCAGCCGGTTCAGGTGGACCGCGCCTCGTTCCAGGATCTGGGCCCGATGGTGGGCGAGATACTGACCCTCGCCGAGAAGCAGGCCGCCCTCATCACCGAATCGGCCGCCGACCGCGCCAACGAGCTGCGCACCGAGGCGGAGCGGATCCTCGCCGACACCCGTGAGCGGGCCGCGCAGGCACGACAGGACCTGTCCGAGGAGGTGGCCGCGCGACGCAGCGAGCAGGAGCAGGCGTACGAGGAGCGCCGCGCCGTCGCCGAGGCCGAGTTGACGGCGATCCGGGAACGCGCCGAGCAGTTGCGCGCCGACGGTGAGGCCGCGCACGAACGCGCCCAGCACGAGGCGAAGCGCATCACCGAGCAGAGCGCGCAGCAGCTCAACCAGACGCGGGTGGCTGCCGACGCGCTGATGAAGTCGGCGCGTACGCAGATCCAGCAGGAGGTGCAGGCGGCCCGCGCCAAGAACCAGCAGGAGATGGCGCAGTGGCAGGCCGGCGTGGAGCGCGAGGTCGCCGAGTGGCGCAGCGCCGCCGAGCAGGAGATCGCCGAGTTGCAGGCGGCCTCGCAGGAGGAGCTGGCCGAGCAGCGCAGCTCCACCGAGCAGCAGATCGCCGCGCTGCTCGCCGAGGCGCAGCAGCACGTGACCGAGCTGCGGAACCGGGCCGACGAGCAGGCCGCCAGCCACCAGGAGCAGTTGACCGCGCTCCAGCAGGAGATCGAGGAGCGTCGGGAGGAGTCGGCCCAGCTGCACGCCGAGTTGGAGACCGCCCAGCAGCAGCTCGCCGAGGTCCGCCAGGAGGGCGAGACCCTGGAGAACGAGCTGTCCCGGATGCAGCAACGGCTGAGCGAGGTGCGCCGGGACCTGACCGCCGAGGCGACCCGGCTCGACGAGGCCCGGCGGGCCGGCGACTCCGCCGAGCGGCACGCCAAGGAGGTCCGCGCCCGGGTGCAGCGGGAGGCGAAGCGGGTGGCCGACCTGGCCGCCGCCGCCGTGATGGCCGCCGCTGCCGGTGGCACGGAGACGGCCGAGTATCCGATGGTCGGTCCACGGTCGGCACCGTCCCGTGCCAGTGTGGAACTGCTCTCCGTCGACCCGCCGGCGAGTGACCGCGCCGATGTTGCCGAGCGTGCCGGCGGCGACGACGCCGAGCAGTCCCGTGCCGACCGGGTCGACGCGGACCGGCTCGGTGACGACGAGGTCGGCCCCGACGAGGCGGCCGCTCACGATGGGACCCGAGCCGACGAGACCCCCGCCGACGCGGAGCACACCGATGGTGACCGGACCGATGACGAGCGCCCGGAGGGGACGCCCGTGCGGTACCCGGCAGCGCTTCCCGACCGGTCGGCCACCTCGGGGACGCCCGGTCCGCACCCCGAGCCGATCTTCGCTCGCCCCGACCCGACGCCCGTGCCGTTCCTGGCCTTCGGGCAGCCGGTCAACGACAACGGAAACGCCCGGCACTGACCGGTGGACCGGGCCCGGGCGCGTACGCCCCGGGCCCGGCACGATCCGCGGTCGGCGATCTTCACCGAACCCACGCACCGGCTGCACCGCACACCCACGAGTCGATGGTGGGATGGGCCGATGAGCCAGCTCACGAGTGCGGACCGGATCGCGTACCTGGACACGGCCGCGGCCACCCCGGTCGGGCAGGGCTACAAGAGGCGTGCCGTCGACGCTCTCGACCTGCGGCCGGGGCACACCGTGGTGGACGTCGGCTGTGGGCCGGGCACCGACCTGGGGCGGTTGGCCGATGCGGTCCGGGCCGACGGCCTGGTGGTCGGCGTCGACCGTGACCCGGGGATGCTCGCGGAGGCGGGTCGGCGACTGGCCGACCGGCCGCGGATCGACCTGCGCGTGGGCGACGCCCACGCGCTTCCGTTGGACGACGTCAGCATGGACCGGGCCCGGATCGATCGCGTCCTGATGCACGTGGAGGATCCCGCGGCGGCGTTGGCGGAGGTCCGCCGGGTGCTGCGTCCCACCGGTGTGCTCGTGGTGACCGAGCCGGACTGGGACACGCTCGCCGTCGCCGACGAGGACGTGGCCACGAGCCGCCGCTTCGCCCGGTTCGTGGCGGGGCAGGTGCGGAATCCGACCATCGGTCGGGAGTTGGTCCGGTTGTCGGCGCGGGTTGGCCTGCGGGTGCGATCGGTCGAGGCGATCCCCGTCGTCTTCGAGGACTTCGGCACGGCCGATCGGATCCTGGGGCTGCGGCGCAACTCCGCCCGCGCGGTGGCGGCTGGCGAGATGGTCGACCGGGAGGTCCGGCCGTGGCTTCGCCGTCTCACCGCGGGTCCGCTGCTGGCGAGCTTCACCCTCTACCTGGTCACCGCCGTGGCCTGACGACCGACGGCCACCCCTCGCCGCCCTGGTACGCCACCGGCTTTCACCGGGAACGGCCCCGGACGTCCCGTCTGAGCTGGCAGGCTTGGCTGGCCGACACGCATCGACGACCGCCGGCCCGGGTGGCGACGACGAGCACCTCGTGGCCGCGAAGGAGCGCCCGTGACCGACCAACCGGAGGACTTCGACCTGCTCGTCGTGGGCGGCGGCAAGGCCGGGAAGACGCTGAGCATGGACGTGGCCCGCTCCGGACGCCGGGTGGCGATGGTGGAGCGCGGCATGATCGGCGGAAGCTGCATCAACGTCGCGTGTATCCCCACCAAGGCGCTTGTGACGAGCGCACGGGCGGCCCACCGGCTACGGCACGCCGCCGCGCTCGGCCTCGCCGTCGAGGGTGGCCGGGTCGACGTCGACCTGCTGCGAACGCACAAGCAGGACGTCGTCGACGGGATGGTCGCCGCCAACCGGCAGCAGTTCCTCGACTCGGGTCTGCACCTGGTGATCGGTACGGCCCGGTTCGTCGCCGCGCGGACCGTTCGGGTGCAACTGGCCGACGGGGGTGAACGACTGCTGCGGGGCGCCGACGTGGTCGTCAACACGGGCACCCGCCCGCATCTGCCGTCCGTACCCGGGATGGCCGAGGCCGGAGTGCTGACCAGCAACGACCTTCTCCGGCTGGATCGGCTGCCGGCACGGCTCGTGGTGCTCGGCGGCGGGACCGTCGGGGTCGAGTTCGCGCAGATGTTCGCCTCGTTCGGCAGCGCGGTGACGGTGATCGAGGGCGGCCCGCAACTACTCAGCCGCGAGGACCCCGATGTCGCCGACGCGCTGATGCGGGTCTTCCTCGCGGACGGCATCGACGTCCGCGTCGGCGTGGCCGTCGCCCGGGTCGACCGTGACCCCGACGGGACGCTCCGGGTCGCCCTCGACGACGGCAGTGTGGTGACCGGTGACGAGGTCCTGGTGGCGGCCGGCCGGGCACCGGTCACCGACGGGCTCGGGCTGGACGCGGCCGGTGTCCGGCTCGACGAGCGTGGCTTCGTGCTGGTCGACGAGTATCTGCGCACCAGCGCCGAGCGGACGTGGGCGGCCGGGGACGTCGCGGGCAGCCCGCAGTTCACGCACGTGTCGCTCGACGACTACCGGATCATCCGGGCGAACCTGGCCGGTGAGCGGCGCAGTACGGCCGGGCGGCTCGTTCCGTACACCGTCTTCACCACCCCGGAGCTGGCGCGGGCCGGTCTCAGCGAAAGCGACGCGCGCCGCGCCGGATACGACATCGAGGTGGCCCACCTGCCGGTCGCCGCGATCCCCCGCGCCCGCACTCTGCGCGAGACCCGGGGCACGTGGAAGGCGGTGATCGACACCCGCACCGACCTGATCCTGGGCGCGGCGCTGCTGGGCCCGGAGTCGGGTGAGGTGATCACCTCGGTGCAGTTGGCCATGCTCGCGCGGATGCCGTGGACCGCGCTGCGGGACGCGATCATCACGCATCCGACCATGGCCGAGGGCCTCAACCTGCTCTTCGCCTCGTTGCAGAGCCGACCGGTGCGCTGAGCCCAGGTCAGCCGGCGATCTCGGCGCGTGCCCATTGCTGGAAGGCGCGGGCCTCGCCGCCGGTGGGCGGTGGACCACCGTGCCGGGCGGCGATCGCCCGATGGATCAGCTCGGCGGGCCCGCCGGTGTCGACGAGCCGCCGGCCGGCGTCCATCTTGGACAGCCACACGCCGTCGCGGTGCCGCACCAGCGCGCGGCAGGCGCCGAGCACGGCGTCCTCGGTGCCGCGCGCGGGCCGGCCGTCCGACGGCGTCGGCCGGGCCAGCCACCAGGTCAGCGCCTCGACCAACAGGCGACGCAGGTCGGCCGGGGCGAGGTCGGCGAAGACCTCGGCCGCCGGCGGACCGAGCAACGCCAGTCCGCTCTGGCGCAGGATGCTGCGGTCCAGCCCGTACCAGAACCGGCCGTCGGCGCTCGGGCGCTCAGCCGGGTCGAGGGTGCGGCGGAACGGCATGGCGCGTCCGGTGTTCAGCTCGACCTCGAAGCCGGGTTCGGGGCTGCCGGCCGCCGCCACGGCCCGCTGATAGACGATCAGTTCCAGCCCGCGCGCCGGACAGGGCAGGGCCTCGTGTCGCAGGCGCGCCACCAGCGTCCGCTTGACGGTGCCGGTGAGCGGGCCGGCACAGACCAGCGCCACGTCCACGTCGCTGCGGCCCGCCTGGTACGCGCCGAGCCCCACCGAACCGGCCCCGTACGCGCCGACGAGGTCGTCGCCGAGCACCTCCCGCGAGGTGCGCACGAGGTCGTCGAGGTAGTGCGCGAGAGCGGAATCCACGTCTTCATCCTTTCCCAGAGCTAACCCGCGTAGAGCAGCAGCAGGCCGGCGACGGTGTAGGCGACCATCAGCGCGAGCAGCGGAAGCTGACCGGCGACCGCCCGCGCCCGGGGGAACAGGTACAGGGCGCGGTCGTGGGCGAGCAGCGTGCCGAGCAGGTGCCCGACGACGATGACGGTGATCTGGAGGTTGGCCACCCCGGAAGGGGTCACCAACGCGGTGTGCGGTTCCCAGCCGGCGGTGCCGAAGACGTCCGCGCCGGTGTGGCGGGGGTCGGACAGCAGGGCGAGGGTGCGTTGACCCTCCAGGATCAGCAGCGAGTAATAGTGCGCCACCACGTAGCCCACCGCGATGGGCACGATCGAGTGCGCGATCTCGCCCGGCACGCGCCGCACCCCGACGGCGCCGGCGTCCGATTGCTCGGTCCGGCCGACGCGGGCCGCGACGCCCGTGGCGGCGAGGTACGCCACGGCGACCGCACCGATCACCAGGACCAGTCCCGCGCTGCCGGTGACCACCGGGGGCAGCCCGTTCTCCTGGGCGAAGCGCAGCCAGACCGGCGCGTTGGAGAGACTGTCGAACATCGTCGAGCCGAGCAGCACGACGACCACGGCGACCAGCCCGGGGCGGGGCCGCAGCCCGGCGATCCCGTCGAGCGGGTTGCGCCACACCAGCACACCGTCGGCGGCCCGGCCGATCGGGGCGAGTTGGCCGACGAGCGCGCTGTAGACCTCGAACGGGTCGGCCCGGTCGAACCAGGCCGCGCCGAACACCACGGCGCCGGCCAGCATCACCACGGCGTAGGCGGCCAGCCACGCGGTGATGACCGGCAGCGTGGCCCGGTCCGGCGCGACCAGTTCGAGCCAGACGAACCCGAAGAGGGTGAGCGCGGCGGGCCAGAGGCCCAGACCGGCCGGCAGTTCACGGACGCCGCGTGTCGGGTCGCGCCGGGCCGCCAGCGCGCCGAGCAGATGCACGGTACGCAGGGGGTTGACCGCCCGCCACACCGGGCCGAACAGCAGCGAGACGGGCACCAGGCCGACCCAGAGGAGCACGTAGAGCACTCCGGCCGTCGGGTTCTCCGGGGTGTCCGGCCCGGCGAGCAGGCCCACGCAGAACCAGGCGGCGGCGAGCAGGCCCAGTGCGCGCAGCGTCCACCGGAACGCGGGGGCGTCGACGAGGCGGGCCAGCCGGTCCGGCACCGGCCGACCACCTGTGGCGTCCCGGTCCAGGCGTGGCTCGCGCCAGAGCACGCCCAGCGCGACGAACGTGACGACCAGGGTCAGGGCGGCGGCCACGACGAGCTCGGGCAGCGTGATCGGGAGGTCCTGACGGCCGCCGACGCCGTGCGCCAGCAGCGTGGGTGCGGCGGACATCGGGGATCAGCGGACGACGAGCTGGAACAGCACCAGCTCGGTCTCGTGCGTCTCGACCTCGAACAACCCGGTCTTGTCGGCCCGGAACTCCACCGAGCCCGGCTTGCCGGCGGGGAGGCGGGCGCCCAGGTCGTAGCCGTGCACGTGCAGCTCGTCGGCGACGTCCGAGGTGACCGTGATCCGGACCGACTGGCCCTTGGTCACGGTCACCCGGCCGGTCGGCGGGGTGATCCGCTTCTTGGCGATGGTCACGGTGATCTCCCGGTCGACGGCGGCGGGGGTGCTGGCCGCGGGAGTGGGGCTGCCCGCCGTGGCCGACGCGGCGGAGGGGGTCGGCACGGGGGCGGAGGTCGGGGCCGTGGAGGGGGCGGCCACGGACGGATCGTCGTCCTGCCCGCAGCCCGTGGCGAGCACGGCGGTGAGCAGACCGGTGACCAGCAGGGCGGCGGAGCGGGTGGTGGGGCGCGAACCGGGGACGGGCACGGGTGGACTCCGAACGACGCGAGGGGGACGGGATGTCGAGGTGATCGTCGGAGGGTGAACTCTACGTCTTGTTCGGCGGCGGGGAAATGACCATGATGAACGAATGCGATCGAGGCTGGTCACTGTGGGTAATGTCGTACGTCGCGCCCTGGCGGTGCTGGCCGTGTTCGTGGTCGCGTCGCTGGCGCTGCCCGCCGCCCCGGCGTCCGCGCACGGCCAGTTGGCGACCTCCACTCCGCTGACCGGGACGGTGGTGCGCCAGCCCCTCGAGAGGGTCGGGCTGTACTTCACGGAGAAGCCGGCCGCCAACGCGCACTTCACCCTCACGGGCCCGAACGGGTCGCGGGTGGACAGCGGCTGGTCGTACGGCGAGCCGAAGCGGTTGGACAAGCCGGTCCAGGAGTACTTCATGGTCAACGGCACCTTCGAGCCGCGGCTCTACCACACCGGCTTTCCCGCGATGGTGGCCGTCGCGCACTGGCCGGCGAAGGGCCGCTACACCGCCAGTTACCTCACGGTCGCGTCCGACGGTGAGGCCGTGAAGGGCACCGTCACCTTCGACTACCAGGGGCCGAGCACGGCGGCCCCGGCCGGTTGGACGGCGCCGACGAACGGCCCCGATCCCGCCCTGCTGGCCCAGGCCGAGGGCACCGCGTCGGCGTCCGCCGTGCCGGCCGCGACCCTCGACCCGGCCGTCACCCCCGCTGCCGCGCCGCCGTCGTCCTCGAAGGAGCGCGGGCTCCCGTCCTGGGTGATCCCCGTCGTCATCGTCGCCGTGGTGGGCGCGCTCATCGTGGTGGCGGCCCGTCGTCGTCCGGCGGCACGGCCGGCCGGCGGAGCGGCCCGCCCGCGCGGCGGCACCCCACGTCCACAGGGCGGCGGCGCCCCGCGTCAGCGCGGCGGCACGAACCGCCGGCCGGCTCGTCGCGGTCGCCGCTGAGGGCACCGGTAGCCGGTCACATACCCGGACATTCAGGGATCAGCGCCGCGAGCTTTCGCACAGACATCGGGAACTTTTGATGTATCGATGCAAAGGCATGGACACCTCAATCGAAACCCCTTAATGTCTCGACCCATCAACCCGGTGTTTCCGGATCGTCACTCGTCGGCGTCGAGGACGTTACGGACCGGGGCCGGCGGCCACCGCCTCACCATCGCTGCACGCCGGCCGTCGGTCACTCCTCATCCTCGTTGGAGGAACGATGGGTACACGGCTGCCTCGCCGATTCCGCAGTCCCGTCCTGGGCGCGCTCGCGCTCGTCCTCACCGTCGGCTTCTGGGCCGACCCGGCCGACGCCGCCGCCGAGCAGGAACCGGGCGTCACCCTGCGCGTCTACGACGTCCAGGTGCCACTCTCGGAGATCTGTACGCTCAAGCCGGCGCAGACCCCCAACGTGGACAAGCTCATGTCCACGATCAACTGGACGTCGGCGGCCGACTTCGGCTTCGACGACAACTTCGTCTCGCAGGTGCTCGGCAACATCACCGTCACCCAGGCCGGCAGCTACGCCTTCCGGCTCAGCAGCGACGACGGGTCCAGGCTCGCCATCGACAACACGGTCGTCGTCAACCACGACGGCCTGCACGGCGCCACCCCGCCCAAGGAGGGCACGGTCACCCTCGCCGCCGGGCTGCACCCGCTGCGCATCGACCACTTCGAGCGCGGTGGCGACCAGCAGATCACACTCGAATGGCGGACGCCCGGCTCGTCGTCCTTCGTGCTCGTACCGAACTCGGCGTTGAGCACCGACGCCGGGGTCGTCCGGGTCACCGCGCCGGGACGTAAGGAGTGCGAGGGGGTCAGCGACACCCCCGGCGACGGCCTGCCGCTGACCGGCGTGCACCCCGGTTACACGCTCACGAACCTGCGGCCCACCGGCTTCCAGCCGAAGGTCACCGGGATGGACTGGCTGCCCGACGGGCGGCTCGTCATCAGCACCTGGGGTGGCAGCGACCAGTCCGGCACCTCCCAGGACGGCGAGGTGTACATCATGAGCGGCACCGGCGGCGCGACGACTCCCGGGGCGGTGACCACCAAGAAGATCGCGGGCGGGCTCAAGGAGCCGATGGGGCTCAAGGTCGTCGACGGGGTGGTGTACGTGTCGGAGAAGCAGCGGTTGACCCGGCTCGTGGACACCACCGGCGACGAGGTGGCCGACCGTCTCGACACCGTCGCGACCTGGCCGTACGGCGGCAAGTTCCACGAGTTCGCCTTCGGTCTGCTCTACCAGGACGGGTTCTTCTACGTGAACCTGTCGGTGTCGATCGACTACGGCGGCGCGACCACCGTCCCGCAGCCCGCCGCCAACCGGGGCACCACCATCAAGGTCAGCAAGGACACCGGCGCGGTCAGCTACGTCGCGGGCGGCCTGCGCACCCCGCACGGCATCGGGTGGGGCCCGGAGGGCGGCATCTTCGTCACCGACAACCAGGGCGGCTGGCTGCCGTCGTCGAAGCTGGTGCACATCAAGCAGGGCCGCTTCTTCAACCACTACACGACCCCGGTCGGCCCGTTCGACGCCAAGCTGGTCACCCCGCCGGTGCTGTGGATGCCGCAGAACGAGATCGCCAACTCGCCCAGCACGCCGCTCTACCTCACCAGCGGGCGGTACGCGGGCCAGTTCGTCATCGGCGACGTCACCTACGGCGGTCTCCAGCGCGCGAACGTGGAGAAGGTCAACGGCGAGTACCAGGGTGCGCTGTTCCGGCTCACCCAGGGCCTGGAGGCGGGCGTCTCCGAGGTCAACCTCGGCCCGGACGGCGCGATCTACGTCGGGGGGCTCGGCGCGGGCGGCAACTGGGGGCAGACCGGCAAGCTGACGTACGGGTTGCAGAAGCTCACCCCGAACAGCGCCAGCACCTTCGAGATGCTGGCCATGCGCGCCACCACCAGCGGTTTCGAGGTGGAGTACACGCAGCCGATCTCGGCGGAGACCGCTGCCAACCTCGCGTCCCGCTACAAGGTCAAGCAGTGGCGGTACGTGGCGACGTCGGCGTACGGCGGGCCGAAGGTCGACGAGGAGACGTTGACCGTCACCTCGGCCACCCTGTCGGCGGACGGGAAGAAGGTCAGCCTGGTGGTGGCGGGTCGTAAGGCCGGTCGGGTGGTGCACCTGCGCTCGCCGCGACCGTTCACCTCCACCAGCGGCCAGTCACTGTGGAGCACCGAGGCGTGGTACACGCTCAACTCCATCCCGGGCAGCCCGCCGCCGCCGATCGGGGGCACCATCACCGGCGTCGGCGGCAAGTGCCTGGACGTCGACAACTCCGGTTTCGCCGACGGTACGAAGATCCAGCTCTGGACCTGCAACGGCACCGCTGCCCAGTCGTGGACCCGGGTCGGCGACACGTACCGGGTGCTGGGCAAGTGCCTCGACGTGGACAACGCGGGCACCGCGAACGGCACGAAGATCCAGCTCTGGACCTGCAACGGCACCGGCGCGCAGGTCTGGCAGCCACAGAGCGACGGGTCCATCCGCAACCCGCAGTCCGGAAAGATCATGGAGGCCGCCGGCGGTAACACCGGCGACGGCACCCAGATCCAGCTCGGCACGTACGCGGGCGGCGCCCACCAGAAGTGGGTGGTCAGTAGCGGGGTAACCGGCTGACCTCGGACGAGGGGGCGTGGTCTGACCGGCGGGTCAGGCCACGCCCCGTCTCGTGAGCCGGGTGGGAACCGACGCTCAGCGGAACAGCACCGGTCGGTTCCCTCGGGCGCCGACGAGGTGGCCCCGGATGTTGATGTCCTCGATCGAGTCGGTCTCCCACACGCCCCGGGTGGTCAGGTCGGTCATCACACCTCGGCGCCACAGGAACGGGTGCCACGCGGCGGTGGTGGTGGCGCTCTGGCCCACCACCTCACCCCGGTCGTTGATCGCGGTGGCGTGGCTCCATTCACCGCCGAGCGTGCCGAGGTCGGTCAGTGTCCCGTTCTGCCAGCGGAACGCTCGGCCGTTCGCCGCCCCCACCACCTGGCCCCGGTTGTTGACCCCGAGGGCCTCGCTGCCGATCTGGGTCAGGACGCCGTCGCGCAACCGGCCACCGACGCAGGTGCACGGGTAGTCCTGCGGCGGCACGTTGAACCCACCCACCACGTCGCCCGCGTTGTTGAAGTCGGCGGTGAACTCGTAGAAGTACTCCCGACCCAGGTCGGTGAAGACCCCGTCGCGCCACAGGAAGCGGTGCGGCATGTCGCCGGCCGGAGGGCTGCTGCCGAGCACCTGCCGCCGGTCGTTGACGCCGATCGCCACACTGTTCTCCCCGCCCAGGGTGCCCAGGTCACGGAGGTGGCCGTCGCGCCAGAGCACCGCGCGGGTCAGGTAGTCCGAGCCGAACGAGGTGATCGCCACGTCACCGAACTCGTTGACGTCCACGGCGCTGGAATCGGTGTCACCCGGTAGCACGCCCAGGTCGGTGATGACGCCGTGTCGCCACAGCACGGCGTGCCGGGCGCCGCCGGCGACCGTGCTCCAGCCGACGATGTCGCCGCGATCGTTCATCGCCGTCGCAGCGCCGTCACCCCCGCTCAGGGTGCCGAGGTCGACGACCCGATAGCTGTGCGGGGACGCGACGGCGGGAGCGGGAGCGAGGGTGACCATCGCGACGACGGTCGTCGCTGCGGTCAACAGGGGACGCGGGGACACCATGGACGCCAAGGCGACGCTCCTCGGATCGGAGCGGCGACGACCCGGCGGACGGGGCGCGGGACAACCGCCACTGCGCGTTCGATCGGTTACGCACAGTAGAGCCGGTGTCGTGGCGGCACGCCAGGGACCGAACGGTCACCGACGCATCGGACGCGCGTCGGTCAGGGGCCCTGCGGCAGCGGCTGCGCCAGTGCCCGCAGATCCGCCGGGAGTTGGGCCAGGGCATCGGAGAACTCGCGGTGCCCGACCACCCGGTGCATCGTCTCCAGGACCGCCCGTACGCCCCGCTCGGCCCCGGCCCGGTCCGTGCCGGCGCGATCGGCGACGCGGCGCAGGAACTCGTCGTACCCGAATGTCTCGGGCGGTTCGGCGGCCTTGACCAGCAGCGGACTCAGCTCGTCGGCCACGTGCGGAGCGAGGGCGGTGGCCTCTCCCCCGCTGAGACGTTCGGTGAGCGTCCGCAGCACGGCCTCGGCCAGCGGACGTGCCGCGGCCGGCGGAATACCCGCCCGTGCCGCCACCTTGTCGACGAACGCCAGTTCGGCCATGGACCCGCCCCTTCCGTCGCCGGGACGCGTGGCTACCCGGGCCGGACGGCGACAAACCCCGGGAGGCGCCGGCCCGGCGGTTCTGCCGGTTGCGCCGCGCCCCACCCGCCGCGTCTCGTACCGTGAGGTCGGACCGGGACCACGGTGGCCGCCCCGACGGGCGGCCCAGGGCCGCAGGAGGAGCAGATGGCGGTCGACCTGCCCGACGTGATCGACCGGTACTTCCGGGCCGTCGGCGAACGGGACGTGGACGCCTTCGTCGCCTGCTTCGCGGACACGGCGAGCGTGGCCGACGAGGACCGGCTGTACGACGGCCGTCCGTCCATCCGCTCCTGGCGGGAGCGCACGATGGCGGAGTACTCGTACACCGCCGAACCGGTGCGGGTCACTCCCCAGGCCGGCGACTCCTACCTGGTTCTCACGCGGCTGTCGGGCGACTTCCCGGGCAGCCCGGTCGAGCTGCGCTACCGGTTCACCCTGCGCGACGGCCTGATCGGCGCTCTGGACATCCGCCCGTAGCGACCGCGCGCCACCTGTCAGAAGGAGATGCCGTGCCCCGAGTCTGGCTCGTCACCGGCTGCTCGCGGGGGCTCGGCCGGGCGCTCGCCGAAGCGGTGCTGGCCGACGGGGACCAACTCGTCGCCACCGCCCGCAACCCCGCGCAGCTCGCCGACCTCACCGCCCGGTACGGCGACCAGGTCCGGGCGATCGCGCTCGACGTCACCGATCCGGCCGCCGCCCGGGCGGCCGTACGCGCGGCGGTGGACGCGTTCGGCGCGCTGGACGTCCTGGTCAACAACGCCGGGTATGCCGACGTCGGCGCGATCGAGGACATGTCCGAGGACGCCTTCCGGGCGCAGATCGAGGCCAACTTCTACGGGGTGGTCCACCTGACCCGCGCCGCCCTGCCGGTGCTGCGGGAGCAGGGGCGCGGGCACATCGTCCAGATCTCGAGCGTCGGCGACCGGGTCGCCAGCACCGGCCTGGGCGCGTACCAGTCCGCCAAGTGGGCGGTAGCCGGCTTCTCGGCGGTGCTCGCCACCGAGGTCGCCTCGTTCGGCATCCGGATCACCACGGTCGAGCCCGGCGCGCTGCGCACCGACTGGGCGGGCGCGTCGATGAGCATGTTGCCCACCACCGAGCCGTACCGGCCGGTGATCGAGCCGGTCGTCGAGCGGATGCGCCACACCAGCGGAAACCAGCAGGGCGATCCCGCGCGGGCGGCGCGGGCGATCATCGAGATCACCCTCGTCGAGGACCCACCCGCACGGCTGCTCCTCGGCGCCGACGCCGTGGCGGCCGCCGCGACGGTCGGTCAGGCGCTCGCCGCGTCGGACGCGCGGTGGCGCGAGCTGAGCGAGTCCGTCGCGTTCGACTCGGGGTCCTGACCCGTCCGCCGTCGCACAGTGGCCGCACCTTCTTGATCAACCGCCGAACGGAGGACACGGCCGACCGGCCATCGGATGACATGATGTCCCGACAACGGCCGACGCGACGAGAAAGGGTGCTGCTGTCCGATGGCGCACTTCGAGGCCCGTACGTCTACGGCACCCGGGCGGATCGTGGTCACGCTTACCGGTGAGTGCGACCTGGCGGCCCAGCCCGAGCTGACGACCGTGCTGTCCGCGGCGGTACGCGCCGCCGCGGTGGTGGTGGTCGACGTCGGCGGGCTGCGGTTCCTCGACTCCACGGGCCTGCACGGCCTGGTGACCGCCCATCAGGCGGCGCGCGCCGACGGCCGGCACCTGTACGCGGTCAACGCCTCCGGCCCGGTCGCGACGGTCCTCGACATCACCGGCGTGGGCAACCTGCTGCGTCCGCCCGCCGACGACCCGCGGCTGGCGGGCTGATGGCGGCCGACCGACCCCACGCGCACGCCGTGGCCGAGGAGCCGCGCATCGACGCGATGGCGTACGAGGTGGCGGCCGATCTGCGGGAGCTGCGCACGTTCGTCTGCCAGGGCGCCACGGCGCGGGGCCTGTCGGACGAGCGGGTGGAGTTGCTGGCGCTCGCGGTCAGCGAGCTGGCGACCAACACGTTGCAGCACACCACCGGCGGCGGCCGGGTCCGGCTCTGGGCCGAGGGTGACCAGGTGTTCTGCGACGTCGTCGACCAGGGCCCGGCGCGGACGCTCGGCCGGGAGATGCCCGCCGCAAACGCGGTACGCGGTCGCGGGTTGGCCATCGTCGAGCAGATCTGCGACGAGGTACGGGTGTTCACCGCGGGTGAGAGCACGGTGGTCCGGATCCGGCTGTCGCGGTGAGCCGGGCGCCGATCAGGGCAGCACGCGGACGGCCAGGGTGCACGTGTCGTCGTCCGGGCTGGGGTGGTGCAGCAGATTCCGCAGCCGGGCGAGGGTCTGCTCCCCCGGCGTCGCGCTGAGCGCGGACAGGGTGGCGGTCACCTGCCGCAACCGGTCCTGCTCGGGCTCCCGGCGCTCGACCAGGCCGTCGGTGTAGAACAGCACGAGGTCGTCGGGGCGCAGTCGCGCGGTGAGCACCGGGTACGTCGAGTCGGCCACGGCGCCCAACAGCAGGCCCGGCGGGCTTTCGAGCGGGTCGGTCCGACCGGCCCGGGACAGCAGCGGCGCCATGTGCCCGGCCCGGCCCCACCGGAGCGCCTGGGTGGCCGGGTCGTACACGGCGACCACCGCGGTGCCGGTGATCGAGAGCTGACCGCAGAGTCGGTTGAGGTGCCCGAGCAGCACCGCCGGGTCACCGATGCCGATCGACAGCCAGGACACCAGGGCGAAGCGCAGGTGCGCCATTCCGCTCGCCGCGTCCAGGCCGTGACCGGCGACGTCGCCGACGGCGAGCACGACCGTGCCGTCCGGCAGGGCCTGCGCGTGGTACCAGTCGCCGCCGACCTGCGCCGTGCTCTCGGCCGGCAGGTAGTTGACCACCGCCTCGATGCCGGGCAGGGCGAACGTCTCGCGGGGCACGGGCTGGATGAGGTTCTGCAACTGCCCGGCGAGCCGGTGCTCGGCCAGCGCGGTCAGCTCCCGCGTCCGCAACTGGTCGTTGAGCCGTTCGATGGCGGTACGCGAGTCCACCCGGGCGGTCACGTCCTGCACCACGGCGTGGATCTTCAGCGGTACGCCGTCGGCGTCCCGCGACACGTCGGAGAGGATCCGCAGATGCCGCACCCCGGCGGTCGTCTGGAACCGGACCGTCACGTCGGAGGACTCCCCGCCGTCCAACGTCTGCCACGCCGCCTCGCGCAGCAGGTAGTCGTCGGGTAGCAGGGCGGCGGACTGTTCGGCGCGCGACAGCGGCCCGAGCGCGGGATCCCGCTCGAAGACGCGGTACATGCCGGGTGACCACTGACTGATCCCGCTGGCCAGGTCGTACTCGGCCCAGCCGAGGCTGCCCAGCAGCTCGGTGCGGTCCAGGCGGCGACGGTCCTCGTCGAGCCGCTGCCAGGACACCAGCAGGCCACCGAGGACGCGGTGCACCTCGACGTCGAACAGCGAGTCGGCGACGACGCCGGTACGCCTCTCCACGTACCGGAAATCGGCCAGGCGGCCGGACGACCCGGAGGTGAACACCCGTTCGTAGAGCTGCCAGAGCGGCCCGTCGACCATGCTGGGGTACAGCTCGCTGAGGCACGCGCCGACGCGGTCGACGCCCCGACCGTAGATGTCCGGGCTCTGCCCGCTGGTGGCCGCGATCCGCCAGTCGGCGACGGCGCGGTGGTCGTCGGGCACCGGCACCAGCCAGGTGCACCCGGCCGGGACCACCGCGAGGATCTCCCGGACGACCGCCTCGACCGGTCGCGTCGCTCCGGCGTGCGCGCCCGGACCGTCCTGGTCCGCCATGGCACGAAGCCTAGTACGCACCGCTGTCCGAGCTACCCCATGGTGGCGCGGGCAGCGCTGTCGATGAAGTCGGCGACCGGGTCCGGTTGCGAGACCGCCACGGCGTGCGACCCGTCGACCTCGACCACGGTGGACCCGGCCCGCTGGGCCAGGAAGCGTTGCAGGTCCGGCGGGATGCCCTGGTCCTGCGTGCTGATCAGGGTCCACGACGGGATCGTCTTCCAGGCCGCCCTGGTCACGGACCCGGTCTGCGCCTTCGCGGAGGCCGGCCGCTGGGTGGCCGCCATCAGCTCGGCGACCTCGGGGTCGACGTCGGCGGCGAACACGGCCGGGAACACGTCCTGCTTGATGTACTGGTCCATGGACGTCCCACCGTCGGGCAGCGGGTAGGGAACCATCTCGATGGATGTGACGAGCTGACTGCCGGGGTACTTCATGACCAGGTCGACCACGCTCTCGCCGACGTCCGGGCTGACGCTGGCGACGTACACCAGGGCCTTCACGTTGGCCGCGCCGTCCGCGGCCTCGGTCATCACCACGCCGCCGTACGAGTGCGCGACCATCACGACCGGACCGTCGACGCTGTCCACGACGGAGCGGGCGTACGCCGCGTCCCCCTGCACATCGCGCAGCGGGTTGGCGACGGCGATGGCCGGATAACCCCGGCGCTTGAGGTTCGCGATCACCCCGTTCCAGCTCGACGAGTCGGCGAAGGCCCCGTGCACGAGCACGATGGTGGGCAGCCCTGCCTGCTGGCCGGACGTGTCAGAAGCGCTCATGCGGCATCACCTTCCGTGGCATAGAGCCAGTATTCGGGATGAATCAGACTCCTGCCGGCGGTTTTTCGAGACGCACGGGCGCGCCGCCACGCCGATGCGCCCACGTCCGGACCGGGTGGCCTGCCACAATTCGGTCAGTCCGGACGGTGACGCCGGGAGCGGGAGACCGGGAGGACGGCGCCATGCCGGACAGCGCACGCGAGGCGGAGCTGCTCGACGCCGAACGCACCCTGCAGGCCGTGCAGCGGGCCGGTGACGCCGACGCCCTCGACCAGTTGCTGGTCGACCAACTGATCGCGATCGGCCCCGACGGCCGAAAGCACACCAAGGCGGAGGATCTCGCCGCGCACCGGGACCGGACCTCGGTCGTCGAGGAGCTGACCGAGGAGGAGTTGGACCTGCTCGTCGTCGGGTCGACCGGGGTGACGTTCTGCCTGGCCCGGGTCGCGGGGACGTTCGACGGCGAGCCGTTCAGCGCGCGCCTGCGCTACACCCGCACCTGGGTGCACGACGACCCGCACGGGTGGCGGGTGCTCGCCGCGCACATCAGCCAGGTGTGAGAGCTGGTCAGCTCACGGTGGCGGTGAGCGGGCCGACGCGCAGAACGCCGTCGTGCAGGGGCGTGCAGCGGACGCCGCCGGTGGTGCGCAGCGCCTTCCAGGCGCCCGGGCCGACCGTGACGTCCATCCAGGCGCAGGGGCGCGCGGCCCGGTTCACCCGGAGGCCGACCGGGCCGTCGCCGCAGTCGAGGACCAGCACCCGGCCGATCAGCTCGTCCACGGCGAGGCCGGTGGTGAGGATGTTGCGGCGGACCTGCGCCAGCCCGATGCCGGCCGGCAGCGACTCCTGGGCGATCACCGTGACGCTGGCGTCGCGGTGAGCCGGTTTGCCGAAGTAGCGGTCGCCGACGATGCCGAGGCCGGCCCGGATCTCAACGGCGGCGACCAGCTCACCGGGGGGCGCGGGCGCCGGACCGTCGCTCGGCCGGCCCAGGAAGCGGTGCACGGGCGAGGCCAGCAACTCGACGATCTGCGCCATGGCAGGGATTCTACGAACCGGAGGGTGCCGCCGGGGCGCGCTCCGACCCGTCTCAGACCGCCAGGGCCGCGCGTACCTCCCGCTCCGCCGTGACTCCCCCGTCGCCGTGCGAGGTGACCCGGCCGGATTCGAGGACGTGGTAACGGTTCGCCACCCGCAGCGCGAAGCCGAGGTGCTGCTCGACGAGCAGCACGCTGAATCCGGACTGCCGGGTCAGCTCGACGATCCGCTCCTGGATCTCGGCGACCACCGACGGCTGGATGCCCTCGGTCGGCTCGTCGAGCATGAGCAGCCGCGGCCGGGTGATCAACGCACGGGCGATGGCGAGCTGCTGACGTTGACCGCCGGACAGCAACCCGGCCCGCCGCCGCAGCAGCGGGCGCAGCGCCGGGAACAGGTCCAGCACCTCCGCCGTGGCCACCGCGCCGTCGCGCCGGCCGTCCGCGACCAGGCGCAGGTTCTCCGCCGCCGTGAGGTGCGGGAAGCACTGCTGGCCCTGCGGCACGTACGCCATCCCGCGCGCCACCCGCTCGTGCGGCGCGAGCCGGGTGACGTCCGCACCGTCCAGCTCGACCGTGCCGGCGGTCGGGCGCAGCAGGCCCGCCGCGACCCGCAGCAGGGTGCTCTTGCCGGCGCCGTTGTGCCCGAGCACCGCGGCCACCCCGTCCGGCGGAACGGCGAGATCCACCCCGTGCAGCACCCGGGAACGTCCGTAACCGGCGTGCACCCCACGCAGGGTCAGCATCATGCCTCCAGAGGACTGGGGACCGACCCGGCGTCGACCGAGTGGCCAAGGTAGACCTCCTGCACGCGCGGGTCCGCCTGGACCTGCGCCACCGTGCCCTCACTGAGCACCTTGCCCGCGTGCAGCACGGTCACGCTGCGCGCGAAGCGCCGCAGGAAGTCCATGTCGTGCTCGATCACCACGACCGTGCGGTCGCGGCTCACCGCCTCCAACAGGGCGCCGGTGGCGTCGCGCTCCTCGTGGCTCATCCCGGCGACCGGCTCGTCGAGCAGCAGCAGCCGGGCGTCCTGCACCAGCAGCATGCCGATCTCCAACCACTGCTTCTGACCGTGCGCGAGCGTGCCGGCGAGCTGATCGGCCCGGCCGGTCAGCCCGATGGTGTCCAGCGCGGCGGCCACCTCGTCGGGGATGCCCCGCCGACGCCGGGCCAGGGTGGCCCAGCTCCGGCGCGCGCCGGCCGCGATGTCGAGGTTCTGCACGACCGACAGCTCCTCGAAGATCGTCGACGTCTGGAACGTCCGTCCGATGCCGAGGCGGCTGATCCGGTGCACCGGGCGGCCCAGCAGCTCCGCATCGCCGAAGCACACCGAGCCGGTGGCCCGCACCAGGCCGGTGATCGCGTCCACGAGGGTGGTCTTGCCCGCGCCGTTCGGCCCGATCAGGAACCGGATGTCCCCGGCGGGCACCTCCAGCGAGACCCCGTCGACCGCGGTGAAACCGTCGAAGCTGACCCGCACGTCACGGACGGACAACCCGTCCAGTCGGTCCTCGCTCATGGGGCCGCCACCTCCGCTCGGTCGGCGCGTCGCTTGGTAAGCGCCGACCACCCGCGCCGGCTCGACGCGGGGTCGGGGTCGCGGCGGCGGGCCAGCGCCCACAGCGACGCCAGGCCGCCGGGGAGGAACGCCACCACCACCACGAAGAGCAGGCCCTGGAGGTACGTCCAGGTGCCCGGGAACCGTTCCGAGAGGGCGGTACGCGCCCAGGCCACCGCGACCGCGCCGAGCACCGGCCCGAGCAGCGTCGCCCGACCGCCCACCGCGACCCCGATGACGAACTCGATCGACGGGACGATGCCGATCAGGGCTGGCGAGATGATGCCCACCGCCGGCACGAACAGCGCGCCGGCGAGGCCCGCCATCCCCGCCGCCACCACGTAGGCGACGAGCTTGACCGACGCCGGGTCGTAGCCGAGGAAGCGGACCCGCTCCTCACCGTCACGCACCGCCACCAGCAGCTCGCCGTAGCGGCTGTGCATGAGCTGGCGGGCCAGGGCGAGCAGCGCCAACAGGATGCCGGCGATGATGAAGTAGACCATCCGCTGGTTGACCGGGTCGTCCAGGTCGTAACCGAAGAAGCCCTGGATGTCGGTGAGCCCGTTGGTGCCGCCCGTGGTCCCCTGCTGACCGATCAGCAGGATCACCATGGCGGCGGCGAGGGCCTGGCTGAGGATGGCGAAGTACGCGCCCCGCACGCGACGGCGGAACACCAGCGAGCCGAGCCCGAACGCGACGGCCATCGGCAGCAGCACCGTGGCGGGCAACGCGAACCACGGGCTGGCGAACGGCCGCCACCAGACGGGCAGTTCGTCGAGCTGCCCGTACAGCTGCATGAAGTCGGGCATCCCACCGGGACCCGCGTCGGCGAGCTTGAGGTGCATGGCCATCGCGTAGCCGCCGAGGCCGAAGAAGACGCCCTGGCCGAGGGTGAGCATGCCGCCCCGACCCCAGGCGATGCCGATGCCGACGGCCACCATGGCGACGCACAGGTATTTGGCGAGCAGGGCCAGCCGGAAGTCCGACAGCGCCAGCGGCGCGACGGCGAACAGCAGCGCCGCGCCGAACGCGAACCCGGCCAGCGTACGCAGCCGCGACCGGCCACCGGGCCGTCTCGGTGGCACGGCGTCGGCCGGAGCCGGTGTGCTGGCGGTGCTCGGCGGCGCGGGTGTCACGGCGGTCATGCGAGGCTCCTGGTCCGCAGGGTGAACAGGCCCTGTGGCCGCCACTGGAGGAACGCGACGATCGCCACGAAGACGATCACCTTGGCGACGCTGAGGGTGGTGAGGTACTCCCCGGTGGCCTGGAGCACGCCGAGGGCGAAGGCGACGATCACGCTGCCCTTGAGCTGGCCGATCCCGCCGACCACGACGACCAGGAAGGCGTCGATGATCAGGTTGGTGCCCATCGTCGGGCCGATCGGGCCGAGGAGGGTGAGCGCCACCCCGGCCAGCCCGGCCAGGCCGGAGCCGATGAAGAACGTCGTCCGGTCGACCCGGGCGGTGGGGATGCCGGACACTGCGGCGAGGTCGCGGTTCTGCACCACCGCGCGGATCCGACGCCCCAACGGGGTGAGCCGCAGCGCCAGGGTGAGCGCGGCGACGGCGGCCAGCGCCAGGGCCAGGATGAACAGCCGGTTGTTGGCGACGGTCAGGCCGCCGGGCAACGCCACGTTGCCGGTGAGCAGGTCCGGCGCGCGGGTCTGCACGTTCGGGCTGCCGAAGACGTCCCGCGCGAGCTGTTGCAGCATCAGGGACACGCCCCAGGTGACCAGCAGGGTGTCCAGCGGGCGGGCGTAGAGCCGACGGATCAGCAGGATCTCCAGCAGCACACCCATCGTGCCGGCGACCACGAACGCCACCGGCAACGCCACCAGCAGGGACACACCGGCCCCGCTGATGCTCTGTTGCAGCACGTACGTCGTGTAGGCGCCGGCCATGATGAACTCGCCGTGGGCCATGTTGATGACGTTCATCTGGCCGAAGGTCAGCGCGAGCCCGAGCGCGATGAGCAGCAGCACCGCGCCGATGCTGATGCCGGTGAAGAGTTGACCGAAGAGGACTGTCACGGTGGGTACTCCGTACTGCTGGTCGGGGGGCCCGGGCGGGGGCGCGTCGTCGCGTCACCCGCCCGGGCCGGCGTCGTCAGCTCAGGCCGCTCGCCCACGGGTAGGTCTTGAGGTACGGGTCCGGCGCGACCGGCTTGCCGGAGTTCCACACCTCGGTGATGAGACCGTCCGCGCCGATCTTGCCGATGCGGGCGGTCTTGGCGATGTGCTGGGTCTTGCCGTCGACGGTGACCAGGCCCTCCGGCGCGTCGAAGGTGATCCCGTCGGACGCGCCGCGGACCTTCTCGACGTCGAACGCGCCGGCCTTCTCGACCATCGCCTTCCACAGGTAGACGCTGACGTAGGCGGCTTCCATCGGGTCGCTCGTCGGCTTGTCCGCGCCGTACTTCGCCTTGTACGCGGCCACGAACTTGCTGTTCGCCGCGCCGGGCGTGGTCTGGTAGTAGTTCCAGGCGGTCAGCTGACCCTCCAGGTACTGGGTGCCGATGCCCTTGACCTCCTCCTCGGCGATGGACACCGACACCACCGGCATGGCGGCGGCGGTCAGCCCGGCCGACTTGTACTCCTTGAAGAAGGCCACGTTGCTGTCACCGTTGAGGGTGTTGAAGACCGCCTTCGCGCCGGACGACTTGACCTTGTTGACGATCGTGCCGAATTCGGTGGACCCGAGCGGCGCGTAATCCTCGCCGACCACGGTCATCCCGTTCGCCGCCGCGTACGCCTTGATGATTTTGTTGGCCGTTCGCGGGAACACGTAGTCGCTGCCGACCAGGTAGACCGACTTCGTTCCCTGGGACTTGAGGTAGTCGAGCCCGGGGACGATCTGCTGGTTGGTCGTCGCGCCCGTGTAGAAGATGTAGGGCGACTGTTCCAGGCCCTCGTACTGCACCGGATAGAACAGCAGCGCCTTGTTCTTCTCGAACACCGGCTTGACCGCCTTGCGGCTCGCCGACGTCCAGCAGCCGAAGACGGCGGCGACCCGGTCCTCGGAGATGAGCTTCTCGGCCTTCTCGGCGAAGGTGGGCCAGTCCGACGCGCCGTCCTCGCCGACCGGCTGGATCTTCTTGCCGAGGACCCCACCGGCCGCGTTGATCTCCTCGACGGCGAGCATGATCGAGTCGCGGACGGTGACCTCGCTGATCGCCATGGTGCCGGAGAGCGAGTTGAGCAGTCCCACCTTGACGGTGTCGCCGGACACGTCGGCGGTGACGCCGGCCGTGCCGCCCTCGTCGTTGGTCTTGCTGCCGCACGCGGTCATGGCTGCCGCGGCGACGAGGGTCATGGCACCCGCCAGGATGCGGCGGCCCCAAAGAAGTGACATCTAATCTCCCTACGGTGCACTCAAGTAGCGAAAGGACGGTCGGTGCGGTCCGGTGGAGCTGACGTTGGCGATGCCGAGGTCGACGGGTGGACGTCGCCGGTGGTCATCGCATCGGGTACGGGCACGCAAAGCGTCGACCGGCATGATTGCGTGAGTGTTTCCCAGTCCTTAATTGACTGTTTCCCCGACACCTGGAGAGGGCGCACGCCACAATGGCCGGCATCGCGTTCGCACACGATGCCGGCAGTGATTAATTCGGGTACGGAAAGGGCCACCACAATGGTCGGCGGACAGATTTCGGCCGACGGTGGACACATTCGCGGTATCCGGCCCCGAGCCAGATACTTCACGCAGGAAGTATCTTAGGGCCGAGCCGGGTGGACCTGTCAAGCGTCCGGACGGGCGGTCAGAGCTGGGCGAGCACGGTGAAGTCGAGACCGTCGGCCTCGGCGAGGTAGATCCGCTGGCGCACGTGCCGCCGACGCAGCCGCAGCCGACCGCGCGGCCCGTGGTAGGCCACCGAGTCGGCAGCCGTCTCGATCGCCCGTACGTCGAGGGTGCGGGCCTGCGCGATCAGGGCGGCGAGCAGCATCACGCCCTCGTAGCAGGACTCCCCCAGACTGCCCAGCGGCGGCGCCTCCACCCCGAACCGGCGGGCGAACTCGCCGTGGAAGTCCAGGTTCTCCTGTGTCACGAGACCGGCGAAGAAGCCCGCCGTGCTGTAGAGCCGCCGCGTCGCGCCCACGCCACTGGCCAGCAGCATGTTCTCGTCCATCAGGGTGCTCAGCCGCAGGCAACGCTGGTCCATCCCGGCACGCCCGAACGCCCGGTTGAACCGCACCGCGTCCGCGCCGACGAGCAGCATCACCACCGCGTCGGCCTCGCTGCGCTCGATCTGGCGCAGCACCTCGTCGAAGTCGTGCGTCTCCAACGGCAGGAACGCCTGCCCCACCACCCGACCGCCGCCGCGCAGCGCGTACCGCTGGGCCGCCCGCGCGGTGCGCCGGGGCCACACATAGTCGTTGCCGACCACGAACCAACGGCGCACGCCCTGCTCGCCCGCGAGCAACCGCATTGCGGGCCACAACTGGGCGTCCGGCGTCTCGCTGGTCAGATAGACCCCCTCGGTACGCTCCCCGCCCTCGTACAGGGCGGTGTAGACGTACGGCACGCGGTGGGCGACCCGGGGCGCGAGCGCCTGCCGCACCGAGGAGATGTGCCAACCGGTCACGCCCTGCACGGCCCCCACCGACACCAGGGCCTCGACCTCGGCGGCCACCTCGGCGGGCGGGGCGCCACCGTCGACCGGCACCAGGCGTACCTCCCGGCCCAGCACCCCGCCGCAGGCGTTGATCTCCTCGACCGCGAGCTGGGCGCAGAGTTCGCAGGTCGGGCCGAACATTCCCGCCGGCCCGCGCATCGGGTACACCAGCGCGATGCTGACCACGGCCCGATCGACGGTGAGCCACGGCGGTGCCGGCGCGGACATGAGCACATGATTGCCGGGACAACGACGCAAAACCAGACCTCACCACGGACCGGGACGACTCGGTACGATGACAGGGCCACCGGCCCAGGGAGTTCCATGTCAGACGTGCCCGGGGCGCCAGCCGACCTGCTGCGCTCGCTCACCCGCGCCGAACGGCTGCTCTCCCGCCGATTGGCCGCCGTCCTGGCCGACGACGAGCTGACCACCGAGGCGTGGCGGGTGCTCTGCCTGCTCGCCGACGGTCAGGGCCACCCGATGAGCGAGGTTTCCGCCGAGGCCTCGCTGCCGCCGGGCACCCTCACCAAGCTGGTCGACCAGCTCGTCGACCGTAATCTCGTGTTCCGGCGGATCGACCCGCTGGACCGCCGACGGATCCGGGCCTACCTGACGACGCGGGGCCGCCGCGAGCACGCCCGCCTCGACGAGCGGGTCCGGGCCAGCCTCGCCGAGGTGGGCGTACCGGCCGACACCGCCCTGCTCGACGACCTCGCCGAGCTGATCGCCCGCCTCGACCCGGCCGGTCGCCGCGACCACGCCGAGGCGGCCGGGCCGCGCCCCTGACGTCGGGCTCACTCCACCTTGGTGAGCAGCGGCTTGCCCTTCTCGACGACGTACGTGGCCAACTCGACGGCCACCCCGTCGCCGACGTTGCGGGCCTGGTGGTGGACCCCGTACGGCACGGTCAGGGCGTCACCGACGTTGCACACCACCGGCGGCTGACCGTCGAGGGTGTACTCCAGTGACCCCTGGAGCACACAGATGATCTCCTCGCCGGGGTGGAAGTGCTTGAACGGTGGCGAGTCCGGCGTGAACTCGACCCGACTCTGCACCACCTCCCGGCCCTCGATGCTGAGATCGTGCCGCTGAAGGTCGACGCGCCACAGGCCGGGAGCGCCCTCCACGGCTGTCGGACTGATGCCCTCGGGTCGAGCCTTGCCACCCATCACGGCCTCCTGTGAGCCCTCCGGCGACCGACGATCGCATGCTTTTTCGAGGATAGGAGCGAAGCGAGCGCCGGGGGCCGAGATGCCGCACAACGGCGTACCGGATCAGGCGGTGACCTCGGTGAGGGCCGCGTCGCCGAGGTGGGCGCGCAGCGTGTGCGCGTCGGGCGCGGTGGCGCTCCAGAGCGTCGCCGGACCACCGGCCAGAGGCAGCCGCGCGAGCGTGCCCGAGACCATCGCGGGCTCGGCGGGGCGCGACGGGTCCACCACCAGCAGCGACCCGGTGGCCGACGCGCCGCCGAGCACCGCCGGACCGGCCCAGCCGGGCGCACCCGGCCCCACCGCCAGCGACTGGCGCAGCAGCGGCCGGCCGTCGTAGTCGACCCGGGTGTGCACGACGGCGGCGCCCGGCGTCTCGCCGTACCGGCCGCAGATCACCTCGTCCCGCCAGGTCAGCCGTGCGCCGGCGGCCAGCTCGAGGTGGGACTCGGCGAGGTGCGCGCAGCCGGCCGCCGCGACGAGTTGCTCGGGCAGCCAGTGCAGTGCGCCACCGTCGTGCACCACGGCGCGGACCGCCATCCGCGACACGGCGCCGGGCCGGCCGGGCAGGGCGACCGAGGCGGCGACGCTGTGCACCCGCACCGCCGCCCCCGGCCCCACCTCGATCTCCAGCCGCAGGTCGTCGCCGGCGAGCGGGCCGGCCGCCCCGCCCACCACGTACACGGTCACGACGTGACCCTCCCCGGGCGTCTGCCGCAGCAGCAGCGGCGTCTCGCCGCGCAGCTCGGTCAGGGTCGTGCCGCCCCGGCCGTCGGCGCGGGCCACCACCCGGGCGAACGCGCGCATCAGGCCGAGCCGGCCTGCGCGGCGATCGGGTGCAGGGCCGCGTGGTGGGCCAGCTCGTGGCGGATCCAGTCGGCGACCCGGCCCGCCGTCGGGTCCCCGACGATCGACAGGAACACGGTCGGCAGGTCGCCGCGCCGGGCCCGCGCGTCCCGGTCCATGACGGCCAGGTCCGCGCCGACCATGGGCGCCAGGTCGGTCTTGTTGATCACGAGCAGGTCGGCGGACGTGACCCCGGGGCCGCCCTTGCGCGGCACCTTGTCCCCGCCGGCCACGTCGACCACGAAGATCTGCCGGTCCACCAGGCCCCGGCTGAACGTGGCGGTCAGGTTGTCCCCGCCGCTCTCGACCAGCACCAGGTCCAGCGGGCCGACCGCCTCGGCCAGCTCGTCCACGGCGTCGAGGTTGGCCCCGATGTCGTCGCGGATGGCGGTGTGCGGGCAGCACCCGGTCTCCACCGCGCGGATCCTGCTCGGGTCCAGCACACCGGCCCGCTTGAGGAAGTCGGCGTCCTCGGTCGTGTAGATGTCGTTGGTGACCACGCCGAGTCGCAGTTCCTCGGCGAACGCCCGGCACAGCGCCGCCACCAGGGCGGTCTTGCCGGACCCGACCGGCCCGCCGATGCCGACGCGCAGCGCCCGGCCGGCCCGCGCGAGCGGCGGATGCGGGTCCACCCCCGGCTCCGGGTGGGTGTGCGGAACGGTCTCGTCGTGCGGGTCGGCAGTGGGCGCAGCGGTCGGCGAAACGGTGTCAGGACGCAAAGAGACGCACCTCCCAGGTGGCATGAGCTTCGGCGTGGATGTCGGCAAGGGGCGCGGCGGCCGCGGGCAGCCGCTCGGGTGGATCGTCGGCGGCCCGCGCCGCGTCGGCGGCGGTGCCGTCGCAGAGGTCGGTGAGACCGACCAGCAGGGCCTGCACCTGGTACGGGTCGAGGCCGAGCAGGCGTACGCCCGCGCTGGCCGCGCCGGTCACCGTCCCGTAGGCGGCGACCGTGGCGGTCTCGGCGCGACTCAGGCCGGCGACGGCGCAGAGCAGCCCGAGCACCAACGGCTGGTGCGCTCCCTGCGATGTCGCGGGCAGATCGTCGAACGGGCCATCCGGCCAGATAGCCCGGCCGGCGCGCAGCAGGGCCCGGCCCTGGCGGCGGGACACCCCCCGCAGCGCCGGTGACGCGGTCCGGGCGTCCAACTCCGCGTCGAGCCGCGCCAGCGCGTTCCGGCACGGGCTGTCGTCGGCCGGTGCCTCCCTTCGTACGGCGGAATCAGCCGCCGCCGCCGGGCGTACGCCGGGATCGGTCGGCGCGCTCGCCCGCCGCGCGGGATGCCCGAGGCCGACCGAGCGCGCGCCGGGGCCGACGCTGGCCGGCGTCACCGTCCGGTGCGCCGCCGCCGCGAACGCCGCGCCGACCAACCCGGCGGTGGCCAGCCGGCCGACGAGGAACGCCTCCAACGAGGCCAGGTCGGTGACCCGGCCGGCGGCGACGGCGGCCTCCAGACCGCCGGAGTGCGCGTGCGCGCCGGCCGGGAAGCGACCGTCGGCCAGCAGCAGGAGCAGGCTCGACGTCGGCATCAGAACAGGAAGTACCGCTGGGTCATCGGTAGGCGGGGCACCGGGTCCGGTTCCACCACCTCCCCGTCGATCCGCACGGTGAAGGTGTCCGGGTCCACCTCGATCCGGGGCATCGCGTTGTTCTCCGGCAGGTCGGCCTTGCCCCGCGAGCGCACGTCGGCGACCGGCACCACCCGTCGCCGCACGTCCAGGCGCAGCCCGGCGTCGAGGGCGGCCGGCGCGACGAACGCCAGGCTGGTGGCCGCCGCCGCGACGCCGTACGCCCCGAACATCGGTCGCGGCAGCATCGGCTGCGGGGTGGGGATGGACGCGTTGGCGTCACCCATCTGGGCGTACGCGATCATGCCGCCCTTGATCACCAGGTGTGGTCGTACGCCGAAGAACGCCGGGTCCCACAGCACGAGGTCGGCGAGTTTGCCCGGCTCGACCGAGCCGATCTCGCCGTCCAGCCCGTTCGCCATCGCCGCGCAGATGGTGTACTTCGCCACGTACCGCCGGGCTCGGCGGTTGTCGGCGGCGCCGTCGCCGGGCAGCGCGCCCACCCGCTCCTTCATGACGTGCGCGCTCTGCCAGGTCCGCAGGATCACCTCGCCCACCCGACCCATCGCCTGCGCATCGGAGCCGATGATGGAGATCGCGCCGAGGTCGTGCAGCAGGTCCTCGGCGGCCATCGTGGACGGTCGGATGCGGCTCTCGGCGAAGGCCAGGTCCTCCGGCACGGACGGGTTGAGATGGTGGCAGACCATCAGCATGTCCAGGTGCTCGGCGAGGGTGTTGGCGGTGTACGGCCGGGTCGGGTTGGTCGACGACGGCAGCACGTTGGGCTCGCTGGCCACCGTGATGATGTCCGGCGCGTGCCCGCCGCCCGCGCCCTCGGTGTGGTACGAGTGGATGGCCCGACCGCCGATCGCCCGCAGCGTGTCGGCCACGAACCCGGCCTCGTTGAGGGTGTCGGTGTGGATCGACACCTGCACGCCGGAGGCGTCCGCCACCCGCAGGCAGGCGTCGATCGCCGCCGGGGTGGTGCCCCAGTCCTCGTGCAGCTTGAAACCGCCCGCGCCGGCACGCAACTGCTCCCACAGCGCCTCTTGCGAGACGGTGTTGCCCTTACCGAGCAGCAGCACGTTGACCGGCAGCGTGTCCAACGCCTCGTGCATGCGGGCCAGGTGCCAGGCGTTCGGCGTGACGGTGGTGGCCCGGGTGCCCTCGGCGGGGCCGGTGCCACCGCCGACGAGCGTGGTGACGCCGCTGGCGAGCGCCTCGGTGACGATCTCCGGGCAGATGAAGTGCACGTGGGTGTCGACGGCGCCGGCCGTGAGGATCCGGCCGTTGCCGGCGATCACCTCGGTGGCCGGGCCGATGACCAGGTCGGGGTGGACGCCGGGCATGGTGTCCGGGTTGCCGGCCCGGCCGAGGGCGACGATCCGCCCGTCCCGCAGGCCCACATCGGCCTTGACGATCCCCCAGTGGTCGAGCACCACCGCGCCGGTGATGACGGTGTCGAGGGCGCCCTCGGCGCGGGTGGCCCGCGACTGGCCCATCGACTCGCGGATCACCTTCCCGCCGCCGAAGACCGCCTCGTCGCCGCCCACGCAGTGGTCGGTCTCGACCTCGATCAGCAGGCTCGTGTCGGCCAGCCGGATGCGGTCGCCGGTGGTGGGCCCGTACAAATCGATGTAGCGGTCCCGCCGCACGGCGCTCACCGCGCCGGCCCGTCGGTCACCGGCGCGTCGGTCGCCGGTCCGTCGGTCGTCTTCGCGGCCGGTGACGCGGTGTCCAGCGGGCCGGCGCACTCGCCGCGCAGGCCCGGCACGACGCGCGCGCCGCCGAGCGGCACCAGGTCGACGCTGCGGCTCACGCCCGGCTCGAACCGAACCGAGGTACCCGCCGGAACGGCGAGCCGCTGCCCCCAGGCGACGTCCCGGTCGAAGGCCAGGGCCGGGTTGGCCTCGGCGAAGTGGTAGTGCGAGCCCACCTGCACCGGGCGGTCGGCGGTGTTGACCACGACCAGCGTGGTGAGCGGTCGACCCACGTTGATCTCCACCGGGCTGTCCGCCGGCAGGATCTCACCGGGGATCACGGGATCGGGTGGTGCACCGTCACGAGCTTGGTGCCGTCCGGGAACGTGGCCTCCACCTGCACCTCCCTCAGCAGCTCGGGGATGCCGTCCTGGACGTCGTCGCGGCCGAGCACGGTCCGGCCGGCCGACATGAGGTCGACCACCGAACGCCCGTCCCGGGCCCCTTCGAGCAGGAAGGCGGTGATGATCGCGACGGCTTCGGGATAGTTGAGTCGCAGGCCGCGCTCGCGGCGGCGGCGGGCGACATCGGCCGCGACGTGAACGAGCAGGCGGTCCTGCTCGTGCGGGCTGAGGAACACAGGAATCTCCGGTGGGGATCGGCGTGGTCGGCTCGCGGTCGGCTCCGCGCGGAACCGCTCCGGGCAGCACCACCCGGAAGACGAGCTGGGATCACACGACCGCCGTGACGACCGTCGACGGAATGGCCCGGGACTCCACCATCCCGGCCCGCACGACGGACACCCGGCGGTGTCGGTCGGATGCGGACCGCACCGCCCACCGCTTCAGCAGACCGTAGAGGATCGTTCCCGGCGGGGGCAACAGGGTGCCCGCGATGAGAGATCACGCTGAAACGTCGGACAGTTGACCCGACCCGCGCCGCACGGCGGTCCGCCGACGAGCGCGCCGATGGGATCATGACGGGGGCGGTACCGTCCGTTTCCGCTCAGCAATCCACAGTGGAGGCAACCGTTGGGTGAGTCCCCGCCCCCCGCACCGACCGGCGGCAACAGCGACGACCGCCGGATCAGGACCCTCGCCGTGATCGGCGTGGCGGCGAACGTCCTCGGCGTGGTGACCGCGGTGGAGAGCTGGCTCAACCGGGACGTGCTGTTGTTCGCGCTCACCCTGACGGCGGTCCTGGTGCTCGGCGCGTTCTGGCTCTGGCGTCGGCGGACCCGCGTCGCGATCGCCCTGCTGGCACTCGGCTGCCTGCTGCTCGGCGGTGTCCTGGCGACCCAGCTCCGCGACCCGTCGACGCCGCCACCCACCGCCGGCGCACCGTCCACGTCACCGCCCGCCGCCGGAGGGCCGACGGGGGCCGCGACGCCGACCGCCAGCCCGGCCGCGCCGCCGACCCCCAGGGGTACGACGGACCCCGACGCGCCCCGCACCCTCGTCGTCCGGGACGTGGTGCTGCCCCGGGAGGCCGCCGTCGACGTCGACAAACCGGATCGGCCGGTCGTGCCGCACCACTCCGACGGGGCCACGGACGGGCTCGACCTCTACCACGACTGGGGCGATCTGCGTTCGGACAACATCCAGGTCGCCAACACGCCGAGCGTGTACCAGTACTCCGGCGGCAACCCCGACCAGGCGTACGCGGGATGCGTCGCGTCCGCCACCGGCTCGGCGCGGGCCTTGTTCACGCCCGGCGCCGACTGGTGCTTCCGTACCTCGGAGGGACGCCTCGGGTTCGCCACCATCACCAACGACAGCCGCGCGGACAAGGCGTTCGTGGTACGCGTCGTGGTGTGGGACGCCACGGGCGGTTGACGCTGCGCCGAGTCGTTTCCGCGAGCCCGCTTCTACCGATGAGCGGACGCTCGGTTCCCGGACTGGTGGGCGACGGTGACCCTGGCATCATCGGTGCGATGAGCGACTGGGAGCACTTCGTCCACGAGGTCCCGTGGTTCCTCGGTCCCGGCGAGAGTGCCGTCGTGGGTGAGGCGCAGCTGTGGAACCGCGGATCGATCGGCGGCTTGCCTGAACTCTCTGCGCTGCTCGCCTCGACGACCCTCACCCCCGTCTCCGTCGGAGGTGACGCCTACGAGTTGCTGGCATGGGGATCATCGGACGATCGACGGGGATGGCTCTGCCGCCCGCCCCACGACGTGGACAGCGACTCCGTCCATCGGACTCACAAGAACTTCTGGAAGCTCTGCGGCGGGATCGTCGAACGGTTCCACGAGCCCGACACCTGGTGGAACAACCAGAACGAGGTGCTTACGGTTAGCGCGAGGCACGTCCGAGTCGCCGATGTGCTCACCGACTACGCATGGCTATGGGACGACGACGACCTCGAACTCTCAATCAACCCCGACGAGTACTACGCCGTCGCCGTGGAGGCCAACGGGAATCTGACGCTGGCGCATCGCGACGACGGCCGGCTCCTTCTCTTCGCACCAGACCACGCTTTCGCGAATGTCACGCCGTTGACCGGCTCCCCGCCGTACTCGCTACTCACGATCGATCATGTGCCCAACCTCGCGGCCTGGATAGAGGTATGCGCCTCGGCCTGGCGATAGCAGTTGACCGACGAGCATCCGCATCTGCCGCCACGAGCGCGCTGCCCGGAGCCCGCAGATCCCACCAGAGTTTCCCAAGGACCAAATCGTCAGGCACGCCGGCATCCTGTCATGCCGCCGACCGTGCGCGCTGGTGCGGAGCGTCCGTCACCCCTGATAGCTGTCGGAGGTCGTGCCTATCTGCAGCATGTGGCGGCGGCATCGGGTGGCCGGGGCCGTGGCGGCCGACAATCTGTCCGAGGTCGCGGCAGCGGTGGCCCCTGCTGGCCCCTTTGCGGATGCGTACGCTCAGCTTGAAATGACACACTCCAGGAGTGGAAAGCCTTCAGTGCGCGTCGTGCGGGAACGAGTTGAGCGTTCCGCTGCGGCTGGTCGAGCTGCCCGCCGGACCGCACTGGTCGCTGCTGGACCACCACCATGTGAACCCTCCGCGGCTCCAACCCGGCACCTATGCGATCGACGCGACCGCCTACGGCCGTGATCAGGTCGTCAACACGTTCCTGCTCTCGCCCGGCGACGTCCGTGGCACACGATTCGTCCACGACCTCGTTCAGGTCGGCTGCTGGTCCCTCGTGGGATGGAACCCTTGCGTAGCCTGCGAGAAGTGCGGCGCCTTGGTCGCTTCTCGGACCGACGACTGCGATGTGGCCCAGGAGACGCGCTTTAATCCACTTATGGTCGTCCTGACGACCTGCGACGATAAGGCGGGCATCATCCCAGACCCATTCGCGTTGATCGCTGACTGGGACAACGAAGCGCTCGACACCAGACGATACGGCTGGGTGCCCAAACCCGTCCGGCAGCGGCCGGAGCTTACGGCCACTCGCTGGAGCGGCCGAGATGTGAAATCGGATCTCTACCGGGACGACCCACCTGCCTGACCAGGCGGCCGGGATCGGTCTCCCAAGCGGCATACGGTATCTGCCGGCCCCTAGAGAGGGGCTATCGGACTCATCGCCGAGTCGCCACCTGCGCACTCATCTGCCGCGAAGTGCGTGGGTCTTGAGGCTCGGGCTATCCGTCAGCGGATTCCCACACATGCTCGAACGCATCCCGTGCGACGACGAACGGGCTCCAGTCTTCTTCAGGATCATCCAGGCTCGCCTGCCCGAGGCCGCCGTACCGGTCTTCCTCATGTCCAGGCCCGTACCGGAGGACTGGGCCATGGTCGTACACCTGGACCTGCCGAACCGGCCAACCGTCGTCATCCACCTCGAAGTACCAGACCGAGTGCCCCCAACCGTCGAACTCGTCGCCGCGCGATTCGTCCCAGTGGCGACGGTAGAAGCGACCAACCATGTCCGTAAGCGTAGATCCACTCGCGCGCGGATCTGCCGCAGGTCGCGTGCTGCTCCAGGGACCGGTGTCGGGAACCGGCGACAGTGGCCCACTTCGCTCGTGAACGCGACGGTGGCAGTCGGCCGGCTCTCGGAGATCCTGGAATCTCTCGCGGCGCAGGGCTTCGACGCCCGACCGCTGGTGGTCGATTCGCCGGCTTCGCCGGGGAAGGTCGATGCGGTAGAGGGCCAACTGGGATGCAAGCTGCCGACGTCGTTGCGCCACTGGAGTCGGGAGCGGCGCGGGCGACACGGCAAGCGACCATGAGAGGGTGACCCACGCCGTATCGTCTTCCTTGGCTGCTGTGATCGACCTCATCGATGGATACATGCATCGAGTGCTGAAGGGCAGAGAAGACCCGGTGGGGGTCATCGGGGACCTGATGTATGCGCTGATCGACCTGCCCCCCGCCCACGTCGGCCGCTTGTACAACATCTACGGGGACTTGTCGGACATTGTCGACGGCTACCCGTTCGACTACGGCGATGGCACCGAGATGATCGCCCAACGGGAGATTCGTGACGCTGCGTGGGACTGGTTGACCACTGCGCGCAATGCCGAGGGAATTAAGACCTACGTCGACCAGTGGGTTGCGAAAATTGCAGCGTTACCGAAGACCGAAGGAGGACGGCCGTTCCGCCACCCCTCGGCTCAGTGACGTACGGTACCGGCACCGTGCGTACGGCAGGCCGACCTCCAGGTGCAGTGCCCGGACCAACGCAGGGCGTCCCCACATGCCGCTGACACGCGCGGCGTCGCGGGGTCGGCGTCGCTCGCGCCGATGAGTTGCCAGAGTCCGTCGTCGGCGTCGTGGCTGACGTACTAGCGGCACGGACGGAGCGGGCAGGTAGGCGGCGACGCGTCGCTGGGTGCTGGCGCGCGCCACCTACCTGTTCGTCCGCGCCATGGGCCGGTCAGCGGGACGGCAGCGGCGGGTGACCCGATGATCGTTGGCTGCTCAGCCGCAAACGGCACGTCGTGTCGTGTCGCTCAGCGACCAACGATCGCGGGCTCCGGCGTCGGGCGGCGGGTCGTAGTGCCGGCGAAGGGGATATCCGGGAGGTCCACGGGCTGGGCGTCGGGGCGTTGCCACAGGCCGCGTTCGCGCAGGATCGGCAGGACGCCCTCGCCGAACCAGTACGCCTCCTCCAGGTGGGGGTAGCCGGAGAGGATGAACTCGTCGATGCCGAGCGCGTGGTACTCGGCGATCCGGTCGGCGATCTCGCGGTGGCTGCCGACGAGGGCGGTGCCGGCCCCTCCCCGTACCAGGCCGACCCCGGCCCACAGGTTGGGTGCGACCTCCAGGCTGTCGCGGGAGCCGCCGTGCAGGTCGAGCATCCGGCGCTGTCCCTCCGACTCGCTGCGGCGCAGCCCCTCCTGCACCGCCTTGATGTCGGCCTCGGCGATGCCGTTGAGCAGCCGGCGGGCCTGTGCCCACGCCTCGTCGGCGGTGTCGCGGGCGATGACGTGCAGCCGGATGCCGAAGCGCAACTCCCGGCCGGCGTCGGCGGCCAGGGCCCGTACCCGGTCGAGTTTCTCGGCGACCTGGGCCGGTGGCTCGCCCCAGGTGAGGTAGACGTCGCTGTGCCGTACGGCCACGGGCAGGGCGGCGGCGGACGAGCCACCGAAGTAGACCGGCGGCGTGGGGTCGGGCAGCCGGTGCAGTCGCGCCTGCTCGACGCGCAGGTGTTCGCCCGCGTGGTCGACGGTCTCGCCCCGCCACAGCGCGCGGACGATGTGCAGGAACTCATCCGTGCGCGCGTACCGGGCGTCCTTGTCCAGGAAGTCGCCGTACGCCCGCTGCTCGGTCGACTCGCCGCCGGTGACCACGTTGAGCAGCAGTCGGCCCCGGGACAGCCGCTGGAAGGTGGAGGCCATCTGCGCGGCCAGGGTGGGTGAGGTCAGGCCGGGCCGGAACGCCACCAGGAACTTGAGGCGTTCGGTGACCTCGGTGAGCATCGCGGTGCTGAGCCAGGCGTCCTCGCACCACGCGCCGGTCGGGGTGAGCGCCCCGACGAAGCCGAGTTGCTCGGCGGTGCGGGCGATCTGACCCAGGTAGGCCACGCTCGGCGGGCGGGCGCCTCCGGCCGTGCCGGTGGGTACGCCGTGTCCACCGCCGACGACGTCCCGGCTGTCGCCGTTGGTGGGCAGGAACCAGTGGAAGGTGAGGGTCATCGGGACTCTTTCCGTGTGTGCGCGTGGCGCTCCTGAGGGGTGGGACGAACCCGCCGACAGCCTACCGATAAAACCTATCGGGTTAGTAGGCTACCGCCCACGCCATCCCACGCCGGTCGACGCGGCCCGGCCCACCCGCTCGTCCAAGGAGCCGTCATGCGTACCCCCTCACCTGGTCATCCTCCGCGTCGCCGCCTGCTCACGGCGGCGATCACCGCCGTCGTCCTGCTCGCCACGGGCGGCGTGAGCGCCTGCGGCGGGTCGGCTGACGCCGGCGACGACGGGGGCAAGTTGCGGATCGGCTACCAGCGCTTCGGCGGGCTCAGCCTGGTCAAGGCGCGCGACGCGGCCCCCGGCGTCGAGTGGTCGCTGTTCGAGAGCGGGCCGGCGCTCACCGAGGCGCTCAAGGCCGGGTCGATCGACATCGGACAGGTGGGCGAGGCCCCGCCGGTCTTCGCCGCCGCCGGCAAGATCCCGTTCTCCATCATCGGCACCTCGGCGCCGATCCCGCAGGGTGAGGCCGTGCTCGTCAAGGCCGACAGTGGCTACCGCAGCTTCGCCGACCTCAAGGGCAAGACGGTCGCCCTCAACAAGGGCTCCAACGTGCACTGGCTGCTGGTCCGGCTGCTGGAGGCCAACAAGATGACGCTGCGCGACATCAACGTCAAGTACCTCAAGCCGGCCGAGGGACGGCCCGCCTTCGACAGCGGGCAGGTCGACGCGTGGGTGATCTGGGACCCGTACTTCGCCCTGGCCGAGCAGCCCGGCGTACGGGTGCTCGCCGACGCGACCGGCCTGGCCAGCAACCGCGAGTACGTGCTGGCCGCCCCCGACGCGGTCACCAAGCGCACGGACGACGTCCGGGCGTTCCTGCAGAAGTACCGCGAGGTGACCGACTGGGGCATCGCCAACCCGCAGGAGCGGGCCCGCGTCCTCGCGCCGGAGTTGAAGATCCCGGAGGACGTGACCAGTCGCGCCCTGGCTCGCAGCGCCAAGCCACTCGCCCCGGTCAGCCCGGCCATCGGCGACGAACTCCAGGCGATCACCGACAGCTTCATCGCGCTGGAGCTCATCCCGGGACCGGTCGACATCAGGAGCCGGGTGGACGACCGCTTCAGCGCGGTGTTCCAGTGAGTCGTACCCCTCTGCTCGACACGCCGCCGGAAGTCGCGGCCGAGGCGACGGCCGAAGCGCGCCCCCGACGGGCCCGGCGGTGGCGGCGGCTGGTCAGCCCGGTCGCGCTGGTGCTGAGCTGGGAGTTGGCGGCCCGGACCGGCGTGCTGGCGCCGGAGAAGCTGCCCGCGCCCAGCGACGTCCTCGCGACCGGCTGGCGACTGTCCCGCGACGGCACCCTCGCCGTGCACCTGGTGGACTCCCTCACCCGGGCCGGCGCGGGGCTGCTCATCGGCGGCGTGCTGGCGCTCGTGCTGGGCACGGTGGCCGGGCTGCTGCGCCTCGGCGACGACCTCGTCGACCCTCCGGTGCAGATGGCCCGTATGTTGCCGCACCTGGGCCTGGTCCCCCTGCTGATCATCTGGGTGGGCATCGGTGAGTCGTTGAAGATCAGCCTGGTGGCGCTCGGCGCGTTCTTCCCGGTCTACTTCAACACGTACGCCGGCATTCGGGACATCGACGAACGGCTGGTGGAGGCGGCCCGGGCCTGCGGGCTCGGGCCGGCCGCCCGGCTGCGGCACGTGGTGCTGCCCGGGGCGCTGCCGTCGCTCTTTCTCGGCCTGCGCCTCGCGATCGGCGCGGCCTGGCTCAGCCTCGTGGTCGGCGAGCAGGTCAACGCCCAGACCGGCATCGGCTTCCTGATGATGGAGGCGCGGGAGTTCAGCCAGACCGACGTGGTGGTCCTCGGCCTGCTCGTCTACGCGCTGCTCGGGCTGATATCCGACCTTGCCCTACGCGTGGCGGAGAGGAGGATGTTGACATGGCGACGCGGACTGCGAGCCACCTGATCGGCGCGACCCCGGTGCTGACCGCGACTGCGATCCGCCGGTCCTTCGGGCCGACGGTCGTGCTGGCCGGGGTCGACCTCAGCATCGCCCGGGGCGAGGTCGTGGCCCTGCTCGGCGGCAGCGGTTCAGGCAAGAGCACCCTCCTGCGCATCCTCGCCGGCCTGGACGGCGACGCCACCGGTGAGACCGTCGTGCACGGCACCGCCGCCGTGGTCTTCCAGGAGCACCGGCTCCTGCCCTGGAAGCGGGTGGCCGCGAACGTCGGGCTCGGGCTGACCGGCCCGGACACCGCCGGCCGCATCGAGCGGGCGTTGACCGAGGTCGGGTTGGCCGAGCGGCACCGGGCCTGGCCCGCCGAGCTGTCCGGCGGGCAGGCACAGCGGGTCGCCGTCGCCCGGGCGCTGGTCCGCGAACCGGACCTGCTGCTGCTCGACGAGCCGTTCGGCGCCCTCGACGCGCTCACCCGGCTGCGGATGCAGGTGCTGCTGCGCCGGCTGCGCGCCGAACACGGCTTCGCCGCCCTGCTCGTCACCCACGACGTGGAGGAGGCGCTGCTGCTCGCCGATCGGATCCTGCTCCTCGACGAGGGCCGCATCGCCGCGGACCTGCCCGTCGACCTGGCACCCACCCGCACGCCGGACGACCCGGGCTTCGGCGCGCTGCGCCGTCTCCTGCTCGACCGACTCGGCGTTCCCACCACCTGACGAAGCGGAGATGCGATGACCCGCTGGACGCCCGACCCCACCTTCTACCCGTCACCCCGCGAGGCGGCCACCGCGCCGGCCGAGAAGCTCGCCTACGTGGCGGCCTTCGACCGTACGGCCAGCCGCCCGGACGCCATCGTGGTGCTCGACACCGACCCGGACTCCGCCGACTACGGCCGGGTCGTCGGCTGGACCGACCTGCCGCACCTCGGCGACGAGCTGCACCACTTCGGCTGGAACGCGTGCAGCAGCGCGCTCTGCCCGACCGCCCCGCACCCGCACGTGGAGCGGCGCTACCTGATCGTGCCGGGCCTGCGCTCCTCGCGCATCCACGTGATCGACACCCAGCCTGACCCGCGTCAGCCGCAGGTCGTCAAGGTGATCGGCCCGGAGGAGCTGGCGAAACGGGCCGGCTACTCCCGGCCGCACACCGTGCACTGTGGCCCGGACGGCATCTACCTGTCGGCGCTCGGCGGCGCGGACGGCGAGGAGGGTCCGGGTGGCGTCGCGATCCTCGACCACACCACCTTCGAGGTACGCGGGGCGTGGGAGGCCGACCGGGGGCCGCAGTTCCTCGCGTACGACGTGTGGTGGCACCTCAACCAGGACGTGCTGGTCACCAGCGAGTGGGGCACCCCGTCGATGATCGAGGACGGCATCATCGGGGAGCTGCTGCTGGGCCGCCGCTACGGTCACGCCATCCACTTCTGGGATCTCGCCAAGCGCCGGCACGTGCAGCGGGTCGACCTGGGCGATCAGTACCAGATGCCGCTGGAGCTGCGCCCGGCGCACGATCCGACGAAGTCGTACGGGTTCGTCGGGGTGGTGATCAGCGTCGAGGACCTGTCCGCCTCGGTGTGGCTGTGGCACCGCGACGGAGACGCCTGGGCGGTCACCAAGGTGATCGACATCCCGGCCGAGCCGGCCGACCCGGCGGACCTGCCCGACCTGCTCAAGCCGTTCGGCGCGGTGCCACCACTGGTGACCGACATCGACCTCTCCGTCGACGACCGGTTCCTCTACGTGTCGTGCTGGGGCACCGGTGAGCTACGCCAGTACGACGTCAGCGACCCGCTGCACCCGGTGCAGACCGGCTCGGTGCACCTCGGCGGCATCGTGCGTCGTACCGCGCACCCGTCCGCCCCGGACGAGGCCCTCGCGGGCGGCCCGCAGATGGTGGAGGTCAGCCGGGACGGCCGGCGCGTCTACGTCAGCAACTCCCTCTACGGCGCGTGGGACGACCAGTTCTATCCCGACGGGGTGGGCGCGTGGCTGGCCAAGCTCGACGTGGACGTCGAAGCCGGCGGGCTCACCCCCGACGAACGGTTCTTCCCGCACGGTGACGAGTTCCGGGGGCTGCGCGTGCACCAGACGCGCCTACAGGGCGGGGACGCGTCCTCCGACTCGTACTGCTTCCCGTGACCGTCGCCACCTGGGCGACCCTCGCCGCGCTCGGCGCGTTCCACGGCCTGAACCCGGCGATGGGCTGGCTGTTCGCGGTGGCGCGGGGTCTTCAGGAGCGCAGCCGTTCGGCGCTGCTGCGGGCCCTGCCCCCGATCGCGGCGGGGCACCTGGCCTCGGTGGCGATCGTCGCCGCCCTGGTCACGTCGACCCGCTCGGTGACGGCGAGCACCGCCCTGGCGGTGGTGGGCGGCGTGCTGCTGGTCGGCTTCGGGCTGTGGCGGCTGCTCTCCGAGCGGCACTTTCGCTGGGCGGGCATGCGACTGTCGGCGGCACAGCTCGCCGGCTGGTCGTTCCTCATGTCGTCGGCGCACGGCGCGGGGTTGATGCTGCTGCCGGTGCTGGTGGCCGAGCCGCCTGCCGGGGGCCATTCGGGGCACCTGGCCGCCGCGCCGGTGGGCGCGCTGCCCGGGTTGGCCGCGGCGGGCGTGCACACCGTGGCGATGTTCGGCACGGCCCTGGTCGTGGCGGTGCTGGTCTACGAGGTGCTCGGGGTGGGGGTGCTACGCAAGGCGTGGTTCAACGTCGACCGGCTCTGGGCCGGCGTGCTGGTGGCGGCGGGGCTGGTGACGCTGATCCGGGCGTGAGGCGGACGCCGACACCCGGCCCCCGGTGCGAAACCCTGGGGCCGGGTGCCGCAGCGCCGTTACGGCGCTGGCGTCCGATCGGCTACCGATACGGGTCAGGCGCGCGCCTTCGCAGGCTGCTTCATGAAGTCCATGATCGCCTTGTTGACCTCGTCGGCGTGCGTCCACGGGATGCCGTGCGGCGCGCCCTTGAGCGTGACGAGCGTGCCGGTCGGCATCATCGGGCCGAGCCGCTGACCGGTCACCGGGTACGGCAGCACCCGGTCCTGGTCGCCCTGCACGATCAACACCGGAATGTTGATCTTCGGCAGGTCCGGCCGGAAGTCTTCCTGCCAGGCGTCCACACTGTCGTGGGTGGCCTTGGCGGAGGCCATCGCGCCGATCTGCCAGTGCGCCCGGTACGCCTCTTCGCTGACCCGCTTGCCCATGTTCTGGTCCGGGTTGAAGAACGCGTCGCAGAACGACGTCAGGTAGGCGAAGCGGTCCTTGATGATGGCGTCCTGGAAGCCCTTGAAGAGGTTCCGGTCGACGCCCTCGGGGTTGTCGTCCGCCTTGGCCAGCATCGGCTCGAGCGGGCTGAGCAGCACCGCCTTGCTGACCCGCTGGGAGCCGTAGTTGCCCAGGTAACGAACGACCTCACCGGTGCCCATCGAGTGACCCACCAGGGTCACGTCGTTGAGGTCCAGCTCGGTCATCAGCACGTCGAGGTCCGCCGCGAACGTGTTGTAGTCGTACCCGAACGCCGGCTGCGCCGAGTTGCCGTAACCGCGACGGTCGTAGGTGATCGTCCGGTATCCGGCGTTGAGCAGCGCCCTGGTCTCCTTCTCCCACGTTGCTCCGTTGAACGGGAAGCCGTGGATCAGCACCACGGGCTTACCGGAACCGTGGTCCTCGTAGTACAGGTCGATGGGTGCGGAGTTTTCCGTCCCCACGGTGATGAAAGGCATGTTTCGTCTCCTGCTCCGGTTTCGGGCTCTCGGACGCCCCGCGCTTTCCCGCCGGGTCCCCGGATATGCCGGCCGGCCGGCACGTCCCGTGGTAGCCGACGGCGAGCGGAGGAGGACACGGCCAGATCGGGGTGTGCCGATCGGGCCACCGCCGCCTAGCCTCAAGGCGTGAGCGCTTCCCCCCGGCTGCGGGCCGTCAGCGACCTGCACATCAGCTACGCGGAGAACCGCGCCTTCGTCCAGGACCTACGCCCGGACCACCCCGGCGACTGGCTGCTCGTGGCAGGTGACGTGGGCGAGAAGTTCGCCGACATCGAGTGGGCGCTTGAGCTGCTGAGCAGCCGCTTCGCGAAGGTCGTCTGGGCGCCGGGCAACCACGAGCTGTGGACGCCGCCCGGCGACCCCGAGCACCTGCGCGGCGAGACCCGCTACCGCGAACTGGTGGCGATGTGCCGCCGCCTGGGCGTCGTCACGCCCGAGGACCCGTACCCGGTCTGGGACGGCGAGGGCGGCCCGGCCACCATCGCCCCGCTCTTCGTGCTCTACGACTACACGTTCCGGGTGCCCCAGGCGAGCACCAAACAGGAGTCCCTCGACATCGCGTACGCGGCCGGCGTGGTCTGCACGGACGAGGCGCTGCTGCACCCCGACCCGTACCCGAGCCGCGAGGCCTGGTGCGATGCCCGCGTCACCGAGACCGAACGCCGGCTCGCCGAGCGCGACCCGGACCTGCCGACCGTGCTGGTCAACCACTACCCGCTGATGCGCGAACCCACCGACATCCTCTGGTTCCCGGAGTTCGCCCAGTGGTGCGGCACCGTCCGCACCCGCGACTGGCACCTGCGCTTCGGCGCGTCCACGATGGTCTACGGGCACCTGCACATCCCCCGCACGACCTTCTACGACGGCGTCCGCTTCGAGGAGGTCTCGCTCGGCTACCCCCGCGAGTGGCGGCGACGCGGCCCGGTCCCCAACCCGGTCCGCACCATCAACCCCGCCGACGACGTGCGCCGCCGCGAGTCCGTCACCGGGTAAGCCCGACCAGCGTCGCCAGCCGCGCCACGCCGGCCGGCGCCGGCTTCGCCCGCGCAAGATCGCCAATGAGGGTACGCGCCAGAGGCCGCCCCCGAACCTCACCCGGCGCGGCACTGTCCGCGTCGACCAGAGCGCGTGCCGCCCCACGCGCCCAAGGCCGCAGGTAGCCGTCGAGGCGACGTGTTCGGGACTGTTTCGCACAGCTCAGACCCTTCCCCGCATCACCAATCGCCGGCCAGGCTTACCGCCAGAACACCTACGCGGCGCGGTGCTCCGGAGCACCGCGCCGGGTTCTACCGCGACTCAGGACGTGTTTTCGGTGGTTGGTACCAGAGGGCAAGTTGGCTGCACACACTGACTGACCACGCGGCCGGATTACCACCGCCGTAGCCGGTCCATCCGCCCTTGATGACCCCGCCGCCTGAGCATCGACCGTCACCGACGGGTACGGCCCGGCACGGGCCGTACCCGAGCATGATCAACCCCCAGTTCTTACCGCTGTTCTTGGGCTGGAGACTGCGGGGCTCCGATCGCGTTGGGCAGGCCAGCGCGAGTGATGCAGGGAGGCTTTGTGGTAAAGGAAATATGGGGCCGGCTCCGCCGGTCAGCGGTGGCGATTGGGTTGATCGCCGCAGTTGCGACACCGGTCGTGGTTCTGCCGGCCAATCCGGCGAACGCCGCGTCCACGGTGGTGTGTGTCGGCGATGGTGTCAGCGGTCGCCGCGTCCAACTCGTCTACGTCCGCCCGACCGGCGGCACCAACCGCTATCCCGAGATGGATCCGAAGATCCAGGATTGGGCGACGAAGATCGACGCGGCATATCTGGAGGCCGCACAGCGTGGCGGCGGTGTACGCCACGTCATTTTCGTCCATTCTGTTGCCTGTAACCCGATTGTCGCCTACGTCGAGGTGCCGGCCAGCGAGATCAACAACCCCGAGAAGGTGGCCGCCGCGATGAAGGCTCGCGGCTACAACCGGACTGACCGGATCTACCTCACGTTCTACCAGGGCACCCACGAGTGCGGGTTGGGCTGGAACGACGCCGGTGACAGCGACAGCCCAGGCTCGGGCAGTCCCTACAACTCCGGGCCCGGCTGGGCGATGATCGACGAGGGCTGCTGGGCCTGGAACACCGCCGGGCACGAACTGCTGCACGCGATGGGTGCGGTCCAGGCGAGCGCACCGCACGCCACCCCGTTCGGGCACTGCTGGGACGACCAGGACATCCTCTGCTACGACGACGGCGGGCTGCCGTCGGGAGGCCTGAAAAACGAGTGCCCGACCGCGGTCGGCGACATCATCGACTGCAACAACGACGACTACTTCAACTACGCCCCGGCGGCCGGCACCTATCTGGCCAGCCACTGGAACGTCGCCAACAGCTACTACCTGACCGGCTTCGGACCAGGCGCCCCCATCTACACGGGGACCAAGACGGTCGCCACCGCCCGGGCCGGCGCCAATGCCTACGTGACGAAGTACCAGCTTCCGGACGGCCGGTGGACCCTCAAGGCCAAAGTCGTGACCAACACGAGCAGTCCGTTCTACTCCGCCGTCCTCGCCGTACGCACACCCTCCGGGGTGCGCTACATCCCGCCGTCGGGCGTTCCCCGAGGGGCCGCAGAGTACGTGACGGTAGAGGCGAACACCTCCATCGAGGTCAAGCTGTGCGAGGGCAACGCCGCAGCAAAAGGCGGCTGCACCGCAACCTGGTGGTGACAGGACCGCCGCCTCGGCGGCCACAGTCGGGATCCGTCGTCTGGGCCTAAGGCCAGCGGCGACGACACCAGAGAGCACGCCAGTGGCCCGGGTCGACAACGATCCGGGCCACCGGCGTGTGCCGCCCGTTCCTGCCGCACGCCAAGCATGCCGGCATTCCGGAAGATCGACTCGGTTCCAGCCGCAGGCGCAAAGTTTGGGATCCGCCTGTATACCCTGTGCGGATGCCTTCAGCGAAGCAGCTTCTGCTGCTCCTCGGGGCCGCGCTGCTCGCCGTCGTGGGCGCGCTGTTCGGATCCCTCTGGGCGACCGGGGCCGGCGGCGTCGTCGTGCTGGGTGTCCTCGCCGTCCACCCCGCGGTGACCGGTCCCGCCGTGCCCCGGTCGACACGTCTGCTGCTGCAGGGTGGCCTGCTCCTCCTCACCCTCGCGGGTGTCGTGGAAATGTGGGGATGGGCGGCCCCGTCATTCGGCGACGCGCCGCCGAGCGCGAGCGAGCTGATCGCGCTGGTGACCGACCCGGTACGGCAGCGGACACAGTTCCTGCGACAGCTGGCCGTGGCAAGCTGTCTGATCCTGGCCTGCGTCTTCCTCGGCGTCGCTGTCGGACGGTTGCCGCGGGATCGGCTGCGCCGGATCGGCCGGGCCGCGCCGGCCGTGGGCGTGCTCACGCTGGTCACCCTGGTGTTCGTCGCCCTCCTCCCGTCGGGGCTGGCCGCTCTGCTCGGCTCTTTCACCAATGTGGCCGTGGCGGTGTTGCTCGTACTCGGGGGGTATGCCTGGGTCGTGAGCCGCGCGGTCCGGCGCCATGGCACCGCCCCGATCGCCGTAGTGGGTGCCACGCTGCTGGCCGCGGTGGCCTGGCTCGCGGCGGACGATGCCTGGCGGAGTCGGCCGGAGCCGCGCGGCAGCGACGCCTTCTACCAGACGGGCGTGAGTGTGTCGGTGGCCGTCGAGACCGGGCCCGACGTCGAGACCGCCGTCGCCGTCGCGGTGCTGCTGCTCGGAGCCGCCCTGACCGTGCTGGCCTGCGCGAGGCTCAGCACGACCCACAGCGAGACGCGCTGAGCCGGATCGGTTGACGGTGCCATCCGCGTTGGCATCGTTGATGATGACGATTTGGAGCACCAGCCGCTGGGCCGTTGACGAGCTGTGTGTAACCGCCGCGTGGCCGACGGCCGCTCCACTGACGTATCCGTATCGGTGACCAGCGCAAGCGTCGGCCTACGAAAGCGCGGTGGGTGGCGGCCGCCGGTCGGCGTCCGGCGGCCGAACAAGCCCGACCAGCGTCGCCAGCCGCGCCACGCCCGCCGGCGCCGGCTTGGCCCGGGCGACATCGGCGATGAGAGTACGCGCCAGAGGCCGCCCTCGAACCTCACCCGGCGCGACACTGTCCGCGTCGACCAGGGCCCGCGCCGCCCCGCGCAGGTCCCCGGCGTGCACGTAGACCCGCGCGACGTCGAGCAGGTAGGCACCCCGATACTCGGCCGGCAAACGCCGCCACACCTCCCGCCGCACGACGCTCACATGCCGCGCCAGTGCGCCGTCGACGTCACCCCGCTGGGCTGCGAGGATTACCCGCGCCATCTCCACGGTTACCGTCCCAAAGCTGGTGCCGTGCGGGTCGTCGTACCCGCGAAGGTTGGCGGCGACGCCCGCGGCCCGGTCGATCAGCTCGGTGGCGCGGCGGTGCTCGCCGCAGCCAGCGGCAGCGAGGGCGGCCTGGACCAGCAACGTCCCACCCACCGCCCACGCTCGACGATCACCCGGCCCTGCGTGCTCGCCCTGTCCCCGGTGATCAAGAGGTTTGCGTCGACTTTGATCTCCAAAAGTGCCACAAACCTCTTGATCACTCTCGTCGGCCGACCGTGGGAGGACACGGTGTGCAGCGGTGAGGGTCGCCGACAGGGCCAGGCGGTCCCGGCCCGACGCGCGCAGCGCCTGGGCCACCGCGATTGCCACCGTCGCCGCGAGAACTGGCTCGTCTTGGGCAGCGCCCATCGCGCGGTCGGCGGCCAGCCAGGCGAGGTCGGCCTCGCCGAGCTTGACCAGCAGCAGCGCGGTGATCCGGTACGCCTGCACCAGCACCTCCGGCGACCGCGTGCCCTGGGCGGCGTCCAGCAGAGCCGGCACCGCGCGCACCAACTGCGGGTAGTGCGCGTGCTGGTAGGTCAACCAGGCGTGCCCAACCTGCCGCCTCAGGTCGTGCAGGTGTGGTGGGGTCGGCGGGGTGTCGTAGCGGGCGAGCGCGGCTCGGATGTCGTCCACACCGACAGGCGTGCTCGCCGGGGTGCTGGACGGCTGACCGAGCAGCACCTCCGGGTCGACCCGCAGGACGCGGGAGAGTTCCTGGATGACCGAGTACCGGTCCAGGGGGCGGACGCCGCGCTCGATCTTGTCGACCCAGCTCTTCGACCTGCGCAGACGGTCGGCCAGCATCTGCTGCGTCATCGAACGCCGCACCCGCCAACCGGCCACCCGTCGTCCGATGGGGAAGTCATCGCTGCTCACGCCGCCACCGCCGGTCCGGGACCGCACGGGTCGTGTCGTCCACGGGTACGCGCTCCGCCTCGGCCTGAGCAAGGATGCGCTGCTTGGCAGCCTCCCGCTCGACCGCCTCAACCTGTTCACCCTTGCTCGCCGTCGAGTCGGCGTGCCAATGGTGCCTGCCGCTCATTCCCCCACCTCACGGGTCGGGGCGCGACGTGCACATGACCAGTTGGCCGCCGCGCCCGGCTCGCCGCGCCCCATCGGGCGACCACTCAGCGATGCCTAGGTGACAGCCTGTGACGACCATTGATTGCGATCCAGACGGATCGCGTCCGCTACTGTCCTTCGAGGTGTCCGCCTGGATCGGCGGACAGGCCAGCGGACAGCTCTAGGAATTCGTCAGCGGCGCTCGTCCTGTCGTCGACGGCGGCGATCATGTGACGCAGCTCGGCGACACGGTCAACGGCACGTTGCGACCGCGCCGAGCGTGCCAGAGCCGCGGAACGTCCAGCCACGGCGATGGCCTGCTCAACCTCTCCGGCTTGCAGCAGCGCTTGGGTGAGCCAACCGAGGTACAAGGAGGTCTCGCGGGGCGAGTCGTCGCCGTAGCGACGGATGGCATCTTCCAACATGGGTACCGCCCTGAGCGGCCGCCGCAATTCAGTCCACACCCGCCCCGCCATGACCTGGACCTCGTCCTGGGTCAACCAGTACGCCCAGGAAGGCGCATCGCCCAGGTCGACGTGCTGATAGATCTCAGCGACATCGCCCAGGGCTCGCTCGGCGAGACTTGCCTCGCCCATGCGCGCATGCGCCCAGGCAACGCGCTCAAGCAACAGAGCTTGGCCGGTGGCCTCGGCCGCGTGCCGGCCCCCCACGTAGGCCGATCGAGCCAAAGTGACTGCCTCGCGCCGGTCGCCAAGATTCGCCTCAAGGTAGGAGAGGCTGCTGAGACAGTTGGCAGCACTTGCAGCGTCACCACCGGCGTGTGCAGCGCGCATGCCGGTCAGGTAGTGATGGCGTGCTTCCGCGACCCGACCGGCGTCCTCGGCGACGAAACCCGCCAACTGGCACAGGTCAGCGATGACGACGAGCAGCCTCCGACTCACGGCTTCCCGATAGCTACCCCCACGGAGCAGGTCGGCGGTGGCGGCCAGCTCGGCGGAAACCATGGCGTAGGTCTTGGCACCGCCCACGTGGTCGTCCAGCCGTCGGAGCTGACGAACCCGATCCTCGATCCGAGCCACCGTCTCGTCCCCGACCCGCCGGCCCGCGCCCAGCTCATACCGTTGAGGCGGCTCAGTGATCAACCACTGATGGGCCAGCACGGCAGCGTTCTCGTTCGTGGGCGTCTGCGTGACGAGCAGGTCCGCGAGCTGTTCCGCATCGTTCCGCAGCGATTGCGCCCCACCGATGGCCGTCCGCTCCTCGTCGACAACAGGGACCGGAGCGAGCGCGACCAGCGTCCCACCCGCCGCCAGGGCAGTGTCCAGGCGCTGAGCAGTGTTCAGGGCCGGCGTCTTCCGACCGCAGGCCAGGTCATGCAGGTAGCTCTTGCTGTAGAAGGTCTGGCGCGCCAACGTGCGATAGCTGATCCCGCGATCCGTGATCAAAGCGCGGAGCCGTTCGGCGAAAGACGAGGCGGACTCCGGCATCACTGCTCCCTACGGGTTATACAGGCAGGGCAGAGCTTGGCAACTGCCACTTCGGACAGTACCGCCGCCATCGTCGCCCGAGCCATAGCCAAACGCACGCCGCTTCCCAGCAGGATTGACATCAGTTTTCGATCACGCTTCAGTCAGCGCCGCGACCGTCACATCGGATGAGCGGAAATGCGATGCTGAGTCCTACGTATGGCACCTAGGAGCATGGGCTCAGCCTTCTGCCAAAACCGAGTCACCACGTCGTTCGGCCCGTAGCGCTGCCGAATCTCCGCCAGCCTCTCATCGACGGTGAGATCCTGCCCGTCCGGACCAGTCGTCATGTCCGCGTACCAGAGAGCATCCGAGGTCGCCGTCTCCTCGCGCGGGAACTCATCGGCCAGAGCCTGTCCCAGACCGCGCTCGTCTGCTTCATAGACAGCGCAGGAGTGATGGGCGACCAGAGCCGCGACCCGGTCTCCAAAGCCATGGCGCTGAAGCCACCGTGCGCCATCCAACGCGTGGAAACCCGTATCGGCGACCTCCGGGGCGTATCCGATGTCATGCAGCCATGCCGCCGCCGTCAGCAACTCCGCATCGTCCCCGACCAGGTGCGCAAGCTGCGTGGCTTTGGCCGCCACTGCCTGGACATGCAGCCAGCGTCGGGGTATCGCGTTTCGCAGGTGACGCTGTGAGGTTGCCGCGGCTAGTTGGTAGGGAGGACCCACGCGCGAATTCTAAAGCCCGAGCCCAGCTAGGGTGGCTATGGCTAGGTCGACGAGGGCGAATACCCGCACGACGCCTGCGCCCGCGAGATCCGAGACAGGATTCCGGCGAGGCGCTCGCCTACGGCTCGGTACGCAGCTCGCCAGCCCTCTGCTGGCTGGCCCGCAGATCGAGCGGTCGGGTAGGCGGCTGCATTTCGGTGCTGTGCGACGGGGACGACTGCGATGGCGACCACGACTGCGGAACTAGACCTGTACCTGTTGTTTGCGGCGATGCGTATGCCGGAAAGCTGACGGGCGGCAGTGAGAGCTCTAACCGCGCGGCGGCCAAGAAGGCGTGTTCGGCTGTCCATACCTTCTTGATGCGCTCCTGTGGGATGTCGCCCACGCCGCTGCTCGCACGATCGGCGGCCAGTTGACGCGCTTGCTGGACTGCTTCAGCGAGGGCGTCCAACGTCTCCTGAGACTGAGCGACGAGGCGGACCTTGGTCTTGGCGGCCTCCATTCGTTCTTTGTAATCGGTGCCTTCGTTATCAAATATCGGCATTAAGTGTCCCGGCGAATACGCATCCGGCACGGCGTCGATCTTGGCACTCGGGTTCAAAGCAAAGGCAATGTAGGAGCGAAAGGCTGACAGAAAGTCGTCGAAGGCGCTAAGCCGAATATCACGCCAATGGCGGAGGTGATCTCGATCCCAGTGTCTGCGTTGAGCCCGGATGGAGAGGTAGCCGCCAAGGGCTACGGATAGCAGTGCCACGAGAGCGGTCAAGCCGTTCGCTAGAAGATTCACCATGCGTCACCTTCCCCCTACCTTGCGCTCAACGCTATTCGCGGCGTCAAGGGCTGCGGGCTCGTGCGGTGACCGTCTGGCTGGAAAGATTGGCGAGATGAGGTCGAGGCTGCGCACGCTCCACATCGACGGTCGGGAGTTCACCTGGCAGGCCGACATTCGGTCCGCATCTGGCCCTGATGGTCGTCTTCACCGCTGCATAAGGCTTCGCGTGTGGGGTGCGGGAAAAACTGGTCGTGCCCTACAGGCCGACTTGACCGAGCGGCCGACCGCTGCATCTGATGGTCGGCACGTCGAGACGGACGTGCACGACAGCGGGGAGACGTATCCCTACCCGACAGCCGAGGATGTACGCGATCTTGTCTATTACGGCCTCGGCGCTGGATGGACGCCGCAGGCGTTGGGTGGAACGTTCAGAATCGCGCCACCGACCGAACTTGAGCTACCGCGATTTGTCATCACCGAGCTTGTGTGAAGCATCGATCAGCACCGCTAGAGCCTGGGTGTTCAACGGGAGGAGCGGCCGCCGGTCGGCGTCCGGCGGCCGCCCCACGTCCGGTCAGCTCGCGTACACCTCAAGTGCCGCCAGTTGCCCGGCCGGCCAGCCGGTGTTGCCGGTAACGGTGATCCGCACGTAGCGAGCCTGCGCGGCACTGAACGTCAGCGTCACCGAGTTGCCCGTCGACGGATCGAACGTCCGCCCCGCCGCTCCAACCAGCGTCCCGAAGCTAGAACCGTCCGTACTGCCGGTCACGGCGACGGTCTGCGTCCGAGCACCCCACGCCGACGACGGCGGCAGCTTGAGCACCACCCGCCCAACAGTGCGCGCAGCGCCCAGGTCGACCTGCACCCACTGCGGGAAGGCGTTGTTGGCGCTTTCCCAGTAGCTGTTCGCGTCGCCGTCGACCACGTTGCCCGAGCCGTAGCTCTGCACGTGGCTGCTCTCCGACGTGGACCGGCCGCGGGCGAGGTCGGAGTTGGCGGCGGCGTCGGTGGTCACCGTGACCGCGTTCGACGCGGACGAGGTGTTGCCGCCGGCGTCACGGGCGACGACCGTGAAGGTGTACGAGGTGGACGCGCTGAGCCCGCTCACGGTCGCCGTGGTGCCCGTGACCGTGGCGACGACCGTGCCGCCCTGGCGTACCTGGTAGCCGGTGACGCCCTTGTCGTCGGTCGACGCCGTCCAGGCCAGGGAGACGCTGCTCGACGTCTTGGCGGTCACCGCGAGACCGCTCGGGACGGTCGGTGGGTTGTCCGTGGTGGCGCTGGAGCCGTACACCTCGACCTTGGCGAGCTGGCCCGCCGGCCAGCCGGTGTTGCCGGCGATGCTCAGCCGGATGTAGCGGGCCGTGGTGGTCGTCAGCGTGCGGCTGACGGTGTTGCCGGTCGCCGGGTCGAAGGCGAACGCCGAGGCCCCGGCGATGGTCGAGAAGGAGCTGCCGTCGACGCTGCCCTGCACGGTGATGGTCTGGGTACGCGCCTCCCAGCCGGCGGGAAGCCGCAGCACGAGGCGGCTGACCTGCTGGCTGGCGCCCAGGTCGACCTGCCACCAGTGCGGGAACGAGCCGCCGCCGCTCTCCCAGTAGCTGCCGGCGTCGGAGTCGACCGCGTTCGCGGCCACGAAGGAGCCGTTCTGGCTGCTGGCCGAGGCGGACCGGCCGGCGGCGAGGTCGCCGCTGGTCGGGGGCGGGGTGCCGACCATGGGCGGGGTGGGGCGTGTCGCGGTGAGGGCGAGCTGTCCCTTGAGCATCCGGCCGCCGTCGGCGGTGATCCGCAGGTAGTAGTCCGACGAGCAGGCGACGCCGTCCTCGTCGAGGGAGCGGATGTTCGCGCCGGCCGGGGTGGTCGCCTGCGTCTCGGAGGTCTTGGCGATCTGGTTGCCCTCGTTGTACTCGTCGAACATCGACACGTAGAGGCCCTGGGAGCCGAGCCGGACCATGTTGTAGATGTGCCGCCAGTAGAAGTCGCCGTGGCGGCGGTGCCCGCCGGCCAGGTCACCGGGCATCACGCAGGGCAGGTAGTCGATGCCGCGCGCCGCGCAGTCGGCCATGTCGCCGATGTTGACGTTGTTGTAGTACGAGTCGAGGCCTTCGAGGGTGTCGGTCCGGTAGACCATCCACGGCGAGATCGCGTTGAAGGCGTGGTAGACGTCGAGGAAGCCGGAGCGGGAGTCGTTGATGCCCTGCCGCCACCAGGTGGGCACGCCGCCGATGACGTAGCAGCCCTGCGCCTTGAACCAGTTGATGACCTCCAGGCACGGCCCGGGGGTGAAGGGGCGGCTCGGTTCGCTGAAGCCGAAACCCCAGATGCAGACGACGGGCTTGCCGTTCTGGCGGGCATACGCGCTGGACGCGGTGTGCGTCGACATCTTGTTCAGCCAGTCGGTCTTGATGTCCGCCTGCATGGTGAGCCAGTCGGTGACGTCGTACATGATGTAGAACTTGCGGTTGTAGCGCTCGGCCGCCGAGCGGACCTTGAGCGTCATGGCGTCGCGGGTCGGCCCCTCGTCGCCCGTCGGGTTGAAGCGTTGCAGGGCGGCGGTGTCGCAGCCGTACTCCTGCATCCAGCGGAAGTGGGTGTCCACGGTCTGCTGGTCGTAGGAGGAGAAGAGGGTGGCCGGCGATCCGTTGCCGAGGTTCGGGTACGCGGTGGGATAGCTGCGCGTGTACTCGCGCATGTCCGGCCAGGACACGATGGTGGTGTTGCTGGGCGAGGGCGGCTGGAACCGGTCGCGGCTCCAGTGCCACCAGCCGCCGATCGGCGCGGAGTCGCCGGGGGCGCTGAACCAGCCCTGGTAGCCGACGGTGACCTTGCCGACCACGTCGCCGGGAGGGCTGGCGGCCTGGGCGGGGCTGGCGAGGAGCTTCGTGGTGGAGGCGGCGGCGAGGGCGGAGCCCGCCAACACGGACGTGACGAACCTGCGGCGGGTTACCGCCATGGGGACCACTCCTTCGGGACGGAAGGCATTGACGGCCATCGTGGCAGTTCCGAATGCGGTTCAGCAAGAGTGGGACTGATCAATGCAAAAATTCGTCAGGTTCCGGGAAGCGGTGCGAGCCTGTCATGTTTCATGCCCTAAAAGCTCTGCTTGGGTCTTATGTACGTTTTATCCTGTTTCGATGGAGACAGCAGCTCGTTGGTTGGTGACCGGAGCGCACGGCATGCTGGGTCGCGACATCGTCGACGCGCTCGCCCACCACCCCGGCGCGTCCGTGACCATCGCCGACCACGCGACACTCGACGTCACCGATCCGGCGGCGGTCGCGCACCTCGTACCGGGCCACGACATCGTGGTCAACGCCGCCGGCTGGACCAATGTGGACGCCGCCGAGGACGCCGAGGACGACGCGACAGCCGTCAACGGCACGGCCGTCGGCCATCTGGCCCGGGCCTGCGCGGATTCCGGGGCCTGCCTGCTGCACATCTCGACCGACTACGTCTTCGACGGGACCGCCCGCCGCCCCTACCAGGAGCACGACCGCACCGGCCCGGTGAACGCGTACGGCCGGAGCAAACTCGCCGGCGAACACGCCTTGCTACGGCTCCTGCCCGAGCAGGGCTACCTCGTCCGTACCGCCTGGCTGTACGGCGAACACGGGCGCAACTTCGTCGCCACCATGCTCGCCCAGGCCGCCGAGTCCCGCGTGGTACGGGCGGTGGCGGACCACACCGGCCAGCCGACCTGGAGCCGGGCGCTGGCCCGGCAGTTGGTGGAGCTGGGCCAGGCGGCCCACACCGGGGTCGCCCCGCCGGGGATCTACCACGGCACCAGCGCCGGCCACTCGACCTGGTACGACCTGACCCGGGCGCTCTTCGAGCTTGCCGGGCTGGACCCGGAGCGGGTCCACGCCGTGCCGCACACGATGTTTCCCCGCCCCGCGCAGCGTCCCGCCTACGGCGTGCTGGAGCACGGGCGGTGGCGGGTGGCCGGGGTCAGCCCGCAGGCGTCGTGGCGCGAGCAGCTCGCAGAAGCGTTGCGGGCACCGGTGTTCGCCGCTCTCGCCGAGACCGCCCGCGCCCGCTCACCGCGCCTCGAGACGTTGGGGCGGTAACCCGCCGGAGGCGGGCATCCCCGACGCCGTTACTGGGTCGCCGCCACCGGGTCGAGCTCGCGCGCCTGGGCGAGGACCTGGCCGCCGTGGCGGCGGCGGGCGTCGCGCACCGTCATCCGCACACCCTCGGTGAGGCCGACCTTCGGGTACCACCCGAGCAGCTCACGGGCCTTGCGGATGTCGAGCGCCATGGCGCGTACCTCCCCCGGCCAGGGCAGCGGCTCATAGCGGGCCGCCGCCACCACCCCGCACGCGTCCCGGACGGCGTCGTACACGTCGTTGATGCTGGTCTGCCGCCCGGAGGCGATGTTGACCATCCCCGCCCCCGGGTGGTGCGAGGCGACGGCCACCGCCTCGGCGACGTCGCTGACGTGGATGAAGTCCCGGGTCTGCGCGCCGTCGTCGGAGATCACCACCTGCCGACCACGGACGAGGGCATCGGCCATGAGGGAGACGACGCCGCAGTCGCCGCCCTCCTGCCGAGGGCCGTAGACATTGCCGAAGACCATCGAGGTGTACGCCAGGCCGTGCTGCCGCCCGTACCAGTCGAGGTAGTGCACTCCGGCGGCCTTGCTGATGCCATACGGGCTGACCGGCGCGATCGCGTGGTCCTCACGGATCGGCAGCTCGTTGGCGGGAACCCGGCCGAAGATGGCGCTGCTGGCCGCGTTGATCACCAGCCGTACGCCGTTGCGGACGCAGGCGTCGAGCACGTTGACGGTGCCGAACACGTTCACGTCGGCGTCGTACAGGGGCGAGCGGCGGGCCGCCGGGACACTGGGCTGCGCGGCCAGGTGCACCACCACCTCGGGCTGCCACTGCTGCACGATCTCCAGGCCCTCCGGAGTGCGGATGTCGCCGGTCACCACGTCGGCCTCGGTCAGCCCGCCGTACGCGGCATCCGCGAGGTTCTCCAGCCGCCCGGTGGAGAAGTTGTCGAGGACGCGAACCTCGCTTCCCATCAGCATCAACCGGGCGACCACGTGGCTGCCGATGAAGCCGGCGCCGCCGATCACCAGGACGCGCCGGGGCACCGGGATTGGCGCCGGTTCGGGACTGACGGCGATGTCGGGCAGGACCATCTGGAACTCCTCGATACGACAGGGCCGTCGGCCGGTGCCGGCAACTCGGGCTCGGGCCAACGGCGCTGGCCTAGAACGCCTGTAAGGGAACCTCTCCTCACCCAGGTTGCCGTCATATAGGCACGTTCGTCCCAAGAATCCTTTTTTTGCCGTTTTGACCCTGTTGGGGTTTTTGTCCTTGACACTTGCTCCCGGGGTGCTGGCTGGCATGCCCTGCGAGTCCCTGACCGAGGAGGTCGACGCGTTGAGGAAGACCCGGGGTCCCATCCGTGCGGGCCACTCTCCGGCGTCGCTCGACCGCGCCGAGGTCTCGATCGGTGTCGGTCCGGCGCCGAGGTCACCGGCGGGAGTCCACCAGGTGCCCGTCCACCGCGCCGAACGGCGCGAGCGGGCCCCACGGCCGGATCAGGGCAACCGGCGGGTACGCGTGGTGGTCATCGAGCCGAACGACGTGGCCCCCGTGCCCGACCGGCTCGACGAGGAGTTCGACGTCGCCGCCCGACTCCCGATGCCGTCGCGCGCCGAGGACGTGACGGCGGCCCTGGCCTGTCTCCGCCCCCGACTCCTGCTGCTCAAGCACTCCCTGGAGAGCATCGACGAGCGCCTCATGAGCGTTTGCCTGAGCGCCGGCGTCGAGATCCTGGTGCTGGCACGACCGGTCTACGGCCTGCTGCGCGCGCCCGCCATGGCCCGTTTCGGCGGGCTGCCCTGGATCCGGCTGGGCTCCGGCGCGGGCCGCCCCCGGCACGAACGACTCAAGCGGGCCTTCGACCTGGGCGCGATCCTGCTCAGCGCCGTCGTGGTGCTCCCGCTGATCGCGCTGATCGCCGCCGTGGTGTCGTTCACCGGGCCGCCGTTCTACCTCCAGCAACGCGTCGGCGCGGGCGGCCGGCTGTTCCGGCTGGTCAAGTTCCGGACCATGCGGGTCGGCGCGGAACAGGCCACCGGTCCCGTCCTCGCCCAGCCGGACGACGCCCGGATCACCCGGGTCGGACGCTGGCTCCGACGCTCCCGCCTGGACGAACTCCCCCAACTGTGGAACGTCGTCCGCGGCGAGATGAGCCTGGTCGGTCCGCGCCCGGAGCGCCCGGAGTTCATCGCCGGCTTCGAACGCCTGCCGCACTACGACCTGCGGCACCTGATCCGCCCGGGCCTGACCGGCATCGCGCAACTCACCGGCGGCTACGCGGCCACCGTGGAGGACAAGCTCCGCTGCGACCTGCTCTACCTCAACTGCCGCTCCATGCGGGTCGACCTGGCCCTGCTGCTGCTGACCGTCGTCGAGCTGTTCCGGGGGTTCCCCCGTGGGTAGTGCCACCGACGCGGTCGACACCCGGGTCACCCGAAACACGGCCAGCATGCTGGGCGCGCGGGTGGTCATGGCGGTGTCCGGGCTGGTCTCGGTGCCGGTCGTCTACCAGAGCCTCGGACCCCGGGAGTTCGGCGTCTGGATCGTGCTGACCGGTCTGCTGACGATGGCCGCGCTGATCGATCTCGGACTCGGCTCCACGTTGGTGCGCGAGGTGGCCAAGGCGGTCAGCGCGGCGGACCGCGATCTGGTGCGCCGGCTGCAGGGGTTGACGCTCGGTTGGGCCGTGCTGCTCGGTCTGCTCACCGTGGGCGTGCTCGGCATCTGCTGGTCGTGGATCACCGGGCTGCTGGGCCTGGGCGACCTCGCCGACGAGGCGTGGCACGCGACGCTCTGGCTGGTCCTCGGTCTGGTGGCCGGCGCCGTCGAGCTGCCGTGGCGTGCCGTGCTCGAAGGCGGCCAGCGGTACGGGTCGCTCGCGGCGATCAGCGCCGGCACCGCCGTGCTCGGCGCGGCACTGGCGATCCTGGTGGTACGCCTCGGCGGCGGCCTGGTGGCGCTGGCCGCGTCCGCCGCCGCCACCGGCGCGATCCGTACCCTCCTGCTCGCGGGCGCCACCCACCGGCAGCGTCCGGAGCTGTCTCCGCGCTGGGGACGTCTGCACCGACGCGACGTACGCCGGGTCGGCGGGTACGGCATGCGGGTGCAGGTGTCCACCGGCGCGGGCATGGTCAACGTGGAACTCGACCGCCTCATCCTCGGCGGCGTCTTCGGTCCGGCCGTCGCCGGCGATTTCGACCTGGGCAGCCGCCTGCTCAATCTGCTGCGCCTACCGCCGAGTCTCGCCCTGGTCGTGCTGTTCCCCGCGGCGGTCGCCCGCTCGGTCAGCCGCGGCACCGACTGGGCGGACCGGTTCCACCTGGCGGCCACCCGTTACCTGGCCCTGTTCCTCGCGCCGGCCGCCGCGGCCCTGATGGTCAGCGCCGACCCGCTGGTCCGGCTCTGGCTGGGACACCAGGTCACCTGGGCCACGGTCAACATCCTCGTGCTCACGCCCGCCTACGCCCTCAACCTGATCAGCGGGGCGACAACCGTCGTGGCCCGCGCCGAGGGCCGACCCGGGCTGGAGACGCGGTACGTGCTGCTCTCCGTCGTGCTCAACCTGGCCCTCACGGTGCCGCTGATCTGGTGGTGCGGGCCTCTGGGCGTACCACTGTCGACAGCCCTGGCCGTGGTGCTCAGCACCGCGTACTTCCTGGTCCACTTCCACGCGGCGACGGCCCGGCGGCTGATGCCGCTGGCACAGGCGATCTGGCCGCCGATCGCCGTGGCGGTCGGGGCCGGACTGGTCGTCAGCGCGGCGAGCCGATACCTGCCGGACGGCCCGGGGCGACTCGACGCCGCTCTCGCCGTCTCCAGCCGCGCGGGTCTGACCCTGCTCGTCGCCGCCGTCCTGCTGGTCATCGGCGGACACGTCAGCGCGGGTGACCGGATGCGGCTGCACCGGCTCCTGCGCGCTCCCGCCGCCATCCTGTCCCCGACCGCGGGCGGACCGCGATGAGTGTGGACCGCCGTACCGCCCGGTGCCTCGTCTGTGGACCGCGGCAGGACCACCGACCCGAACTCGGTGGGCTGCTCCGCCGCTGCGCGGCCTGCGGGTTCGCCTGGACCGCCCAGGAGCAGGCCGAGGCGGACAGCCGCTACGACGAGGACTACTTCGCCGACGGGGGCTATGACGACTACTTCCGGGCCGGACCGCGCCGGTTCGAGGCGGCCCGCCGGCTGCGCTGGCTGCTCTCCGCCGTCCGACCCACCACTCTGATCGAAGCCGGCTGCGCCGGCGGCTACTTCCTCGAAGCCGCCCACCACGCCGGCATCAACGCCACCGGCATCGAAGTCAGCCACGCCGCCGCCACCTACGCCCACGACCACCTCCACATGCCCGTACGCCAGGGCTACTTCGAAACCATCGCACCCACCCTCACCGCCGACACCATCTGCGCCTTCCACGTCCTCGAACACGTCCAAGACCCCCGCGCCTTCCTGCACGCCGCACACACCGCCCTCACCCCCGGCGGCTGGCTCGCCCTCGAAGTACCCAACATCGCCTCCGCCGCCGCCCAACGACTCGGCACCGACTGGCCGGGTCTGCAACCGCGCTACCACCGCTGGCACTTCACCCCCGCCACGCTGGTCCGGCTGATCACCGACGCCGGCTTCCAGGTGGTCCGGCAGGACACCACGGTCTTCCGCTACTACATGCCGCTGCGGTACCGGCTGCGGCACGCACGCCACCTGTTCCCCGCCGACCTGATGGGCCTCCGCTCGCCGCGGCTGACTCACCCACGCCTCGGCGACCTGCTCCGGGTGATCGCCCGGACGCCACGAACCGGACGGAGTATCCGATGAAACTGGATGGGATCGAGCTGGTCCGGTGCCGGCTCTGCGGCCGCGCCGGGGGTCACTCGCCGACGTTGGGCGACCTGCTGTGGAGCTGCGCCGACTGCGGCTTCGTATGGACGGCCGGCGACGCGCCGGACCCGGAGGAGTTGTACGACGAGGCGTACTACACCACCGACGGATACCAGGAGTACTTCGCCTCCGCCGCGCAACGCCGGTTCGAGGCGAAGCGGCGGCTGCGCTGGCTGCTCTCCGCCGTCCGACCCACCACTCTGATCGAAGCCGGCTGCGCCGGCGGCTACTTCCTCGAAGCCGCCCACCACGCCGGCATCAACGCCACCGGCATCGAAGTCAGCCACGCCGCCGCCACCTACGCCCACGACCACCTCCACATGCCCGTACGCCAGGGCTACTTCGAAACCATCGCACCCACCCTCACCGCCGACACCATCTGCGCCTTCCACGTCCTCGAACACGTCCAGGACCCCCGCGCCTTCCTGCACGCCGCCCACACCGCCCTCACCCCCGGCGGCTGGCTCGCCCTCGAAGTACCCAACATCGCCTCCGCCGCCGCCCAACGACTCGGCACCGACTGGCCCGCCATCGCCCCGGCGTACCACCGGTGGCACTTCACCCCGGACACCCTCAGCCGGATGTTGGTGGAGACCGGCTTCCGGGTCATCGCGCACGACACGGTCTTCTCGCGGTTCTACTGGCGGCCGGCAGCCCGGTTGCGTAACGCGCGCAATCTCCTGGTCGCCGACGTCGCCGCCTGCGGTTCGCCCCGGGTGACGCACCCGCGCCAGGGTGACCTGCTGCGGATCGTCGCCCGGCGGGACGACCGGAGCGTGTCGTGATGGGCGCCCCACTGCTGTCCGTCCTGCTGATCAGTTGGAACACGCGCGAACAGACCCGGCAGTGCCTGGAGTCGCTGGCCGCGACCGCCCCCGCCGACCTCGACTACGAGGTGGTGGCCGTGGACAACGGCTCCTCGGACGGCTCCGCCGAAATGCTCGCCGACCAACCCCGGGTCCGCCTGATCCGTAACAGCCACAACACCGGCTTCGCCGCCGCCGTCAATCAGGCGTACCGCCGCTCGACCGGACAGTTGGTCCTGCTGCTCAACAGCGACGTCCGCTTCCACCCGGGCGCGCTGACCCGGATGATCGAGCACCTGCGGGAGCGGCCGGACGTCGCCGGGGTCAGCCCGCTGTACCTCAACCCGGACGGCACGTTCCAGCAGCACTACGTCCAGCAGCCCAGTTTCGCGGCCACCATCGCGCTCGTCACCGCGCTGCGCCGCATGCCCGGGTTCCGCCAGGCACTGCACCGGTTCCAGATGCGCGGGGAGGACTTCAGCCGCCCCCGGCAACTCGCCTCGGGAAGCTGCATGCTGCTGCGCCGTGCGGTGCTCGGACGGCAGACCATCTTCGACGAGGCGTTCCCGGTCTACTGGAACGACGCCATCCTCGCCCGGCAACTCGAACAGGCCGGACACCAGCTCTGGATGATCCCGGACGCGGTGGTGACGCACACCCGGGGCGCTTCCTGCCGGCTTCTCGGACCAGCCATCCGCTTCCGACACCTGCTGGGCAGCATGGTCACCTACCTGCGGACCACCCAGCCCCGGCACCGGATGGCGGTGTTCCAGGTCGCCCTGGTCCTCGACCACCTCGTCAAGCGGCTCCTTGGCCACCCCGTACAGCTCGGAATGACCGACCTGCTCGCCGCGCTGCGCGGCGACGTCGGTCCGCTGCCCGACGGCGACACCCGCGACTGGGTGGTGCTGTTCAGCCGCGACCGCTGGTCGGTCGAACGGCACCAGGCGGTGTCGAGCCAGTTGGCGCCCGGGCAACGGTTGCTCTTCGTCGAGCCGCCGGGCCGTCGTCCCCGCTGGCGGTGTGAGATGACCCCGATCGGCTCGACGGCCTGGCGGGCGGTCGCGCCGACGGCGCTGCCGCTGGGTGACGCGCTGCGGCCGGTCAACTGGATCAACCGGCGGGTCGCGGCCAGCGTGCTGCGTGGCTGGCTGGACCGGCAGGCCGGCGCACGCCTGCTGCGGCTCGACGACGAGCGCGCGTGTCCGGTGCTGGGCCGGCTCGGTGAGGACGAGGTGCTGCCCGCCGCCGCGCCCCGGCCGATGGAACGGTCGGGTCGTGGCTGAGCGCACGGCCCGCCGACCGGTGGCACCGGCCGACCCGACGGTCACCGACGACCGGGACTGGGTGGTCGTCTTCAGCGGCACCCCGTGGGCGAACGGCGCCCACCGGCAGCACGCGCTGGCGCGCGAGCTGACCGTCGACCACCGGGTGCTCTTCGTCGATCCCGCCGGGCACCTCCCCCGCTGGCGGCTGCGCGTCCGGCGGGTGGCCGACGGCCTGTGGCAGTGCGCCGGGCCGGCGCTGCTGCCGCTCGGCCGGCACGTACCGCCGGTCAACCGGGTCAACCGCTGGTTCGCCGCGCTGCGGCTCCGTCGCTGGTTCCGCCGGCACGCCGATTCGGTACGACTGCTGTGGCTGGACGAGGACCTGGCCGCGCCGGTCGCCGCCCGCCTCGACGCGTCCGCCGTCGTGTACGACGCCACCGACCTGGACTGGACGTTCACGCGACCCTGGAACCGACGGCACCTGCGCCGGGCGCTGCACTCCGCCGTCGGCGCGGCCGACCTCGTGCTCGCCTCGTCCAGCGCGCTACCCGAACGGATGCCCGCCGTCGACCCCGCGCCGGTGGTGCTTGCCAACGGCTGCGACCCGGAGCACTTCTCGCCGGACGGCCCGGTCGCGCCCTGGTTGGCCGGGCTGCGCCGGCCACTGATCGGCTACAGCGGGGCGGTCGACACCCGCGCGTTCGACGCGGAGCTGGTCGCCGAGGTCGCCCGGGCACACCCCGAGTGGACCTTCGTGCTGATCGGACCGTCCACCCGTGCCGGCCGAGCACCGCTGCTGCACCTGTCCAACGTGCAGATGGTGGACGCCGTCGGCTTCGCCGAGGTGCCGAACATTCTGCGGGCCTGCGACGTCACCGTCATCCCCTACCGGGTCGGTAGCCTCGTCGACTACGTGCACCCGAAGAAGTGCTACGAGTACCTCGCCCTCGGCAAGCCCGTCGTCGCGACACCGCTGCCAGCGCTGCGGGCGCTCGCCGACGTCATCGCTCTCGCCGACGACGCGGCGGGCTTCGCCGCCGCCATCGGCGCTGCGCTGGACGACGCCGGCACGCCCGAACAGGTGGCCCGACGTCGGGCGGTCGCCGCCCGCAACAGCTGGTCGGTCCGGGGCGTACGGCTGCGCTCACTGCTGGCGGGGTTGCCGCGATGAGAGTGCCGATCGTCGCACCGACCGTGCTGCTCGGCGGCGCCGGGCTGGGCGCGCTGGTCACCGTGGTCACCCTGCTACCCGGGCCGGTCGGCCTCGCCGCCGCCGCCGGAGTGCTCGCCGGTGGCGTGTTCCTGCTCTGGCCCTGGGCGGTGCTGCCGGTCGGCATCATCGGCGGCGCGGTGATCGGCGCCGTGCTCAGCGGTGGTGACGTACGGGGATTCATCGCGGTGAAGGTGCTGCTGCTGGCCGTCGGCGGCGCGGCGCTGGCCGTACGGCACTGGCTGCGGGTGGAGGGGCCGACCCGGCGTACCCGCGCCGACGTGGGCATGCTGCTCCTCGTCGGGTTGACCGTCGTGGCCGCGCTCTACGGCCTGGCCGTCGGTAACGCGCCCGAGGAGGTGCTGGTCGCCGCGTACCAGATGGCCACGATCCCGGTGTACTTCTTCGTCGCGACCCACACCCTGACCACGGCCCGTCGGATCCTGGCGGCCGGGATCCTGTACGTGGTGCTGGCGGCCACCTTCACCGCCCTCTCGGTCACCACGCCGGGCCGGCACGGCGGACTCATCACCCTCATGGCGATCCCCCCGCTGATCTGGGCCGCCGGTCGACTGCGGGGATGGCGTCGCAACGGCGTCCTCCTGCTCGCCGGGTTCTTCGCCGTCGACGTCCTCCTGGCGTCGTACCGGGGAATCTGGCTCGCCGCCACACTGACCCTGCTGGTCATGCTGGTCCGTGGTGGTCGGGCCGTCCGCACCGGGCTGGCCGCGACCGCCGCCGCCGCGGTCGCGGTGGCGGCGGTCCTCGCCCTGCAACCGGGGGTACGGGACCGGGCCGGCGAGATCGCCAAGGGCGTGGAGCAGTCGGCCGGCTACCGGGGTGCGGAGTCGTCGGTGGGCCTGGGCGTCTTCGCCGACCAGCCGCTGGTCGGCGCCGGCCTCGGACAGAGCACGCCCGGCGTCTACCTGTCCGGCTTCACCCTCACCGACGTCGGGCCGGTCTACCACGCCTTCTACGTCACGGTACTGGCGAACCTCGGGCTGGTCGGCCTCCTGTTCGTCCTCTGGCCGATTCTGCGCAGCATCCGCGTCGGCCTACGCGGCCGGGACGGAATCACCCTGCCGTTCGCGGCGCTGTCCTGCGGCTTCCTGGCCGCCGCCGTCTTCGCGGCGCCGACCGACGGGCACTGGGAACTAGGCCTGTTGCCGGCGCTGACCCTGCTCACCGCACAACAGGAAGGCGCACCGCTCCGACGATTCGCAGGAGCGCCCCTCCTGCCCCGTCCGGTGCACCGGACGGGAGTCACGGTATGAGAAACACCGACGCCACCGCCGTGGTGGTGACCCACAACTCGGAGCGGCAGATCGTCGCCGCCCTGAGCGCGCTGCGGCAGGAGGGACTGCCGGTGCGGTTGGTGGACAACGCCTCCACCGACGGCACGGTCGCGCTCGTCCGACGACGCTTCCCGGAGGTGACGGTCCTCGCCAACCCCACCAACACCGGCTTCGCCAGCGCGGTGAACCGGGCCGCCGCCGGGATCGACACCGACGTCATACTCCTGGTCAACCCGGACTGCGTGGTCACCCCCGGCATGGCCGCGGAGCTGGTCCGGGTCATCAGGAGCCGGCCGTCGGTGGGCATCGCGGGACCGCGGCTCGTCGACGCGCACGGCCGGATCGCGATCAGCGCGCACCGGTTCGAGTCCCTCGGCACGGTCCTGGCCACCCGTTTCGGTGGGTCGCTGACACCGGTGGCGCTCCGCCGGCTGCTCAGCGGCCGGCGGCGCCGGGCCGCCTACGACGCCTGCGTACGAGGATCGCAGCCGGTGACGGTGGACTGGGTCTCCGGCGCCTGCCTGGCGGTGCGCAGGGACCTGTTCGAGGCGGTCGGCGGGCTCGACGAGGGCTACTTCCTGTACTACGAGGACGAGGAGCTGTGCCTCCAAGCCGCCCGACGCGGCGCCGAGGTGCGGTACGTGCCGTCCGTGACCGCCCTGCACACCGGCGGCGCGAGCAGCTCCGACCCGGCCTGGATCTGGCCCCACCTGTACCGCAGCATGCTGCGGTACTTCGCCCGGCACCGCGCTGGCACCCTACGCGCCGTACGCGGTGCCGTGCTGCTGCGCGCGCTGATCGGTATCGGTCTGGCGGGCGTGCGGATGCCCCTGCAACCCCGAGCCGGGACGGCGCGAATGCGGGCCTGGACCCGCATCGGCCGGATCGCGGTCACCCGAGGAGAGACGAGAGGAGGAGCGTGATGCACGTCCTGATCACGGTCGTCGGCAAGCGCACCGAACACTGGACGGACCTGTTCGACGTCCTGTGTGAACAGCCGGACGTCACCCTGACCGTCCTCGCCGCGGACGTGTCGCCCGTGACGCGACGCGAGCTGGCCCGGCTCTCCGGACGGCACCTGGGTCTGCGGTACCACATCGTCCCGCACCTGCTCGGCGAGTCGCTGACCGGGCACATGGCCTCGGTGCTGTTCCGGCTGCCCGGCCACCACGACGTGACCGCCGCGCGCCCCGACATCCTGCACGTCATCGGCGAGGCCGCCTACTTCACCACCTGGCAGGCCCTGCGGCTGCGGCAACGCTGCTGGGCCGGCGTGCCCACCACCCTGTACGCCGCGCAGAACGTGGTGACCCGATTTCCGGCGCCGTTCCCCCGCATCGAGCGGCAGTCGTACCTGTCCGTCGACCACGCCTTCCCGATCACGCCCGCAGCGCTGCACGTGCTGCGGGTCAAGGGATACCGGGGTCCGGCCACGATCGTGCCGCTCGGTGTCGACACCCGGGTCTTCCGCCCACTGCCCACCGATCCGGCGATGCGCCCGTTCACGGTCGGGTTCGTCGGGCGGTTCGAGCCGCACAAGGGTGTGACCGACCTGCTGCGCGCCGCCGAGCTGATCGACTGCGACGTCTCGCTGGTCGGGGACGGCAGCCTGCACGGCGAGATCGAACGGGCGGCCGCGCGACGACCCGGCCGGGTGCACCGGCACGGTTGGGCGGGGCACGCCGAGCTACCCGGGTTGCTGAACCAGATGGACGCGCTGGCGATGCCGTCGGTCGAGGTGGTGCAGCGCAACACGCTGCCGTGGATCGGCATCCCGCTGCGCGAACAGTTCGGGCGGGTGCTGGTCGAGGCCATGGCCTGCGGCGTACCGGTCGTGGGCAGCGACGTCGGCGAGATCCCGCACGTGGTGGGCGACGCCGGTCTCGTCTTCCCCGCCGGCGACGTCACCGCGCTGGCGGCCCGCCTCGCGCAACTGCGCGACGACCTCCCCCTCGCCGGCACGCTGGCCAACCACGGCCTGCGCCGGGCCGGCACCGAGTTCGGCTGGGACCGCATCGCCGACACCCTCTGCACGACGTGGCGCGGGCTGCTGTCGCCCACCCGCTCCCATCGCACACCGCCCACCGATGCCGGGCAACCAACGAGAGAGGCGATCGCCTGATGAGCGCGTCGATAGATGTGAAAGGTCTGCTCGGTGTCTCCTGGCGCCGGGTGGGCGTACCCCTGATCGGCCTGTGCGCAGGCCTGGCCGCCGCCCAGGGGGTCACCCAACTCCTGCCGGCGCGCTACGAGGCCGAGGCGTCCGTGTTGGTCAGCGCGGACCAGCCCGACGAGAGCCGGCCGGCGGATCTGGCGCTCGCGCAGAACCTCACACCCACCATCGCCCGACTCGTCGGGTCGCGGGAGGTCGCGATCGAGGCGGCACGCACGCTGCGACTGCCGGAGCACGCGGTGCTCGGCCACGTCAGCGGTGAGTACGAACTCGGTCTCCAGATCATCACCGTGCACGCGAGCGCCGGCTCCGGCGCCCAGGCCGCCGCCATCGCGAACGCGGCCTCCCGTGCCGCCAGCGAACGGCTCAGCCAGTTGGACATGGGCGGTTCCACGAGCATCAGGGCGCGGGTGCTGGACACCGCCAGCGCACCTGTCACGCCCGCGTTCCCGAAGCCGTTGTTGAACGGCGTGCTCGGGGCTCTCGCCGGCCTGCTCGCCGGGTGGGGCGTGACCCTCCTGCGCGACCGGTTCGACAGCCGGCTGCGCGACGTGGGGCAGATCGAGGCGCGCCTGGGCCTGCCGGTCCTCGGGGTGCTGCCGAAGCTGCCACGCCGATTTTCCCGCCATCACGCCTCCGCGCTGTACAGGCGCACGGACGTCGTCGACGCCGTACGCGCCACGATCTCGACGCTCAGCGTGCTCACCGCTCCGCTCCCGCGTCGGCGACTGCTGGTCACCAGCGCCCACGACGACGACGGCAAGGCGTTGGTGACCGCACTGCTCGGTCTCGGCATGGCCGACGAGCACTGCCGTGCCACGCTCGTCGATGGATCGGTACGGGACCCGGTGCTCTCCGGTCACTTCCCACAGGCGCCGTACACGTGGCAGCAGGTGCTGACGCACAACCGCGCTCCGGTGCGCCTGGTCGACTACCCCACCCTGACCGTGCTGCCGGCCGAACCCCGCGAGGGGTCCGACACGCAGTCACTCAACGAGTTGGGCGGACTCCTCAGCACGTTGGGCGAGGACGAGGACTGCGTGCTCGTGCACGCGCCGCCGATCCTGGCCGGACGGGAGATCTCGGCCTTCGCCCCGCACGCGGACGGTGTGTTGCTGGTCGTCCGCGCCGGCCGGACGAACCTCGACGACAGCACCCGGGCAGGCCGGCTCGTCCAGCGGCTCGGCCTTCCGCTGGCCGGGGTCGTGGTGATCGGCGCGGAGTCGCGCGTGGACCAGCGCGTGGCCGGCCAGCACCCCACCACCACACCGGACCCGGTCCACGACACCCTGTCGCTGCCGTCAGCGCGATCGGGCGCTGTCATCCGCGAACTGGTCAGCGCGCTCGTCGAGGACTCCTCCGCCAGCACCGGTGGGCGGCACCGCCGGCAGACCGGGGACACCGGCGGATCCGTACGCCCCCCCGGCAGTGGCAAGACGGTCGAGGGCACCGCCGTGGAACGGCCGACGCCGGGCACGCGTCGCGTCCCGACCCCGGTCGCGCCGACCCGCATCGAGGACGCCATCACCGAGCCCAATCCGGTGGTGACGGACGTCCCGGAACGCCCCGAGCCGGCGCCGACTCCCCCCGCCCGGCCCGCGCCGGCGGACGACTCACCCGCCCCGGGCAGCGCCGCCGGGGTGAGCGTCCTCGGCCGTCCACTGGCGCGGCCCGAGACGACCTGGCGGTCGGCCGCGAGCGAGGTCCCCGCGCCGTCGTCCCCGCAGGCGTCGGCCCCCGACTGCGCGCAGCGGTGGCCGGCCTTCGGGCAGGAAGTGCTGACACCCGCGCGGCCGGCTACGGGTCGGCCCGCCTCGACGGCCATCGTCCTGCGCCGCGCGGTGGCTGTCGGCGACGGCGAACGCTGGGGCTGATGACTGGCATACCCGACGAACGGCTGACCGCACACCGTGGGCGGACCGCCCAACTGCCGATCCGAGACACCGACAAGGAGATTGCCGATGAGTGAGATGGTGGCACCGACACAGTCGTCCGACCCGATGCTGGACGACCCCCGCGCGCTCTACTGCGACCTGCTCAAGAAGGCGTTGACCAGGTACGTCTTCCGCGAGACGTGGATGCCCTACCAGCCCCGCCGGGGTTCTCTGCACGGCAGGCTCTACCAGCGCGGCCGGCATCTGCTGCAACGCAAGGGGCTGGAGCTGGTGCTCCAGTTCCCGTTCGACGCGGAGGCACGGGCCAACGGCCGGGACTGGCCACCGGAGGCCGACACGATGATCGGTCTGCGCCGGTTGGACAACCTGGAGCGGTGCATCGCGGACGTGCTGGACAAGGGCGTGCCCGGCGACCTGATCGAGACCGGGGTCTGGCGGGGCGGCGCGACCATCTTCATGCGCGGCATGCTGCGCGCCTACGGCGATCGGGACCGCACGGTGTGGGTCGCCGACTCGTTCCGCGGCCTGCCGAAGCCGGACCCCCGGCGGGTCGAGGACGTCGAGGACGCGCTGTGGCAGGTGCCCTTCCTGGCCGTGTCGCAGGAGCAGGTGCAGGCGAACTTCGAACGGTACGGGCTCCTCGACGACCAGGTCCGCTTCCTCAAGGGCTGGTTCTCGGACACCCTGCCCACCGCGCCGGTGGAACGCCTGGCGGTGATGCGTCTCGACGGGGACCTCTACGACTCGACGATGGTGGCGCTGCGCTCGCTCTATCCGAAGCTGTCGGTCGGCGGGTACGTGATCATCGACGACTACCACGCCGTACGCGGATGCAAGCAGGCCGTCGACGACTTCCGTGCCGAACACGGCATCGAGGACGAGCTGCACCAGGTCGACTGGACGTGCCGCTACTGGCAGCGGTCGCGCTAGATCTGCTGTCGAGCGGTATACCTCAGAGGTACGAGTACGACTCTGAGGTATACCGCTCACAACCGCGTCCGCCGCAGCAGGTCAGGAACTACTCGTCAAGGGCGTGTTTCGGGCGTCAGCGGCGGCGGAGTCGGCACCAGCGGTCATGAGCAGATCTGCCGTTTGTAGATGGTCGCCTCGTAGCGCCCAGTCGAGTGGCGAGTAGCCGGTCCCTCGATCCTCGCGAAGGTTCGGGTCGGCGTCGCGGGCGAGAAGTTCTTGCACGACATCGGTGTATCCCCAGGCCGCGGCAGCGCACAGGGGCGTTCCCTCCTGGCCGTGCCCGCTTTCGGTGTCCGGCGTAGCGCCGGCGGCAAGGAGAAGCCGCACGAGATCGACCGAGCCATGCACGGATGCCTGGTAGAGCGGGGTCGTGCCCTCGCGGTCGGCCGCGTTGGGGTCCGCTCCGACGCGCAGGAGGGCGCTGGCGGCCGCTACGTCTTCGTGGAGCACCGCCTCCATCAGGCGCTTGGCGAGCTTTCTTCGCCGTCGCTTGTTCACGGTCGTCAGGGTAGGCAAGTTGGTTGATGTCGCACCAGACCGCGTGACGCTGCCAGATCAGGGCCGACCGCCAGTTTCCGCGCCTCTCGTCGTACCCCGTTGGTTCTGTCGGGCCGCGCGGCTCGCGGCGCGGCTCAGTTGGCTGGCGCCGTCTGCGGGTTGGCCGCGAGCCACTGCGCGACACGGTCCTCGCGGACGGCCGCGAAGAGCGCCGGGGCCTTCACCTCGTCCAGCCGTACCGCGGACCCGGCCGGGGTCTGGAGGTTGGCGTCGCTGAAGGGGGCCGTGACGAACTGGACGGTCTCGGGTCGGACCCGGCGCACCGCGAGAGCGAGGTCGGCCAGGTCGAGGTCACGGTCGACGACCAGCGACTCGGCCGCCGTGGTGAGCACCCGGTCGAGTCGGGTCGGGTTGGTGAGCAGACTCGTCGCGCTGATCCGCTCCGCGAGGGCACGGACCACCAGCTGCTGGTCGTAGATGCGCCCGAAGTCGCCGCCGGGCACGCCGTGCCGCTGCCGCATCAGGTCGTCGGCCGCCCTGCCGTCCAGGTCGTGGCAGCCGGCGGTCCAGGTGACTTTCGTGTCCGAGGAGGTGACCGCGTACGGGAGGCAGACGTTGATGGTGCCCACCGCGTCCACGAGCTTGCGGACGGCGGCGAAGTTGGCCACCAGTACCCCGTCCAGGGGTAGGCCGGTGAGCTTGGCGACCGTCTCGGCGGCCAGCGCGGCGCCGCCGAAGGCGAACGCGGCGTTGATCTTGTTGAGCCCGCCGGACCACACCGTTCCGGCGGCGGGAACGTCGACGTAGCTGTCCCGGGGAATCGAGACGATGGTGGCCGCGTCCCGGGCGGCGTTGACGTGCACCAGCATGATGGTGTCCGAGCGTTGCCCCGGGTATAACGCCTGATCCGGCTCACCGTCGCGGGAGTCCGACCCGAGCAGCAGCAGGTTGAGGGGTCCCGACTTCCAGCGGCGCTCGTCGCGCGGACCGGTGCCCTGACCGAGGATGTCCTCGCGCTGCACCCGGCTCTCGTACCGGTGCTTCAGACCGAAGCCGACCGTGACGACGCCCGCGCAGAGCACCGCGAAGATCGCGATCAACGCGACCATGGCCTTCTGCCAGCCCGCCATGGCCCGCCATCGGGACGGTGCCGGCGGGCCCATCCTGCCGGGAGATCCGGTCACCATCTTGACCACCTCTGCACCACCTGTCGGGACATCAAATCTGTTGCGGCGCAAGGGATGCCGCCAGACCGTTGCGGCGTCACCCACACCATGGGTATTTAATCACTCTTTAGGGTTTCTATGGCTTTTAATCCTGTTTGCCCGATTCTGGCGATGCCATCCTGACCTTCGAGTTCACGAGGGGGTTGGCCATGTACGGAAGACCTACCAAGGGTCCACACATCGGCGGAGGGCTGGCGGCCACCGGGGTTGCCGTCCAGTCCTGGTTGCTGGTCGGGATCGGCCTGGTCGTGCTCGGCCTGGCGCTGTGGTTCGTCGCCATGCTGGGCCGTGAGCGATGACAGGTTCCTCCACCTGGGGAGCGTGGCTGCGCGCGGCGACAGGCATCCTGTTCGGCGTCGCCGTGGCCGCCGCCACCCTGTGGCGCTGGCACGACATCGCCAGCGGCGAGGCCTGGCTGAACGCCCGCCTGGTCGACGCCGTCGGCCTGGCGCAAACCAGGTCGATCGGCGCGGCGGTCATCTTCCCGCTCGACGAGCGCTGGGTCGGCTTCATGGTCTCCAGTGGATGTTCGGTCGCCATGTTGCTGATACCGCCGATCGTGCTGGCCTCGACGCTCGTCGGGTTCCGGCGCATCTCGATGTTCCGTGGACTGAACGCCCTGGGAATCGCCACGCTGCTGCTGGTCACGGTGAACCAGGTACGACTCGCCGCGGTCGTGGTCTCGATGCAGACCTGGGGCTTTCGGCTCGGCTACGAGCGCAGCCACGTGCTGATCGGATCCGTGATCACGACGGCCGGTCTGATCGCCGTGGCGATCCTGTTCATCGTCCTGGTCAGCCGGACCACGCGCATGCGGGGGGCGGTCGCCGGTGTCCGCTGAGACCCAGACCCTCGCGTTGCTCAACACCGCGGCGTTCCTGCTCTGCGTCAGCTTCTGCGCGTACGTGCTGAGCATCCTGGTCTTCCATTTGAAGACCCGACGTAGCCGGGGCGGCAGCCCGGACGGCTTCGACTGGCACGTCATCGTGCCGTGTCGCAACGAGGCGTCCGTCATCGGCGACACGCTGCGGCGGCTGCTCGGCGACTTCCCAGAGGTGACCGTCTGGTGCGTCGACGACGCCTCCGACGACGGCACGCTCGCCGAACTGGCCGCGTTCGCCGACCAGCCCCGGGTGCACGTCATCCGGCGTCAGCTGCCGGACGCGCGGCAGGGCAAGGGCGCCGCGCTGAACGCCGCCTGGCGGTGTATCGAGCAGTCGCTGCCGGCCGACATCGACCGCAGCCGGGTGATCGTCGGCGTCCTGGACGCGGACAGCCGACTCGACCCGCAAGGGGCCGTCGCCCTGTCCGGCCGACAGTACTTCGGCTCGGACGACGTCGGCGCCGTGCAGGTCGAGGTACGGATGCTCCAGTGCGCACCCCGTCGGTACGCCCCGGCGACCGAGATCAGCCGGTGGGGACGGCTGCTGATCCGGCTACAGGACATGGAGTTCCGGGCGCCGATCGCCGCCATGCAGTCCCTGCGTCGACATACCGGCAGCGTGGCGATGGGCGGCAACGGCCAGTTCACCCGACTGTCGCTGCTCAACGACATCGCCGCCGAGCACGGCACACCGTGGCACGGCGCACTGCTGGAGGACTTCGAGCTGGGCCTGCACATCCTGCTGGCCGGAGGGCGTACCGAGTACTGCGCCGAGAGTTGGGTGGCCCAGGAGGCGTTGACCCGGATCCGGCCGCTCGTACGACAGCGGACCCGCTGGGCCCAGGGGTCGATGCAGTGCGGCCGATATCTGGGCAAGGTGCTGCGCTCCCCCCGAATCCGCAACTCCGCGACGTTGGAGATCGCCCACTTCCTGGCCGCACCGTGGACCCAACTGCTCGGCACGCCTGTCTATCTCGCCTGCCTGCTGGTGATGACCTACTACATCGACCACACGGCCGGTGGACTGAGCGGCTGGTGGAGCAGCGGTGGCTGGGGCGTACCCCCGCTGGTGCTCGTCTTCGGTGTCGGGCCGTTCGCCCTGTGGGGCATCGTCTACCGCGCCCGGTGCGAGCCGCAGTTGTCGGTGGGCAGGGCGTTGCTGCTCGGCGTCTGCCACTGGCTGTACAGCTACGCCCAGTCGCTCGCCGTCTGGCTGGCCTTCGCCCGCATGGTGACCGCCCGCACCGACTGGCAGAAGACCGCCCGGGCCGCCGACCCGAAGCCCGATCCGGCCCCCGTACGGGCCGTGGGCCGGGTGTCCGTGCAGGCGGTCGCGGCGGCGACGTCAGCCGCCGTGGGCACGGCGGCCGTGCCCACCCAGCCACGCCCCCTGCTCCCGGCACGCCGGCCCGGCCGCCGCACGAACGAGCCGCGCTCGATCAGGCCGCCCCGGCACCTGAGCCACCTCGCGCACCTCACCACCCCCACCACAGACCGCCCCACAACCGCCCACGTCAGAAAGTAGTCATCTATGCCACGAGTCAGATCCGGTCTCGCCCGTACCGCTGCGGTGCTGGCCGGTGGCCTCGCCATGGCCGTCCTGGCGGCCTCCCCGGCGATGGCCGACACCTCCCAGTCGTCGGCGTCCGCGCTGCAGATCAGCCTGCTCGGCGGAGGCTTCGCGAGCTCCGGCACCGCGTCGGCCACCAACGACGGCACCACCGAGTCGATCTCCGGTAACCAGAGTCCCCCGCTGGCCGTGCTCGGCGGTCAGACCGTCATCACCGCCGGCGTGCTGGCCCAGAACGTCCGGGCCTTCAACGATGGCACCTCGGCGGCCTGCGCCGGCGTGCTCGGCGTGGGCGGCACCGTGACCATCGGTGCCGGCGGGTCGTGCCTCGTCACGCCCGGCGCCGCGGTGAACCTCAACCTCGGCACCAACGGTCTCGCCACGATCGCGCTGGTGGCCGACGCCATCTACTCGTCGTGCACCGCCACCAGCAGCCCGTCGGCGACCGGCACGACGACACTAGTCAACGCCCGGATCACCTCGACCCTCCTGGGCATCGAGACGACCCTGCTCAACCTGCCGGCCAACCCGTTGCCGAACACCGGGCTGAGCGTGCCAGGGCTGATCGACCTCACGCTCAACAACCAGACCAGCTCGGGCGTGGGTCAGCTCACCGTCACCGCGCTGAACCTGACGGCGCTCGGCGGAGCGCTCGCGGGCGTGACCATCGGCACGTCGAGCTGCGGGGCCAACGCGGTCGCACCGCCCATCCCGGTGATCCCGCTCGCCGGGGCACCGCTCGCACTCGGTATCGGCGCGCTCGCGGCCGGCACCACCGGCGGGTTCTCGCTCTACCGGCGTCGCCGCGCGGCGGCCAGGAGCTGACCCACCATGTGTGCGAACAGGTCGACACGAGAGGTTCTGATCCTCGCCGGCACCAGGCCGGAGGGAGTGAAGACCGCGCCTCTGATCCGCCGTCTCCTCGACGATCCGAGGTTCACGGTGCGGGTGGCGGACACCGGTCAACAGCCGGGACGCGTCACCGAGGCACTCACCCCGTTCGGTCTCCGCCCGGAGGTGAGCCTGCGACCGCAGCGTCGCACCGGCTCGCTTGCGGAGTTGGCGGCGGCGCTCATCACGGGGATCGACGACCTGTTCGCACACCACCGCCCAGCGGCGGTCGTGGTGCAGGGGGACACCACGACCGCCCTGGCCGGCGGGACGGCCGCGTTCTGGCGACGCATCCCGGTCGTCCACCTGGAAGCCGGCCTGCGGACCAACAACCTGGACCGGCCGTTCCCGGAGGAGGCCAACCGGGCGATGCTCGCCCGGATCGCCGCGCTGCACCTGGCGCCCACGCCAGAGGCCAGGGCGAACCTCCTGGACGAGGGCATCCATGCCGACGCGATCACGGTGACCGGCAACACGGTCGTGGACGCGCTCGAGGACCTCGTCGACCGCGGCCTGGCCCAGCCACCGCCCTGGGTCGACCCGACCCGCAAGCTGGTGGTGGCCACCGCCCACCGTCGGGAGAACTGGGGCCAGGGGGTGGCGGCCACGATGGACGGGCTTCGCCGCCTGGCACGGCGGTGCCCGGAGGTCCAGGTCGTGATGGTCTCCCACCCGAATCCGCGCCTGAGCGCGGAGGTCGGTGCGGGCCTCGCGGGCGTCGCCAACGCGCGGGTCACCCCACCGCTGGCCTACCCACAGATGATCGGGCTGCTGCGCAGCGCCGACCTGGTCGTCACGGACTCCGGCGGACTTCAGGAGGAAGCTGCCACCCTGGGGGTGCCGCTGCTGGTCACCAGGGACACCACCGAACGTCCGGAGGCACTCGCGGCAGGTCGGGGTGAGTTGGTCGGCACCGATCCGGAACTGCTCCTGTCGGCCGGGCTCCGACACCTCGCTCTGGGTCGCGTACCGGCGGTCGGCTCGCCGTTCGGCGACGGGCGGGCGGCCGAGCGTTGCGTCACCGCCATGGTACGGCTCCTGGACGCACCGGCTCGACCGGTCACACAGTCGCGCAGGGCGGTCGCCACGGTGATCTGACGGATCAGCGAAACGGACAATCCTCTAAAATTCGGGACAAATCTCCTTCGTCGCCTGATAATTGGTCCATCGATCGGCAGCGTTTCCGGTCGGAGTCCCCGACACATCAGCGACCAGAGGGAGTCGTCAGGTGCAGGCGGTTTTGAACGGGCAACAGTCCCTGACCCTGCAGGGCAGATTCTCGGCCCAGCACAACGCCTTTGGCGTACTCCGACTGGCGATGGCCTGTGGCGTGATCATCGCGCACGCCGGGCCGCTCGGCTTCGGCAGGGCGAACATCGGGGCGGCGACGTTCGGCCGGCAGAGCGACCTCGGCACCCTGTGCCTGTACGGATTCTTCCTGATCTCCGGCTTCCTCATCACCGACAGCGCGTTGCGCTCCACACTCCGGCAGTACGTCCGCGCCCGCGCGCTGCGCGTCTTCCCGGGACTGTGGGTCTGCCTGCTGGTCACCGCGTTCGTCTTCGCCCCGCTGGCCGCGCTCTACGAGAACGGCAACCTCGACGGGTTCTGGGGGCACCCGGAGGGCCCGCTCGACTACGTCCTGACCAATATCGCCGCCTCGATGGAGCAGTTCCCCATCTCCGGGCTTCTGGCCGACACCCCGTACGGGCAGATCGCCGGCGGGCCGAGCGCGTTCGACGGATCACTGTGGACACTCCGGTACGACCTGGCGCTCTACGCCGTCGTCGCCGTCCTCATGGTGACCTCGGTGCTGCACCGTGCTCCCCGCGCGGTGCTCGTGCTGACCGGCGGTTGCTACGCGCTGATCCTGGCGGACTTCTTCGCGGCGCCCGGCTGGAGCTCCCGGCCGCCCCAGCACGGCGCGGTCGGGCCGTTCCCGCTGATCGGGGCCTTCGCCGCCGACTGGACGTTGATGCTCGGTTTCCTGTTCCTGCTGGGCGCCGCCGCCCGCCTGTACGCGCACCGGGTTCCGATGAACTCGACATTGGCCGTGCTGGCCGCCGTCACGCTGGTCGGCTCGTTGTGGCTGGGCGGATTCTTCGCAGTCGGTCTTCCGGCATTCGCCTACCTGGTGCTGTTCGCAGCGGTCGCGCTGCCGAAGCGGTGGTCCCGCGTCAGCCGCCGGCACGACTACACATACGGCATCTACATCTACGGCTTCCCGGTACAGCAGATGATCGCCCTGCTCGGCGGTAACCGGTTCGGGATCCTCGGTTACATCGTGCTGAGCCTGCTCGGCAGCCTCCTGTTCGCCGCCCTCTCCTGGCACCTGGTGGAGCGCCCGGCGCTCGGGTTCAAGACCGGCAGCGGTCGCGCACGGCACCGGGTCGCCAAGCAGGTCGCCCGGCAACGCCCGCAGCGGGTCGCCGGCACGGCCGGCGCCACCAGCGCCGTGGCGCGTCCGTCGACCGGCCGGCACCAGGCGGGTGGCCGGCACGGCCGCTCGACGCAACAGACCCCAAAGGCAAGGCCCGCGCTGCGCCGTCCCACCCGGCCCGGTACGACGGACCTGACGTTCCTGGTCCCACCGGTCAAGGCCACGACGGTGCCCCTGCCAAACCCGGCGAGCCTGCCCGGCACCTCCGCACCCACGCCGCCCGAGCAGAGCGCCACGGTGACGTCGACCCCGTGACGTCGCCGGTGGGCCCTGGCCCTTCTCACGAGGTACGGCCGGACCGGTACTGAACGGACCGAGGGCCGGAGCCGCACGTCGGCTCCGGCCCTCGCTGCCACGTCCGGGCTACGAAGCCGGGTACTGCGCGAGGTAGACCGGCACGCCGACCTTCGTCATGTCGGCCGCGTCGCCGACACCGTTGACGACGTGGTCGATCGTGCCGGCGCTGAGGTTGACGGTCATGATGTGGTGCAGCCGCACACCCGGCCGGTTCGGCACCTCGAACCCGTTCTCGGTGTGGATCGACGGGTTGTTCTGGTTGAACACGTACACCCCACCGCCGTAGAGATCGTGGTGGCGTACCCGGTCGCCGACCTTGTAGCCGGCGTAGCCCTCGACCGGGCCGTTCATCCAGTCGGCCTGCGTCGGCGGGTCGTACGGCAGCTCGTTCTGGTAGAGGACCGTGGTGCCGTGCTCGCCGTTCCAGACGGTGTTGTAGCGCTGGAAGTGCTCGACGAAGAGGCCGGTGGCGGTCACGTTGTCGCCGTTGATGACCGCGCCGTACCGACCGGTGTTGGTGCGCCAGCGGTCGGTGTCACCGTTGACGCCCTCGGTGAAGCCCTCGACGCCGTGGTCGCCGCGCCACACCCAGGTGTGGTCGATGAGCACGTTGTCGCTGTTGACCTCCAGGGCGGTGTTCGTCCGGCCGATGTGCGGGCCGCCGACCCGGAAGTACACGTCGGACAGCGTGGTGGGGTTGGCCGCGCTGCTGGCGTCGTTGCCGTGCTGCCGGCCCACCCGCAGCAGCACCGGCGACTCGACCGTACCGGCGTCGATCGTGACGCCCGCGACGATGACACCGGGGACGTTCGCGACGTCCAGCGGGACGGCGCCGTTCACGGCGGTGAGGGTGGCGTGGCCGATGCCGAGCACCACCGTGTTGGCCCGCCGGATCTCGATGCTGCGGGCGATGTCGTAGACGCCGGGGGTGAGCAGCAGGTGCTTGCCGCGCGCGAGCTGCGCGTTGATCACGCGGACCGGGTCGGACGGCTTCGCGATGAAGAAGTCGTCGATGCCGATGGTCCGTCCGGGGGTCATGCCGTTCGCCCACGAGACGCCCCGGCTGTCGCGCTGCGCGGCCGGCACCCGCACGTTGTAGTGGCCCTTGGCGTCCACGAACAGGTAGGGCTTCTCCCGGCTCACCGGGGTCGTGTCGAGGGTGGTGTACGGCGGGTCGGGGAAGGTCGCGTCGTCCGGGGCGCCCTCGACGCCCGCGAACACCTGGTTCCACACCGCGTTGGACCACCCGGCGACCTCGCTGTTGCGGGTGAGCCACTGCTGCTGGGAGCCGTTGGTGGTGGCGGGCAGCCGGGAGTCGGCGATGAAGCCGCCGCTGGCGTACTGCGGGCCGGCCGTGCAGTAGTCCATCAGGGACAGCCCGCCGCCGGTGATGTTGAGCCGGCGCATCGAGACCGCCTGGGACACCGCCCAGAAGTTCGCCGTCGAGCGGCAGCCGTCCTGGCCGGCGGCGTTGACGGTGAGCGAGAGGTTCGACAGGGTGCGCCAGAAGTTGACAAGGGCGAGGCAGTTGCCGGTGCCGCCGTCGGCGAGGCAACGGTTGTAGACCTCGATCTTGCCGTTGACGGCGACGTCGGTGGGGGACGCGCCGAGGCCGGCGACCTCGGTGTAGTAGCCGACCTTCGCCTGCAACGGCTGCTCGGCCGTGCCGTAGTTGCCCGGCTTGAAGAGGTACGCGTGCCGCTCGGTGCCCATCTCGTTGTCGACCTGTCGGGCGTGCGCGGCGTCGAGGGTCTGCTGGATCTCCCCGACCGGCGTGGACGGGTCGAAGATGGTCACGTTCGGCCCGAAATCGGGTGCGCTGTGCGTCGGGCGGCCGGCGCTGGCCGCGGTGCCGCTCACGCTGACGGCGGCGGTCACCAGCAGGGCAAGGGTGAAGGTACGTCGGGACGGGCTCGTCATGTGGTTCGTCCTATCGACTGGGCGGACCATGGGCGCACTCGACGGTGAGAGCGCTCTCTGACCCCGTTTCTACCCGCTCGACGCCCCGTACGCCATCGCCCCGGTCGACGATGTCCACGGTGGAGGCGAGAATGGACCGGAACGCGGGGAGGCGCCCATGCGGATCGACTCGTTGCCCGAGGTGGACGAACACGCCATCGTGATCGCGGCCGAACCGCACGACATCTGGCCGCACCTACTGCACGTGGTGCAGGAGACGTTCGACGGGACCGCCGTGAGCGCGTACGCCCGCCTGGTGCGCGCCGCCGACCCCGTCGCGTCCGGGCCACGGCCCCTCGCCGAGGGCTCGACCCTCCCCGGCTTCCACGTGGCCACCGCGCACCCCGCCCGGGAGCTGACGCTGCGGGGCAGCCACCGGTTCTCGACGTACGCGCTGAGTTTCCACGTCGAACCGGTCGAGCCGGGACGGACCCGCCTGCGGGCAAAGACCCGAGCGGTCTTCCCCGGCCTGGCCGGCGGCCTCTACGGGCAACTGCTGCTGCGCTCCGGCGGCCACGTGCTCGGCGTACGCCGGATGCTGACCAGAGTCCGCCGCCGCGCCACCTCCTAGTGCCGCGTGCCGCGTGCCGCGTTCAGTCTCGTCACAACTTCAGGGATGTTGCTGCCTGAGACGCGCCGGAGGCAGCACCATCCCCGAAGCTGCTGCCTGGGGGCCGAAGGCCCGGTGCTACCTGGGGGCCGAAGGCCCGGTGCTACCTGGGGGCCGAAGGCCCGGTGCTACCTGGGGGCCGGAGGCCCGGTGCTACCTGGGGGCCGGAGGCCCGGTGCTACCTGGGGGCCGGAGGCCCGGTGCTACCTGGGGGCCGGAGGCCCGGTGCTGCCTGGGGCCGGAGGCCCGGTGCCGCCCGGTCCGGAGGCTCGGTGGGAGGTCAGGCCAGGGTCAGGGGGCGCAGGCCCAGGTGGTCCAGGGCGCGGCGCTCGTCGGCGGTGGCGGGCGCGCGTCCGGTCGCCTTGCGTAGGAGGGTGATCGGGTCTCCGGTGGCGTCGACCGCGACCCGCCACTGCGGGCCGAAGAGTAGAAGCAGCAGGTGTTCGATGGCGGCCGGGGTGAGCCACGGCTCCCGGGGTACCGCGTCGGCGACGTCGAGGCCGTGCAGGACCACCTCGACGAGGCGGGTCGTCAGGAATTCCGACAGCAGCATCGGGTCGCCGTGCCGGGTCCGGACCACCCGGTCGGCTGGCTCCCCGCGGCACACCTCGACCACGGTCCGCCCAGTGTCCGCGAGATCCCGCACCAGCGTGACCGCGTCCGGGTCGGCCGCGCGGCGCTGCGCCGTCCGTACCCGCTCGTCGTTCGTGTCGTCGCTGAACCGCCCGTCCGCGCGGTAGTAGCCCGCCGCGGTGGTCACCGCCCGCTCGGGAGCGGGCGCGGCCACCATGTCCGGGACCCGCGAGAGTACGACGATGACGTGCCCCACCACGTCGCGTACCCGCCACGGATCGCAGCGCGTCGGCCGCTCCCACCCCAACGCCGGCACCCGAGCCAGCGCACCGGCAAACGCGTCGATCTCGCCACCCATCACCGACAGAACAGCCCCGTTCACGCCCCCCATCCTGCCCCGCCCACCCACCTCCCCGCGATCTTGCACTTTCTGTCGGCGTTGTGCGGCTTTCACGCCTTATGCCGCCACAGAAAGTGCAAGATCGCGGGGAGGAACGGGGGACGGGGCGGGGGTGGGGTCGTCGAGGAACTCGTCGATCATCGGGGCCAGCCAGTCGGCGCGGTGCGGGATCGTCGTGTGGGTGGTGCCCGGCAGGATGGCCAGGCGGCACGACGGCAGGCCGGTCAGGTCGCCGGCTACCGCGCCGCCGAGCAGCCGGAACATCCGTACCGCGTGTTCGGGCTGGACGATGTCGGCGTCGGCCAACACGAGCATGGTGGGTACGGACAGGGCCGCGATCTGCTCGGGCGTCCAGCGGGGCAGGTTCGCGTCCAGCACCTTCATCTTGGTGACCAGGTTGGCCCAGCCGGCCGGGTCCGGGGCGGTCCGCAGGTACTCGTCGTGGAACTCCGACCCGTGCAGGTGCTCCGGTCGCAGGTCCTGGATGCCGTCGAGCAGCCCGGGGTGCAGGCCCGCGTCGTCGAAGCTCACCGAGGCGAGCACCAGCCGCCCCACCCGGTCGGCGTGGTCGGTGCCGAGGCGCAGCGCCACCGCCGCGCCCATGCTCCACCCGTACACGTCGGCCCGGGCGACACCGAGGCGGTCGAGCAGCTCGACCACGTCGACGGCGAAGTGCTCGACGGTCAGTGGACGGTCGACGTCCGGGGTGTGGCCGTGCGCCTGCAACTCCACGGCGATCACCCGCCGGGACCGGGCGAGGAGCGGCAGGATCGTGCCGAACGAGGTGCCGATGCCGGAGAGCGCGCCGTGGATGAGCAGCAGTGGCCGACCCTCGCCGGCGCCGTGGATCTCGTGGTAGATGTCCATGCCCACACGGTGCGCCGGCCCGCTTACGGTCCGCTTCAGGTCGGCTTACCGGCGTTCGGGACCGTGCCGAACCCTTCGGTCCGACCGGGGACGTCGATACCGGCCTAAGATGACCGCCGTGCAGTTCGGGGTGCTCGGGCCGCTCGCCGTCACCACGGACGCCGGCGAGCCGGTGGTGGTGCCCGGCGCCAAGGTCCGCGTCCTCCTGGCCGACCTGCTCACCAACCGCAACCAGGTGGTCTCCGCCGACCGGCTCATCGACGACCTGTGGGGTGACGACTCCCCCGCCAACCCCACCGGGGCGCTCCAGGTGCGGGTGTCGCAGCTGCGCAAGGCGCTCAACGACGCCGAGCCGGGTGCCCGAAACCTGGTCGAGTCCCGCGCTCCCGGCTACCTGTTGCGGGCCGGGACGGTCGACGCCGACCGGTTCGCCGAACTGGCCCGGCACACCGACGTCGGCCGGCTGACCGAGGCCCTGGCGCTGTGGCGGGGCGACGCGTACGCCGACGTGGCCGACGCCGAGTTCGTCCGCGCCGAGGCGACCCGCCTCGCCGAGCAGCGTCTCGCCGTGCACGAGCGGCTGGCCGAGGCGCGGGTGGCCCGGGGCGAGCACGACCTGGCCGCCGCCGACCTGGCCGAGCTGGTGGCCCGCAATCCCCTGCACGAGGGGCTGCGGGCGGTGCAGCTCCGCGCGCTGTACGCGGCCGGTCGCCAGTCCGAGGCGCTGGACAGCTACACCGACCTGCGGGACCGGCTCGCCGACGAGCTGGGCCTCGACCCGAGCCCCGAACTGGTCGCCCTGCACCGCCGCATCCTCGAACAGGACGCCGGTCTGAGCGCGCCGCCGAAGGCCGCGATCATCCGCAACAGCCTGCCGGCGCAGCTCGACGAACTGGTCGGCCGGGCCGAGGCCTTGACCGAGCTGCGCGCCCTGCTGCCCGGGCAGCGCCTGGTCACACTGGTCGGGCCGGGTGGTGTCGGCAAGACCCGGCTGGCCACCGAGGCCGCCCGCACCCAGTCTCCGCCGGACGGCGTCCTGCTGGTCGAGCTGGCGCCGCTGCCGGCGGGCGACCCGGGCGTCGCCGAGCAGGTGCTCGGCGCGCTCGACGTTCGCGAGGCCGCCGGTGCCAGCCTGTCCCCCACCGACCGGCTCGTCACGGCACTGCGGCAACGGCACCTGCTGCTGGTCCTGGACAACTGCGAACACGTCGTCGAGCCGGTCGCCACGCTGGTCGCCCGGCTGCTGCGCGACGCGCCCGGGGTGCACGTGCTCGCCACCAGCCGGGAACCCCTCGGCCTGACCGGCGAACTGCTCTGGGACGTACCCCCGTTGTCGGTGCCGCCGTCGGACGGTGACCCGGACGCGGTCCGGCGCTCGGCGGCGGCCCGGTTGTTCGCCGCCCGCGCCGCCGCCCAGCAGCGCGGTTTCCGCCTCGACGAGCGCACCGCGCCGGCCGTCGCCCAGCTCTGCCGTCGCCTGGACGGTCTGCCGCTGGCCCTGGAGCTGGCCGCCACCCGGGTCCGCGCCCTGGGCGTGCAGGGCGTGGTGGAGCGCCTCGACGACCGGTTCCGGCTGCTCAGCACCCCGCAACGCGACGTGCCGCCGCGCCAGCGGACCCTGACCGCGGTGATCGGCTGGAGTTGGGACCTGCTCGACGAGGCCGACCGGCAGGTGCTCGCCCGGCTCGCGGTGTTCCGCGACGGCTGCACGCCGAAGGCCGCCGAACTGGTCTGCCGCACCGACCTGGACGCCCTCGCCCGGCTGGTGGACCGATCGCTGGTGGTGTTGGACGACTCTCCCGACGGGCCGCGCTACCGGCTGCTCGAATCGGTCGCCGCGTTCTGCCTGGACCGCCTCGACGACGCCGACGAGGTCCGCACGCGGCACGCCGGCTACTACACCGAGCTGGCCGAGCGCGCCGACCCGGAGTTGCGCGGGCCCGAGCAGCGGCGGTGGCTGGCGCTGCTGGACGCCGAGACGGCGAACCTGCGCGCGGCGCTGGCGCACGGGGGCGGGTTGCGACTGGCGGTGGCGCTGAGCTGGTACTGGTATCTGCGCGGCCGGCTCACCGAGGCGGGTCGAGCCCTGGCCGTCACCGGCGACCCGGAACAGGAGCGGAGAGCAGCCCCCTGGCGGGTCGGGTTCGCGCTGCTGCGGGGCGCGGCGGTCGCGCCGGCCGACGTCCGGGCGGCGGTCGCCGGCGACCCGGGCGGCCGGGGCGCGTGGTTCGCGGCGAACGCGCTGATCGAGCACAGTGACCTGGCCCTGGCCATGGAGCTGATGCCGGCGGACGTCGACCCGTGGACCGAGGCGGCCGTGCTCGCCGCGCAGGCCAAGATCGCGCACGTAGCGGGTGACCAGGCGACCCTGGAGCGTACGGCGACCCGCAGCGCGGCGCTCTTCGCCGAGATTGGCGACCGGTGGGGCCGGCTCCAGGCCACCGAGTGGGTGGGTGGGCTCGCCGAGATGCGCGGCGACCACGTACGCGCCGCCGCCCTGCACACCGAGGGGCTGCGCTGGGCCGAGGAGTTGCGGCTGTGGCCGCAGGTGTGCACCGAACTGTCCTGGCTGGCCTGGCTGGCGGTGCAGACCCGGGACTATTCGCAGGCCCGGGAGCTGGCCGAACGCGCGTACCACCTGGCGGTGCAGCAGGACGCCCCGGGCGCGCTGGTCTTCGCGGAGCTGAGCCTCGGGTTGGCGGCCCGCCGCGATGGCAAGCTCGACCTGGCCGTCACCCACCTCGGCAACCTCGCCGAGCGGGGACGCGCGGAGGCCCAGCCCGCGCTGTACCTGCCGCCGGTCCTGGTCGAGCTGGGGCACGCGATCGAGCAGGGTGGCGACCCGGACGCCGCGCTGGCCCTGCACGTCGAGGCGTTCGAGGCCGCCGAGGCGATGGCCGCGCCCCGGGACGCGATCTTCGCGCTGGAGGGGATGGCATCGGCGGTACGCGTGCCGGAGGTCGCGGCCCGGCTGCTCGGCGCGGCGACGGCCGCCCGGCTGGCCACTCGGTCGCCGTGCGCGCCGGCCGAACGCGACGAGGTCGACCGGGTGACCCGGCGACTGCGGGCCGCCCTCGGGCCGGACCGCTTCGACGCGCTCCTCGCCGAGGGCACGAAGCTGAGCCCGGGCGAGGCCCGGGCCCAGCTCTGAGGCGACCGTCGGCGACGGCCCCGGCGACGGTCAGGCGGCGCTCTTCGGCCGGTACGTCGCGACGATCACGCCGCTCTTGTGCACCCGGGTGTCGAGCAGGTCGAACGATGCCGTGAAGTCGTTCAGCGGCGTCGTCACGCTGGACGCGCCCTGCAACACCGGGTGGATCCAGAAGCGGACCTCGTCCACCAGGCCCGCGTCGACGAGCTGGGCGGTGACCGAGCCGAAGCCGTACTGGATGATGTTCTTGCCGTCCTGGGCCTTGAGCTTGCGGACCGCCTCGACCAGGTCTCCCTGGAGCACCTCCGTGTTGTTCCAGGTGGGGTCGGTGAGGGTGGTCGAGGCGACGTACTTCTTGACGTTGTTGAAGTAGGCCGCGCCGGTCGTCGGGTCGCTCTCGTCCTGCTGCGGCCAGGCGACGGACATACCGTCGTAGGTGGCCCGGCCCATCAGCATCGCGTCGGCGGCGTCGGTCAGCTCGCCGGCGAGGCCCATGGCCTCCTCGTCGAAGTACGGCGCGGTCCACATCGGGTTCTCGATGACGCCGTCGAGGGTGATGTAGGTCGAGTTGACGAGCTTGCGCATCGGTATCTCCTGGGTGTCGGTCGTGTTCTCCGGTGACACCCAGGACACTGCCGGGCCCCGCTTACGATTCGCTTCAGGTGCCCTTGCCAGGGTCCGAAAGCGGGTCCGGAAGCGGGTCGACCAGCGGGTCGACCAGCGGGATCGGCAGCGCCTGCGTGGCCGCCGTGCCGCCGCCGGCCGAGTGCTCCGGCGCGGGCCGGTCGTCGACGCGGCTGTGCAGGCGTCCACGCCCGGCCGGCCCGGAGCGTCGGGTGACCTCGACGGTCACCATCGCCACCGGTGGTGGTGGGGCGGTGAACCGGCCGACGCCCCAGCGCACCCAGATGGGGATCCGCCCGGCGTCCGCCTCCGCGGTCAGCTTCTGGACCGTTCGGGCCCGGTCGGTGTGGTCGACCTCCAGAACCACCGGCGGCCCGTCCGGGCGGGCGCAGGCCACGTCGAGGACCGAGTGTCGCTGCTGCATCGGCGGCGGCAACGGCAGCACGCTGGGCGCCCGCCGATAGACCCGCCAGCCCTGCGCCCTGGCCCACCGCACCACAGCGTCGATCACCAGCGCCGTGACCTCGTCCGTGTCCAGGTCGACGAAGGTCAGCTCGGCGAGGGACCGGCCCAGGTCGGCGGCCAGCCGCTCACCCTGCGCCGTGACGTCCACCGGCGCAGGATAACGCCTCAGCCGAGGGTGATCACCGTCGTGGCGAGGTGCCGGGTCAGCCAGGCGGTGGTGGCCGTACGCGCCGCCTCGGCGTTGTCGCGGGCCAGGAAGTCGTGCCCCTCACCGGCGAGCACGAGGTGCCCGTGCGGCACGTCCCGGGCGGCGAGCGCCTGCGCCACCTGCGCCGACTCCCCGGCCGGCACGTTGGTGTCGTTCGCGCCGTGGATGAGCATCACCGGCACGTCGAGCTGGTCGATGCGGGTCATCGGCGACAGGTCGCGCAGCAGCTCCGCGTCGCGCACCGGGTCGCCGTACTTGCTGACGGCGGCGGCGGCGATCCACGGCTCGGTGCCGGCGTAGAAGGTGCGGAAGTCGGAGATGCCGCACTCGGCCACGCCGGCGGCGAACAGGCCGGGAAAGTTCACCAGCACCGCGAGTACGAGATAGCCGCCGTAGGAGCGGCCCAGGCAACCGAGGTGGCCCGGAATCGCGACACCGCTGTCGACGAGGTGCTCGGCGCACGCCGCCACATCGGCGATGGCCCCGTACCGGCCGGCGAGGTTGTCGGCGGTGACGAAGGAGCGGCCGAAGCCGGACGAGCCGCGCACGTTCGGCGCGAACACCGCGATGCCCTGCGCGACGAGGGCCTGGAACAGCGGGTTGTAGCCGGGGCGTTCCTGCGCCTCGGGACCACCGTGCAGGCTGATCGCCGTCGGCCAGGGGCCCGGGCCGGCCGGGCGGTACAGCCAACCGGACAGCGGCAACCCGTCGTGGGCACGCAGGTCGACCAGCTGCGGCGCGACACCCGGGCCACCCGTACGCGCGGCGTCGGTGTCCGGCCGCAGCGGGCGCGGGTCGCCGGTCGCCGGGTCGACCAGCCACACCTCACGGGGCTGCACCGGCCCCTGCGCGGTGAGGCAGAGCAGGTCACCGCCGTCGGCGAAGACCGCGTCGCTGAGCACCTCGCCGGGGGCGGTCACCGCCCGTTGGATGCCGCTGGTCAGGTCGAACAGGCTCAACTCGCTGCGCCCGCCGTAGGTGTTCCACAGCAGCGCGGCCCGCTCCCGCCGGGTGTCGAGCGCGACGTGCTCCAGCTCCGCGTCCGGCCGCGCCGCGACGCGCGTCGGGGTCAGCGCCGGTCGCGCGAGGTCGACGCGCACGAGCGCCGCCAGCTCCGAGAACGCGTCGGTACGCGCCAGCACGCTCGTCCCGTCGGGGCCGAACCAGCCCTGATCGGTGCTGCCCCGGCCGGTGTCCGGCAGCAGGCGTACCCGGTCGCCGGTGGTCACGTCGAGCAGTTCCAGCCAGCGGGCGTTACGGGGGCCACGCCGCAGCAGGGCGGACCCGCCGTCGTCGGTGACGTCCAGGAGGATGAGCAGGTCGTCCTCGGCGAGCACCCGCCGCTGCCCGGTCTCGGCGTCGACGAGTACGGCGGCGCTCCGTTCGGCGCTCTCGGTGACCGCCATCAGCGCGCCACCGGGCAGCCACCGGGACAGGCTCGCGCTGCGGCGGCCGAAGCCGGCGACCTGGCGGAGTCCCGTACCGTCCGGGCGCAGCACCCACAGCTCGGTGCGGGGCGCGCCGCCGGGCGCGACGACGCAGGCCAGCCACTGCCCGTCCGCGGACCAGCTCACCGAGAGGACCGGCTCGTCGCCGCCGGGCAGCGCGACGGCCTCGACGGCGTCCACGTCCCGGACCCAGACGGCCGGGGTGCCCGCCCGGTCGGACACGTACGCCACCCGCCGGCCGTCCGGCGCCGGCGCGGGCGCGAAGTCCTCGCCGGGAGGCGGGGTCACCGCCGGCCGGTGCCGCGCGGGGCGGGTCCGGCGCGGTACCTCGGTCCGTACGCTCATCTAAACCCCGATCCGCTGCAACCAGAGCTCGAGCAGCCCGAGCTGCCAGAGCGCGTTGGAACCCAACGTGGTCCGCTGGGCGTTCGGCGTGTCCAGCAACTCCTCCAGGTAGTCCTTGCGGAACAGACCACGCTCGCGCGCCGGGCGCGCGGTCAGCGCGTCCCGGACGTCGTCCAGCAGCGGACCGGAGAGGTGCCGGATCGCCGGCACCGGGAAGTAGCCCTTGGGCCGGTCGATCACCTCGTCGGGGACGATGCCCCGGCTCGCGGCCTTCAGCACGCCCTTGCCGCCCAGGGCCAGCTTGAGCGCCGGTGGGCAGGCGGCGGCCAACTCGACGACCTCGTGGTCGAGGAACGGCACGCGGGCCTCCAACCCCCACGCCATCGTCATGTTGTCGACCCGCTTGACCGGGTCGTCGACAAGCATCACCAGGCTGTCCTGGCGCAGCGCCGCGTCGAGCGCGGTGTCCGCGCCCGGCGCGCCGAAGTGCGCGGTGACGAACTCCAGGCTCGCGTCGTGGTCGAGCATCCACTCGGGCGCCAGGTGGCCGGCCAGCGCGTCGTGGCGACGATCGAAGAACACCCGGGCGTACGCCTCGACGGCGTCCTCGCGGGCGACGTTGGCCATCGGCGGATACCAGTCGTAGCCGGCGAAGATCTCGTCCGCGCCCTGGCCCGACTGGACCACGGTGATCCGCTTCGAGACCTCCTCGGAGAGCAGGTGGAACGCCACGCAGTCGTGGCTGACCATCGGCTCGCTCATCGCCGCGATGGCGTCGTGCACGGCCGGCACGAAACGGGCGGCGTCGATGCGGATCTGCTGGTGGTCGGTGTCGAAGTGGCGGGCGATCAGGTCGGAGTAGTGGAACTCGTCGCCGGTCTCCCCCGCCGCCGCCTCGAAGCCGATGCTGAAGGTGGCCAGCCCGGTCTGGCCCTGTTCGGCGAGCAGGGCCACGATCAGGCTGGAGTCGAGGCCCCCGGAGAGCAGCACTCCGACCGGCACGTCGGCGACCATGCGCCGCCGTACGGCGGTCCGCAGCGCCGCCATGATCCGTTCCTGCCACTCCTCGGCGGACATGGCCGGCGCGGCGGCGCGGTTGAACTCGGGCCGCCAGTAGACGGTGTCGGTGCTGCGGCCGTCGGCGGTGATCACCCGCACGGTGGCGGGCGGGAGTTTGCGGACGCCGGCCAGGATGGTGCGCGGCGGCGGCACCACCGAGTGGAAGCTCATGTAGTGGTGCAGCGCCACCGGGTCCAGGGCGGTGTCCACGTCACCGGCGGCGAGCAGCGCCGGCAGCGTCGACGCGAAGCGGATGCGGCCCGGCGTCTCGGCCAGGTAGAGGGGTTTGATGCCGAGCCGGTCGCGGGCCAGCACGAGAGTGTGCGTGGCCAACTCGACGAGGGCGAACGCGAACATCCCGAACAGGCGCTCGACGCACGCCGTCCCCCACCGGTGGTACGCCTTGAGGATCACCTCGGTGTCCGACGTGGACCGGAAGGAGTAGCCGGCGGCGGTCAGCTCGTCGCGCAGCTCCTGGTAGTTGTAGATGCAGCCGTTGAAGACCAGGGCGAGGCCCAGCTCAGGATCGACCATCGGCTGGGCGCCGGTGTCGGACAGGTCGATGATGCGCAGCCGGCGGTGCACCAGCGCCGCCGGGCCGTGCTGCCACCGCCCCTCACCGTCCGGGCCGCGGGAGGACAGGACGGGGAGCATCCGCTCCAGGGCCGCCAGGTCCGGTGACGCCCCGTCGAGGCGGAACTCGCCTCCGATACCGCACATGGCACACACCTCTCATCGGCTCGGTCCGCTCGGGCCGCTGACCGGTCCAGGCTTGGTGGACCCGGTTGCGTCCCGATGACATCCGCATCAAGCGTGGGTTACACCGAGGGCTCTCCGGCTCCGCCGAGCAGCCAGGTGTCCTTCGACCCACCTCCCCGCGACGAGTTGACGATCATGCTGCCGGCCGGCGCGACCCGGGTCAGGGCCACCGGCGCCACCTCCGCAGTCTCGCCGAGGAACACGAAGGCCCGCAGGTCAACGTGGCGAGGCGCGAGAGCCGTACCGTCGAAGGCCGGGTGGGTGGTGAGCGTGACCATCTCCTGGGCGATCCACCGGTGTGGGGCGGCGAGGATCTGCTCCCGGACGGCGTCCAGCTCCTCCGCGTCGGCGCGCGGGCCGATCACCACGCGGTCGCCGCCGTACCCGTCGACCGGCTTGAGCACCAGCTCGCCGAGCCGGCCCAGCACCTCGGCGCGCTGCTCGGGCACCCCGCACAGGTACGTCGGCACGTCGCCGAGCAGCGCCTTCTCCCCGAGGTAGTACTCGATCAGCCGGGGCACGTACGCGTACAGCGCCTTGTCGTCCCCGACGCCGTTGCCGAGCGCGTTGGCCAGCGTGAGCCGCCCGGCGTGCACCGCCGCGAGCAGCGGCCAGCCCAGCGGCACCCCGTCCGCGCCCGGGGCGTGCAGCAGGGCCTCCTCGTCCATCCGCAGGTAGATCACGTCCACCGGGCTGCGGTGGCCCTCCGTGACCATGTGCACCCGGCCGTCCTGGACCAGCAGGTCACCGCTCTCGGTCAGCGGCACACCCATCTCGTCGGCGAGCAGCCGGTGCTCGAACCAGGCCGGGTCACCCGGACCGCTGCTGAGCACCACCACGGCGGGGTCGTCGGCGGCGGCCGGCGCGGCGGCGACCAGCGCCCGGCGCAGCATCGCCGGCGTCTCGTCGGCGGGCAGCAGGTCGTCGGGCACCGGCAGCTCGGGCAGCACCGCCTGGGTGAGCCGGCGGTTCTGCACGGCATAACCGATGCCCGAGGGCACCCGCAGGTTGTCCTCCAGCACGTACCAGCCGCCGTCGGGGTCGCGCACGAGATCGGTTCCGGACACCTGGGCGCGCGTGCCGTGTCGGCCCATGAGCGCGCCGGTCGGGCGCAGCCCCGGTGAGGATTCGACCACCCAGGCCGGTACGACACCGTCGGCCACCACGGCCCGGTCGGCGTAGACGTCGCGCAGGAACGCGTCGAGCGCGCGGGCGCGCTGTACCAGGCCGGCCCGCAGCGTCCGCCAGTCGTCGGCCGGCACCACCCGGGGCACCAGGTCCACCGGGAAGAGGCGGGTGCTGGCCTCGCCGGCCACGCTGAAGGTCACGCCCCGGGCGCGTTGCTCCTCGTCCCGGTCGTGCTCGCGTTGACGCAGGCCGGCGGCACCGAGGGTGCGCAGGGCGGCGAGCAGCGGGCGGTACATGGGCGCCGGCCCCGCCGGACCGAAGACCTCGTCGCCGGCATCGGCGTACGTGGGCAGCGCGGGCGGTGTCGACGAGCCGGGCAGGGTCGGGCGCACCCGACCCCGGGTCTCGTCGAGCAGCAGGTCGACCACGTCGGCGAGGCGGCCCCGTCGCTCGTACGCCCGTCGCTGTCGGGCGGCGGAGCTGCCCCGCTCCAGCGCGTACCGGGTCAGCTCGCTGATCTGTTCCCAGTCGCCGGTCGCCTCCAACTGGGGGCGCAGATCGGTCACGAGGCGACGGACCGCCTCGGCGGCCGGCACCGGCCGGGCCGAGCGGGGCAGGTCGAGCAGGTCACCTTCGAGGCCGGAGCGGGCGGCCCGCCACACGGCGGCGCGCAGCACCGGCGGCCGGACGGCGGTGCGCTCGACACCGGCGCGCAGGGCGGCGACCTCCCGCCGCACGAGCGCCCGGAACAGGCCGGTGAGCAGGACGATCGTCTCGACGTCGGCGTTGGCGTCGGTGATGCGCAGCTCGACGGTGGGCACGTGCGCCGACGGCCGGACGTCGAAGTAGATCATGGCGGGGTCGGTGATGGTCTCGGACGAGATCAGCTCGGCGACCAGGGCCTCGTGGTCGGCCGCGCTGGTCACCTCGCCCGGGTCGCCGGCCGTGGGCCAGCGCTGCCAGACCAGCGAGCGGACGCTGGCGTAGCCGCTGTCCTGGCCCATCCAGTACGGCGAGCTGGTGGAGAGGGCGAGCAGCACCGGCAGCCACGGCTGGACGCGGCGGGTGACGGCCACCGCCAGGTCCCGGTCGGAGACGCCCACGTGCACCTGCGCGCCACAGATCAACTGCTCGCGGGCGAGCAACTGGTACTCGTCGACCATCCGCCGGTACCGCGAGGTGGGGGTGACGCTCGGGTCGCCGTCGGCGCGCAGCGGCACCGTACCGGCCGCCACGATGCCCAGCCCGGCCCGGTCGGCGACCTGGATCGCCGACTGCCGCAGCCGGGTCAGCTCGGCGCGGATCTCGTCCAGGGTGCGACAGACGGCGGTGTTGGTCTCCACCACGCTGCGGTGCAGTTCGGCGGTGAACGACGTGGCCGGTAGCCGGTCGAGCAGTTCGCCGGCCCGGGGCACCAGCTCCCGGGTGTGCAGGTCGACGACGTGGAACTCCTCCTCCACGCCGAGGGTGGCGAGGTCCGCCGGGTCGTCGTGCCCCGGTGGGGCCGGAGCCGGACGGGACGCGGGCACGGCCCGTCCGTTGCCGGACCGGCCCACCGGCCCGTCGAACGTCGCCGCGTTCGTGGTGTTGTCGACCATGGTCACCCCGGTTCGCGTGTCGGTGGTCTCGACTGTCCGACGAGCGTTCCCAGGCTTGGTACCGAGGGTGTTTCCGGCACGTTAAGGTGACGCGCCGTTCCGCCGGCAGGGGGTTCGACTACGCGAATGGCCGCTGATCCTCTTCGGACACCGGGCCGCAAGCCTCAGGCGCGGGCGTATTCGATGGCGGTGGCGACCCCGTCGGCCATGCCGCCGCCGAGTTCCCGTTCGGTGAGCCACAGTCCCAGATCGAGCCCGGCCGTAAGCGCACCCGCCGTGACACGGTCTCCGTCGTCGACGACGCGCTCGTCGAGGACTGTCACGTCGTAGCCGCGCAGTTCGTCGTACGCGTTGCGGTTGGTGGTCGCCCGGCGGCCGGTCAGCAGGCCGGCGGCCGCGAGCAGCAGCGCGCCGGTGCACACCGACGCCATCCACCGCGTCGACGGCGCGAGCGCGGACAGCCTCGCCGGAAGCTCACCGCGCTGCGCCTGCGCCCAGGCACCCTCGGCGGCCCGGTTGAGCCACCCGCCGCCGGGGACGATGACGCCGTCGGCCGGCCCCAGCACGTCCGGGACCCGGAGCTCGACCCCACGCATGCTGGTGACCGGGCCGGGCCGCTCGACGGCGACCAGTCGCACGTCCAACCCGGCGACCGAGAGCACCTCGAAAGGACCGAAGACGTCCAGTTCGTCGAAGCCGTCGAATACCACGATGTCAATTCGCACCCGGTCAGGATCACTCGTTGACCAGGGGCTGACGAGTGGCATCCTTGCCATCATGCGTAAGAGTTCCGCCACGCATCGGGTCGCCGTTCTCGCTCTCCCCCGGGTCGTGGCCTTCGACCTGACCATTGCGACGCACGTTTTCGGCCACGAGGGTCACGGCCGGTACGCGACGACGGTGTGTTCGCTGGACGACGGCCAGGTCGTCACCACCACCGCGGGCCTGAACCTGACGGTCGCGGCGACGCTCGACGCTCTCGGCGACGCCGACACGGTGATCGTGCCCGGGTTCCGTCGCGGCCCGGCACCGGCGCGCGCTCTCCAGGCGCTGCGACTGGCACACCGTCGCGGGGCGCGCATCGCGTCGATCTGCACCGGCGCGTTCGCGCTGGCTCAGGCCGGCCTGCTCGACGGCCGCCGCGCGACGACCCACTGGGTGCACGCCGAGGCGCTCGCCGGCGAACACCCCGAGGTGCTCGTGGACGCCAACGCCCTCTACGTCGACGAGGGCCAGGTGCTCACCAGCGCCGGACTCGCCGCGGGTCTCGACATGTGCCTCTACCTCGTCGGCCGCGACCATGGGCAGGCGGTCGCCATCGAGCGGGCCCGTCACATGGTCACCCCGCTGCACCGAGCGGGCGGCCAGGCGCAGTTCATCCCGGTCGGGGCGACGGGTGAGGGCGACGAACTGGCCGACGTCACCGCCTGGGCGAGCAGCAACCTGCGGCAGCCGATCACCGTCGCGGACCTCGCGCGACAGGCGGTGATGTCCACCCGCACCCTGCACCGGGCGTTCCAGAGCAAGTTCGGCATGGGGCCACGAGCCTGGCTGATCCAGCAACGGCTGCGCGCAGCCTGCACCCTGCTCGAAGTCGGCGGGATCAGCGTCGACGAGATCGCTCGGCGCACCGGGCTGGGCACCGCCACCAACCTCCGTGCGCATTTCCAGCGGGCCTTCGCCACCACCCCTACCGCGTACCGGCGAGCCTTCACATCCTGAACTGACGCTCCGGGGTTGGCTCTGGTGACCTGTAGGAACGCGTGGTGCGGGACAGTCGGCCGGTGGCCAGCGCGGCGAGCAGCTCGCCGCCTTGCGGACCGAAACGACGTCCTCGGCGCGGGCGGCGATGAGTTGCGGACTACTCTGCGGTTTCCTGGCTCAGCTGGCTCAGGACGGAAGGTCCCCACCCGGTCGGGTCGTCGCCCGGCGGCACCATCGCCAGTGCCTGCCAGAGCACAAGGATGTTCAACCAACCCGCCTCGGCCGGGGTCAGCGGATGCTCGGACTGGTAGCTGGTAAGGAATTCCGCGCGAACCTCGGCCGACACCGGCCCCCAGTTGTGGTAGCGGGTGCCGAGCAGGACCGCCGCGCGGGCCAGCTCGACGATTCGGTGATCATGCTGGGCCTCCTCGAAGTCGAGGATCGCAGCGACCTCGCCGTGGGCCCACAGGATGTTGGCGGAGCGGATATCGAAATGGACGAGTTGGCGGGGAAGCCGGTCGGGCGGCGCGCTGACGACCAGCCCGCGCAGCGTGTCACAAGCGGCCGTCGGCAGATGGTCCGCGTGGAAGTCCAGCCAGTCGGTGACCCGGGCCGTCAACGGCTTGAACGGAACGGCGGAGGCGAAAACCTGATCAGCGTCCGGGTATGCGGCCAGCGCGTCCTGCAGTTGGGCGAGTATGACTCCGGCCGCCCGCACCTGGTTGAGATCCGTGGTGTCGAGGAGGTCGCCCACGACCTCGCGCTGCAGGCCCATCGAGACACGGTCAACCTCGACCTGGAGGAGGCCTTCTCGTGCGGGAACCGGCGCCGAAACCGGCATTCCTCGACCGTGGAGCCAGTCCGTGAGACGCGCCGTCTCCATCAAACGCGGGAATCGCTCGAGCAATACCGACCATTTCGCGAGCAGTCGGCCGGACGGCACACCGACCCAAGCTATCGCGTTGCCCCCGCTCATGACTATTCGCTCGCAGGAGTCGATGCGAATGCCCCAGTGCTCCTTCAGCATTGCGGCGACCCAGCGGCCGGCCGACTCTGCATCACCGAAGCCGAACCGTTCGTCGAGCGCGTGGCGAGGGTCGTGCGGCTCCCACAGCATCTCCAACATCGGCGCCTGCGATTCGATCATGTGTCGTATCCGATCACGGGGCCGCGCGTGGGTGATCGACACGTGATCGCCGATGTCGGGGCATCCCACTGGCCCGGATACCCCGACATCGGCGATCTGGAGTTGATCAAGCGCGCGGCGGGGTCAGCGCATGTTGGCCACCACGAACGGCGCGTGACCGTGCAGGTAGTTGTTCCATCCGCCGGTCACCGGCGCGCCGGGGCTGAGCAGGTTGGTGGTGTCGGTGCCGACGTCGAGCTTCCAGGCGGTCCAGGAGATGCCGTTCGCCCTCATCCAGTCGATCCAGGACTGCGCCTCCGGCAGGCAGGCCCGGCCGTCGAGGCCACCGTCGGCGTTGCTGGCGCCCCACTCGGTGACGAACAGCGCCAGGCCGGCCCGGATCGCCGCGTCGCCCTTGGCGCGCAGCGACGCGCCGTGGGTGCAGGAGTAGAAGTGCAATGTGTACATGAGGTTGGCGCCGGAGAGCGGGCTGGCCGCCGCGACGTCCACGTCCTGCGACCACGTCGGCGTTCCGAGCACCACGATGTTGTCCGGGTCGGCCGCGCGGATCGCGGAGACGACCGCCTGGTGGTACGGCTTGATGACGCCGGTCCAGCTGAATTGCAGCGGCTCGTTCCACGTCTCCCAGATGACGTTGGGCAGGTGACCGTAGCGGCGTGCCAGGTCACCGAAGAACGCCACCGCCTGGGACTGGTTGTTCTGCGCCTCGTGGGCGTGCCAGTCGACGATCACGTAGACCCCGGCGCTGACGGCGTTGTTGATGATCGTCTCCACCTGCGCCCGTGCCCTGCCCGGATCGCTCAGGTACGCCCCGGCCGGCTCGACGCCCATCGCCGCGCGGATCACCTGGAGGTTCCAGTTGTCCCGCATCCAGCGCAGCGCGGACAGGTTCTCGGCGTAGGGGGCGGTCTCCCAGTTGAGCCACATGCTGCTGACGCCGCGCAGTTGCACCCGGGCGCCGGACCTGTCGCACATCGTCGTGCCGCAGACCCGGAGCTGCCCGTACCGCTCGACCGGCGTACCGGTGGTCGGTGGCGGGGTGGTCGGCGGCGGCGTGGTCGGCGGCGGCGTGGTCGGGGGCGGGGTGGTGGGTGGCGGGGTGGTGGAGGGTGGGGTCGTCGGGGGTGTGCCGCCGGAGCAGGACACACTGTTGCCGTTGACGGTGCAGTTCACCGGCGTGCCGGAGCCCTCGACGAGGAAGCCGAACGAGGTCGACGCGCCGGCACCGAGCGCGCCGTTCCACGACACGTTGCTGAACGTGTAGTGGCTGCCGGAGGTCGTCTGCTGGGCGTTCCACGACTGGCTGATGCGCGACCCGGCCGGCAGGTCGAACTCGACCCGCCAGCCGCTGATCGGCGCGGAGGTGTCGTTGGTGACCGTGACCTGGCCCTGATAGCCACTGCCCCAGCTGTTGGTCACGGAGAACGCGGCGGTCGCCGCGCTGGCCGGCGTGGCGATCGTCGCCACCGCGCCGGCGAGCAGGCCGGCGACGGCCAGCGACGTGACAAGTCTCAGTGTGCGCATGCGGAACCCGCTTCGGATCGACGGTGGTGGTCTGCGGCGGGGCGGCGCCTTCGCGCACAGTATCGATGGTTGACGATGCCATGCAAGCCGGGTCGGACGGCTCAGCGCCGCCAGCCCCAGCGACGCGAACCGGCCGCGCCCCGCGACCCACCCTTCTCCCGGGCCAGCATCTCGGCCGCGACGCGTAACTTCTGGGCCGGCTCGGCGGCGGCCGGACCCAGCGTCTCGACGAACCGGTTGCCCATCGCCAGCACCATGGCCGCCCGGTCCAGGTCCCCGATCAGGACCAGGCACTGGGCGTACACCCCGTAGGTGTTGGCCATCTCCCAGAACGACAGCGGACGCGCCATGTCCAGCAGACCCTGGCGCAGCTCACAGGCCCGCGACGCCGCCAGCGCCGCCTCCTGGGCGCCCTCGGTCGGCGACGGCCGGGTGAGGTGCCGGTGCAGCAGCGCCACCGCCTGGTTGTGGTAGGCCGTCCCCATCGCCTCCCGGGTCCGCGGCCCGGCGGACGAGGGCTCCCCGGCGCGGGTCAGGCCCACCGTCACGGCACGCTCCAACAGGTCCCGTCGGGTGGCGGGCTGACCGGCGGCGAACGAGACCTCGGCCAGATCCACGAGCGCGGTGATCAGTTCGGCCAGGGCCTCGTCCCGGGGCGTGGCGAGCACGCTCGCGAACTCGGCCGCCACGGCGTCGTACACCCGCTCGAAGACGACGATTGCCTCACCGCCGGGCGCCATCGCGTCGGCGGCCAAGCCCCGCGCGGACATCAGCATGCTGTACCGCCACAGCGCCCGGGCCAACTGCTGCTGGTCCTCCCGCGCCGCCCGGCCCGGCTCCCGCACGGCCTCCCGGTACGCCTCGACCACCCGGACCCACAGCTGGTCGGCCTCCGCCCACGTTCGCTGTCGCGTCGAGCGCTCCCGCGCCAGCTCGAACAACCGTCGCCGCTCGTCCGGTCCCATGCCGCTCACCGCCCTTCGCACCAGCCCCCAGCCCACACCGACAAAAGCAGTGAGCACTGTCGATTCTAGGTCAGCCGATGGTTTCCACCCGCGCCCACGCCGACGGTACGGGCGGCACCGCCTCTCTGGGGCGCGGTAACGATGCCGCGCCGCCGGCCAGGACGGCGAGTGGCGGGCAACGGTCGTAGCGTGGGGTCATGCGAACCACCACGCTGGGCAGTGCGGGGCCCGAGGTCGGCGTCATCGGTCTCGGGTGCATGGGCATGAGCCACGGATACGACATCACCGGTCCTCGCGACGACGACACCTCGATCTCCGTGATCCGGCAGGCGCTGGATCTGGGCGCCACGCTGATCGACACGTCCGATGTGTACGGGCCGTACACCAACGAGGAGCTGGTCGGGCGGGCGCTGGCCGGGGGCCACCGGGAGCGGGCCGTCCTGGCGACGAAGGTCGGGCTGGTCGCGACGTCCCGGACCGGCGGCACCGGCAACTCACCGAAGCTCGGCAACAACGGCCGGCCGGAGCACATCCGCGCGGCGATCGACGACAGTCTGCGCCGCCTCGGCACCGACCACGTCGACCTCTACCAACTGCACCGCGTCGACCCCGAGGTGCCCATCGAGGAGTCCTGGGGCGCGATGGCGGAGGTCGTCGCGGCGGGCAAGGCGCGACAGATCGGCCTGTCCGAGGTGACGGTGGCCCAGATCGTACGGGCGCAGGCGGTGCATCAGGTGGCGTCGGTGCAGTCCGAGCTGTCGCTGTGGACCCGGGACCCGCTCACCGAGGTGCTGCCGTACTGCGCCACGCAGGGCATCGCCTTCCTGCCGTTCTCCCCGCTTGGTCGTGGTTTCCTCACCGGACGGTTCGCGTCGTTCGACGACCTGCCGGCCGACGACTTCCGTCGTGGCCTGCCGCGCTTCCAGCAGGACGCGCTGCGCGCCAACCTCGCCATCGTCGGCCGGGTCCGGGAGATCGCCGATCGGGCCGGCGTCAGCCCCGCGCAGGTCGCCCTCGCGTGGGTCGTCGCACAGGGGGACCAGGTCATTCCGATCCCCGGTACGAAGACCCCGAAGTACCTGGTGGACAACTGCGCGGCGGGCGACGTGCGACTCGCCGCCGCGGAGCTGGCCGATCTGGATGCCCTGCCCGCCCCCGAGGGCGGCCGCTACTGAGCGACCGGCGGCCCGGCGTCGCGTCGCTCGGGCCGCCGTGCCGCGACGGGCGGCCCGAACCGCACCCCGACGCCGGGCGAGTAGAGCACGCTGGCCGGCGGTCCGGCCGGTGCCGGCAGTCCGGCGGCGGCGACCAGTTCGTCGTCCAGGCGCAGCAGCTCCGCCCGGTACAACGGCCAGCGGGGATGCCAGTTCGGCAGGTGCAGCGTGCGCCCGTACGCCCGGGTGTGCAGGCCCCAGCGGGCGGTGAGGAAGTGGTCGACCGGGGTCGGGTCGGCGATGCGCTCCCCCACCCGGACCTCCATCCGGCTCGTCGTACCCGCCGGCCCGGGCCAGCGTCGCCGGCACCGGTAGGTGAGTCGGTCACCGTCGCGGTCCAGCCGCATCGAGGACCAGAGGTACGGCAGCCCAAGCGTCGCCCGCGCGACGAGCACCGGCACCAGGCGGGAGGCGTCGAGCGACCGGAACACGACGGCCCGCCGCCCGGTGTCGTCCACCGAGTAGAGCCGGACGTTCGTCTCGGCGAAGGTGCCGAGATACGGCACGCCCGGGCCGCGGCCGAGGCCCAGCCCGACCATCCGGAAGCCGATCAGCCCGACGTAGCTGACCCCGCCGACGGTGTCCGGCCGGGTGCCGGCCGGCAGCAGGGGCGCGACAAGCTCCGGCGCGACGGCCCAGTGCAGGAAGGTGAGGTCCTCCCAGCGCTGACGCAGGAGCGCCCAGCGGAACGCCTGCCGGGGTGCGTTGTCGACCGGTCCGATGTCCACGCCCCTCATCCTGACGCAGTCGCGCGGAACGACCCCACGGCCCGCCGCCGGGCCGGGTAGCTGCGGCGGATCGGCGCGGGCCGCCGGCCCTGCGCTCCGCACCGCCTGCGGTAGCGGCCCGCCGGTCCGCCGTACGCTTGAAGAGCAGACATGTTCAGAACAGGCGGTTCGGGGAGGAACTGGGCATGACGCTGGGTGACGTCGAACTGGTGACGCTCGCGCAGGCGGGCGACGCGGGGGCACTCGGCGTGCTGCTGAACCGCCACGAGGCGGGCATGCGGGCGGTCGCGGTGAGCCTGCTCGGCTACGGACCGGACGCCGAGGACGCCGTGCAGGACGCGATGGTGACGGCGCTGCGGCGCGTCGGCGAGATCCGCGACTCGGCAGCCGTCGGGCCGTGGCTGCGCACGGTCGTCCGCAACAACGCCCGGATGACACTGCGCGCGCCGCGTCCGACGCCGGTCGCCGACCCGGAGTGGTTCGCCCGCCCTGCCACCGAACCCACCCCGGAGGAGTCCCTGGACTCCGGCGCGCTGCGCGACTGGGTGTGGCACGCCATCGGGGAGTTGTCCGAGCCCGACCGCCTGGTCACCATGCTGCGCTACTTCAGCGACGCCTCCTCGTACGACCAGATCGCGGCCGTGTGCGGCGTGCCGGTCGGCACCGTCCGCAGCCGCCTCAGCCACGCCCGGCGGACCCTCGCCGGCGGCCTGCGCGCGGCGGCGACCTCGACCCACGCCGACGTCCGCGCGGCCGGCGACGCGCGGTGGCGCGAGGGCGTCGACATGATCGCCACGGCGATGCGGGGCGACTTCGACCAGGTGATCCACGACACCTGGTGGCCGGACGCTCAGATGGTCGTTCCCGGTGGGCCACGCGGTGGCCGCGAGCTGGCGCTGCGTGGCATGACCAGCGACCTGGACGCCGGGGTACGACAACGGCTGCGCACCGTCGTGGCCAGCGGCGACGTGCTCATCTGGGAGACCGACCTGCTGAGCCCACCGGACAACCCGGACCACTGCCCACCGGCGGCGCTGTGGTTGCAGGTGCTGCGCGAGGGGCGGGTACGTCAGCTCACGCTGTTCCACCCCGTTCCGGCGCGGCTCTGAGAAAACTCTTCCCGCCGAGCGAACTTTCCCGACGACCCGCGCATCTGGTCGGTGTCCAGCCAGTTGCCGTCGCGGCACACGCCGCACGGGTCAGGAGATCGGGAGACAGTTCATGGGTTCCACCCACCACGACACCGGCGCGCTCGCGCCCGGCGCCCACTCGTTCACCGTCGACGGGGTGCGACAGGTCTACCACGTCGCCGGCACCGGCCCGGTCTGTGTGGCGCACTCGGGCGGCCCCGGCATCGAGTGGTCCTACCTGCGGACGCCGAGCCTCGAAGAGCACTACACGATGGTGTACGTCGAGCCGGTCGGCACCGGCGCGTCGGGACGACTCGACAGTGCCGACGACTACCGAATGGACACCTATGTCCGTTTCCTGGACGCGGTCGTCGCGCATCTCGGGGCGCCCCGGGTATACCTGCTCGGGCACTCGTACGGCGGTTTCGTCATCCAGCGCTACGCCCTGGAGCACCCGGACCGGGTGGCCGGGCTCATCCTGTACGACACCTCACCGCTCACCGGCGCCGACTTCTGGGCCGAGGCGATGACCAACCTCGCCGCCTACCCGCAGCGGCACCCGGACCGGCCGGAGGCGGCGGAGATCCCGGCCGCTCTCCAACGGGCCCTCACCGCCACCGACGACGAGACGCTGAGCGCCGCCCTGGGTGCCGCGCTGCCGGTCTACTTCGCGGACTTCTGGGCACGGCAGGCCGAGTTCGCCCCGTTGCAGGCGGGTCTGCGGGCCTGGGCGGCGCCGGCCGGCGCGCAGGACCCGGCTCCCTTCGACGTACGCGACCGGCTCGGGGAGATCACCGCCCCGGCCGTGGTGATCGTCGGGGCGTACGACTTCATCTGCGGCCCGCGTTACGCCGAGGAACTGCACGCCGGCCTGAAGGACTCGCGGCTGGCCGTCCTAGACCAAAGCGGTCATTTCGGTCACATCGAGCAGCCGGAGGAGTTCACCGAGGCCGTGGTTAGGTTGCTGAAGCGGTGATTCCCGCCGCCCCCGAGGCCTGTTCGTCACAGCGGGCAGGCCTCGGGAGCCGGCCGCGTTGCACGGTCATAGGCTTGGCACTTCGCTGCGCCGTGACGAAGGAGAGATCGCCGTGAGCCAGACGGATTCCGTCGACGAGTGGAACGTGGCCGAGGACGACGGGGTGCTGGACGCCTCCGACACCCTGGACGACGATCGGGTCGGCGACCCCCTCGACACCGGCATCGTCGCCGCGGACCACTGGACGGCGGCGAACCGGTTCGGCACCACCCCCGCCGAGGAGCGGGCGGGCGAGTCGTTGGATCAGTACCTCGCCCAGGAGGAGCCGGACGTCGACCCGTACGCCGAGGGTGGCGACGACGAGGACGAGCTGACCCGCCGGGGGTACGAGACCGAGGCGCGCGCGGGCCGGCTCGTCGAGTACGACGAGGGCGTCCGCGAGGACGACGAGGCCGAGTCGGTGGCGTGGGACGCCGGGATCGACGCGGGTGGCGCGAGCGCCGAGGAGGCCGCGGTGCACGTGGTCGACGACCCGAACGGGCCGGGCGACGGTCCGCTGCGCTGACCCCGTACACACCGCCGCGCTCGACACCGCAACGGGCGTCGAGCGCGGCGGGCGCGTCGGTCAGTGGATGACGACCGGCGTCTTCGGCTGCTCGGTCTGCTCGTCACCGAGCGGCTGCGCGGGCGTACGCCGACGCGGCAGCAGGGCGGCCGGGATGAAGGTGGCCAGCACCAGCGCGAACCCCACCCAGAACGTGTGGGCGAACGACTTCGCGGCGAAGTCGAGACCGCGCTCGATGATCGAGGGGTCCACCGGCATCTGCGCGAGCAGCTCCGGTCGTTGCTGGGAGGCGATGGCCAGCCCGGCCTCGGTGATCGGCTTGCCGCTCTCGTCGACCAGGCCGGGGATCGGCCGGGAGCCGTTCAGCTCGTTGGTGAGGATCACCGACATCACGGCGGCGCCGACCGAGCCGCCGATCTGCTGCAGGATGTTGACGAGCGTCGAGCCGCGCGCGACCTCCTGCGCCTGCAACGTCCGCAGCGCCGACGTCATGATGGGCATCATCGTGCCGCCCATGCCAAGGCCCATCACGAACAGCGACCCACCGAGCAGCCAGTACGACGTCTGCGGGTCGACCTGGGTGAAACCGAAGAACCCGACGACGATCAGGGCGAGCGCGAACGGGACGGTACGGCCGATGGGCACCCGGTCGGCGAGCGTTCCGGCGATCGGCATGGTGATCATCGCGCCGATGCCCTGCGGGGCCATCAGCAGGCCGGCGGCAAGCGTGGACTCACCGCGCACCTGCAGGAAGTAGCTCGGGAACAGCAGGCCGGCGCCCATGAACGCGATGATGAACACGAACAGCGTGGCCGCCGCGATGGTGAGGTTGCGGTTGCGGAACAGCCGCAGGTCGAGCAGCGGGTGCCGGGGCTTGAAGGAGTAGAGCACGAACGCCACCACCAGCGCGCCGCCGACCAGCATCGGGGCCCACACCTTGGTCGCGCTGAACGTGCCCGCCTCCGGCAGCGACGAGACGCCGTACAGGAAGAGCGCGAGACCCGGGGAGAGCATCAGCATGCCGAGGAAGTCGAAGGACTCCGACGGTTCGGGAGCGTCCTTCGGGAGCGCCATCTGCGCGTAGATCAGGGCGACGACACCGATCGGCAGGTTGATCAGGAAGATCCAGTGCCAGCTCGCGGTGTCGATCAGCCAGCCACCGAGGATCGGGCCACCGATCGGGCCGAGGAGCATCGGGATGCCGAGGACGGCCATCAGCCGGCCGATCCGGTGCGGCCCGGCCGCCCGCGTCATGATCGTCATGCCGAGCGGCATGAGCATGCCGCCGCCGAGGCCCTGCAGGACGCGGAAGCCGATCAACTGGCCGATCGAGTCGGCGGTCGCGCAGAGCCCCGACCCGATCGTGAACAGGGCGAGCGCCACCATGTAGAGACGCTTCGTGCCGAACCGGTCGGCCGCCCACCCGCTGAGCGGGATCACCGTGGCCAGGGCCAGCGTGTAGCCCGTCATCGTCCAGGCCACCCGGGCGTAGGAGGCGTCGAACTCGGTCTGGAACGTGGGCAGCGCGACGCTGACCACCGTCACGTCGAGGATCGACATGATCGCGCCAAGGACGACGACACCCGCCACCTTGAGCACCGCGGCGTCGAGCTTGTCCGATGTCGCGACGGATTGCTGTGTCACTAACTCTCCTGAGGTCGGTTGATCCGGACCGATGGTGGGCGGTGGCGGCGATCGCCGCGCCGACCAGGCGCGGGACGCGACGTGCCGGGGTGACGACGCGCGGAGGCAGACTAACCGGGGACTGTGACGCTCTGCCTCCGGATTTCGTGACGGCCGTGTGGCGTAAACCGATCAGCTGTCCGATTGCAACCGGTCGGCGGAGTGGCCCGCGCCGCCGACCAGCCAGCGTCCGGCGCGGAACATCCTGCGCCGGCCCGTCTGTTGCACCCAGCGTGCCGGTGCACCCGCCGGCGCCCACCCCGATCGGAGTCACCGTGAACCGCGCCCACCTCGCCAGCTTCCTGCGCACCCGACGCGAGGCGCTGCGCCCCGAGGACGTGGGGTTGCCGCGCGGCCCGCGCCGACGTACCGGTGGGCTGCGGCGCGAGGAGGTCGCCGCGCTGAGCGGAATGTCCACCGACTACTACACGCGGTTGGAGCAGCAGCGCGGGCCGCACCCCTCCGAGCAGATGCTCGCCGCCCTGGCCCGCGGCCTGCGCCTGTCCCTGGCCGAACGGGACCACCTGTTCCAGCTCGCCGGGCACGCCGTGCCCCACCGCGCGGTACGCGCCGACCACGTCAACCCCGGAATGATGCGCATCCTCGACCGGCTGCACGACACCCCGGCCCAGGTGGTGAACCACCTCGGCGAGACCCTGGCGCAGACCGCGCCGGCCGTCGCCCTGCTCGGCGACGAGACCCGGCACACCGGGCTGGCGCGCAGCGCGCACCACCGCTGGTTCACCGACCCCGCGGCCCGGGATCGGCATCCGGCGCCGGATCACCCGCTGCTGAGCCGACTGTTCGTGGCGCACCTGCACGATGCGTACACCCGTGATGGTGGCGGCTCGCGCACTGCGGCGATCGTCGACGACCTGTTGGCCGCGAGCGGGGAGTTCGCCCAGTTGTGGCGCGAGCACCCGGTGCCGGGCGGCCAGTGCCCACCGAAGCACCTCCTGCACCCGGAGGTCGGGCCTTTGGAGCTGCACTGCCAGACGCTGGTCGATCCGGACCGGTCCCAGACCCTGCTGGTCTTCACGGCCGTGCCGGGCTCCGAGAGCGACGAGAGGTTGCGCCTACTGTCCGTAATCGGAGGCCAGCTCGTCTGAGCGTCGAGGCCGGTGCGGCGGCAATTGTGGCGAAGACATTGATATCGATGCCTGCGGCTGTAATGATTAACACACTTTACAGTTGTTTCCGCCGCCCCGGAAGGACCCCGCCATGGCGCGACGAACGGTCGGGCACCCGCCCCGCCGCACCAGGTTGGCCGCCGCGCTCGCCGCGGCCCTGCTCGCCGTACCGACCGGCCTTGTCGTCGGCGTCTCCCCCGCGTCCGCCGCCGCCACAGGCGCCATCACCGGGTACGGCGGCAAGTGCGTAGACGTGGCCGCCGCGAACTCGGCCAACTCCACCCCGGTGCAGCTCTACGCCTGCAACGGCTCCACCGCGCAGCAGTGGACCGTGGCCGACGACGGCACGATCAGGGCCCTGGGCAAGTGCCTCGACATCGCGGCCGCCAGCACCGCCAACGGCGCCCGGGTGCAGATCTACGACTGCAACGGCACCGGGGCGCAACAGTGGTCGTCCAGCGCGGGGCAGGTGGTCAACCCGGCCTCGGGCAAGTGCCTCGACGCGACCGGCACCAGTTCCGCAGACGGCACGCCGCTACAGATCTGGAGTTGCACCGGCACCGCCAACCAGCTCTGGACGCTGCCCACCGGCGGCACCACCCCACCGCCCTCGAGCGGCTTCACCCACCCCGGAGTGCTGGTCAGCAGGGGTCAGCTCGACTTCGTACGCGGACGGGTCCAGGCGGGCGCGCAGCCGTGGGCGGCGGCCTACAACCAGATGTTGTCCAGCCGGTACGCCTCACTGTCCCGCACCCCGGCACCGCGCGCGGTCGTCGAGTGCGGCTCCTACTCCAACCCCAACAACGGCTGCACCGAAGAGCGCGAGGACGCGATCGCCGCGTACACCGACGCGCTCGCCTGGTACCTCACCGGCGACGCCCGGTACGCGCAGAAGGCGATCCAGATCATGGACGCCTGGTCGGCGACGATCACCTCCCACACCGGCAGCAACGCGCCCCTGCAGACCGGCTGGGCGGCCTCGACCTGGCCCCGGGCCGCCGAGATCATCAAGTACACGTACAGCAGCTGGCCCAACGCCAACCGGTTCGCCACCATGCTGCGCACCGTCTACCTGCCGGTGGTCCGCAACGGCTCGAACAGCAACGGCAACTGGGAACTGACCATGATGGAGGCCGCCATCGGGATCGCCGTCCACCTGGACGACCGGACGGCCTACGACGCGGCGGTGACCCGCTTCCTCAACCGCGCCCGCGCCTTCATCTACCTGCCCAGTGACGGCGCGCTGCCGTACACCGTGCCCGGCAGCGGCCTGGACACCAGCGGCGAGATCATCGGCTACTGGCAGGGCCAGTCCACCTTCGTCGCCGGCCTCGCGCAGGAGACCTGCCGGGACTTCGTCCACACCGGGTACGGCATCTCCGCCATCTCACACGTCGCGGAGACCTCCCGGATCCAGGAGCGCGACCTGTACCCGCAGGTCGGGGAGCGGCTGCGGCAGGCCCTCGGCTTCCACTCGCGCTACCAACTCGGCGAGGCGGCGCCCTCCTGGCTCTGCGGCGGCACCCTCACCCGGGGCCTCGGCCCGATCACCGAGGTCGGTTTCAACGCGATGAGCAACCGGCTGGGCAACGTCATGACCAACACGCAGACCCTCACGCTGCAACAGCGCCCCGCCGGCAGCAACAACCTCTTTGTCGCCTGGGAGACGCTGACCCACGCCAGCAACCCCAACTGACCGCGCGGCGGGCCGGCGCCTGCTTCATCAGACGCCGGCCCGCCCCCGTACCTATCCCTCGACGCCCAGTGCCACCACCGGGCTGACCCGTGCGGCCCGCCGCGCCGGCAGCACCCCGGCCAGCGCGGTCAGCGCGACGAGCGCCACGAAGAGCCCGACCAGGGGCAGCACCGGCAGCGTCAGCGGCGCGTTGAGCCCCAGCGCCCGCACCGCCAACCAGGCGTACGGGACGCCGAGCAGCAGACCGAAGGTCGCCCCGATCACCCCGTAGAGGCCGGACTCGACGGTCAGCATGGTGCGCAGCCCGGCCCGGGACAGGCCGACGGCGCGCAGCAGCCCGGATTCGCGTACCCGCTCCACGACCGACAGGGCGGTCGTCGACCCCACCCCGACCACGGCGATCAGCACGGTGAGACTGACCAGGCCGGCGGTGATCCAGACCAGCGCGGTCAGCACCGCGTCGTTGCGGTCCCGATCGTCGGCGAGCACGCTGATGTACAGCCCGGGGGCGTTCCCGACCGCCTGCCGCAGCGCACGCGCCCCGGCGGTGCGGCCGTCCTCACCCGCGCGGGCGGCGTCGGCCAGCAGGCCGCTGTACGCCGTCGGCCCACCGATCCGGTCCAGGTCGGCACGGTCGGCGAGGATGCCCGCGTACAGGGGGCCACGGTCGGGCAGGACGGCCGCGACCCGCACGTCGACCGTCGAGGCGGCACGGCCGAGGGTGACCGTGTCGCCGGCCCGCAGCCCGGTGACGCTGGCGACCGCTTGACCGAGCACGATCCGGCCGGGTCCCCGGTCGGTGAGGCTGCCCTGCGCCACGGGCAGGTCGGCGAGGGTCGGCAACGCCGACAGGTCCAGGTCGGTCGTCGAGTACCCGGCCTCGGTGCCCCCGAGGCGCGCACCGCCCCGCGACAGCGTGACGTCGTGGAGCATCCGGTACGGCACGACCCGGGTCAGCGCGGCGCTGGCCGCCCGCGCCCGCCCCAGGACGGCGACCGGCAGGGCCGTACCCTCAGCGGAGGCCACCTCGAAGTCGGCCGGCGCGGAGAGGGCCATGTCGCGATCGGCGACGACCCGCATGGACGCTCCGCCGATGACCACGCCGGAGATCAGCGTCACGCCGAGCGCCACCACCACGGAGACGGCCGCGGCGCGGCGCGGTGTTCCACCGATCCCGCCGACCGCCAGGCGTCCGAGGGCGCCGAGCTGGCGCAGCGGCCAGCCCACGACCGCCAGCACCGGACGCACCAGCAGCGGCCCGAGGGCCACCAGGGCGAAGAACGCCAACGCGCCCGAGGCGACCAGCAGGAGCAGGCCGAGCGTCGGGTCGTACGACTCCGCGCCCGGGGTCGGCATGCGGCGCACCGCCGCGACGCCGGCCAGCAACGCGCCGAGGGCCAGCAGCGCCCCGGACACCAGGCGGGCCGCTCCGATGCCACGCCGGCCGGCGGTGACGCTTGCCGCGCGCAACGCCTCCAGCGGCGAGACCCGAGCGGCGGAGAACGCCGGGGCGAGGACCGCCAGCACGGTGATCACGACCGCCCCGGCCACCACCGCGACCGCCTCCCTCAGCGGCAGCCCCGGCGACGACACCACCGTGCCGAAGGCGCGCAGGACCGGCGGAAGCGCCTGCCCGACGGCGAGCGCGGCGGCCACTCCGACGACACCGGCGACCAACCCGGTCAGGGCACCCTCGGCGGTGAGCGCGCCCACCAACGCTGCCCGGCCCGCGCCGACCGCCCGCAGCAGCGCGAGGTGCTGCATCCGCTGGGCGAAGACGATGCGGAACGTGGAGGTGACCACCAGGGCCGCGGCGGCCACCGCGATCCCGACGAACATCCCGACCAGCGCGAACAGCCTGCCGACCTGCTCGGCCGCCGCGTCGGCCTCGGCGGCGCGTACCTCGGCGCCCGAGCGGACCGGCTGCTCGGCGGGGACCGCCGCGGCCAGGCGCTGGCGGACCGCCTGCGTCGCGCCCGGGGCCGCCCGCAGGTCGATCCGCTCCACGAAGCTCAGGTGACCCCACGCGGCCACGACGTCGTCCGGCGCGTACGCGTTGGCCCCGTCGTCGACGGGGGTGTCGACCACTCCCGTGACGGTGAGCGGCGACTCGGCCGTGCGGTCGCCGCCCGTCCCGGTGGTCACCGTGCCGACCGTCAGCCCCAGCCGCTCGACGGTACGTGGGCTCACCGCGATCTCGCCGGGCTGGTCGGGATAGCTGCCCTGAACCAGGCGGACCGTGGCCAGTGGGCCCCGACCCGGATCCGCCTGGAGGTTGACGTATCCCCCGCCGACCGAGACACCGATGGTCACCCGACCCACCGCCTCGACGACGCCGGGCACGGCGCGGACGTCCCGCAACTCCGTCAGGGCGGGAGGCCGCTCGGGGTCACCGACCGTCAGGTCGGTGGCCGCCGGTGTGCCGCTGAGGGTGTCCCGGGCGGTCCGTTCGGTGATGTCCCGCGCCAGCACGGTGCCGAAGACCACGAACGACGCGACGAGGATCGCCAGGCCCGTGAGGATGAGCCGGCCCGGCCGTCGGGCCGCGGCGATCACCTGGGTACGCAGCACGGTCGCCCTCATGCGGCCACCGCCAGGGCGCGCAGCGCGTCGGTGATCGAGCCCTGGTCCGGCTCGTGGATCTCGCCGGCGATCCGACCGTCGGCGAGCAGCACCACCCGGTCGGCGTACGCGGCGGCGATCGGGTCGTGGGTGACCATGACGACCGTCTGGCCCAGGTCGCGTACCGAGTCGCGCAGGATGGCGAGCACCTCCGCGCCGGAGCGGGAGTCGAGGTTGCCCGTCGGCTCGTCGGCGAAGACGACCTCGGGCCGCGACACCAGGGCCCGGGCCAGCGCTACCCGCTGCTGCTGGCCGCCTGAGAGCTCGCTGGGTCGGTGCCCGAGCCGCTGCCCGAGGCCCAGCACGTCGACGAGGTGCGCGAACAGGTCACGGTCGGGTTCTCGGCCGGCGAGGTCCAGCGGCAGGGTGATGTTCTGCGCGGCGGTGAGCTGCGGGAGCAGATTGAACGACTGGAACACGAAGCCGATCCGGTCGCGGCGGGCCCGGGTCAGCGTGCGGTCGGACCGTCCGGTCAGCTCCGTGCCGCCGAGCAGGACCCGCCCGGACGTGGGGGTGTCCAGCCCCGCCAGGCAGTGCATCAGCGTCGACTTGCCGGACCCGGACGAGCCCATGATCGCGGTGAACCCGGCCCGGCCGAAGGCGACCGAGACGTTGTCCAGGGCGCGGACGGCGGTGTCGCCGCTGCCGTACACCTTGACGAGGTCGACGGCCGCGACGGCCGCCGGCCCGGTCTGCGGTGGGGCGTGGGTTGTCATGGGTTCCTCCAGTGGTTGCGATGTGACCGCCGGAAGCCTCGCCCGCGCCGGGCGGCGGCCGCATCGGTCCGCGGTCGGGGAACGCGGCCGAGGGGTCTGTCTTTCGGCCGATCTGGGCCGGCCCTCCGTGTGGCTACGCTGGGTCACGATGAACGCGCCGATCTCCTCGACCTGGTGGGTACGCCTGGGTCAGCTCGCCGGTCTGACGGCGCTGGCCCTGCTCTGTGCCTTCGACCTGCGGTACAGCCTCTACAGCGGGATGGGCCTGGTCGAAGCGCTGCGGGCCCTGCTCCAGGTGGGGTTGGCGGCGGCGACCGCCGTGGTCTGGCTGCCCGTGCACCGACAGGGTTCCCGGGCGCTGCCGGTCGCGGCGCTCACGCTCGGCGTCGTCTCACTCACCGTCACCGCAGGTTTTCTGTTGATCAGCAGGAGCGGGATCTATCCGCTGGGCGGCACCTGGGGGCTGGCCGAGTCCGCCGGGATGATCGCGGTGGTGTTCGTGGTGACCCGCTTTGGCGCGGTCCGGCTCGCCCCCTGGGCGGCGGTGGTCGCCGCTCTCGCCGCCGCCGCGCTGCCGCTACGCTCAGACGCCGGCCTCGTCTACGTGATCTTCGGGCTGCTCCAGGCGCTCGGCGCGGTCGGCGCCGCCGCCGCCGGGATCTACCTGCGCGTCGTCGCCAGTGGCCGGGAGCGGGCCATCGCGCTGGTCCGCGCCGAGCAGCGCGCCGAGTTCGCCCGCGACCTGCACGACTTCATCGCCCATCACGTGACCGGCATCGTGGTGCAGGCGCAGGGCGCCCGGTTCGTGGCGGAACAGGACCCACAACGGGTGATCGTCGCCCTGGAGCAGATCGAGCGGGCCGGCGCCGAGACGATGGCCTCGATGCGGCGGATGGTCGGCGTGCTGCGCAATCCGGACGCCCCGCCGGACGCGCCGCTGGCCCCGCTGGCCGGTGTGGCCGATCTCGCGCCGCTGCTGGAGGGCCACAACGGCACGACCAACGCGCCGGCCCGGCTGTACGTCGACGGTCCGCTCGACGGACTGCCGGTGGAGGTCTCCACCTCGGCGTACCGGGTGGTGATGGAGGGGCTGACCAACGCCCGCCAACACGCGTCGGACGCCCGGTCGGTGGCGGTCTCCGTGCGCCGTACACCGGACTGGCTGCTGGTCCGGGTCGCCGACGACGGCGCGGGCCCGCGCTCGACGCCGGCCCGGGGGCACGGCTTCGGCCTGGTCGGCCTCACCGAGCGGGTACGCGCCCTGAACGGCACGGTCACCGCCGGACCGGGCGTCTCCGGCGGCTGGGTGCTCGACGCCGCGTTTCCCCTGCGCGCGGCGGTGACCCGATGATCCGGGTGCTGATCGCCGACGACCAGGCGATGGTCCGCACCGGCTTCGGCATGATCATCGGGGCGCAGCCGGACATGACGGTGGTCGGTGAGGCCGCCGACGGGATCGCGGCCGTCGAGATGACCCGGCGGCTCCGTCCGGACGTGGTGCTGCTGGACATCCGGATGCCCCGCCTCGACGGCCTGGAGGCGCTCCGGCTGCTCGCCGGGCCGGGCGTCGCGGACCCGGTGCGGGTGGTCGTGGTGACGACCTTCGACCTCGACGAGTACGTGCACACCGCGCTCTCCAACGGCGCCTGCGGATTTCTCCTGAAGGACTCCGGCCCGACGCTGCTCGTCGAGGCGGTCCGCGCCGCCGTCTCCGGTGACGCGCTGATCAGCCCGTCCATCACCGTACGGCTGCTGGAGCACCTCAGCTCGCCCACCGCGCCGCGCGACGACGCGGGCCTGTCCCCGCGGGAACTCGACGTCGTGAAGCTCGTTGCCCGGGGCCTGACCAACGCCGAGATCGCCGGCCAACTCTTCATCGCCGTCGGCACGGTCAAGACACACCTGGCGAGCGTGCAGGCGAAGCTCCCGGCCCGCAACCGCGTCGAGATCGCCGCCTGGGCCTGGGAACGACGCCTGGTCAGCTAGGGGCATCCTCGAACCTCCCGCTGCCGTAAGATCGACGGCAGTGAATCGCCGGCCCGCTGCGGACAACCGGAGGCGAGGGATTCATCGTGCACCCAATCCGACCATGGCCACGCTCGCGGGCCGTCACCCTGGCGGTCGCCGCGCTGGTGGCCGCCACCGCCGCGCTGGCCCCGAGTCCGGCGTACGCCGCCGACGACACCGAACGCCCCACCGCCCCCGGCCCGATCACGGTCACCGCCATCGACACCACCTGGGTGGAGCTGACCTGGACCGCGTCGACCGACAACGTGGGCGTGGTCGGCTACGCGGTCTCGGCGCTGTTCGAGGACACCGGCCGGGCGTACTCGACCGACACCACGACCATCCGCCTCACCGACCTGCGCCCGTCCCGGACGTACACCCTCAGCGTCGCGGGGCTGGACGCGGCGGGCAACCGGTCGGTGTCCAACCCGACGCTGCGGTTGACCATGCCACCGGGCGACACCCAGCCGCCGAGCACGCCGGGCCAGCCGGTCGCGTACGACGTCGCGGCGACCCTGGTGTGGCTGCGCTGGACCCCGTCGACCGACAACGTCGTGCTCGACCGGTACGAGGTGTACCGGGTCGACGCCGGCGGTCAGCTGACCCTGGTCAGGGAGCTGTACCAGTTCCCGCCGAGTCCCACCATGACCCAGGTCAGCGGGTTGACGCCGAACACGACGTACACCTTCGTGGTGCGCGCCCGCGACGAGGCGGGCAACTGGTCGGCGCTGTCGCCGCCGGTCACCGTGACCACCCTGCCGCCCCCGCCGAGCTGCGCGGTCCGCACGGTCGTCCGGCAGGGGCGGGACGGCTTCGTGGCGTACCTCGCTGTCGAGAACACCGGCACGACGGCGGTGAACGGCTGGACGATGACGTGGCGGTTCTGGGCCAGCCAGCAGGTGCGGGCCCTCTGGGGCGCGCAGGTCGTCGACCGGCCGAACAACAGCTACCTACGGGTCCGCAACACCAGCCACAACGCGCTGATCAGGCCCGGCGGGACGGTGTCGCTGGGCATCGTCGCCACCGGCACCCAACTGCCGGAGGAGGTCACCCTCAACGGTGGCGTCTGCGTGGTGGCAGACGAGTAACGCTCGCGTCCGGGGTCTGGTGTCGACGGCGACATCTTGCGACGCTAACGCTCGTGTATGACTACGACCTGTTGGTGCTGGGCTCCGGACCCAGCGGTCAGAAGGCCGCGATCGCCGCCGCCAAGCTCGGCCGGCGGGTTGCCATCGTGGACCGCCGCGACATGCTCGGTGGGGTGTGCATCAACACCGGCACCGTTCCGTCCAAGACGCTGCGCGAGGCCGTGCTCTATCTGACCGGCCTGAGCCAGCGCGACCTGTACGGCAGCAGCTACCGGGTCAAGGAGGAGATCACGGTCAGCGACCTGGCCGCCCGCACCCAGCACGTCATCACCCGGCAGACCGACGTCATCCGCAACCAACTCGCCCGCAACCGGGTCGCGATGATCACCGGTACCGGCCGCTTCGCGGATGCCCACTCCATCTGGGTCGACGCGGGCTCCGGGCGCGAGTCGAAGGTGACCTTCGACAAGGCCGTCATCGCGGCCGGCACCCGCCCGGCCCGCCCGGACAGCGTCGACTTCGACGAGCGGACCATCGTGGACTCCGACGGCGTCATCAACCTCCAGGCCGTACCGCGCAGCATGGTCGTGGTCGGCGCCGGCGTGATCGGCATGGAGTACGCGTCGATGTTCGCCGCCCTCGGCACCAAGGTGACAGTCGTCGAGCGTCGCGAGCAGATGCTCGACTTCTGCGACGAGGAGATCGTCGAGTCGCTCAAGTACCACCTGCGTGACCTGTCGGTGGCGTTCCGCTTCGGCGAGGAGGTCGCCGCGGTGGAGAAGCACCAGACGGCGGCGCTGTGCATCCTCAAGAGCGGCAAGAAGATCGTCGCGGACACCGTCATGTACTCGGCGGGTCGGCAGGGCCAGACCGACGACCTGGCGTTGGAGGCGGCCGGGCTGACGGCGGACCGACGCGGCCGGATCGCCGTCGACGGCAACTACCGCACCTCGGTCGAGCACATCTACGCGGTGGGTGACGTGATCGGCTTCCCGGCGCTGGCCTCCACCTCCATGGAGCAGGGTCGGCTGGCCGCCCAGCACGCCTGCGGCGAACCGATCCGGGAGATGCACGGCCTGCAACCCATCGGCATCTACACCATCCCGGAGATCAGTTTCGTCGGCCAGACCGAGGCCGAACTGACCGACGCGTCGACGCCGTTCGAGGTGGGCATCGCCCGCTACCGGGAGCTGGCCCGGGGCCAGATCGTCGGCGACTCGTACGGGATGTTGAAGCTGCTCGTCTCCCCCGAGGATGGCCGCCTGCTCGGGGTGCACGTGTTCGGGACCGCAGCCACCGAGATCGTCCACATCGGTCAGGCGGTGATGGGCTGCGGCGGCACGATCGACTATCTGATCGACGCGGTGTTCAACTACCCGACCCTGGCCGAGGCGTACAAGGTGGCCGCCTTGGACGCCTCCAACAAGATCCGCAACATAACCCGAATCGACGGCTAACCCACCCCCCACCCCGGCCCCCGCCCCGGTTGATCATGAAGTTATTGCCGCCTGCGTCGGCGTGTCGTGGCAATAACTTCATGATCAACGCGCTTGGGGCGGGGGTGGGGCCGGGGTGGGGGGTTGGGGTTAGGCGGGGGCGCAGGTGGGGCTGAGGGTGCCGGCGTCGCCGGTGCCCTGGAAGCCGAACTCGGTGGACTGTCCCGCACCGACCTGACCGTTGTAGGAGACGTTCCTCCAGGTCGTCGTGCCGGTGCTACCGCTGTTGGTGGCGCTCCAGGCGTTGGTGACGGTCGCGCCGGACGGCAACGTGATCGTCACGGTCCACCCGTTGAGGGCCGACGAGCCGGCCGTCACCCGTACGTTCGCCACGAAGCCACCGTTCCACTGGTTGACCGTCACGGAGGCGGAGCAGTCACCCTGTCCCGGCGGCGGAGTGGTGGGCGGCGGGGTGGTGGGCGGCGGAGTCGTGGGTGGTGGAGTCGTCGGCGGTGGGGTGGTGGGCGGCGGGGTCGTCGGGGTGGTGCCGTTGTTCAGCGCGGCGAGCACGGCGTCGTACGCGGGCTTCTTCTGGCCGCTGTTGTTGAACAGCAGCGGCGACTGGTAGGACCGCCACGAGTCGCTGTCCCGGATGCCCCACACGGTGATGCCGTTGCAGCGGGCCACCGCGAGGCAGTCCTCGACGACGCTGCGGTACGTGTTGGCCGGAGCGCCCTCGATGTCCAGCTCGGTGATCTGCACGTCCACGCCCAGCGCCGCGAAGCTCGACAGCGTGGTGCGGTAGTTGCTGACGTACGGGGAGTCGCTGTTGAAGTGCGACTGGAAGCCGACGCAGTCGATCGGCACGCCACGGGACTTGAAGTCGCGGACCATGTTGTAGACGCCCTGCGTCTTGGCCCAGGTCCAGTTGTCGATGTTGTAGTCGTTGTAGCAGAGCTTCGCGCCCGGGTCCGCGGCCCGCGCGGCGCGGAACGCCGCCTCGATCCAGTCGTTGCCGGTGCGCTGGAGGTTCGAGTCGCGCCGACCGCCGGAGTTGCCGTCGGCGAACGCCTCGTTCACCACGTCCCAGGAGTAGATCTGCCCCCGGAAGTGCGTGGCCACCTGCGTCACGTGGTTCAGGATCGCCTGCCGCAGGGCGCTTCCGCTCATGCCCTGCATCCAACTCGGCTGCTGGGCGTGCCAGGCCAGCGTGTGACCGCGTACCTGCATGCCACGGCTGCGGGCGTGGTTGACGATCTGCTCGGCCGAGCCGTAGCTGAACCGGTTCTGCTGCGGCTCGGTGGCGTCGATCTTCATCTCGTTCTCGGCCGTCACCATGTTGAACTCACGGTTCAGGATCGTGGTGTACGTGCTGTCCGAGAGCTTGAAACCGGCCACGGCCGTACCGAAGTAGCGGCCCTTCTCGGCGGCGGACGCGCCGAGCGTGGTCCCGGCGGCGGCGGGCGCCGTCAGGACCAGCGTCATGCCGGCGGCGAGCGCGCCCGCCGCGGCCAACGCGACGGCGGCTCTCGACGCCGCCCTCCATCTCGCGTTTCGCATTCGTGCGACTCCTTCTTTCATGAGGGGGTCAGGAGACCGAGCAGGTGGCCCCGTTGAGGGCGAAGGCCGTGGGCTTGCCGGCGTTGCCGGTGTGGGTGGCCTGGAATCCGATGTCGACCGAGGTGTTCGGGGCGATGGTGCCGTTGTAGGAGACGTTGCGGGCCGTCACCGCGCCGCTGGTCGGCGAGTAGGCGGCGTTCCAGCCGCCGGTGATGGTCTGGCCGCCGGGCAGCGTGAAGGCCAACGCCCAGCCGTTCACGGCCGAAGCGCCGGTGTTGGTGATCCGTACGCTCGCGGTGAGCCCGTTGTTCCAGGCGTTGACCGTGTAGGTGACCCCGCAGGCGCCCGCGCTGGGCGGCGGCGTGGTCGGAGGAGGCGTTGTCGGCGGCGGGGTCGTCGGGGGCGGCGTCGTCGGAGGAGGCGTCGTCGGCGGCGGCGTGGTCGGCGGCGGCGTCGTCGGCGGGGTGGTGCCGTCGAGGCCGAAGAAGCGGATCACCTGCGCGGCGTCGACCGGGATGTTGTGCGTGACGCCCTGCATGCTGATCGCCTCGACCGGGGCCATCGGGCCGCTGCTGCCGTACCGGGTGCGGGTGTAGCCCGACTGCGGGGAGTCGGTGTACGTCGGGGTCTGGCTCAGACCGTGCACGTTGGTCCACTGCTTGACCTGCTCACCGAAGTTCGGGTAGCGCAGGGTGTCGTCGCTCGTGCCGTGCCAGATCTGCATCCGCGGCCGCCGGCCGCTGTAGCCGGGGTACGCCCCGCGGACCAGGTCCCCCCACTGCTGGGCCGTCTTGATGGACTGCCCGTTCGCGCACTCGCTGTTCCACTCCGAGGTGCCCCCGGTGGCGAAACAGGCGAACGGCACCCCGGCGAAGGACGCGCCGGCCGCGAACACGTCCGGGTAGTCACCGAGCATGACGTTGGTCATCATCGCGCCCGACGAGGTGCCGGTGGCGAAGACGCGGTCCGGGTCGGCGGAGTACCGCTGCTTGACGTAGTCGATCATCGAGATGAGGCCGACCGGGTCGCTGCCCCCACCTCGGCGCAACGCCTGCGGCGAGGCCACGTCCCAGCACTTGCTGCTGCGGGTCGCCGACGGGTAGATGACGATGAAGCCGTACCGGTCGGCGAGGGAGGCGTACTGCGTGCCGGAGTAGAAGGCGGGACCGGTGCCGGTGCAGTAGTGCAGGGCGAGCAGGATCCCCGGACGGGATGCCACCCGGTCCGGGACGTACAGGTGCATCTGGAGGTTTGTGGGGTTGTTGCCGAAGCCGGTCACCTGCGTGAGCGTCGCGGCCGACGCGGGCGTGGCGAACGCCAGCGCGGCGGCGGCGACCGTCGCGACCGCGGTGAGGACGCCGAGCAGCCTTGTCTTCAGTGTCATGGTTCGCGATTCCTCGGGAGAATGGCGCATGGAAGGGGGTTAGTCGAGGACTGCCCTTCGCCCGACCGTGACCGCGGCTCGCGTGACCGATGTCAGCTTCGATCGAGGTCGCTCGATTGTCAAGGATTCCGGAAACCTTTCGGCGCAAGGGATTGCGCGGTCAACTGCACACGCGACAGGGCCGGCGGAGCCGTTAGTCACCGGTCGATGGCGGGCTATTATCGGCGTGTTCCCGATAACCAGACCGTCCTCGCGTGCACCCCCCTGCGAGCGTCCTCACCCGACTCCCGCGGGCACGAAGGAGATCGAGTGAAGATCGTCGACGCCCGGGTCATCCTGACCTGTCCGGGCCGCAACTTCGTCACCCTCAAGATCGTCACCGACGAGGGCGTCACCGGAGTCGGGGACGCCACCCTCAACGGTCGGGAGCTGGCCGTCGCGTCGTACCTGCGCGACCACGTGGCGCCGCTGCTGATCGGCCGGGACCCGGCGCGGATCGAGGACACCTGGCAGTACCTGTACCAGGGCGCGTACTGGCGGCGCGGCCCGGTCACCATGAGCGCGATCGCCGCGGTGGACACCGCCCTGTGGGACATCAAGGGCAAGGTCGCGGGCCTGCCGGTCTACCAACTGCTCGGCGGCCGGTCCCGCGAGGGCGTCACCGTGTACGGCCACGCCAACGGCGAGACCGTCGAGGAGGTGCTGGTCGAGGTCGCCCGCTACGTCGACCTCGGCTACCGGGCGGTACGGGTGCAGTGCGGTGTGCCGGGCCTGCCCAAGACGTACGGGGTCAGCGCCGACAAGCTCTTCTACGAACCGGCCGACGCGGCCCTGCCCAGCGAGGCGACCTGGTCGACGCAGCGCTACCTGTCACACGTACCGGGGGTGTTCGCGCGGGTCCGTGACGAGTTCGGGCCCGACCTGCGGCTGCTGCACGACGTGCACCACCGGCTCACGCCCATCGAGGCGGCCCGGCTCGGCCGCAGCCTGGAGCCGTACGCGCTGACCTGGATGGAGGATCCGGCCCCCGCCGACCTCCAGGAGGGCTTCCGGCTGATCCGACAGCACACCACCACGCCGATCGCCGTGGGCGAGGTCTTCAACAGCGTCTTCGACGCGGCGCAGCTCATCCGCGAACAGCTCATCGACTACATCCGGGCCACGGTGGTGCACGCCGGAGGGATCACCCACCTGCGGCGCATCTTCGACCTCGCGGCGCTGCACCACGTCCGCAGCGGCTCGCACGGCGCCACCGACCTGTCGCCCGTCTGCATGTCCGCCGCGCTGCAGCTCGACATCTCGATCCCCAACTTCGGGCTTCAGGAGTACATGCGGCACACCGCGCAGACCGACGAGGTGTTCCCGCACGGGTACCACTTCGCCGACGGCTACCTGCACCCCGCCGAGACGCCCGGGTTGGGCGTCGACATCGACGAGGAGGCGGCGGCCCGCTACCCGTACGCGCCCGCGTACCTGCCGGTCAACCGGCTGGAGGACGGGACCGTGCACCCCTGGTGAGCGCGACCGGGCCGGCCCTCCGGCCGGCCCGATCGCGCCGGCCGGATCAGTAGATGCGCCGCCCCCGCGCGTCGGGCACCCCGGACTTGCGGAAGAAGTACGTGTTGATCTGATCCCGCCACTCGGTGGCGCTGCGCACCTGCTCGTCGAGTCGCTCGGCCACCCGCTCGTACACGGCCGGGTCGATCATCCCGTTCATCCTCTGCCACCGGCCTCGCATCACCGCCACCTCCTCGACGCCCGCGAAGTGGGTGTCGTAGATGTGCTGGATGACGGTCGACCCGCTGTGCAGGACGTGGTCGTACGGCACGTGGTGGAAGAAGAGCAGCAGCTCGTCCGGGCAGGTCTGCGGCGACTCGTACACGTCGGCCCAGTACGGCGGGTACTGGCCGGCGAAGCCGGTGCCCGAGGCGCGACTACGGTCCACGCCCACGCCGTCGCGGTCGGCGAAGTGGTAGGTGCCCCACCGCGAGTACTCGTACCCGTCGACGTCGGGGCCGTAGTGGTCGCCGGGATGGACCATGAAGCCGACGCCCAGCGGGGCCGTGTACCGCTCGTAGGTGCGCCACGAGTCGTCCATGATCTCGTGCAGCGTCCGCCGGACCAGCTCCGGGTCGGCGGTCGCCGACGGTGGGAACGTCAGCGTCATCCACTCGTCGAGGATCGCCGTCGGGTCGAGCCGCGGGTCCCAGGCGAGCCGGCCGATCGTGTAGAGGTTGGCCTGTGCCAGCGGATGCCCGGTCCAGAAGGGGTCGTCGCCGGTGTTGGCGACGGCGACCAGGCCGCCACCCTTGCCGGCCTCGCCGGTGACCACGTCGGCGATGGTGCGCCCACCGGGGCCCCACGGCGCGAAGCTCAGCACCTCGCCCCAGCACGGCCCGAGGTGGCAGACGTGTCGCTGCTGGCCGGTGTACTCCTGGGTGACCTGCACCTCCACCGCGACCCGGGTGGCCGGCATGGCGGCGAGCACCGGCGAGACCGGCTCACGCGTCTGGAAGTCCACCGGACCGAACTTCACCTGCAGGACCACGTTGGTGCGGAACCGTCCGTCGAGGGGGGCGAAGTGGTCGTACGCGGCCCGCGCGCGGTCGGTGGACCGGTCCCGCCAGTCCTGGTGGTGGTTGTAGACGAACGCCCGCCAGTGCACCACTCCCCCGTACGGGGCGAGGGCCTCGGCGAGCAGGTTCGCCCCGTCGGCGTGGTCCCGCCCGTAGCTGAACGGGCCGGGTTGCCCCTCGGAGTCGGCCTTCACCAGGTAGCCGCCGAAGTCGTCGATGCGCTCGTACACGCGCCGGGTGGTGGCCGCCCACCAGGCGCGTACCTCCTCGTCGAACGGGTCGGCGGTAGGCAGTCCGCCGAGGACCAGCGGCGCGGCGAAGGTGACCGACAGGTGCACCCGGATGCCGTACGGACGCAACGCGTCCGCGATCTGGGCCACGTCACCGAGCCGGTCGGTGAGCAGCAGCGCCTCGGCACGACCCACGTTGACGTTGTTCACCGAGATGGCGTTGATCCCGCTGGCCGCCAGCAGCCGCCCGTACTCCCGGATCCGGGCCAGGTCCCCGCGCGGACGGCCGCCGGCCCAGAAGATCGAGCCGCCCGCGTACCCCCGTTCGACCTGGCCCATCACCGGGTGCACGGCCACGTTGTCCCAGTGGTTGAGCATGCGGCGGCGCAGCGCGGGCCGGTGCAGCTCGGGTGGGCGGGCCGGGTCGAAGGCCGCCGCACAGAGCCGTACGACGTGGAACAGCCCGTAGAGGAGGCCGGCGGGCGCGTCGGCCAGCACCACCGTCGTCTCACCGCTGCGGGTCAGCAGGAAACCCTCGTCGCCGAGCGTCTCGCCGATGTCGGCGAGCGCCGCCTCCCCCGCCGCGCGGGCCGCCCGGACCGCCGAGCTGGGCAGCTCGGGCGCCCCGCGCAGGGTGAGCACCAGGTCGACGTCGACGTCCCAGGACGGGGAGTGCCAGACCCGTCCGCCGTAGCGCGTGCAGGCGCGCGTCACCTCGTCGAGAACGGTGTCGACGAGCAGCCCGTCGCCGTGCACGAGGACGCGCCGCGCGCCGAGGGCCCGGAACGCCTCCGGTGGCAGCCAGGCGGGGTGTACGCGCGGATCCTCGACGTCGTGCGGCTCCGCCACGAACACCGGATCCTCCAGGTCGGCGTTCACGCGACTCCCCGCGTGACGATCACCTCGGCGGTCGTGGAGCGGCTCATGCGGTGAACTCCTTCCGGATCAGGTGGACCATCGGGTCGGCGACACGGAGAACTCCGAGGGACAGGACCGAGGCGAGCAGCACCGGCACCGCCTCGGAGAAGACCGCGGTGATACCGGCCGCCGCCGCCAGCAGCAGGGCGTTGCCGGCGGTGACACCGGGGGTACGGACGAGGAAGTGCACGGCCAGGCGCAGGACGTCACGGGTGCGGAACTCGAACAGCGAGGTGATCACCAGCGCGTTGAGCGCGCAGAGGGTCACCCCGACCGCGACCGCGATCAGCGGGACCACCCACCAGCTCGGTAGGCCGATCGCGTCGCGGTAGGCGAGGTTCAGCGCGAGCACCGTCAACCACAGCAGCGTCGGCGTCCAGACCCGCAGCGCGCCCCCGACGTTGCCGCGGTAGCCCCGCCAGAACAGCGCGGCGGGTCGCAGGTCGGTCAGGTCGGGCCGCTGGCGGCGCAGCGTGTACAGGGCGGCGGAGGCCGCTGGTCCGACCGGCGTCAGCAGCAGGGCGACCAGCGGCAGGTTGCTGGGGTCACGGTCGAGCAGCAGCAGCGGGAGCAGGGCGGGCACCGTGGTGAGAAGGAGCAGCGCCTCGACCACGAGCAGGATGTAGACGCGGGACGCGATCCGGGACAGGGGTCCGTCGCCGATCTGCCGCCCGGCCTGCGCCGCGTCGTTCACCGTCGTCCTCCTCCCGGACCGGGCCGGCGGCCCGCGCCGGTCGCGCGAGCCGCCGTGGTCGGCCGGTCCGGGCGCGTCCCCGGACCGGCCGACACCTCAGCGATGGTCCTTCTGGTAGCGGTCGTACGCCTTGTTGACCATGTCCAGGTAGGCGTCCATGTTCTTGCCCTTCAGCTCGGCCAGGTAGGCGTCCCACTGGGCGAGGTCCCGCTGGCCCAGCGCGAACTGCAGGGTCGCCTGGTAGACGGCGTCCTTCAGCGGCGTCTCCCACAGGGACGCCTGTTCCCGCTCCTCGTCGTTCAACGGGTGCGGCGGGGGCACCGCGACCGGCGTCCGGGCGTTCATGACCTTCTGGAACTCCTGCTCCTCCGGGGCGAAGAAGCCCTGCACCAGCTCCGGCTTGCCGCCGTACGCGAAGACGCCGTTGTAGAAGCCGAAGTCCTTCTGCAGGTGCTTGGGGGCCTTGGGGTTGAGCCCGATGACGTTGACGTCGGGTGCGAGCTTGGGCATGCCGGCGCCGTCCCGGACGAAGGTCTTGCCCTCGACGCCCCACTTGGCGAACTCCTGGCCGGCATCGGAGTACCAGAGCCAGTCGATGAACTGCATCATCGCCACGAAGTTCTTGCTGTCGCGGGCCTTCGAGGAGATCATCACGCCGTTCTCCAGCCGGCTGGCCGGGTTGATCTCACCGGCCGGCCCGATCGGCAGCGGAATCTTGGTGATCTTGGCCTTGGGGTTGGTCTTGGCCAGGTCCGGGCGGTAGTCGTTCACCACGGCCTGCGCGTTGGCGCTGATCACGAAGGACTTGCTGTTGGCGAGCTTCTGCCGGGCCTGATCGTCGGTCTGGGTGAAGCTCTCCGGGTCGAGCAGCTTCTCCTTCACCAGCTTGTTGAGGTACTGGAGCATCTGCTTGTACTTGTCGCTCGCGCCGGTGTAGACGAACTTCTTGGTGTCGGCGTCCCAGCTCGTGTGCTGGAAGTTCCAGCCCGCCCCCTGAAGTCCGTACGACACGGCCAGGAGGTTGAGCAGGTTGCCGGCCGGGTTGGGCTTGCTCCACCGGTCCGAGAACGGGTAGACGTCCGGGTACTTGGCCTTCATCGCCTTGAGCACCGTGTACAGCTCGTCCCAGGTCTTCGGGGGGCTGAGCTTCAGCTCGTCGAGGATGTCGGTGCGGATCGCCAGCGAGTAGTCGTGCCAGGGCTTCTCGTGCAGGCCGGGCAGCAGGTAGAACTTGCCGTCCTCCTGACGCCGGGTGTCGATCTCGGGCTTCAGGTTCCACTTCGAGATCTTGTCCTGCAGGTTCGGCATGAGGTCCAGGTAGTCGCTGACCGGCAGGACCGCGCCCGAGGACACGTAGGCGTCCTCCTGCCCCGGGTACGTCTTCGGGATGATCATCGGGGCGTCACCGGCGCCGATCAGCAGGCTGCGCTTCTGCTCGTAGTCGCTCAGCGGCACGGCGACCGGGGTGAGGGTGACGTTGGCGCGGGACTTCAGCTCCGACCAGAAGAGCCAGTCCTCGCGCAGCGGGTAGTTCGGGTGGTTGTTGTACAGGATCGAGAAGGAGACCGGCTCGCTCGCCTTGAACTGCTTGCCGATGCCGTAGTCGGACATCGCACCGGCTTTGTTCTCCGACAGGTCCTTGGCGTCGGACGGGTCATCACTGCAGGCGGCGATGCTGGTCGCCGTGAGCAGCACGGCTACCGCTGTCGCGACGCGGCGCCACGATCGGTGGAGCATGGCGGTCCTTTCGGGTTCGGTGGAGGAAAGGGTGGACGTGCTGGCTAGCCCTTCACGGCGCCGAGCATCACGCCGCGGACGAAGTACCGCTGGACGAAGGGGTAGACCAGGAGGATGGGCAGGGTCGTGAGCACGATCGTCACGGATTTGAGCGTCGCCTCGGCCTGCACCTCGTCGGCCTCGGCGATCGCGCCGACGTTCTCCGCGCCGGTGGCCCCGGCGATCAGGTTGCGCAGATACACGGTCACCGGCCACATCTCCTGCTGGTCCATGTAGAGGAAGGCGGCGAACCAGGAGTTCCAGAAGGCCACGGCGTAGAACAGCACCATCGTGGCGACGATCGCCTTCGACAGGGGCAGCACGATGCGCAGCAGGATGCCGTACGTGTTCAGACCGTCGACGGCGGCGGCCTCCTCCAGGTCGGTGGGCAGCGACTCGAAGAACGCCTTCATCACCAGCAGGTTGAACACGTTGATCGCGTTGGGCACCGCGATGGCCCAGACGGTGTTCTTCATGCCCAGGCTGGTGACGAGAACGTAGTTGGGGATCAGGCCGCCGGTGAAGAACATGGTGAAGACCGCGATGCCGATCAGCGCCGTACGTCCCCTGAGGTGTTTCTTGGACAGCACGTAGGCGTAGCAGGTGGTCAGCACGATCGAGATGGTCGTGGCGACGACGGTGTAGAAGACGGTGTTGCGGTAGTTCGTCCAGAACAGCGAGTCGTGCAGCACGAGCCGGTAGGTGTCCAGGTTGAACCCGCGCGGCACGAGGTTGACCTGGCCGGCGATGATGTATCCCTCGTCGCTGAGCGAGCGGGCCAGGACGTTGACGAACGGAAACAGGGTCACCACCACCACGATGGTGAGCACGATCGCGTTGCACGCCTGGAACACGCGGTAGCCCCGGCTGGGCCGGATACCGCGGGGCCGGACGCGGGCGGGCAGGTCGCTGGCGCGGGCCGGGTCGGTGGCGTCGACGGTCACCACAGGCTCGTCCCCACCGTGCGCCGGGCGATCAGGTTCGCCGTCAGGACCAGCGTGAGCCCGATGACCGCCTCGAACAGCCCGATGGCGGCGGCGTAGCTGAAGTTGCTGGACCCGAAGCCCATCCGGAACAGGTACGTCGAGAGCACGTCGGCGGTCGGGTAGGTCAGCGGGTTGTACAGCAGCAGGATCTTCTCGAACCCGACCGCCATGAACGTGCCGATGTTGAGGATCAGCAACGTGACCATGGTGGGTCGGATGCCCGGGAGCGTGACGTGCCAGGTCTGCCGCCAACGGTTGGCCCCGTCGATCCGGGCGGCCTCGTAGAGGTCGTCGTCGACGGTGGTGAGCGCGGCGAGGTAGAGGATGGTGCCCCAGCCGACCGTCTGCCAGACCTCGGACGACACGTAGATCGTCCGGAACCACTCGGCGCGTTGCAGGAACGGCACCGCCTCGCCGCCGGTGGCCTGCACGATCTGGTTGACGGTCCCGTCGACGGAGGTCAGCTGCATGACCATCGCCGCGACGATCACGATCGACAGGAAGTGCGGCAGGTAGGACACGGACTGCACGAACCGCCGCAGCCGCCGGGCGCGGACCTCGTTGAGCAGCAGCGCGAGAACGATCGGCAGCGGGAAGCAGAACAGCAGGGTCAGCGCCCCGAGCACCAGCGTGTTGGTGAAGACGTCCCAGAACGTCGGGTCGGCGAGGAACATCCGGAAGTACCGCAGCCCGACCCAGTACTCACCGAAGATGCTCCCGCCCGGCTTGAAGCGGCGGAACGCGATGATGTTCCCGATCATCGGGAGGTACCGGAAGACCAGGAAGAACAGCAGCGGCAGGACGGCCAGCGAGTAGAGCTGCCAGTCCCGGCGCAACGCCTGTCGCCAGGTGCGACGCCGACGGGGTGCGCGCGGGGCGGGGACGGTGGCCTCCACCACGTCGCCGGGTGGCGCCGGCGGCGGGGGCCGTAACGTCTCGGATGTCATCCTCGCCTCCTATGCGGAGTGCGGAACGGCCACGAGCGGCTCGATCCGCACCGACGTGAGTAGGTCCCGCTGGTGCCCGACCTCGCGCTCGGCACCGGTGAGCCGCAGCGTCAGGGCGTCCTCGATCTCCGCGCTGGAGCGCCCGAACCGCAGCTCGACCGCGCCGGGCTCGACCACCCGTCGACCGGACCGGCCGGTGAACGACGTGACGTCGGCCGGTACGCCGAAGGTGACGTGCGCCCGCCCTCCGGGCTCCAGCGGCACCCGCGCGAAGCCGACCAGGCGGTGCACCGGGCGGGTGGTCTGTGCCACCGGGTCGTGCAGGTAGAGCTGCACCACCTCGGTGCCGGCCCGGTCACCGGTGTTCCCGACGGTGATCCGCACCTCGACCTCGCCGTCCACGGGCCAGGGAGTCGGATCGTCGTGAACCCCGCCCACGACCACGGCGTCGGACCACTCGAAGGTGGTGTAGCTCAGGCCGTGGCCGAACGGGTACGCCGGGGTCGGGTCGATCGAGGACACCTTGTTGCGACGCCCGAGCGGCGGCGACAGGTAGGTGGCCGGCAGTCCACCCGCGTCACGGGGCACGCTGACCGGCAGCCGCCCGGACGGGTTCACCGCGCCGGTGAGCACCTCCGCGAGCGCCTGTCCGCCGAGTTGGCCGGGGAAGAACGCCTGCACCACGGCCGCCGCCGTGTCGAACTCCGGGCCGAGCGCGTACGGGCGACCGGTCAGCAGCACCAGCACCACCGGGGTGCCGGTGGCGAGAACCGCCCGGACCAGGTCCGCCTGCACGCCGGGCAGCCGCAGGTCGGCGGCGTCGCAGCCCTCGCCGGAGGTGCCCCGGCCGAACATCCCCGCCCGGTCCCCGACGGCGAGCACGCACACGTCCGCGTTGGTCGCCGCGGTGACCGCCGCCGGGATGCCGGACGCATCCTCGCCGGTGACGGTGCAGCCCGGCTCGTGGACCAGCAGCGGGACGCGGCGGGCCAGCTCGTCGCGCAGCGTGGGGATCTCCACCCCGAGGCCGTGGTCGGGGTGGTTGACACCGACGTGGTTGGGGAAGGTGTAGCAGCCGAGCATCGCCATCGGGTCGTCGGCGAGCGGACCCACCAGGGCGACCCGGGCCGCGACGGGCAGCGGCAGCACACCGGTGTTGCGCACCAGCACGACGGACTCCCGGGCCAGGCGTACGGCGACGTCCCGGCTGGCCTCGTCGTCGAGGCGCAGGGCCGCGACGTCGTCGGGCAGGGCCCGCCAGTCCTCGTCGAGCAGGCCGATGTCGATCTTCTGGATGAGCACCCGGCGCACCGCGCGGTCGATCAGCGCCGCGTCGACCTCGCCAGCGTGCACCGCCTGGACCAGCGCGTCGCCGAAGGCGTCCACGGTGGGCAGTTCCACGTCGATGCCGGCGCGCAGGGCGAGGCGGGCGGCGTCGACGGCGTCAGCGGCGACGCCGTGCAGGGTCTCGAGGAACCGTACGGCGAAGTAGTCGGCGACCACGATCCCGGTGAAGCCCCACTCGTCGCGCAGCAGCCCGGTCAGCAGCTGCTCGTCGGCGGCGGCGGGCATGCCGTCGATCTCGGCGTAGGAGTTCATCACCGAGCGGGCGCCACCGAGTCGCAGGGCCATCTCGAACGGCGGCAGGATGTGGTCGGCCAGTTCACGGCGGCCCATCGACACCGGGGCGAGGTTGCGTCCGCCCCGGGAGGCGGAGTAGCCGGCGAAGTGCTTCAGGGTGGCCACGATGCCGGCCTTCTCCAGGCCCCGCACGTACGCCGCGCCGGTCGTTCCGACCAGGTACGGGTCCTCGCCGATCGTCTCCTCGGTCCGGCCCCAGCGGTAGTCGCGGGTGACGTCGAGGACGGGCGAGAGGCCCTGGTGTACGCCGGCGGCCCGCATCGACGCGCCGATCCGGCCGGCCATCTCCTCGACCAGCTCGGGGTGGAACGAGGCGCCCCAGCCCAGCGGGGTCGGGTAGACGGTGGCCTTCCAGGCCGCGAACCCGGTCAGGCACTCCTCGTGCACCTGGGCCGGGATGCCGAACCGGCTGGCGGCCACGATCTGGTCCTGGGAGGCGGCGAGCGAACGGGCGCCGAGCACCGGGTCGACCGGCGCGGTGCCGAACGGGCGGGTGAGCTGACCCAGCCCGTACCGGATGATCGTGTCCCACGACGGGGTGTTGGCGACCATGTCGGACTGGTGCGGCGCGACGCCCTCGCCGGACGCGTCGGCGCCGACCCAGACCCCGAAGAGCTGGGCGACCTTCTCCTCGACGGACATCACCGCGAGCAGCGCCTCGGCCCGGTCGGCCGGCGACAGCCGGGTGTCGCGCCACGGTGCGGCGTCGCGCGACGCCGATTCGCCGTCGACGGGCTGCTGACTTCTCATGCCGAGACCCCTTAGCTCCGGCCACGAACTGCGCCGTCGTGGGACCGGTTGGTGGTGCGCGGTTCCACAATCCGAAACTTTCCGGAAACCAGAGCAACCTTTTCGGCAACCTAAGTCCGCCGCCTGGACCTGTCAAGAGTTTCGATGTGTCGTGGGATGCCTACCAGCGCGCTCAGCTGCATCGACGGGAGTCGTCGGCTGATCGTGTTAGTGTCGTCCGAAACTTTCGGATGCGGTATGAGGCTGCGATGACAGAGCACCACCCGCTCGGCCCACCCGGCTCCACCACCACCATCGCGACGATCGCCCACGACGTCGGCGTGTCGGTCGCGACGGTCTCCAAGGTCCTCAATGGTCGCGAGGACGTCTCCCCCGGCACCAGAGCCCGGGTCGAGGCGAGCCTCGACCGCCACCAGTACCAGCGCCGCACTCGGCGCTCCTCGTCCGCCACCCGTCGGATCGACCTCGTCTTCCACGAGTTCGACACCGGTTGGGCGATGGAGGTGATGCGCGGGGTCGAGGCGGTGACGAGCGTCGCCGGGATCAGTCTCGCCGTATCCCAGCTCGGCGGCGCGCACCGCCCGGCGTCGCGCTGGCTCGACACCCTGCTCGGTCAGCGTCCGCTGGGCGTGCTGTTCGTCCTCTGCCACCTCAGCGACGCGCAACAGCAGCTCCTGCGGCGTCAGGGCGTACCGTTCGTCGTGATCGACACCGACAGCGCGACCTCGGCGTCCGTACCCACGGTCGGCTCGAACAACTTCAACGGCGGCCTGCTCGCCGCCCGGCACCTGATCGAGCTGGGGCACCAGCGGATCGCGGTCATCTCCGGGCCACCCGACATGCTGTGCAGCCGGGCCCGGGCCGCCGGGTTCCAGTCCGCGCACGACGAGGCGGGGTTGACCCTCGACCGCGAGCTGGTCCGCTTCGGCAGCTTCTCCGCCGGCACCGGGCACACCCATGGCCTCCACCTGCTGCAACGACCGGACCGACCCACGGCGATCTTCGCCGGTTCGGACATCCAGGCGATGGGGGTGCTCCGGGCCGCACGCCGGTGCGGCCTGCGCGTCCCCGAGGACCTTTCCGTGATCGGGTACGACAACCTGCCGCTCGCCACCTGGACGGACCCGCCCCTCACGACGATCAACCAGCCGCTGCGCGACATGGCCGGCATCGCCACCCAGATGCTGCTCGACCTGTCCGCCGGCACCGAGCCGGCGACCAGCCGGATCGACCTGGTGACCGAGCTGGTCGTCCGGGAGAGCACCGCGCCCCCCGCCCCACCCCACTGACCCTGCGAGGACCCGTGTCCGACGCCGCTGTCCGCCTCGACGAGCTCGAGCGATACTCCCCCACCGTCACCGAGCCGGAGGACTTCGACCGGTTCTGGGGTGACACCCTCGCCGCGGCCGCCGCCCGGCCAGTACTCGTCGACGTCCGTCCCGAGCCCACCGACCTGCGCGTGCTCGACACCTGGGACGTCACGTTCGCCGGCTTCGACGGCGACGAGGTACGGGCCTGGTTCACCCGCCCGGCGGGCGTTTCCGGACCGCTGCCCGCCGTGGTGGAGTACGCCGGCTACGGGCGCGGCCGTGGTCTGCCGCACGAGCGGCTGGTCTGGCCGGCGGCCGGGTACGCGCACCTGTTGATGGACAACCGGGGCCAGTCCGGGCTGTACGCCGCCGGGCACACCGCCGACCGGCACGGCGCGCCCGGCGGGCCGTGGCCGGCGACCTGGGGAATCCTCGACCCGCACGACTACCACTACCGCCGTCTGATCACGGACGCCGTACGGGCCGTCGAGGCGGTGCGCGCCCTGCCCGGAGTGGACGCGGGTCAGGTCGCCCTGCTCGGCAACAGCCAGGGCGGAGGCGTGGCGCTGGCCGTCGCCGGCCTGGTCGACGATCTCGCGGCGGCGCTGATCACCGCGCCGTTCCTCTGCGACGTCCAGCACGCCATCGAGCTCAGCGACGCCTCGCCGTACGGTGAGATCGCCCGGTTCCTGGCGGTGCACCGGGAGGCCGAGGCCGCGGTCCGGCGCACGCTGTCCTACGTCGACGGGGTGACCTTCGCCCGCCGGGCCACCGCGCCGGCGCACTTCGGCATCGGCCTGCGCGACACCGTGTGCCCGCCGAGCACCGGCTTCGCGGCCTACAACCAGTACGGTGCCGCGACCGGCCGACCCGACGCGCCACGGCGGGAGATGCACGTGTACCCGTTCAATGGTCACGAGAGTGGCGAGGCCCTGCACGTCCGGCGGCAACTGCGCTGGCTCGCCGCGACGCTCGCGAGCTGACCGTACCCATGGTCGCCGATCGATGCATTGCCGGTGTTAGCGATAACAAGCTATGGTGCGTCCGGGCGGGGTGAAGGGCACATCCCGACGTCCGGGTTCCTGGTCGTCGCTCCACCACCCGAGGAAGCCCCATGAGCACTGTGACCCTTGGTAAACCCGTCCCCCCGACACCCGACAGGCCCGCCAAGACCCCGAGGCCCCGCCGGGCCCGGCTGTGGTGGGCCGCGCTGGCCGCCGTCGCGGCCATGACCGCCGCCGTACCGGTGGCGACCGCGCCCGCGAACGCCGAATCCAACGGCGGGGTACGCGTCATGCCCCTCGGCGACTCGATCACCGACGGCTTCAACGTCGCGGGCGGCTACCGGATCGAACTCTGGCAACGGTTCGCGTCCGGCGGCTACCGGATCGACTTCGTCGGCTCGATGTTCAACGGCCCGTCCAGCCTCGGTGACCACGACCACGAGGGCCACTCCGGATGGACCATCGCGCAGATCGACGCCAACATCGTGAACTGGCTGCGCGCCACCAACCCGCGCACCGTGCTGCTGCACATCGGCACGAACGACATGTACGGCGACACGTCCGGAGCGCCGGGCCGACTGGCCACCCTGGTCGACCGCATCACCAACACCGCACCGAACGCGGACGTGTTCGTGGCGACGATCATCCCGAAGTCCGGCGCGGACAACGTGGTACGGGGCTACAACGCGGCGATCCCGGGGATCGTGCAGACCCGCGCCGCAGCCGGCAAGCGCGTCCACCTGGTTGACATGTACAGCGCGCTGACGCTCAGCGACCTGGCCGACGGCGTCCACCCCAACGCCACGGGCTACCGCAAGATGGCCACCGCCTGGTACAACGCCCTGCGCGCGGTTCCCGGCAGCATCGGCGGGGACACGCCGACCACCCCGCCGCCCACGACTCCCCCACCGACCACCCCGCCCCCGACCACGCCGCCGCCGACGACCCCGCCGCCCACGACCCCGCCGCCCACGACCCCGCCGCCGACCACTCCCCCGCCCACCACGCCGCCGCCGTCGGCGGGCTGCCGGGTCACGTACACGGTCAACGCGTGGAACAACGGGCTCACCGCGGCCGTCTCGGTGACCAACACGAGCAGTAGCGCGGTAAACGGGTGGGCCCTGGCATTCACGCTGCCGAGCGGCCAGACCATCACCGGCGGCTGGAACGCCGCCTACTCGCCGACCAGCGGCGCGGTGACCGCCCGCAACGTCTCCTACAACGGCACCATCGCCCCGAACACCTCGGTCGACATCGGCTTCCAGGCCACGCACACCGGCAACGCCGGCAAGCCGACCGCCTTCACACTCAACGGCACCACCTGCGCGGTCGCCTAACGCACCCGCCATGCACGAAAGACGGGGGCGGCGAGGATCTATCCTCGCCGCCCCCGCAGGTACGGGTAATTCAACCGATCTTCTTTGCTTGGGCCACAAAGCTCTGCCAGGCTGCGGTCTCGAACATCAGGGTTCCGCCGTCACGGTCCTTGGTGTCCCGAACGAGGACCACGCCTGACAGGTTGTCGGCCACCTCGACGCAGTCGCCACCGTTGCTGCCGCTCTTGGTGCTCTTGCGCCACTGCGCACCAGTCATGTCCATGATGCTGCCGCTTCTCTCAGGAATTCCGCAGATCGTCCCCGGGGCAGAGCCTCGCTTCGGATGCGCTCCCACCGTCGCTCGAGCGTACCAAGCTCCGACGCCTGCTCGATGATCTGCGCCTGTGCCTGGCTGTCGACGTGGGCCACCCGCGTTCCGTCCGGAAGGTCGGCGATCGTGAACGGTCCGTTGAGTCCGGGGTAGGCCGTTGCCTCGCCGGGTACGACGTGCAGCTCAACGCTCGGCAGTTCGGCGCAGTGCACCAGGTGGTCGAGTTGGGCGGCCATGACCGCTCGGTCCGTGGTGATGGGTCGCTCAAGTACGGCTTGATCGACAACCGCAACGAACAGAGGCCCACGCTCCTTGGTCAGGACGGCTTGCCGGGCGAGGCGAGCCGCGACCAACTCGTCCACCTCGGTTGGGGACAACGCCTCCCACGCGAGCGTCGCTCGCGCGTACGCCTCGGTCTGCAGCAAGCCGGGCACCCATGCGAGCTGGAACGCCCGTAGCGCGACCGCTTCCCGCTCAACGTCCACCCAGCGCCGGAACCACACCGGCTCGCGACGCTTGAGAACGTCCGGCCAAAGGTGCTCTACCTCGCGACCAAGGATCGCTGCGACCTGGCTCCGGTGACGTGTCTGTGGAATCCGTCCTGGGTTGGCCCACTTGGCTGCCGTCTTGGGGTCCACACCGATCTGAGCCGCGAGGCTGTCAGCGGTTTCACCCACCGTCGCCATCGCCTCGACGACTGCGTGATTCATCCGTTGCCCCCTCGGTTCGTCCCCGACGTCCACAGACGATAGTGCAACGCTGTGTATTCGTTCCATAACCGGCGGCAGGGTGAAGTCGAGACGGCGCGGTTGGTGGAGGCAAAGGCCCGGCGACTGCGTACGTACGGGGGTGCCCCGAACATGACGCTCGGGCACCCCTTCCAACCTCGACGGACAGGGATAGCCATGTCGGTACGCAACACGCCTCCAGCGCCCGACCGCTCCACCCGAGCGATTCGCCCGCACCGCCCAATGCGACCCACATGGTTGTGCCGGGTGTGCGCGGCCCCTGGCCGTGCCAGCCCGGCTCGGCTGCTGCTCGGGCTGGAGTATCGGGGTGACCGGATAGGGCTTGCCATCTACATGGCGGGGATGCTGTTCGACGCGACCGGTGACCTGTTGGCGTTGAACCCGAACCCCGGGCCGCAGCCTGCCGACTTGTTCGCCCGGTTCATCTCGTGGACTCGCTAACGGCTACACCCGTCGGACCGCTCAGCGCTCGCCGCGCGGTAGAGGCGCTGTGGCTGATCGCCGTGTCGATGTGCTGTTGAGCGTGATGCCACAGAGGCATCAAGATGACTCTGTGGCATCACGCTCAAGGAGGCATCCGCTCCTACCGAGGTGACCGAGGGTCACCGCCGGCCGCCGGCTGCCTGCTCGACGCGACCGTCGGACGGCCGCTCAGCGGGTTGCCGCGCGGTAGAGGCGACTGACCGTCTCGGCGACGCAGACGGGCTTGTCGCCGCCGTCGCTGTTGACCGTCACCGCCGTGACCAGCTGCACCCCACCGCTGACGGGTGACACCTCGGCGATGACCGCGCTGGCACGTACGGCGGCGCCGACCCGCAGCGGCGCGGGAAAGCGCACCCGGTTCAGCCCGTAGTTGACGCCCATCGCGACGCCCTCCACGCGGTAGAGCTGGCCGGCCAGGGCCGGCACCAGCGACAGGGTGAGGAAGCCGTGCGCGATCGTGGCGCCGAAGGGACCGGCCGCCGCCCGTTCCGGGTCGACGTGGATCCACTGGTGGTCGTCGGTCGCGTCGGCGAACAGGTTCACGCGGTCCTGGTCGATCCGCTGCCAGGGGCCGGGGCCGAGGGTCTCGCCGACCGCGGCGGTCAGCTCGTCGACGGAGGTGAAGACGCGCATGCGGTTGTCCTTAGTGCTGAAGGGTGCCTGACGCACAAACTAGCGGTGATAGTTAACGCCGTCCAGAGCAGACGCCGGCGCTCAGCGTTCGGAGGCGAGGCCGACGTGCTGTTCGGTGGCGAACGCGCGGGCCAGCTCGGTCCGGGAGCGGATGCCCAGCCGGTGGAAGACGTTGCGCAGGTGATGGTCGACCGTCCGGGTGGACAGGAACATCCGGGCGGCGATCTCCCGGTTGGTGGCGCCCTCGGCGACGAGTCGGGCGATCCGGAGCTGCTGACCGGTCAGCAGCCGGGCCGCCGGCAGATCCGGCGGCCCGACCGACTCCCCGGCGGCGCGCAGCTCGGCCGTGGCCAGCTCGGCCCAGCGACCGACCCCGAGCAGGGTGAACGTCTCCCGGGCACGGTGCAGGTGCTCCCGGGCGTCCCGTGGTCGCCGGCTGCGCCGCAGGTCCTGTCCGAAGAGCAGCTCGGTCCGGGCCCGTTCGAACGCGCCGGCCTCCGTCGGGTGCAACCGCAGCGCCGTCCGGAACTCGCGCTCGGACTCGACGCCGCCCCGGGTCGCCAGCAGCGCGTGGCACCGGGCCGACAGCGCCCGGCGCAGCGGGCTCGCGGTGCTGCTCGCCCACCTGTCGAAGGCCGCCAGCGCGGCGGTCGCCGCCGGACGGTGTGGCAGGTGCGCGGCGGCCTCCACCAGGTACGGGGTGGCCATCACCTGGACGAGCACCTGACCCCGACCGGTGCCGAGCCGGGCCAGGGACGCCAGTCGGGTCGCCGCCTCGGCGTGCCGACCGTCGACGAGGTCCAGCACGGCCAGCGCCCATCCGGCGAGCGCGTGCGGTCGACTGCCCGGTGTGCACGTCGTACCGATCTCCCGGATCCGCCGCAGGCTGCTCTCGCGGTCGGCGCGTACGGCGGCCAGCACGGCGAGCATCCCCAGGTGGACGTCGGCGCAGTTGAACTGCCCGGTGGCACGCGCCACCCGCAGCCCCTCGCGGGAGGTCTCGGCCGCCGTCTCGTGCCGGCCCAGCCAGTACTCGGCGACCGCCCGCAGCTCCAACGCGCGGGACAGCATGGACAGTTCGCCGTGCTCGCGCGCCAACCCGACGGCACGCTCGGCGAGGCGGTGCGCGGCGCCGTCCACGGCCACCACCAGCCCGGCCGCCGCCGCACAGGCGAGCGCGGTCGGGGTCAGCTCCGGCCCGGCGAGGCGGCCACCCAGCACGACGGCCCGCCGCAGCGCGGGACCGGCCCGCTCGTGGTCGCCGCGCAGCGTGGCCGCCACCCCGGTGACGAGGCATCCGGTCAACTCCACGGCCGGCGGGTCGTCACGCTGGCGGAGCGCGTCGGCGCGCCGACCGACCTCCGCGTACCGGTACTGGTCGCCGGCGAAGCAGACGGCCTCACCGGCGCGCGCCAGCCCCTGGATGGCTCGGGCTCGGTCGACGCCGGCCACCGTTCGCGCGGCGGACAGCAGGGTGGCCGCAGCTCCGGTGGCATCCTCGCAGCGAAGGTCGATCTCGCCGCGCAACAGCCCGGCCTCGCCCTCGACGACCGGGTCCGCGCAGGTCGCGCGGAGGCGGTCGAGCAGGAGGCGGGCCTGGCCGGGTTGTCCGCCGGCCCAGGCGTAGCGGGCGGCGGCGAGCAGGCGGGCAGCGGCGGCGTCGGGGCGGTCGCTGAGCGCGGCGGCCCGGCACAGCGCCGCCGACGCCACGGCCCAGCCGGTGCGCCCCCCGGCCGCCGCCCGCTCCAGCTCGACGGCGAGGGCCGGATCGGCGCCCGCGGTCGCGTCGGCGAGGTGCATCGCCCGGCGTAACCGCTGGCCGAGCGGATCGAGTACACCGGCGAGCAGCCGGTGCGCGGCCCGTCGCTGCGCGAGTGGGGCAGCGGCCGCCACCATCGCGCGGGCCAGGGGCTGCGCGAACGTGACGCCTCCCGACTCGACGCGGACCAGCCCGGCGGCCTCGGCCGGGGCGAGCGCCTCGATGGCCATCCCAGCGGCGTCGGCCGCACGGACCAGGGTCGCCGCGTCGTCCGACTCGTCGAGCGCCGCGAGCAGCAGCATCCGGCACGTGTCCGGCGGCAGCCGGTCGAGACGGGCCCGGTAGGAGCGCCCCAGCGCGCCGTCGGCCGGCGGCGCGGCCGGAAGCGGTTCCTCCCCGCGCCACTGCGCCGGGGTGAGCACGTCGGCAAGGTCCACGAGCGCCTGCGGGTTGCCGCCGCCGACCTCGGCGAGCGTGGCGGCGACCGGAGCGGCGGGCCGCTCGGACAGTCGGTCGGTGAGGACGGCGATGCTGTCCCGCTCGTTGAGCGGAGCCAGCCGGTGGGTCACGAGTCCGTCGACGGTGGCGGTGGCGTCCGCGGTGAGCAGGGCGACGACCGGCAACCGTCGCAGCCGGCGGGCCACGACCGCGAGCACCTGCATGGTCTGCGGATCGCCCCGGTCGACGTCGTCCATCGTGGCGAGCAGGGGACGCTCCCGGGCGGTCGCGGCGAGCAGCCCGAGGACGGCCACCGACAGGGCCAGTCGGCGCTCGGGCGGGCAGCCCTCCCCGTCCATGACCCGGTACAGCAGGCGGCGGCGCTCCTCGGGCAGGGCGGTCGCGCGGTCGCGCATCGGGTCCAGCAGGCGTTGCAGGCCGGCGTACGGCAGCATCGCCTCTTCCGGCAGCCCGGTCGCGGCCAGGACGGCGCAGTCCCTCGCGTACCGGTGGGCGAAGGAGATCAGCGCGGTCCGACCCGACCCCGGCTCGCCGTGCAGCAGCAGAGCGCCGCCACCGTCGGTGACGCCGTCCAGCAGGCTCCGGACGGCCGCGCACTGGTCGTCCCGGCCGCGTAGCACAGTTATTTGCACTCGTGATGCAGTAACCATGCGTCACAGTGTCACTCATCCATAAGCGGATGGAAAGAGGACAGGCCGGGATCAGTCGGCCGCGACCTCGGCCAACAGCGCACCCACCGTCCGGGTCATCACCGCGCGGGCCGCGTCCACCCCCAGACCGAGGCCGTAGCGCAGCATCGACCAGGCCGGCCACATGCTCGCCGCCACCACCGCGTTGAGCACCTGGCCGCGCTCGCGCCCGGCGCGCGCCAACTCGGTGGCGAAGAGCTGCTCGACCTCGTCGCGAACCCGGTCCACGTGCTTGACGCGGTTGCGGCGCAACTGCTCGGAAACCGGCTCGCGCATCTGCGCGGCCCGCGCCGACGGCGCGATGAGCTGGAGCAGCCGCGCCCGCTGCCGGCAGTACGCGTCGACTCGCTTGGCCAGCGGCAACGTGGTCGAGATCGGCCGGTAGGCGGCGTCCTGCTGTCGCAGCACCTCCGCGCCACTGGCCTCGAAGAGCGTCTCCATGTCCTTGAAGTTGGTCCAGAGCGTCCGCAGCGAGATGCCGGCCCGTTCGGCGATGCGCTCGCCGGTGGGGCGCAGGTCGCCCTCGGTGATGAGCGCCAGGTGCGCCTCGACGATGGCCGCCCGGGTGCGTTCGGCACGGGCCGTCCGTCCGTCGACCCGCGCCGGCGTCTCGACCCTGTTCATCCGCCCCCGCCCCCTCACCGCCACGGTGTCGTCCGGCTCTGCGACGAGTCTAGACAGGCGATGATCGGGACACTGCGCGTACGCGTGGGCGGCGTCATCCGGGCCGGCCGGATTGCATTCACGGTGCAAATAGTATGAGGGCCGTCCGGTATCGGTCAACGCCCGCCAGCGGTGAGTGACGCGCACCCACGCATGGTCGTACGACCCGGACGTGGTCACCCCGGGCCGTACGACCACAAGACGCGGGTCAGGAGGCGGTCGGCACCCCGTTCGCGGGCGGCGCGACCGGCGCGGCCGTGTACTCCTTGACCGGCCCGTCCCGCTCGTCGGTCTCGTACGTGGGCCCGAAGTAGCTCTGGACTCCCCCGCTCACCCGGCTCAACCGCTGCCCGCCGTACCCGGAGTGGTCGTCGGCGGCGAAGCGCAGCGGCGCGAGGCCGGGGCCCTGGAAGCCACCCTTCTCGACCGCGTCGACGACCTTCTCGCGGGTGACGTCCTTGCCGGCGGCGAGCAGCGCCTGCACGAACAGGTACCCGACAGACATGCCGTAGACGGTGTTGCCGTCGAACGGCGCGTCTCCGTTGTGCGACTTGTTAATCTTCGTGAAGAGCTGGATCCACGGGTTCGCCGTGTCGTTCTGCATCGGCAGGTAGTTGGTGCCGACCATGCCCTCCAACAGCGGCGCGGCCGCGCCGAGCTGCTTGGCCAGGGTGGGCTGGTCGGCGCCGACGTTGGACACCAGCCACTGTGGCTTGAAGCCCAGCCGTGCGGCGGTGCCGATGGACAGCGCGGTGAAGCCGGGCACGGTCGCCAGCACGACGACCTGACAACCGCCCGCCTTGAAGGCGCCGATCTGCGGGGCGACGTTGGTGTTGCTGGTGACGTACGTCTGCTTGACCGCGACCGCCCCGGCGCCGAGGACCTTCTCCACGCCGGCCAGGCTGTCACGCCCGAAGTCGTCGTCCTGACCGAGGAAGCAGACCTTCTGGCCAGCCAGGTTCGACTTCGCGTAGTTGGCGAGGATCTTGCCCTCGACCGTGTAGTCGGGGTTGAAGCCGAACGTGCCGGGATAGGTGTCGGGCTGGTCCCAGCTCCGGCTGCCGGAGGCGACGAAGAGGTCCGGCACCCGGTTGCTCTTGAGGAAGTCGAGCACACCACTGTGCGTCGGCGTGCCAAGGCCGTTGAGGATGGCGAAGACCTTGTCCTGCAACACGAGCTGGCGTACCACCTGCTGGGTGTTCGCCGGGTTGTAGCCGTCGTCCATGACCTTGTAGGTGATCTTCCGGCCGTGCACGCCGCCGTTGGCGTTGACGTAGTCGAAGTACGCCTTCGTCGCCGGCGCGATCTTGGAGTAGCCGGCCGAGGCCGGCCCGGTGAGCGGCATGTGGGTGCCGACGACGATCTCGGTGTCGGTGACCCCCGGCACCGACCTCCCGCCGGAGGCGGGACCGTCGTCGCCGCCACAGCCAGCGACGGCGATGAGCAGAACGATGGAGCTGGCGATCGCGAGACCGCGTCGCGCCATAGGGTGCATGGGAGACACCGACCTTTCTCGGTCCGGTTGGGTGGGAGCGGTGTGGTGGGTGGAACGCCCGGCCAAGGCCGGGCCCGGAAAACAGCTCAGGAACGTCGCGCCGGCCACCGGGCCAGCAGCGCCCGACCGAGGCGGGCCAGTAGACCCTGCACGCCGCCGGGCGCGGCGATCATCACGACGATCAACGTGATGCCGAAGATCGCCAGCGGAAGGTTGCCCTCCAGTCGCTGCGCCACCGCCGGTGAGAGGGTGAGCAGCTCGGTCACGGAATGGGTGAGATCGGGCAGGGCGACCAGCAGCACGGCCCCCCAGAGCGCGCCGGCGAGGCGACCGAGACCGCCGATCACCACGGCCATCAGCAGGAACAGCGACAGCGTCAGCGAGAACGCCCCGGGCGACACGCTCTGCGCCAGCACCGCGAGCAGGCCACCGCCGAGCCCCGCGGTCGCGGCGCTGACCACGAACGCGAGAACCTGGGTACGGGCCACGTGGATGCCCGCGAGTCGGGCCGCCACCTCGTCGTCGCGGACGGCCCGGAAGGTCCGCCCGTACCGGCTGCGGACCAGGTTCGCCAGCAGCAGCAGCGCAAGCAGCGTGGCAGCGCCGGAGACCCAGAGCTGCCACCGCTCGTACGGGAAGTAGGGGCCGAGCGCCAGCGGCGGTGGCTCCACCGGCACCGACAGCCCCTGCTCGCCGCCCAGGACGCCGTCGAAGGTGACGGCCAGTGCCGGCACGACGACGGCCACGGCGAGCGTCACTCCGGCCAGGTAGGGGCCGCGCAGCCGGGCCGCCGCCACACCGACCACCGCGCCGACCAGGACCGTGCCCAGCACCGCCGCGAGCAGCGCCAGCGCCAACAACCAGCCGCCGGTCCACCCCCGGTCCAGGAACGCGTTCTGGGACAGCGCCACCGTGTACGCCCCGGTCGCCATCAACGCGCCGTGCCCCAACGAGAGCTGCCCGTTGAGCCCGGTGAGGACGGTCAACCCGGCGGTGGCGCAGAGGTACGCCGCGATCGTGGCGAGCTGGAAGTTGCGGAACGGCTCGACGGCGTTGCTGACCGCCACCAGCAACGCCCCCACGGCGAGCGCCACGGCCAGGTGCCGCAGCAGGGTGGAGCCCCGTCGCGGCTCGGGCGGGCGGCCACCGGTGTCGGCCGGCCGGTGCTTCGGCGGCAGGGCCGCCCGGGTCGCGCTCACACCCGCCTCGCCGCGACCGGGGCGAACAGCCCACCGGGCCGCACCAGCAGCACCGCCAGCAGCAGGACGAGCACCGCCAGCGGGGTGAGGTCGCTGCCGGCGTACCCGCTCACGTAGGAGAGCAGCAGCCCCACCGCGAGGCCGCCGACGACCGCCCCCGGTGGACTGTCCAGCCCACCCACCACCGCCGCGGTGAACGCCGAGACGAACACCAGGTCCATGGCGTGCGGGTGCAGGCCCAGCTCGGTGGGGATGACCAGCATCGCGGCGAGCGCGCCCACGCCCGAGGCCAACGCCCAGCCGAGCGTCAACATGCCGCCGACGTTCACCCCGAGCAGTCGGGAGACCTCCGGCGCGAACGCCGCCGCGCGCATCCGCAACCCGATCGAGGTACGGGCGAACATCCAGCCCAGCCCGCTCACCACCACGGCGATCGTGGCGAAGACGAACAGGTCGTACGGCGACAGCACGGCGATCCCGCCGACGGTGAGGGCGGACCGGCTGAACGGGACCTCGGCGGGGCGGAACTCGTTGCCGTACACCATGCCCAGCACCGCCTGGATCAGCAGCACCAGACCGAGCGCGACGATGACCGGGTTGAGCGGCGACGCGTGGTCGACGTGCCGCATCACGACCCGGTCCACCAGCGCCCCGAGCAGCAGGCCGGCGACGATCGCGACGACGAAGCCGAGCCAGTAGACGCCCGTCGCGGCGGACACCGAGTACGCGACGTACGCGGCGGCGACGGCCATCGCGCCCTGGGCGAAGTTCACGACCCGCGCGGCCCGCCAGATGAGCACCAGCGCGAGCGCGAACGCGGCGTACACCGCGCCCCGGGACAGACCGTCGACGGTGAGGAAGACGAAGCGGTCCAACTGTTCTCCCTCCAGGGACATCCGGTGCTGGTCAGAAACCGAGGTACGCGTGGCGCAGGTCGACGTCGTCCCGCAGCGTCGCCGCCGGGGCGGCGATCACCACCTGGCCGAGGGACATCACGACGCCCTGGTCGGCGACGGCGAGTGCGCTCCGCACGTTCTGCTCGACCAGCAGCACGGTCAGGCCGGTCCGGTCGCGCAACTGGCGCAGCAGGGCCATGATCCGGGCGACCACCCGGGGCGCCAGGCCCAGCGACGGCTCGTCCAGCAGCAGCAGGCGCGGCCGCCCGACCAGCGCCCGGCCGAGCGCGAGCATCTGCCGTTCACCACCGGAGAGCTGGTGGCCGAGGTGACGACGACGCCGCGCGAGGGGCTCGAACAGCTCGTAGACCTCGTCCAGGGCGCGGCCGGCGTCCGCCCGGTCGCGTCGCCACAGCCCACCGAGCCGCAGGTTCTCATCGACCGTCAGCTCGCCGATCACGCCCCGACCCTCCGGGACGTGCGCCATCCCGCGCCGTACGAGCTGTTCCACCGGCGTACCCCGCAGGTCTTCCCCAGCGAGGACGACCTGGCCGGCGGCCGGCCGGATCATGCCGGAGAGCGCCCGCAGCAGCGTCGTCTTGCCGGCGCCGTTGGCGCCGACGACGGCGGCGATGGTGCCGGCCGGCACGGTGAGGTCGACGGCCCGCAGCACCGGTGCGGCCCCGTAACCGGCCACCAGCCCCCGGACCACGAGCAGATCCGACGCGCTTGCTGAGTCTTCTTTCGTTCGCGACTGCGGGGCTCGCAAACCCGGCTCACTCCTCGCGCTCACGGTGCGGGCTCCTCGACGAGGGCGCCCAGGTAGGCGTCGGTGACCGCCGTGTCGTCGCGGATCTCGTCCGGCGGCCCGGTGGCGATCACCCGACCGAAGTCGAGGACCACGATCTCGTCGCAGACGTCCATCACCAGGTCCATGTGGTGCTCGACGAGCAGCACCGCGCACGGGTCGACGTCCCGCCGGGGCAGCCGCCGGATCAGGTCCGCCAGCTCGGCGATGTCGTCGGCGCCGAGACCGCCGGCGGGTTCGTCGAGCAGCAACAGCCGGGGTCGCGCGGCGAGCGCGCGGGCCAGGGCGACCCGCTGGCGTACGGCGAAGGGAAGCGTGCCCGGCGCGGCCTCGGCATGCTCGGCGATGCCCAGATCGTCCAGGACGTCCAGGGCGTGTCGGCGGAGCCGGCGCTCGTCGCGGTCGCTGCGCGGCAACCCGAACAGCGCCGCCGCGAAACCCGCACGGGCGGTGTGGGACGCGCCGGTCATCACGTTCTCCACCACGCTGAGCCCCGCGAAGAGCCCGGTCCCCTGGAGGGTCCGGGCGATGCCGAGCCGGGTCAACCGGTGGGGCTGGGGTCGCAGCGGCCGACCGTCGAGGGTGAGCGAGCCCGTCTGCGGTGTGACGAAGCCGCAGACCACGTTGAACAGGGTGGTCTTGCCGGCGCCGTTGGGCCCGATCACCCCGACCACCCGGGAGGGTGGCACCCGGAGCGAGACGTGGTCGAGGGCGGTGAGGCCGCCGAAACGGACGCCGATGTCGTGCAGTTCGAGGCCGCGCTCCATGCACCCATCCCTCTGCCGTGGCGGGTGTTATTTACACTCGCAGTGTACGTTTCTCGGTGATCGCGTCAAGACCCTTCGATACGCCCGAACGGCCGGGACGGCCGCCGTGGGGCGACCGTCCCGGAGGCGCGCGCTCAGGCGCTCGGGCAGGTGTTGCGGTACTCCTCGATCTGCGACCCGCTGGGGCCTGGGCAGAGGAACTGCTCGTAGCGGGTGTCGTCGTCGACGAACCGCTTGAGCCAGGCCACCATCTGCCGCGCGGTCGGGGTGTTGACCGTCTGCGGGAAGAAGTGGCTCGCCCCGTTCAACTCCAGGTAGGCCTTCTCGGCCGACGACGGGATGCTGTTGTAGAACGGCACCGAGTGCGTGGCGACCGGCGCGACGGTGTCGCTCTCACCGCCGATGATCAGCGTCGGCACGCGCAGCTCGGACCAGCTCTTGTCCGTGTTCCAGGGTGCGAGGGGCACTGCGGCCTGCAACGACGGTCGGGACGAGGCCGCCTCCAGGCTGCCTCCGCCGCCCATCGAGTGGCCGGCCACCGCGAGCCGGCTGCTGTCGATCCGGCTCCGCACCGAGCTGCGCTGGGTGAGGTAGTCCAGCGCGGCGAGCAACTGCCGACCCCGGCTGTCCGGCTGGTCGAGCCGGGTGATGGTCTCGATGCCGATCACCACGAAGCCGTGCGAGGCGATCCTCGGGCCGAGCCAGCTGATGCTGGACCAGGCGGCGGTGTAGCCGGGCGAGATGGCGACGGCGCCGAAGGTGCCCTCGCTGGTACTGGTCGGGTAGTAGATGACCCCGCCGCCGAAGCCGGTGACGCTCAGCGACGACACGCTCTGCGACGCGGTGGCGAAGGGGCCGCGGCTGGCCTCCAGGATCGCGGTGGTCGGGTCGGGACCCCGGTCGTACGGGCCGGCCGCCTGGGCGGCACCCGTCGGTCCGACGAGGACACCGACGACGAGCAGGGTGGCGGCCAGCGCGAGCCGGGCGGCTCGGGCGGGCAGGGAACGGGGACGGGTGGTGGTTGGTGACGGCACGTCGGGCACTCCCTAGAGTCGAGCAATATCGACATTCGTCAGTGTCATTCGCCCGGGTCGGCCGGCGCATCGGTGAAATCACCAGTCCCGGATTTATCGTGCGTTTCGACCCTCAAGGCAGGGGTAGGGGTGCAGGGGCCTGCTCAAACGCTCCAGCGAGAGGTTCGCCCAGTGGATTCCAGCAAGCCCGCCGAGGCGGTCAAGAACGTCGTGAAGACCGCCTCCGAGAAGATCGCCGACGCCCTCACGCCGGACGTACCGGGCGCACCCGGCAGCGCACCGCCCACCGTCGAGGAGCCGACCGCGCCGCACGACCCGCTGCCGCCCAGGCCCGAACAGGGCGCGCCGCAGACGCGCACGCCCACCGGCGCCGAGACCGGCGCGCCGGCGACCGCGAACGGCCAGCAGGGCGCGTACCTGACGACGGCGAACGGGGCCCGGCTGCGCGACACCGACCACTCGCTCAAGGCCGGCCCCCGGGGACCGGTCCTGCTCCAGGACCACCACCTGCGCGAGAAGATCACGCACTTCGACCACGAACGAATCCCCGAGCGCGTGGTGCACGCGCGGGGCGCGGGCGCGCACGGGGTGTTCACCGCCTACGGCACCGCCGAGGCGGTCACCCGAGCCGGCTTCCTCAAGAAGGGACGGGAGACGGAGGTCTTCGTACGGTTCTCCACCGTCCTCGGATCGCGCGGCTCGGCCGACACCGTCCGGGACACCCGGGGCTTCGCCACCAAGTTCTACACCGACGAAGGCACCTTCGACCTGGTCGGCAACAACATGCCGGTCTTCTTCATCCAGGACGCCATCAAGTTCCCGGACATCATCCACGCGGCGAAGCCGCACCCGGACCGGGAGATCCCCCAGGCGCAGAGCGCGCACGACACGTTCTGGGACTTCGTCTCGCTGCACACCGAGGCGCAGCACCACACCATCTGGAACATGTCCGACCGGGGCATCCCGCGCTCGTACCGGACCATGGAGGGCTTCGGTGTGCACACCTTCCGCCTGGTCAACGAGGCCGGGGAGACGGTGCTGGTCAAGTTCCACTGGAAGCCGAAGCTCGGCGTGCACTCCCTGACCTGGGAGGAGGCGCAGATGCTCGGCGGCATCGACCCCGACTTCCACCGCCGGGACCTCTACGACGCGATCGAGGCGGGCGCGTTCCCCGAGTGGGAACTCGGCATCCAGGTCTTCCCCGACACCCCCGAGGAGACCTTCGCCGGCATCGACCTGCTGGACGCCACGAAGATCGTCCCGGAGGAGTTGGCGGAGGTGCAGCCGGTCGGCCGGCTGGTCCTCAACCGGACGCCGACGAACTTCTTCGCCGAGACCGAGCAGGTCGCCTTCCACCTCGGCCACCTGCCGCCGGGCATCGACGTGACGAACGATCCGCTGCTGCAGGGGCGGCTCTTCTCGTACCTCGACACGCAGCTCACCCGCCTCGGCGGGCCGAACTTCACGCAGATCCCGATCAACCGTCCGCACGCGGCCGTCAACGACATGCTGCGCGACGGTTTCCACCAGCACGCCGTGCACGCCGGAGTGGCGCCGTACCGGCCGAACTCCCTCGACGGCGGCAACCCCTTCGAAGCCGGCGACGCCGAGCACGCCTTCGTCGACGTACCGGTGACGGTGGCGCAGGCGCCCAAGGTCCGCGCGAACCCCGCGTCCTTCGACGACCACTACAGCCAGGTACGGCTGTTCTGGCTGAGCATGTCGCCGGTCGAGCGGGAGCACATCATCCGGGCGTACACCTTCGAGCTGGGCAAGTGCTACCACCAGGCGATCAAGGAACGCCAGCTGCAGTGCCTCGCCAACATCGACGCGGTGCTGTGCGAGCAGGTGGCCACCGGGCTGGGGCTGCCCGCGCCGCAGCCCACGGTGACGCCCTCCGACGTCACGCCGAGCCCGGCCCTGTCGCAGGTCGGCGGGGAGTGGCCGGCCGACGGCCGCACTGTCGGGATCGTCGTCGACCCCGACGGTGACCTGGACGACGTCGACGAGGTCCGCCGAGCCGTCTTCGACGCCGGCATGGTGCCGCTGCTGATCGCCCCCCACGGTGGCCTGGTGGGCGACCTGCCCGTCCAGCGGACCTTCGCCACCGGTCGGTCGGTCGAGTTCGACGCGCTCCTGCTGGCCGGGGCGCCGGTACCCGCGCCCGACGCGCTGGCCGCCCGCGACGCCAAGGCGGGCCGGCCGGACGCGTCGACCGTCGACCCGCGTGTGCTGCTCCTCGTCGAGGAGTGCTGGCGGCACGCCAAGGCGATCGGCGCGTGGGGCGCCGGTGTCACCGTGCTGGAGCAGGCCGGGGTGGCCGGCACCCCCGGCATCGTGGCCGCCGGCTCCGGCGCCGAGGCGCTGACCGGGGTGCAGCGGTTGATGGCCGCGCACCGGGTCTGGGAGAGGTTCCCCGCCTCGGTCGGCTGATCCGACATCGACGAGGGCCGTCCCCCACTTCGGCGGGTGGGCGGCCCTCGTCAGTCCATTACCGGATCATGACAATTCGAGGATCAGGCGCGGATATCCCGCTGGCACCTTCTGCTGAGTGATCCAAGAGCTGTCTCGCACCGAGCCACGACCGGGCGGGTACGACCCCAACGCGCGCGTCCGGTTCCGTCACCGGCGGCAGGCCGACACCGGCGGACCGCAGCGTGTGCAGTGGGCCGACGCCGCGAAGGGCGTGTGCATCGTCCTCGTCGTCGGATGGCACGTCGTCGTCAAGGACTACCTGCGGATCGACTGGCACGTGGGCGTACCCGTGCCGGGCCTGTGGGGCACGCTGGGTGAGCAGTTGCTGCCGCTGCGCATGCCGCTCTTCTTCACCATCAGCGGCCTCTTCGCGGCCAACGCCGTACAGCGGCCCTGGCGTGCCGTCGCCCGGGGCCGCATCGCGGGGTTCCTCTACCTGTACGCCCTCTGGCTGCTCATCCACACGGCGGTCCTGGCCGTGGCGCCGGACTTCCCGACCGACCGGGCCACGTCCGCCCTCGGTCTGCTGGCGCAGCTGACCGTCACGCCCTCGAACCTCTGGTACCTGTACGCCCTGGCGCTCTACTTCACGCTCGCCAAGGCGACCCGTCGGCTGCCCCGGTCGCTGGTCGTCGTACCCGCCGCGGTGTTGTCCGCCGTCACCGCCGCCGGCCTGCTGGCCACGCCGGGCAACCGGGCCGGCCTCTATGCGAACCTGATCTTCTTCCTGGCCGGCCTGTACCTGCGGCCCCACATCCAGCGGTGGGCCGCCACCGCCACCCGGCGTCGACTGGCGCTGACCGGCGGGGCGTACGCCCTCGCGCTCGCCGTGATGGCGGCGGCCGGCGCGCAGCGGTGGTTCGGCGTCTGGCCGGCGGTCTCCGTCGTCGCGGTGGCCTTCGGCGTCACCGCCGCCGCCCGGCTGGTCCGGTGGCCCGCTCTCGGCGACCGGCTGGCCGCGCTCGGGCGTATCACGTTGCCCATCTACGTCATCCACATGCCGCTGCTGGCGCTGCTGCACCGCCTGCTGGCCGCCCCGGTCTCCGAGCTGGACGCGGGCGCTCAGGGCCTGATCGTGCTGGGCTACCCGATCCTGCTGACCGCGCTCGTCGCCGGGCTGAGCCTGGCCGTGCACCGCGCGCTGCTGGCGGCGCACGCCCGGTGGCTGTTCGCGCTTCCCGGGACGCGTCGAGAGGCGGTCGCCGGATGAGCGCGTTGGCCGAGGCGGTGGTCGACCTCGGGGCGATCGCCGACAACGTGCGGAGGATCGCCGCCGTCACCGGCACGGAGCTGATGGCGGTGGTGAAGGCCGACGGGTTCGGCCACGGCTCGGCGCCGGTCGCCCGGGCCGCGCTACGCGCCGGCGCCACCTGGCTGGGTGTGACCTCGACGGCCGAGGCGCTGGCCCTGCGCGCCGCGGGCATCACCGCCCCCACGTTGAGCTGGCTGCACCGCCCGGACGACGACTTCGCCGGGTTGATCCTCGCGGGCGTCGACGTGGGCGTCTCGACGATCACCCACCTGCACGCGCTCGCCGACGCGGCCCTGCGGGTCGGCGTGCCCGCGACGGCGCAGCTCAAGGCCGACACGGGCCTCACCCGCAACGGCGCCGGCCGCGACGACTGGCCCGACCTGGTGGCCTGGGCGCGCAAGTACGAGGTCGAGGGCACGGTCCGGGTACGCGGCGTGTGGTCCCACCTCGCCGACGCGGACGTACCGGGCGCGCCCGCGCTGGCCGCTCAGGTGCGGACGTTCGCCGAGGCGCTGCGCGTCGCCCGGACCGCCGGCCTCGACCCCGACCTCGTCCACCTGGCCAACTCGGCGGCGGCGCTGTCCGCGCCCCGGACCCGCTTCGACCTCTGCCGGATCGGGTTGGCCCTCTACGGCGTCGACCCGTTCGGCGCGGTCGGTCCCGGGGCGTTCGGGCTGCACGCCGCCCTGACGCTGCGCACGACCGTGGTGAACGTGAAGCGGGTGCCGGCCGGCACCGGCGTCTCGTACGGGCCGGAGCACGTGACCGCCGCCCCGACGACGCTGGCGCTGCTGCCGCTCGGCTACGCCGACGGGCTGCCCCGCGCCAGCGAGGGCCGGGCCGAGGTCTGGCTCGGCGGCCGACGCTGCCCGGTGGTCGGGCGGATCGCCATGGACCAGTGCGTGGTCGACGTGGGCGACCTGGCGGTGCGGATCGGCGACCCGGTCGTCGTGGTCGGCACGGGACGCGACGACGACGCGCCGACCGTCACCGAGTGGGCGCGCTGGGCCGGCACCAACCCGCACGAGATCTTGACCGGAATCGGGGCGCGGGTGGGCCGCGTCCATCTCCACGAAAGGGCGGACGTCGCATGTTGACGCGACTGGCAGTGCTGTACGGCGGGCGAAGCGGCGAACACGAGGTGTCGCGGCGCTCGGGGGCCGCCATCCTCGCCGGTCTGGACCGGGAGCGGTACCAGGTCACCGAGGTGCTCATCGACACCGACGGCGGCTGGCACGTCGACGGTCGTCCGATGGGCCTGCCGCAGGCGTTGCGGGTGCTGCGCGCCCAGGACGTGGTGTTCCCGGCCCTGCACGGCCCGTACGGCGAGGACGGCACGGTCGCATCGCTGCTGGAATGGCTCGGCGTGCCGTACGTCGGCAACGGGGTGTTCGCCAGCGCGGCGGGCATGGACAAGGGCGTCACCAAGCGGCTGCTCGCCGCGGAGGGCCTGCGGGTCAGTCCGGGTGTGACCCTGCGGCCCGGGGAGACCCTGTCGCCGCTCGACCAGCAGCGGCTGGGCCTGCCGGTCTTCGTGAAGCCGGCGCGGGCGGGGTCCAGCCTGGGCGTGTTCCGGGTGACGGAGTGGTCGGCGCTGCCCGCCGCGCTCGCGCAGGCCCGGGAGGTCGACCCGAAGGTGCTCGTCGAACAGGGCGCGCACGGCCGGGAGATCGACATCGCCGTCCTGCAGCACCCCGACGGCCGGGTGCAGGCCGGTCCGCCGCTGGAGATCCGGGTCAGCGGCGCGGGCTTCTTCGACTACGACGCGAAGTACGACGGCGGGGCGGTCTTCCAGATCCCGGCCCAGCTCGACCCGGCCACCACCGAGGTGCTCCAGGACCGGGCCGTCCGCGCCTTCGAAGCCCTCGACTGCCGGGGGCTGCTGCGGGTCGACTTCTTCCTCCCCCACGAGGGCGCCGAGCCCATCGTCAACGAGGTCAACACGTTCCCCGGCTTCACCGCCGAGTCGCAGTTCCCGCAGATCTGGCAGCGGGCGGGCATCGAGTTTCCCGCCCTGCTCGACATTCTGGTCGCCGGCACGCTCACCGACCGGGCTCGAGTCCTCGCCCCGGGGCTGCCCCGGCCGGAACGGGCGGTCGATCTGGTGTGAGCGGCGTCGCCCCGGTCACTCGATGGGGCAGGACCAGGGCGGCCGGGTGCCGTCCGAGCCGACGAGGGTGACCGGGGCGGAACTGACCTGCTGGCCGGCGAGCGCCACGGTGCAGATGATCTGGTTGGCCGCGAGGGTGGACAGCGGGAGTACGGCGCCCTTGACCCGCACCGTGATGCCGGGCTCGTCGGTGCTCGGCGTCATGCTCACCGGCGCGGCGTCGGCCGGCACCTCGCTGGTGAACCCGGCGCTCCGCTCGGCCTCGGTGGGACCGGCCGCGAGCAGCACGAGCGTGTCCACCGGTGACTCGGGCACGCTCTTCGCCGGTCGGACGACCAGGGCCAGCTCGCCGTCCGCGATCAGGTAGAGGCCCCCGCCCGCGGACGGTCCGCTCACCGCGGAGCGGCCCGTGATGACGTCGCTGGGCCGGACTCCGCAGCCGGCCGTGAGCAGCGCGACCAGCAGCGCGACGGCGAGCAGCGCCCGCGTCCCGCGACGGCGGCTCACCGTACGCCTCCGGCGTCCGCGGCTGTCCGTACGCCTCCGGCGTTCGCGGTCTCGGACGCCACCCGGGGCAACCGAAGCGTGAACACCGCCCCGCCCTCCGGGTGGTTGCCCGCCACCAGGCTCCCCGACCGCCCGGCATACCGGTGCAGGCGCGCGTTCTCCCACGCGATGGCAAGTCCGAGACCGCTGCCCTCCGAGCGGGTCCGGGCGGTGTCGGCCTTGTAGAGGCGGTCGAACACGTGCGGAAGCACTTCCGGGTCCAGACCCGGTCCCTGGTCGGTGACCTCGATCGTGAACCAGTCGGGTTCGGTGACCAGACGGACGGACACCGGTTCGGCGCCGTGCCGCAAGGCGTTGCCGACCAGGTTGGCGACGATGACGTCGAGCCGCCGGGGATCGAGCCGGGCGACGACACCGGACGGCAGATCCGCCCGTACCCGGTCCGCCCACCCCCGCAGCCGCAGCGTCGCGGTGACCGCCGCGGCGACGTCGACGTCGTCGAGGGCGAGCCGGGCGGTGCCGGAGTCGAACCGGCTGACCTCGATGAGGTCGTTGACGAGCTGGGTGAGGCTCTGCGTCTCCTGACTGACCAGCCGGGCCGCGCGGCCGGCGTCTCCCGGCAGCCGGTCCGCCTCCTCGTCGAGCACGTCGGTGACCGCCGTCATGGCGGCCAGCGGCGTACGGAGCTCGTGGGACACGTCGGCCACGAAGCGGCGCGCGTCGGCCTCCATCCGCCGCAGCTCACCGACCTGACGCTCGATGGTCGCGGCGGTGTCGTTGAAGGTGCGCGTCACGTCGGCCAGCTCGTCGACGCCCCGGACGGTCAGCCGGGTGGACAGGTCTCCCTCGCCGAGCCGGCGGGCCGCGCGACCCAGCTCGCGTACCGGCCGCAGCACCCCCTGGGCGGCCAGCAGGGCCAGCAGGACCGCGAGGATCAGGGAGAGCCCACCGGTCACCCACGCGAGGGTGGCGAGCCGCTCGATGCTCTGCTGCTCGGAGGCGAGGCTGCGCACCGAGTAGACCTCCACTCCGGACGCCACGCTCGTGCCGTCGGCCCGGTCGAGCCGGAGCTGCGTGCCGATGAGCAGCACCGGATGTCCGCCACGGTCGACGCGTTGCCAGGCGATCTGACCGCGCGCCACCTCCTGCCGCAGCTGCGGGGTGAGCTGTTCGGCGCCCTCGCCGCCCGACGACCACCGCCCCCGGTAGTGCACGACGGCGTAGCTGTCCCGGTCGGAGAGCCTCCCCGCCAACAGGCTCATCTCCTCCTCGCCGGGCGGCAGGCTCAGCACCGGGTACACCTTCGAGAGCTGGTCGGTCAGTGAGGCCACCGCCGCGTCCTGCGCCTGCTGGAGGATGACGGTCCGCGCCTGGAAGTAGCTGCCGCTGGCCACCACCGCCGTGGTGGTCACGCCCAGCAGGGCGAACGCCAGGAGCAGCCGGGTGCGCAGGCCCAACGCCATGGCGCGGGCCCGGTGCCAGGGGGTCACAGCGGCCCGAACCGGTATCCGAAGCCGCGTACCGTCTGGATGTAGACCGGCGTCGAGGGCTCGTCCTCGATCTTGGCGCGGAGCCGCTGGACGCAGGCGTCCACCAACCGCGAGTCGCCGAGGTAGCCGTGCTCCCAGACGGCCTCCAGCAGTTGCTGGCGGCTGAGCACCTGGCCCGGCGTGTGCGAGAGTTCGAGCAACAGACGCAGCTCGGTCGGGGCCAGGCCGATCGGCACGCCGTCCTTGGTGACCACCAGCGCGGCACGGTCGATGGTCAGGGCGCCGTGCCGGTGCAGCCCGGGCCGATCGGCGCCGGGGCGCCGTGAGTCGCCGCCGGTGCGTCGCAGCACCGCGCGGATACGCGCCTCGAGCACCCGGGCCTGCACCGGCTTGACCACGTAGTCGTCGGCGCCCGCCTCCAGGCCCGCCACCACGTCCATGTCGTCGTTGCGCGCGGTGAGCATGATGATGGGCAGATCGCCGTCCTGCCGAATGCGACGGCAGACCTCGAACCCGTCCATGCCGGGCAGCATGATGTCGAGGACCACCACGTCGGACGCGCTCGTCCGCAGCCGCTCCAGACCCTGTTCACCGGTCGCCACGGCGACCACGGTGTGGCCCTGCCGGGTGAGCGCCAACTGCAGTCCGTCGCGGACCGTCTGGTGATCTTCGATCAGCAGGACCTGGGGCATGCCGTCAAGTATCCCATCACGTAGATTGTTCATATTTGTCGATGCTTCGCGCCGATCCGACGAACTCCACCGACCGGATCAGGAACGCCGCCACGCCCACCGCCAGCATCGTCGACGCGGTCGCCAGCAGGACGGCCAGGAACGGTCCCCACCGCAGTTCGGCGGCCAGACCGGGAACCAGCAACCGAACCGCCCAGACCAGTACGACCAGCCCCACCGCGGCCTCGACGAGAGCACGCCGGACCCGACCGGAGGCCGGCCCGGCGAGCGGACGGAGCGCGTCGCTGCCGGACCGGGCCGCCAACGCGGCCGCCGCCAGGCAGAACAGCGCCATGCTCAGCAGGACGCCCCCGAGCACGTCGCTGAACCGGTGCCATCCCGCGATCATGGTGGCCGCGCCGATCACCGAGACACCCGCCGCGCCGGGCACCACCAGCCACCGTCTGGCCGCGCCCGGCGCCGCCAGCAGGAACGCCAGCGCCAGGGCCGTCGCCACCGCGACGTGACCACTGGGGAAGCTGTTGTGGGTGGTCGAGTTCGGAACCGCGAGGTCCGGGCGGGGCAGCGCCGACTTCGCCACACCGGCTGCCAGCACCGCGGTGAGCACCATGCCGACGCCCACGACGCCGGGCAGCAGCCGACGGCCGAGCAGGCCCACCACCAGCACGGCGGTGAGCAGGACGGCCAGCGGCGCCGGCTGACCGAAGTGCCGCAGGACGACCGTGGCCGGACCGAACAGGCCGCCGGCCTGCTCGTAGCCCCCACCCCGCTCGGCGCGCGGCAGGAGCAGCCCGTCGACCCACTGACCGGGCTGGGTCCATACGAAGACCACGCCGACCAGACAGAGCGCGAGCAGGCAACAGACGCCCGCCGCGAGCAGCCGGAGTGCCGGTGGCGCGGCGGGCCGGCCGGGGGCCAGCGCGCGCGCCGGGCCGGGCGACAGCGCCGGTGGCGGTGGCACCGACGAGCGACCGATGGGGTACGACGATCCGTGGGACATGCGCCCATGCTCGGCCCGCCAGATCCGGGGGCTGTCCGTGGATTGTCTTGGTTCTGTCACAACCGAGGCTCGTACCGGAAAAACCCGGGCGATCCTCCCTGCGCGAACGTCCTGCCGCCAGCGCCGCCCGGACGTGAACCTTCATTCACATGCTTACATGCAACTATGTTTTACCTGGCCGAGACGAGCCGTCACTAAGATCAAGACGCCGATCGATGATTCTCGGCGGTGCGAAAACCATCCGGAGTGTTCGTGGGGAACCGGAAGGGGTTGGGCAATGAACGGGGTTTCGGTCGCTCCACTCGTCATCGGCATCGCGTCGTCACCGGCCGAGCGCCGGCAGTTGGCACGCCTGCTCGGCGGCAGCGACGCCTTCCTGATCGTCTCCAACGTCGAGCAGGCACGGGAGTTCCTCGGGGTGGGCGAACTGCCCCCCGTCGTACCTCCCCCGGCCCCGCCTGCACGGGCGGAGGTGGCGCGACGCCCGCAGCCGCCGCCCGACCTGAGCGTCGACTCCGACCGCCGCGTGCTGCGCTGGCGTGACCAGGAGATCGATCTGACCCGCCTGGAACACGACGTGCTGCTCTGCCTCGTCGACGCTCCCGGGCAGGTCTGGACGTACGAGCGGCTGCACCTCGAGGTCTGGGGCAACCGGCACCTGGGCCGCGGGTCCGACATGCACTCGGTCGTGCGTCGGGTACGCCGCAAGCTCGCCCGGCTCAACGCCGCCGCGACGATCCACGCGGTCCGTGGGGTCGGCTTCCGGCTCGCACCGATCTAGCTGCAACGCCGTTCAGTTAGGCGTTTCGGTGGGCTGTCAAGCGTGTCGTGGAGACGAAGCAGCGGAGCTCCGGTATAGAGGGTGGTCACTCTAAGACG